>NZ_JAACJC010000001.1:0-577179 GCF_011033075.1 Cellulosimicrobium sp. SL-1 | reverse complement strand
CCGCCACGATGTCGTCCAACCCCGCAAACGCCCCCGCCACGATGAACAGCACGTTCGAGGTGTCCACCTGGATGAACTCCTGGTGCGGATGCTTACGACCACCCTGCGGCGGCACCGACGCCGACGTGCCCTCGATGATCTTCAACAACGCCTGCTGCACACCCTCACCCGACACGTCCCGCGTGATCGAAGGGTTCTCCGCCTTCCGCGCCACCTTGTCGATCTCATCGATGTAGATGATGCCCGTCTCAGCCTTCTTCACATCGAAGTCCGCCGCCTGCACCAGCTTCAACAGGATGTTCTCCACGTCCTCACCGACATACCCCGCCTCGGTGAGCGCCGTCGCGTCCGCGATCGCGAAAGGCACGTTCAACATCCGCGCCAACGTCTGCGCCAGATACGTCTTGCCCGTCCCCGTCGGACCGATCAACAAGATGTTCGACTTCGCCAGCTCCACGTAGTCCGCGTCGTCCGGGTTCGAGGGCTTGGCCTGCTCGCCCGCCTGCACGCGCTTGTAGTGGTTGTAGACGGCGACGGCCAGGGCCCGCTTCGCGGCGTCCTGGCCGATGACGTACTGCTCGAGGAACTCGAAGATCTCCTTGGGCTTGGGCAGCTCCGTGAGGCCGAGCTCCGTCGCCTCGGCGAGCTCCTCCTCGATGATCTCGTTGCAGAGGTCGATGCACTCGTCGCAGATGTACACGCCGGGGCCCGCGATGAGCTTCTTGACCTGCTTCTGCGACTTGCCGCAGAACGAGCACTTCAGCAGGTCGGCACCGTCTGAGATACGAGCCACTACGCGTCTCCTTGTCCCGGTGACCGGTCCTCCGCCCGTCGGGTTCGACGGCGCGGGGCCCGGGCACGGCCGAGCGGGTCCTGCTCCCCATTCCACACCACGGGGCCCCCGTTGTCAGGTGGGCTCTCCGCACGGGGCGCAACGTGTCGCGCCGCCGACCCCGGCGGGGACGGCGGCGCGGCGCGTGGTCAGGCGGACCGGGTCACGGCTTGTTGACCGCGACGGCCTTGCGGCTCTCGAGGACCTGGTCCACGAGGCCGTACTCCTTCGCCTGCTCGGCGGTGAGGATCTTGTCGCGCTCGATGTCCTGGCGGACCTGCTCGACCGACTTGCCCGAGTGCAGCGCGAGGGTGTCCTCGAGCCACTCGCGCATGCGGATGAGCTCGTTCGCGTGGATCTCGATGTCGGACGCCTGCGCGTAGCCGCCACCCTCCATCGCGGGCTGGTGGATGAGCACGCGCGCGTTGGGGAGCGCGAGACGCTTGCCCGGCTGGCCCGCGGCGAGCAGCACGGCCGCGGCGGAGGCCGCCTGACCGAGGCAGACCGTCTGGATCTGGGGCTTGATGTACTGCATCGTGTCGTAGAGCGCGGTCATCGCGGTGAACGACCCGCCCGGCGAGTTGATGTAGAGGATGACGTCGCGGTCCGGGTCCTGGCTCTCGAGCACGAGGAGCTGGGCCATGACGTCGTCCGCGGACGCGTCGTCGACCTGGACGCCCAGGAAGATGATGCGGTCCTCGAACAGCTTGGTGTAGGGGTCCTGTCGCTTGAAGCCGTAGGCGGTGCGCTCCTCGAACTGCGGGAGCACGTAGCGGGCGGACGGCGCACCGCCCGGCAGGGCGATGCCGCCGGGGCGGGCCGCGGGGCCGGCGAGGCGCTGGGCGGTGGACAGGTACTGGGACTCGGCGCTGAAGCTCACGGGTTCTCCTCGGTGAAGTCTGGTGTCCGGTGCGGGGTCAGGAACCCGTGGTGCCGCCGCCGCCGGTCACGGACGACGCGTTGGTGACGACGTGGTCGATGAAGCCGTACTCCAGCGCCTCCTGCGCGGTGAACCAGCTGTCCCGGTCGTTGTCCTTGAGGATCTGCTCGAGCGGCTTGCCGGTCTGCTCGGCCGTGAGCTCGGAGAGCACCTGCTTCATGTGCATGATCAGCTGCGCGTTGATGCGCACGTCGGTCGCCGTGCCGCCGATGCCGCCGGACGGCTGGTGCATCATGACGCGCGCGTGCGGCGTCGCGTACCGCTTGCCCTTCGTGCCGGACGAGAGCAGGAACTGCCCCATCGACGCCGCCATGCCCATGGCGATCGTCGCGACGTCGGGCTGGATGTACTGCATCGTGTCGTAGATCGCCATGCCGGCCGTGATCGAGCCGCCGGGCGAGTTGATGTAGAGCCAGATGTCCTTGTCCGGGTCCTCCGCGGCGAGCAGCATCATCTGGGCGCAGATGGCGTTCGCGTTCTCGTCGCGCACCTCCGAGCCGAGCCAGATGATGCGCTCCTTGAGGAGCCGGTTGTAGATGGAGTCGTTGAGTCCGAGGCCCGGACCCTCGGCGCGGTTCACCGGGGCCGTCGCGTCGGACGGCAGGTACAGCTCGTTCACATCCATCTCCTTCGTCGCTCCCGCGGGTCGCCCCCGCCTGCGCTGCCCTGGCCGGCCGGGACGGCGTCCCGGTCCAGCCGTGCTGCAGTGACCCTAACGCGGTCCGTGCCCGCCGTTCGTCCCGGCGGGCCGCGTTTTCGCTGACGGCGCACCAGGCACCACGCCCCTCGCCGACGACGACGGCCCGCACCCTCGCGCGGAGGGTGCGGGCCGTCCTGGGGACCGTCCGGCCGGGGGCCGCCGACGCGTCAGGCCTTCGTCGCGTCCTTCTCGTCGTCCTCGACCGGGGCGTCGGCGGCGGGGGCGGCCGAGTCGTCCACGAGCGCCTCCTCGACCGGCTCGCCCGCGACGTCCTCGACGGACTCGTCCGCGGCGGCGTCCTCGTCGTCCGAGCCGATGAACTCGGTCAGGTCGACGACGTTGCCGGCGGTGTCCTTGACCTCGATCTGGCGCAGCGCGACGGCGAGCGACTTGGAGCGCGCGACCTCGCCGACCATCGCGGGGATCTGCCCGCCCTGGTCGAGCGACTGGATGAACTGGTTCGGGTCCATCCCGTACTGGCGCGAGGCGCTCACGAGGTACTCGAGGAGCTCGTTCTGCGCGACCTTGATCTCGAGCTGCTCGGCGAGCGTGTCGAGCAGGATCTGGTTGCGCAGGGCGTCGGTCGCCTCGACCGTGACCTCGGCGCGGTGCGTGTCGTCCTCCAGGCGGCCCTCGGACTCGAGGTGGCGGTGCACCTCGGCCTCCACGGCGCCCGCGGGGACGGGGATCTCGACGGCGTCGTTGAGCGCCTTGAGCAGCTCGTCGCGCGCGGCGACGGCCTGGTTCGACGTCTTGATGCTCGCGACCTGCTCGCGCAGGTCCGCCGTGAGCTCCTCGAGCGTGTCGAACTCGGAGGCGAGCTGCGCGAAGTCGTCGTCGGCCTCGGGGAGGTCGCGCTGCTTCACGGACGTGGCGGTGACGGTGACCGCGGCCTCCTTGCCCTCGTGCTCGCCGCCGGCCAACGGCGCGTTGAACGTGGTCGTCTCCTCGGCCGAGAGACCGGTGAGCGCCTCGTCGAGGCCCTCGAGCATGTTGCCCGAGCCGATCTGGTAGCTCACGCCGGAGACGGAGTCGACCTCCTCGCCGTCGATCTCGGCCTTCAGGTCGAGCACGACGAAGTCGCCCTCGGCCGCGGGGCGGTCGACGCCGACGAGGGTGCCGAAGCGCTCGCGCAGCGCGTCGAGGCGCTCGGTGACGTCCTCGTCCGTGACCTCGGCGGGCTCGACGGTGATGGCGAGCGAGTCGAGCGCGGGCAGCGTGATCTCGGGGCGGACCTCGACCTCGGCGGTGAAGACCAGCTGGCCCTCGCCGGCCTTCGCCGGGATCTCGGTGACCTCGACCTCGGGCTGGCCGAGGGGGCGCAGGTTCTCCTCGCTCGCGGCCTGGCGGTAGAAGCCGGAGAGCGCGTCGTTGACGGCGTGCTCGATCACGGCGCCCCAGCCGACGCGCTGGTCGATGACGCGGGGCGGGACCTTGCCCTTGCGGAAGCCGGGGATGTTCACCTGCTCCGCGATGTGCTTGTAGGCGTGGTCGATGCTCGGCTTGAGCTCGTCGTACTCCACCTCGACGGTCAGCTTGACCTTGGTGGGGTCCAGGGTCTCGACGGCGCTCTTCACTTCGATGATCTCCAACTGATCGGGGCGGGCCGCGGGCGGCCGGGGACGGCACCGCACGCGGGCGTACGGGCAACCGTCCCATCGTACGCGAGCGGTCAAGCGCGCCCGACGCGCGGGTCTGTCCGCGATCCTGACCCGATCCTGACTTCGATCCCGACCCCGATCCTCACCTCGACCCGGGCCGTGGTCCCGGCCGGGGCACGACGAGCAGCACCGCGAGCGCGACGACCGCGGTCGCGACGACGGTCGGCCAGCGCAGCCCCACCACGCCGAGCACGTCGAGCAGGACCGCCATGACCATCTGGCCCCCGACGACGGTCAGCGTGAGGACGAACGTGCCGAGGTGGCGCACGGCGAACGCGGCCGCGACGGTGACGACCGTCCCGAGCGGCCCGCCCAGGTAGAGCCACCACTGCGGGGGCAGCACGACGCCGTCGAGCACGCCGAACGGGACGCCGAGCGCGCACACGAGCGTGATCCCGGCGAGCCCGCCCGTGACCGACGTGAGGGTCGCCACGACCGGGTCGCCCGTGAGCTGCGTGACGCGGCCGTTGCCCGCCTGCTGCCCGCACAGCACCGCGCCGCCCACGAAGAGCGCCGCACCGGCCGCGACGACCGCCCACCCGGGACCGCCCGCGCTGCTCCCGAGCACCGCGATGCCCAGACCGGCGAGCGCCGCGAGGCCGGCGCCCGCACGACGCGGCGTGAGCCGCAGCGGCGCGGGCAGGCCGACGCCCCGCGCGTCGAGCGCGAGCCCGGCGACGGTCTGGCCGGCCACGGAGCAGACGGACGCGACCGCGACCCCGACGAGGGGGATCCCGGCGGCCATCGCGACGACGATCGGCACGCTGCACAGCCCGACGGCGAACCACCACCACGAGGCGGACGAGCGCACGACGGCGAGCGTGGACCGGACGCGGCGGCGGGCGACCACCACGAGCACGGTCGCGAGGAGGGTGCCCACGTAGGAGAGCCACGCGGCGAGGACGGGCCCCGTGCCCGCGGCCCCGAGGTCGCCGTTGAGGCGTCCCTGGAGCGAGAGGACCGCACCGCTGCCCGCGGCGACGAGCGCGGCGAGGGTCACGCGGGCTGCCGGACCGGCGGTCGCGGAGGACGGGGTCAACGGGCACCTCCCGGGGACGGGACCGCCTCGACGGTCCGGACGTCGACGACGTCCCGCGGCGCCCCGCAGGGCGCCGCGCGAAGGTCGGGGTGACAGGATTTGAACCTGCGACCTTCCGCTCCCAAAGCGGACGCGCTACCAACCTGCGCCACACCCCGTCGTCCGCCACGGCGGGCGGACCAGGGGCAAGTGTACTGGCGGGACGGGGAGCGACCGACGGGCCGCCGCGTGGGGAACGCCGCGGCACGGGCGGCCCGCCGACGTTTGCTAGGGTGGCGGCCGCAGGTCGGTGGCACGCCGTCCCGGGCGGCCGCACAGGCCGACCACCGGGCGAGCCGAGGCCCGCGCGGGCGTAGCTCAATGGTAGAGCCCCAGTCTTCCAAACTGGCTACGCGGGTTCGATTCCCGTCGCCCGCTCCGTTCGTCCCACGACCCCACGGGCGCCCCGCCTCCCCGGCGCGGCGCCCGTCGTCGTTCCCGGGCGCCGCGGACGGCGTTGCAGGCCCGCGCCGCGGACCGATAGCCTCGGGGCACGCGCGCCGTCGGCCCGCCCGGAGCTCCGGGCGACTCCCCCGGCGCGACCGACCAGGAGGAGCGAGGAATGACCGCGACGACCGCGCGTCCTGCATCGCTGCACCGCGCCGCGCCGCGCACCTCCTGTTGTCGCTGTCTCGGCTGCCGCTGACGACGGCCGTCCCCGCGTGCCCCGGCACGCCCGCGCACGCCCCTCGTCCCGCCCGAGCCCGTCCCGTCGCCCGCGCGCGCCCGCGCCGCCCCCGCGAGACGCTGGACCCCGGCCACCGGGCGCGCCCCGCTCCCCATCGGTACCCCCACCCGGCTCACCCCGAGCCGTCGACAGAAGAGGAAGACATGGCACGCATCTACGACGACGTCACGCAGCTCGTCGGCAACACCCCGCTGGTCCGGCTCAACAAGCTCACCGAGGGGCTCGGCGCCACCGTGGTGGGCAAGCTCGAGTTCTACAACCCCGCCAACTCGGTCAAGGACCGCATCGGCGTCGCGATCATCGACGCCGCCGAGGCGTCCGGCGAGCTGAAGCCGGGCGGGACGATCGTCGAGGCGACGTCCGGCAACACCGGCATCGCGCTCGCGATGGTGGGTGCGGCGCGCGGGTACGACGTCGTGCTCACGATGCCGGAGACGATGTCGAAGGAGCGCCGCGCGCTGCTGCGCGCGTTCGGTGCCGAGCTCATCCTCACGCCGGGCTCCGAGGGCATGAAGGGCGCGGTCAGCCGCGCGGACGAGATCGTCGCCGAGCGCGAGGGCGCGATCCTCGCCCGCCAGTTCGCGAACGAGGCGAACCCGGAGATCCACCGCCGCACGACGGCCGAGGAGATCTGGGCCGACACCGACGGCGCGGTCGACATCGTCGTCGCGGGCATCGGCACGGGCGGCACCATCACGGGCGTCGGCCAGGTGCTCAAGGAGCGCAAGCCCGGCGTGCAGATCGTCGCGGTCGAGCCCGAGGAGTCGGCCATCCTCAACGGCGGCCAGCCCGGCCCGCACAAGATCCAGGGCATCGGCGCGAACTTCGTGCCCGAGATCCTCGACACCTCGGTCTACGACGAGGTGATCGACGTCAACGCCGAGACCGCCGTCGAGTACGCGCGCCGCGCCGCCAAGGAGGAGGGCCTGCTCGTCGGGATCTCCTCGGGCGCCGCGATCGCCGCCGCGCTGCAGCTCGCCGCGCGTCCCGAGAACGCGGGCAAGCTCATCGTGACGATCATCCCGTCGTTCGGCGAGCGCTACCTGTCCTCCGTCCTCTACGCCGACCTGCTGGACTGACGTGACCGACCCCCACCCCCGCGCACGGACGGCCGGCCGCCGGCTGCGCCGGTTCGTGCGCGTGCTCGGCGAGGACCTCGAGGCGGCCCGACGGCGGGACCCCGCCGCGCGCAGCCGCCTCGAGGTCGCTCTCGCGTACCCCGGCGTGCACGCCGTGTGGGCCTACCGGCTCGCGCACCGCATGTGGCGCGAGCCCCTGCTGCGCCTGCCGGCGCGGCTCGTGTCGCAGGCCGCGCGCGCGCTCACCGGCGTGGAGATCCACCCCGGCGCGCGCATCGGCCGACGGCTGTTCATCGACCACGGGATGGGCGTCGTCGTGGGCGAGACGGCCGTGGTCGGCGACGACGTCGTGCTGTTCCACACGTCGACGCTCGGCGGGCGCTCGATGAAGCGGGGCAAGCGGCACCCCACGCTCGGCGACCGGGTCGTCGTCGGCGCCGGGGCGAAGATCCTCGGGCCGGTGTGGGTCGGCGACGACGTCCAGGTCGGCGCCAACGCCGTCGTCGTCAAGGACGTGCCCCCGGGCGCGGTCGCCGTCGGCGTGCCGGCCACCGTCCGGATGCCGGCGGGCACGCCCGCCGCGCGGGAGGCCGTCGAGGACCCGTCGCTCCTCATCGAGTACGTCATCTGAGGAGGACGCCGGGGGCGGCCCCGGATCGGCTAGTGTGGTCGTGGGCGGTACCTGAGACCGCGCGTACCGGATACCCCCCTGCCCGGTGCGCCCTCGGGTACCGCCCGCTCACCGCCGGCCGCAGCCGCCCGTCCGTGGCCGCCGGTCCCGGCACCACGACCCTCGACGAGGAGGAGCGCGCATGCGCCTCGGCATCCACACCGGCTACTGGTCCGCCGGTCCCCCCGACGGCATCCAGGACGCGGTCGTCGCGGCCGACCGCCTCGGCGTCGACTCGGTCTGGACCGCGGAGGCCTACGGCTCCGACGCGTTCACGCCGCTGGCGTGGTGGGGCTCGCGCACGACCCGCATCCGCCTCGGGACCGCCGTCGCGCAGGTCTCCGCACGCACCCCGACCGCGACGGCGATGGCCGCGCTGACGATGGACCACCTCTCGGGCGGCCGGTTCGTCCTCGGCCTCGGCGTCTCCGGGCCGCAGGTGGTCGAGGGCTGGTACGGCCAGCCGTACGCGAAGCCGCTCGCACGGACCCGCGAATACGTGCAGGTCGTGCGCGACGTCCTGCGCCGGGAGGCGCCCGTGACGTCGTCCGGCCCGCACTACCCCCTCCCCCTTCCCGACGGCGTCGGGACCGGGCTGGGCAAGCCGCTGCGCTCGACCGTCCACCCGCTGCGCGCCGACCTCCCGATCCACCTCGCGGCCGAGGGGCCGAAGAACATCGCGCTCGCCGCCGAGATCGCGGACGGGTGGCTCCCGCTGTTCTACTCGCCGCGCATGGACGCGACGTTCCGCGAGCTCCTCGCGGACGGCTTCGCGCGCCGCTCGCCCGAGCGCTCGCCCGAGTCCGCGTTCGAGGTGAGCGCGACCGTCCCCGTCGTCGTGCGCGAGCACGTCGAGCAGGCCGCGGACCAGGTGCGCCCGTTCCTCGCGCTGTACGTCGGCGGGATGGGCGCCAAGGGGGCGAACTTCCACCGCGACGCGCTCGACCGCCTCGGGTACGCCGAGGCGTGCGACGAGATCCAGGCGCACTACCTCGCGGGACGCAAGGACCTCGCGGCGGCCGCCGTCCCGACGGCGATGGTCGAGGACGTCGCGCTCGTCGGCCCGCCCGAGAAGATCGCGAGCGACCTCGCGGCGTGGCGCGAGACGGCGGTGACGACGCTCCTCGTCCAGGGCGACGCGACGGCCGTGCAGACGCTCGCCCCGCTCCTCGCGGCCCCGACCCCGGGCTGACCGGCCCGGCGCCGCGCGGTCAGCCGTCCGCGCCGGGGAACCACACCGCCCGGCGCAGGTCCACGCGACGCCCGTCGCGCGACAGCGGGCAGCCCTCGGCGCGGAGTTCCGCGAGCGCCGCGTCGAGGTGGTGCGCGGGCGGCGACCCCGCCGCGTTGACGATCCGCCACCACGGCACGGGGGTGCCGTCGTCGTCCACCCCGGACGACCCGGCGAGCACCTGCCCGACCTGGCGCGGGCCGCCCCGCCCCAGCGACTCCGCGACGATCTCCGCGACGAGCCCGTAGGTCATGGCCCGCGCGGGCGGGACGCGCCGCACGAGGTCGAGCACCGCGGTCGCGTACTCCTGGGCGAGGGCGCGAGGGTCGGCGCGGTCGTCGCCGCCGCGTCCGGGGGTGCGTCGTGCCATGGCGCCCGACCCTAGCCGTCGCGAATGTCCTGGCGCGAGCACGGCCCGGGACAGGAGGATCGGGGGCATGAGCGACCACCGACCCGCACGCCTCCCCGACGGCTACGAGCTCGTCCCCCTCACGTCCGCCGACCTGCGCGACGTGCTCGACCTCGACACCACGACGTTCCCCTCGCCGGTGGAGGTCGACGAGCTCGTCGACCTCCCGTTCCCGCTCACGTGGGAGCGCGCGCTCGGCGTGACGGTCGAGCGCGAGGACGCGGACGCGCCGCCCGTCGACGGCGCGCGTCCCGTGCGGCGCGAGCTCGTGGGGATGCACGCGTCGTACCCGTTCGCGCGCTTCCCGGTCCCCGGCGCGACCGCTCCGGTCGCGGGCCTCACCTGGGTGGGCGTCCACCCCGCGCACCGGCGGCGCGGCATCCTCAGCGCGATGATCGACACGCACCTCGCCCGGTGCCGCGAGCGGGGCGAGCCGGTCTCGGCGCTCTTCGCGGCGGAGGCCGCGATCTACGGCCGGTTCGGGTACGGCAAGGCGGCCGACGACGTGCGCCTCACCGTCCCGCGCGGCGTCGCGCTGCGCGACGTCCCGGGCGCGGAGCGGCACACCGTCCGCATCGAGCGCGCGGACCGCGCGCGGCACGGCGAGCTCGTCGCGACGATCCACGAGCGCGCGGGCGCCGACCCGACGGGCCAGGGCGCGGGCATCAACCGTCCGGGGTGGGCGACACGCGAGACCCCCGAGCTCCAGGCGACGTTCTGGGACGACGCCAAGGTCTGGCGCAAGGACCGCGAGCCCACGCGCATCGCGATCGTCGAGCTCGACGGCGAGCCGCGCGGGTACGCGCGCTTCCACCGCAAGCTCTCCTGGGAGGCGACGGGCCCGCGCGGCCCGGTGAGCACGGGCGAGGTCGTCGCGCTCGACGCCGCGGCCGCCCGCGCGCTGTGGGGCGTGCTCACCGACCTCGACCTCACGCACGAGGTGACGCCCTTCATGCTGCCGGTGGACGACGTCGTCACGAGCCTGCTCGTGGACCCGCGCTCCGCGTCGCCGCGCCTCGCGGACAACCTCTGGGTGCGGGTCGTGGACGTGCCCGGCGCGCTCGCCGCGCGCCGGTACGCCGCGGACGTCGACGTCGTGCTGCACGTGACCGACGAGCGACTGCCCGACAACGCGGGGCGCTGGCGGCTGCGGGCGGAGGCCTTCGGCCCGGCGACGGCCGAGCGGACCGACGACGCGGCGGACGTCTCCCTCGACGTGCGCGAGCTCGGCGCGACCTACCTGGGCGGGACGTCGCTCGCGGCCCTCGGCGCGGCAGGTCTCGTCACCGAGCACTCCCCCGGCGCGCTCGCACGCACGAGCGCGGCCCTCGGCTGGCCCGTCGCCCCGGTGTGCAGCTGGGTGTTCTGACCGGGCGGGCGCACCCGGTCCCGGGTGCGCCCGCCGTCACGTCTGGCAGACGCCGCACCAGAAGAGGTTGCGCCCCGCGAGCTCCTTGAGGAGCACCGGCGTGCCGCACACCCGGCACGGCAGCCCGTCGCGGTGGTACACGTAGAACGCCTCGTCCGCGGGCACGGCGCCGGGAGCGACGTCCGTGTTCTGCCGCACGCGCCGTCGTCCCGCCCCCGCCTCGTCGGGGGCCTCGCCCGCGCCGTCGTCGCGGTGCTCGGGGCGCGTCGTGACGATCGCGCCCGTGCGCGCGCCGTCGCGCATGAGCACGACGAGGTCGTCCCACAGGCTCCGCAGGTCCTCCGCGGGCACGTCGCGGCCGGGGCGCATCGGGTCGAGCCCCGCCCGGAACAGCGCCTCCGCGCGGTAGATGTTCCCCACGCCCGCGACGACGTCCTGGTTCATGAGGAGCAGCCCGACGGGGCTGCGCGAGCGCCGCACCGCGGCGACGAACGCGTCGCGCGGGTCGGGCTCGCCGGGGCCCGGGTCGCGGATCGGGTCCGGACCGAGCCGGTCCTCGACCGCACGCTTCTCGTCGTCCGTGACGACCTCGCACGCCGTCGGGCCCGTGAGGTCCGCGACCGCGTGCGCGCCGACGAGCCGGACGCGCACGGCGCCGCGCGGCGGCGGGGGCGACCAGGCGTCGTCGGGCGCGCCGGGCACCTCCGCCGGGCCCGCCGGGACGGTCTCGCGCTCGCCGATCCGGCGCCGGGGCGCGCCGATCGCGTGCACGACGGCGGTGCTGCCGTCGCCCGCGAACGTCCACGCGCCGTAGAGGCCGAGGTGCACGCGGAGCCAGCGGACGTCGTCGGACGCGCCGCCCGGCCCCGCGAAGCCGAGGAACATCTGCTTGCCCCACGCCTCGCTCGCGACGAGCACGCGGCCGTCGAGCAGGGCGGCTCCCGCGGCGAACCGGCCCTGCGGGCTGCTCACCGCGAGCGGCTCGCCCGTGAACAGCTCACCGAAGGCGCGCGCGAGGCGGTGGACGGTGTGGCCCTCGGGCACGTCAGGCCGAGGTGCCGCGCGCCGCCTCGTACGCCGCGAGCTGGTCGATGCGGCGCTGGTGGCGCGGGTCGCCGCTGAACGGCTCCGCGAGGAACGCGTCGACGAGCGCGACCGCCTCGTCCACCGAGTGCTGGCGCGCGCCCACCGCGACCACGTTCGCGTCGTTGTGCTGGCGCCCGAGGCGCGCGGTCTCCAGGTTCCAGGCGAGCGCCGCGCGCACGCCGACGACCTTGTTCGCCGCGATCTGCTCGCCGTTGCCCGAGCCGCCGATGACGACGCCCAGCGAGCCGGGCTCCGCCGCCACCGCCTCGCCCGCCGCGAAGCAGAACGACGGGTAGTCGTCCTGCGCGTCGTAGGTGTGGGCACCGTGGTCGACGACGTCGTGACCCGCCGCCCCCAGGTGCTCGACGAGATGGGTCTTGAGCTCGTAGCCGGCGTGGTCCGCGGCGATGTGAACGCGCATGGGCTCATCATGCCCCAGCGGGCCCCCTCGCCGCCGGGGTGAGGCCGTAGCCTGAGACGCATGACACAGACCTCCCCGACGTCCACGCCTCCGTCCTCGTCCGGCCCGGCCGACGCGGCGCGCTCCGGCATCGACCTCGACGCGCTGGACCCCGCGGTCCGCCCGCAGGACGACCTGTACCGCCACGTCAACGGCCGCTGGCTCGCGACGCACGAGATCCCCGCCGACCGCGCGATGGACGGCGCGTTCCGGGCGCTCCACGACCAGGCCGAGGTGCACGTCCGCGAGATCATCACGGACCTCGGGGAGCAGGTCGCGGCAGGCGGCGCGGACGTCGGGCCGGACGCGGCGAAGGTCGGGGCCCTCTACGCGAGCTTCATGGACACCGAGCGGATCGAGGCGCTCGGCACCACGCCGCTGCAGCCCGACCTCGCGCTCATCGCGTCCGCCACGACGCAGGCCGAGCTCACCGGGGCGCTCGGCGCCCTCCAGCGCACGGGCGGCGCGGGCGCCGTAGGCTTCTGGGTCGACAACGACGCGAAGGACCCCGAGCGCTACGTCGCCTACCTCTACCAGTCCGGGCTCGGCCTGCCGGACGAGGCGTACTACCGCGAGGACCAGTACGCCCCGGTGCGCGAGAAGTACGTACCGCACGTCGCGCGCATGCTCGCGCTCGCGGGCGTCACGTCCGAGACGTGGGGCGCGTCGCCCGAGGACGCCGCCGAGCGGATCGTGGCGCTCGAGACGAGGCTCGCCGCGAAGCACTGGGACGTCGTGCGCGACCGCGACGCCGACCTCACGTACAACCCGCGGACGCTCGCCGCGCTCGTCGAGGAGGCCCCCGGGTTCGACTGGCGCGCGTGGGTCCTCGCGCTCGGCGCGCCGCAGGGCTCGCTCGACGACGTCGTGGTCCGCGAGCCGGACTTCGCGGCCGGGTTCGCCGAGCTCTGGGCGAGCGAGCCGCTCGAGGACTGGAAGCTGTGGATGGTGTACCACCTCGTCACCGCCCGGGCGCCCTACCTCTCCGACGACCTCGTCGAGGCGAACTTCGACTTCTACGGGCGCACGCTGTCGGGCGCGCAGGAGGTGCGCGAGCGCTGGAAGCGCGCCGTCTCCGTCGTCGAGGGCGCGCTCGGCGAGGCCGTCGGCGCGCAGTACGTCGCGCGGCACTTCCCGCCCGCGCACAAGGCGCGCATGGAGGAGCTCGTCGCCACCCTCGTGGCCGCCTACCGCGAGTCGATCACCACGCTCGACTGGATGACGGACCAGACGAAGGAGAGGGCGCTCGCCAAGCTCGAGGCCTTCACGCCGAAGATCGGCTACCCCGTGCGGTGGCGCGACTACTCGGCGCTCGTCGTCGACGCGCACGACCTCGTGGGCAACGTGCGCCGCGCCCACGCGTTCGAGCAGGACCGCGAGCTCGGCAAGATCGGGCGCCCGCTCGACCGCGACGAGTGGTTCATGACGCCGCAGACGGTCAACGCCTACTACAACCCGGGCATGAACGAGATCGTCTTCCCCGCCGCGATCCTGCAGCCCCCGTTCTTCGACCCCGAGGCCGACGACGCCGTGAACTACGGCGGCATCGGCGCCGTGATCGGCCACGAGATCGGTCACGGCTTCGACGACCAGGGATCCAAGTACGACGGCGCGGGCCGCCTCGAGGACTGGTGGACGGCGCGCGACCGCGAGGAGTTCGAGAAGCGCACGACGGCGCTCGTCGCCCAGTACGACGCGTACCGACCCGCGCAGCTCGGCGAGGACGGCCCGCACGTCAACGGCGCGCTGACCATCGGCGAGAACATCGGCGACCTCGGCGGCCTGTCGATCGCGCTCAAGGCGTACCGCATCGCGCTCGGCCGTCCGCTGGAGGAGGCGCCCGTCGTCGACGGGCTCACGGGCATCGAGCGCGTGTTCCTCGGCTGGGCCCAGGTGTGGCAGTCGAAGGGCCGGGACGAGGAGGTCGTGCGCCGCATCGCGACGGACCCGCACTCGCCCAACGAGTTCCGCTGCAACGGGGTCGTGCGCAACGTGGACGAGTTCTACGACGCCTACGACGTGCAGCCGGGCGACGCGCTCTACCTCGCCCCCGAGGAGCGCGTGCGCATCTGGTGACCCCGGACGCGCGAAGGGCCCGCGGCGGGTCGTCCCGCCGCGGGCCCTCCTGCGTGGTGGTCGGGCCGGTCAGAGCGTCCGGATGCCCGCGCGCGCGATGGTGAAGCCCTTGCCCGTGGCGTCGTCGCGGCACGTCATGCCGGTCTCGGCGCTGTCGCACGTGAAGGGGCCGACCGTCGTGGACGTGCCGTAGTCGAGGATCGCGGTGTCCCCCGGCGCGGGCTGCGGCTGCTCCGCCGCGGGCACGCACGGCTGGTCGACGCTGCCGTCGGCGTCCAGGACGACCTTGTAGCCGACCGTGCCGTCGCACCCGTCGACCGGGGCGGGCTGCGTGCCGAGCTGGGCGATCACGCACGTCGCGCTGACGTCGGTCACCTCGCACGTGATGTTCCGCGACTCCGACGCGAACGTCTCGGACACCGTGGGCTCGGCCGGTGCCGTCTCCTCGGCGCCGTCCGTGGCGGTCGCCGCCGGGGACGTCGACGCCCCGCCGAGCGGTTCCTCGTCGCCGCCGCCGAGCAGCGAGATCGCGAAGACGATCGCCCCGAGGACGAGCAGCGCGTCGACGACGATGAACGCGATCCACCCCGCGCCGAGCCGGTTCGAGCCGCGACCGCCGCCGCCTCCGCTGCGCCCGTCGCGCCGACCGGTCGACGGTCCGGACGGGGCGCCCGCCCCTCCCGACGTGGTGCGCGGGGCGGCGGCGGCCGGGGCTGCCGAGGCCGGCGGGTGGTAGGCGGGCTGCTGCGCGGGCGGCGTGGCGGCCGCGTAGGCGGGCTGGGCGGTCGGCTCGTACGCCGCGGTCGCGCCCGCGTACGGACCGGCCGCAGCGTGACCGGCCGCCGTGTCGCCCGGCGCGTAGCCGGGACGGCCCGCGGCCGTCCCGACCGGGGCCGCGACGCCGAACCCGTTCTGCTCGGTCGCGTAGCGCACGCGCTGCGGCGGCACCGGCGACGGCGAGGGCGCCGGGACCGCAGGCTGTGCCGCCGTCGGGAGCTGGGTGATCGGCGTCACGTGCTGGACCGTCGTCGCCTGGAAGGACGCCGCCGACGCGACGACGGTCGGCTGGCCGTCTGCGGGCGTCGCGCGCGGCGCCTGGGCCGTCGGGCCGCTCGTCGGGGCGAACGAGGGCGGCCCCGAGGTCGCGTGCGCGGGCACGGGGGCGAACGCCGTGGTCGGCTGGGCGTCGTCACGACCGACCGCGGCCCCCGGGACGCCGCCGGGGGGCGGCGGCGGCGGTGGCACGGGTGCGTTCGGGGACATGCTCGGCTCCTCGCGGGCTTCCTCGGCGGTCTCGCCCGGCGCGACCGGGCGGCGGGCGCTCCTGGAACCGCCCGCGAACTGACGAAGCATGGCACGAGCCACCCGCACCGGTCGAACCCCGGGATCCCCACGACGCCCACGCCCCCGCGGTCTGCACGACGTCCGCACGACGGCGGCGCCGCGCCCGGCCTCAGTCGAAGACCGGACCCTGGGTGCGCGTGCGCTTGAGCTCGAAGAAGCCCGGCGTGCTCGCGACCAGGACGCACCCGTCCCACAGCCGCCCGGCGGCCTCGCCCTTCGGCGCGGGCGTCACCACGGGACCGAAGAACGCCGTCCCGCCGAACGCGACGACGGGCGTCCCGACGTCCTCACCGACGCGGCCGATGCCCTCGGCGTGCGACGCGCGCAGCTGCTCGTCGTAGGCGTCGGAGCCCGCCGCCTCGGCGAGCGACGCGGGCAGGCCCACCTCCGCGAGCGCCTCGAGCAGCACGGCGTCGTAGTCCGTCCGCCCGCCCGGGTGCAGGCGCGTCCCGATCGCGTCGTAGAGGGGCTTGACGACGTCCTCGCCGTGCTCGACGCGCGCGGCGGTGACCACGCGCACCGGGCCCCACGCCTTCGCCATGAGCTCGCGGTACTCCTCCGGCAGGTCCCGGCCCTCGTTGAGCACCGCGAGGCTCATCACGTGCCAGCGGACGGTGACGTCGCGCACCTGCTCGACCTCGCCCATCCAGCGGCTCGTCATCCACGCCCACGGGCACACGGGGTCGAACCAGAAGTCGGCGACGCGCACGTCGTCCTCGGTCGCGGTGGGGTCGGTCGTCGCGGTGAGCGTCACGGGGCGGTCTCCTTCGTCGTCGGGCGCGCCCGGGGTCCGGGTCGCCGGGGGCGCGGCGGCCGGGCCGACGGCGTCACCACCCCGTTCCGACACCGCGCGAGGGCAGCGTATTCCCGGGAGCGGGCGCGGGCACGCGTGGGATGATCGTCCGTGGCCCACAGGCCGCCGTCGAGGCCGACCGGCCCGACCACGAGACCGAGGAGATGCAGTGCCCGGAGAGAACCTCACCCGCGCCGAGGCGAGCGAGCGCGCGGCGATCGTCGACGTCCAGTCCTACGAGGTCGACCTCGACCTCACGACGGGGGCGACGACGTTCGCGTCGACGACCGTGGTGCGGTTCACCGCGACCGAGGGCGCGAGCACGTTCGTCGACCTCGTCGCACCGACCGTGCGCGAGGTCGTGCTCAACGGCCGTGCGCTCGACCCGGCGCAGGTGTTCGCCGACTCGCGCGTCGCGCTCGACGGCCTCGCGGCCGACAACGAGCTGCGCGTCGTCGCCGACTGCGCGTACACCAACACGGGCGAGGGCCTGCACCGGTTCGTCGACCCGGTCGACGGCGAGGTCTACCTCTACACGCAGTTCGAGGTCCCGGACTCGCGGCGCGTGTTCGCCGTCTTCGAGCAGCCCGACCTCAAGGCGACGTTCGCGTTCACGGTCACCGCGCCCGCGGCGTGGGAGGTCGTGAGCAACCAGCCGACGCCCGCGCTCGAGGCGCTCGGCACGAAGGCCGACCCGACCGGCACGGGCGCCGGCGACGTCGAGGTCGCACGCTGGACGTTCGAGCCGACGCCGCGCATCTCGTCCTACATCACCGCGCTCGTCGCAGGGCCGTACGTCGTGGAGCGCAGCGAGCTCACGTCGTCCGACGGCCGCACGATCCCGCTCGGGGTCTTCTGCCGCGCGTCGCTCGCCGACCACATGGACGCCGACTACGTGTTCGACAAGACGCGCGAGGGCTTCGCGTTCTTCGAGTCCGCGTTCGAGCACCCGTACCCGTTCGACAAGTACGACCAGCTCTTCGTGCCCGAGTACAACATGGGCGCGATGGAGAACGCCGGGTGCGTGACGTTCACCGAGACGTACGTCTTCCGGTCCAAGGTCACCGACGCGGTCAAGGAGCGTCGCGTCGTGACGATCCTCCACGAGCTCGCGCACATGTGGTTCGGCGACCTCGTGACCATGAAGTGGTGGAACGACCTGTGGCTCAACGAGTCGTTCGCGGAGTACGCGTCGACGCTCGCGACCGCCGAGGCGACCGAGTGGCGCGAGGCCTGGACGACGTTCGCCGCGATGGAGAAGTCCTGGGCCTACCGCCAGGACCAGCTGCCCTCGACGCACCCCATCGTCGCGACGATCAACGACCTCGAGGACGTGTTCGTCAACTTCGACGGCATCACCTACGCCAAGGGCGCGTCGGTGCTCAAGCAGCTCGTCGCGTGGGTCGGCAAGGAGCAGTTCCTCGCCGGCGTCGCGGCATACTTCCGCAAGCACGCGTGGGGCAACACCGAGCTGCGCGACCTGCTCGTCGAGCTCGAGGCCACGAGCGGCCGCGACCTCACCGCGTGGTCCGCGCTGTGGCTCGAGACCGCGGGCGTGAACACCCTGCGGCCCGAGTTCGACCTCGACGCCCACGGCCGCTTCACCACGTTCTCCGTGGTGCAGACGGCGGCGGCCGACCACCCGACGCTGCGCCCGCACCGGCTCGGGATCGGGTTCTACGACGTGCAGGAGGTCGACGGCCGACGGGTCCTGACCCGCGTGCACCGCACCGAGGTCGACGTGGCCGGGCCGCGCACCGAGATCCCCGAGCTGCTCGGCCTCGACCGCCCGCAGCTCGTCCTGCTCAACGACGACGACCTCGCGTACGCGAAGATCCGCCTCGACCCCGCGTCGCTCCAGGTCGCGACCGAGCACCTCGCGGACCTCGCCGACCCGCTGGCCCGCTCGCTCGTCTGGGGCTCCGCGTGGGACGCGACGCGCGACGGCGAGACGCCGGCCAGCGACTACGTGCGCCTCGTGCTGGGCAACATCGCCCGCGAGACCGAGTCGACGACGATCCGCACGACGCTCAACCAGCTCGCGCTCGCCGCGAAGACGTACGTGGCCCCGGAGCGCCGCGAGGAGACGCTCGCGCACGTCGGCGACGTGCTCTGGTCGCTCGCGCAGGACGCGGCCCCCGGCTCGGACCTGCAGTTCCAGCTCGTGAAGTTCTTCGCGCACCTCGCGTCGACGCCCGCGCACGGCGAGGCGCTGCGGTCGCTGCTCGACGGCTCCGCTGCCCTCGACGGGCTCGAGATCGACACCGACCTGCGCTGGGAGATCCTCGAGGGGCTCGTCCTGCTCGACCTCGCGGACGACGCCGAGATCGAGGCGACGCTCGACGCCGACTCGACCGCGACGGGTCAGCAGTCCGCCGCGCGGGCCCGCGCGACGGTGCCCACCGCGGCGGCGAAGCGCGCCGCGTTCGACCGCCTCGTCGGCTCGGACGACGCCCCCAACGCGATCGTCCGCGCCACCACGCTCGGGTTCCAGCACGTCAACGACCCCGAGTCGCTCGCCCCGCTCGTCGGCGCGTACTTCGACGCGCTGCTCCCCCTGTGGGACCAGCGGTCGTACCACATCGCCGAGGCGCTCGTCACGGGCCTCTACCCGGCCCCGCTCGCGAGCACGGTGCTGCGCGACGCGACGCAGGAGTGGCTCGACGCCAACGCCGACGCCGCTCCCGCGCTGCGCCGGCTCGTGGTGGAGAACCTCGCCGGCGTCGAGCGCGCCCTCGCGGCCCAGGCCGCCGACGCCTGACCCTCGGGTCAGCACCCCTCACGACCGCGCGCCGGGTCGCTCCGCACGACGGGGCGGCCCGGCGCTCGTCGTCCCGCGCGGGTCCGCGACCAGGCGGTACCGGCGCCGCGAGCAGGCGATCCCGGCGCGTGCGGCGAGCAGGACGGACCAGGACGGCCTGCTCGGCCGGCTCGGCCGGTCAGAGGGAGTCGTTCATCGCCTTGGCAAGCGAGCGCAGGCGGGCGGAGTCGAACAGGTCCTCGAGCAGGACGAGGTTGCCCGACGAGTCGCCGAGGGGCACCTTCCAGTTCGGGTACTCCTGGTCCGTGCCCGGCTGGTTCTGCGAGCGGCGCTCCCCCACGGCGTCGGCCAGCGAGACGCCGAGCAGCACGGCCGGGGTGCTGCGGACGAGGCGGTGCAGGGCCTCGACGAGCTCGCGCTCGGACGGGTCCTCGCCCACGAGCGAGCGCTCGCGCAGGAACGCGATCATCGCGTCCCGCTCGGCGCGCGCGGCCCGGCGCACGTCGGCGACGTCCTCCGTGAGCACGCCCAGACGGTCCCGCAGCTCGACGTGCTCGCCCGCGAGATACCCGGCCGTGGGCGGCAGGTCGTGCGTCGTGACGGTCGCGAGCGCGAGGCGCCGGTAGTCCTCCGGGGGCAGCGGACGGCCGTCGTCGGTCTTCTCGAACCACAGGACGGACGTGCCGAGGACGCCGCGGTCCGCGAGGTAGTCACGCACCCAGGGCTCGAACACGCCGAGGTCCTCGCCGATGACCATCGCGCCCGCGCGGTGCGCCTCGAGGCACAGGATGCCGACGAGGGCCTCGTGGTCGTAGCGGACGTACGCGCCCGCGTCGGCGCGCGCGCCGCCCGGGATCCACCACAGCCGGAACAGGCCGATGACGTGGTCGATCCGGATCGCGCCCGCGTGCCGCAGGACGGTGCGCAGCATGTCGCGGTACGGGGCGTACCCGGCCCGCGCGAGCGCCCGCGGGTGCCACGGCGGCTGGGACCAGTTCTGCCCCTGCTGGTTGTACATGTCCGGCGGCGCTCCGACGGACACCCCGGTGGCGAGCACGCCACGGTGCGACCAGACGTCGGCGCCCTCGGGGTGCACGCCGACCGCGAGGTCGTGCATGATCCCCACCGACATCCCCGCCTCGCGCGCGGTGCGCTGCGCGACGCGGAGCTGCTCGTCGGCGACCCACTGGAGCCAGCAGTAGAACTCCACGCGGTCGGCGAGCTGCTCGCGCAGCGCCGCGACGGTCGGGCCGTTCGGGTCGGACGCGCCGGGCGGCCAGTCCCGGTCGCCGTAGTGGTCGGCGAGCGCGCACCACGTGGCGAAGTCCTCGAGCCCCTTGCCCTGCTCGGCGCGGAACGCGTCGAGCGACGCCTGGCGGGCGGTGGACCGGGGCGCGGTGAACACGACCTCCAGCGCCGCCTTCTTGGCCTCCCACGCGGCGTCGCGGTCGATGGGACCGGGGTCGGTGTCGAGGTCGCGCACCGGGTCGAACGCCCACTCGACGAGCGAGCGGTCGGCCGCGGACAGGTACCCCGTCTCGCGGATGTCCTCGACCCTGATGTACAGCGGGTTGACGAAGCGGCGGCTCGTCGGGAGGTAGGGCGAGGGCGTCATCGGCGTGCGCGGCTCGGCGGCGTGCAGCGGGTTGACGAGGACGAAGTCCGCGCCGGCCTCGTGCGCGGCGAGCCAGGCGAGGTCGGCGAGGTCGGCCAGGTCGCCGACGCCCCACGACGCGCGCGAGCGCACCGAGTACAGCTGGGCCATGAAGCCCCACGCGCGCCGTTCCGCGACGGCGGCGGGCAGCTCGAGCCGCTGCGGCGTCACGACGAGCGTCGCGCGCGCGTGGGCGCCGTCGCTCTCGGCGTGCAGGTCGTGCCACCCGAGGGGCAGGTCGGCCGGGATCTCGAACGTCGCGCGGCCGACGCGCCGGCCGTCGACGGTGCGCGGCTCGACGAACACGTCGAGCTGGCCGAGGTCGCGGCGCTCCCGGGGGGCGCGCGCGGCGTGGTGCCCGGCGACGCCGGAGCGGCCCTGCTCCGCCTCGAGCTCGACCCACACGTCGACGGCAGCGCCGTCCTGCACGTGCACGGGGACCGGCACGGCGTCACCCTGCCGCACGACGACGGTCGGGGGCAGCATCTGCCGCCACGCGTCGTCGCGCGAGTGCTCGAGGCTGACGGCGACCTTCTCCGGGGACGACGCGGGGACGCCGAGGGCCTCCAGCACGGCGACGAGGGTCGAGGCCCGGACCTGGCGGCGCGTCCCGTCGAAGTCCCAGAAGTCGGACGCGACGCCGTGGGCGTCGGCCAGCTGCACCAACGGCTCGGGCAGGTCCGTCTGCGGGGGTTCGCTCACGCCTGCATCCTGCCAGACCAGGGCCTTGCGAGCAGGACGATCGCCCGGCGTGCCCGGGGCGCTCTCATGTGCCCCGGGTACCCTGCCCGCATGTCCCTCCCCCTTCTCGCTCCTGCCGTGCGCGTGCCCGCGGAGGTCCCGGAAGAGCTGAGCAACGGCTTCGACCCGAGCAACCCCGACGACTGGTTCGAGTGGTTCGTCGGCCTCCCGCTGCGCGTGCTGCTCATCGTCGTGATCGGGGCGCTCGTCCTCGCGGTCGTGCGCCGGCTCATCCGTCGCGTCTCCGAGCACATCGCCGAGGGCACGCCCACGCTCCGCGGCAAGCGGCTCAAGGGCCTCGGCGGATCCGAGGTCGGCAGCGTGCTGCTGCGCGCGAACCCGCTCGCGAGCGCCCGCCGGGCCCAGCGGGCGCGGACCGTGGGCTCGGTGCTGCGCTCGACCGCGAACATCGTCATCGGCGCGACGATCGTGCTCATGGTGCTCACCGAGCTCGGCGTGAACATCGCGCCGTTCCTCGCGTCGGCCGGCATCGCGGGCGTCGCGCTGGGCTTCGGCGCGCAGAGCCTCGTGAAGGACTTCCTCTCGGGGACGTTCATGCTTCTCGAGGACCAGTACGGCGTCGGGGACACGGTCGACTTCGGCGAGGTCACGGGCACCGTCGAGGAGGTCGCGCTGCGCGTGACGAAGGTCCGCGACGGCAACGGCACGCTGTGGTTCGTCCGCAACGGCGAGATCCTGCGGACGGGCAACAAGACCCAGGAGTGGGGTCGCGCGGTGGTGGACGTGCGCGTCGCGTACTGGGCCGACGTCGAGGCCGTGCGCGCGGCGCTGCTCGCGGCCGCGGAGGAGGTCGGGAGCGACCCGGTGCTCGGCACGTACTTCCTCGAGCCGCCCGAGGTCACGGGCATCGAGGCCATGACGGCCGAGGCGCTGCAGCTCAGGGTGCAGGTCAAGACGCAGGCCGCGATGCAGTGGGAGGTGGCGCGCGCGCTGCGCTCGCGCGTCCGGCAGGCGCTGTCCGACGCCCGCGTCCCGCTGGCCGGGGCGCAGCAGGTGGTCGTCCTCGACCACTCGCCGTCGCTGCCCGACGACCGGGCCGACAACCGAACCGACGCGCGGGCCGACGACCGGCCCGACGACACGGGCGACCGGTCCGCGCAGGCGGCCCGCGAGCGGCGCGGCGCCGCCGCGGCGACCGTGGTGCAGGACGCGGCGGGCGGCCCGGCGTCCTGAGCCGCGCGGCGCCGTCGGGCACGACCACGACGGCGCCGGTCCCTCCGCGCGGAGGGACCCGGTGGGGACTCAGCGCAGGCCGTCGAGCTCCGCGGCGAGGTTGTCGGCCTCCGGGCCGACGATGACCTGGACGACGCGGCCCGAGCGCACGACGCCGAACGCGCCCGTCGCCTTGAGGCGCGCCTCGTCGACGAGCTGCGGGTCCGTGACCTCGACGCGCAGGCGCGTGATGCACGGCTCGAGGTCGACCACGTTGCCCTGACCCCCGAGGGCGTCGAGGATGTTCTGTGCCTTCTGGTCCGAGGGGGTGCTCATCGAAAGTGTCTCCTGAGGCGAGTCGCGGGTGGGGATCCGCGCGGGGGATCCGGGGTGTCGGGGTGCCGAGCACCTGGGAACAGCCTAGTCTCCTGGCGAGGTTGTCACCGGATCGACGCGGCCCCGCAACGCCCCCGCAACAGGGACGTGCGCGGCGCCTGGCGGTCGGACCGTGACGGGCACGCGTGCGCACCGGCCCGGGCACCCGGGTCGCACGCCCGAGGCGGACGAGGAGCGAGGGTCGTGACGGGCGGAACCGAGGACGAGGCACGGCAGGTCATCACGGGCATCGGCGTGTGCCCCGGCACGGTCGTCGGGCCGGTGGTGCTCATGCCGGAGGCCATCGACGAGCCGGCGCCCGGGCTGCGCATGGGTCCGCGCGAGGACCACGAGGCGCAGGCGCGGCGCGTCGACGCCGCGGCGGAGCAGGTCGCGGGCGATCTCCAGCGCGCCGCCGACGCCGCCGACGGGGACGCGCGCGACGTCCTCGAGGCGACGGCGGCGATGGCGGCCGACCCCACGCTCGCGGCTGACGCGCGGCGGCGCGTGCTCGACGAGCACCTCGTGCCCGAGCGCGCGGTGTGGGAGGCCGCGGAGGAGGTCGTGCGGCAGTTCACCGAGCTCGGCGGGTACTTCGCCGAGCGCGCCCGCGACGTCGCGGACGTCCGCGACCGGCTCGTCGCGGCCCTCACCGACCGCCCCGCGCCCGGCGTGCCCGAGCACACCGAGCCGTTCGTCCTCGTCGCGTACGACCTCGCGCCGTCGGCCACGGCCGCGCTCGACCCTGCGCGCGTGCTGGCGATCGTCACCGACGGCGCCGGGCCGACGTCGCACACCGCTATCGTCGCGAACGCCAAGGGCATCCCCGCGGTCGTCGCGGCCACGGGAGCGAGCGCGGCGCTCGCTCCCGAGGACGTCGTGCTGGTCGACGGCGCGGCCGGGACGGTCGTCGTGCACCCGTCGCCCGAGCAGGTGGCTGCGGCGCGGGCCCGCTCGCAGCAGGTGCGCACGTTCGACGGCACGGGCCGCACGCGCGACGGGCACCGCGTGCAGCTCCTCGCGAACGTCGGCGACCCGGCGGGCGCCGCGGCGGCAGCCGCGTCCGGCGCGGAAGGCGTCGGGCTGTTCCGCTCCGAGTTCTGCTTCCTCGACCGCGAGCAGCCGCCGACCGTCGCGGAGCAGGTCGCCGCCTACCGCACCGTCTTCCGCGAGTTCGGCGGGCGCAAGGTCGTGATCCGCACCCTCGACTCCGGCGCGGACAAGCCGCTGCACTTCCTCACCGTCGACGACGAGGAGAACCCGGCGCTCGGCGTGCGCGGGCTGCGCACCGCCGCGCGCTGGCCGGAGCTGCTCGAGCAGCAGCTCGACGCGATCGCGCAGGCCGCCGCGGCCGAGGAGGCCGAGGTGTGGGTCATGGCGCCCATGGTCTCGACCGTCGGGGAGACCGAGTGGTTCGTCGAGCGCTGCCGCGCGCACGGCCTCGACGTGGCGGGCGTCATGGTCGAGGTCCCGAGCGCCGCCCTGCTCTCCGGGCCGATCCTCGCGCGCGCGGCGTTCGCGTCGATCGGCACCAACGACCTCACGCAGTACACGATGGCCGCGGACCGGCTCCTCGGGTCGCTCGCGGAGCTGAGCGACCCGTGGCAGCCCGCCGTGCTCCGGCTCGTCGAGGCGACGTGCGCGGGCGGGGCCCAGCAGGGCCGGCCCGTGGGCGTGTGCGGCGAGGCGGCGTCCCAGCCGGTGCTCGCCGTCGTGCTCGTCGGGCTCGGGGTGTCGTCGCTGTCCATGACGGCGCGCGCGATCCCCGACGTCGCGGCGCTCCTGCGCGAGGTCGACGTCGACGAGTGCCGACGGCTCGCGCGCCTCGCGGTCGAGGCGGAGAGCGCGGCCGAGGCGCGCGCCGTCGTGCGCGAGAACCTGCCGGTGCTCGCCGAGCTCGGGCTGTGACGTGCGCCCGGACCGCCCCCGACGGCGGCTCCGGGCTCTGGAGCGCGCCGCCGCCGGTGCGATGATGGGCCGGTGACGACCGAGCCCACCCCCCGCCCGACGCTGCCCGTCGCCGGACTGTCGAACGGCGCGCCGGCCGGCCCCGCGGGCGCGACCGCGCCGGTCCGCCCGAGCCGCACGTTCTACGACGAGGTCGGCGGGCACGAGACGTTCGTGCGTCTCGTCGACGCGTTCTACGAGGGCGTCGCGGACGACCCGGTCATGCGGCCCATGTACCCCGAGGAGGACCTCGGCCCGGCGCGCCGGCGGCTCACCGCGTTCCTCGAGCAGTACTGGGGCGGCCCGACGACGTACAGCGAGCAGCGCGGCCACCCGCGCCTGCGCATGCGGCACGCGCCCTTCAAGGTCAACCCCGACGCGCGCGACCGCTGGCTCGCGCACATGCGCGCCGCCGTCGACACCCTGGACCTGCCGCCGATCCAGGAGGCGACGCTGTGGGACTATCTGGAGCGCGCGGCGCACTCCCTCCTCAACACCTTCGAGGACTGACCGACCCGCCGCCCGAGCGAAGGAGCCCCCACCCGTGACCCCCGAGCCCACCCCGCCGTCGACCTTCTCGGCCTCCCCCGGCCCGACGTCGGACGCCGCCCCGCGCGAGCAGGTCCCGAACCCGCTGCACCACCTCCTCGACGTGCTGCGCCTCGAGCGGGTCGGCGACGGCGACGGGTCGGCCGCCGACCCGGAGCACTTCCGCGGGGTTTCCGTGCACCAGCCGACGGGCCGCGTCTACGGCGGGCAGGTGCTCGCGCAGGCGGTCCTCGCCGCGGGCCGCACGGTCCCCGAGGGCCGGCTCCCCCACTCGCTGCACGGGTACTTCCTGCGACCCGGCGGCCTCGACGTACCGATCGACTTCGCGGTCGAGCGGCTGCGCGACGGGCGCTCCTTCAGCGCCCGCCGGACGCACGCGATCCAGCACGGCAAGCCGATCCTGTCGATGATCTCCTCGTTCCAGGAGGAGCAGGGCGGCATCGAGCACGCGTCCGAGATGCCCGCCGCCCCGGCCCCCGAGGAGGTGCCGTCCGCGCTCGACGTGCTCGGCGGCATCGACCACCCCATCGCGCGGTTCTGGTCGCACCACTCGGCGTTCGAGCTGCGGCACGTGGGCGGGTCGCTCTACCTGCACCCGGACCACGAGCCCAAGGACCACCAGATGGTGTGGATGCGGGCGCGCGGCGACGTCGGCGAAGACCAGCTGCTGCACCGTGCGCTCATGGCGTACGCGTGCGACCAGGTCATGCTCGAGCCGATCCTGCGCCAGGCGGGCACGAGCTGGGTCACGCCCGACATGTCGATCGCGAGCCTCGACCACGCGATGTGGTGGCACCGCGACGTGCGCGTGGACGAGTGGCTGCTCTACGTGCAGTCCGCCCCGAGCGCCCAGGGCGGACGCGGGCTCGGCGCCGCGCGGGTGTTCGCGCAGGACGGCACCCTCGTCGCGTCGATCGCCCAGGAGGGCATGGTCCGCCTCCCCGCGCTCTGACGGGCGACGGACGCGCGTCGGCCCGACACTGTCCTGGTGCGACTGCGCCGCGTGACCGTGACCTCGCCGGGGTACACCCGCCGCCCGAAGGGCGACGCGTGGGTGTTCCTCGACGTCGAGGGCCTGCCCCTGGCCGACGAGGAGGAGGTCGCGCGGTGCGAGCGCCTCGCCGTCCCGCCCGCGTGGTCCGACGTCTGGATCTGCCGGTACCCCAACGGGCACATCCAGGCGTTCGGCCGGGACGTCGCCGGGCGCGGCCAGTACCTCTACCACGAGCAGTGGCAGGTGCGGCGGGCCCGCCGCAAGCACGACCACGTGCTCGACGTCGGCCGTCGCCTGCCCGCCGCCCGGCGCCGGGTCGCGCGCGAGCTCGAGCTCCCCGGCATGTCGCGCGACAAGGTGCTGGCGCTCGCGTTCCGGCTGCTCGACCTCGCGTACTTCCGGGCGGGCGGCGAGATCTACGCGAAGCAGAACAACAGCTACGGCCTCGCCACGATCCGCAAGGAGCACGCGCGCGTCCGCCGCGACGGGAGCGTGCACTTCCACTACCCGGCGAAGTCCGGCCAGGTGCGTGACGTGATCGTCGACGACCCGGTGGTCGCCGAGCTCGTGACGACGCTCAAGCGGCGCCGGGGCGGCGTCGAGCTGCTCGCGTGGCGCGACGCGGACGCGACCGGCAGCGCGGTGTGGCACGACGTCACGAGCGCCGACGTCCAGGCCGGCATCAAGGAGCGCCTGGGCGACGACGCGACGCCCAAGGACTTCCGCACGTGGCACGCGACGGTGCTCGCGGCGCGCGCGCTGGCCGACGCCGGCACGGCGCCCGCGTCCGAGCGCGCCCGGCGCCGCGTCGTCACGGGGATCGTCAAGGACGTCGCGGAGGAGCTCGGGAACACGCCCGCCGTGGCGCGCTCGTCGTACATCGACCCGCGGCTGTTCGACCTGTGGGAGCGGGGCGAGACCATCGGGTCGACGCGCTCGCAGGCGCGCGCCGAGCGCGAGGTCCTGGAGCTCCTCGGATGAGGGCCGCGGTCACCGGGGTCACCGGGTACGTCGGCGGGCGGCTCGTGCCCGAGCTGCTCCGTGCCGGCTTCGAGGTCCGTGCGCTCGCCCGGCACCCCGAGCGGCTCGCGGGCCGCGAGTGGGCGGACGACGTCGAGCTCGTCGAGGCGGACGCGAGCGACCTGGACCAGATCCGGGCGGCGCTCCAGGGCGCCGACGTGGCGTACTACCTCGTGCACTCGCTCGGCACCGGGCGCACGTTCGAGGTCCGCGACCGGCGCACCGCGCTGACGTTCGCGCGCGCGGCGCGCGAGGCCGGCGTGGGGCGCATCGTCTACCTCGGCGGGCTGTTCCCCGACGTGCCGGAGGGCGAGCTGTCGCCGCACCTCGCGTCGCGCAAGGAGGTCGGGGAGATCCTGCTCGCGTCGGGCGTCCCGACGACCGTCCTGCGCGCCGCGGTGATCCTCGGCTCGGGCTCCGCGTCGTTCGAGATGATGCGCTACCTCACCGAGCGGCTCCCGGCCATGACGACCCCGAAGTGGGTCGACAACCGCATCCAGCCGATCGCGGTCCGCGACGTGCTGCGCTACCTCGTCGGCTCGGCCTCGATGCCCGACGACGTGTCGCGCGGCTTCGACATCGGCGGCCCCGACGTGCTCACCTACCGCGACATGATGCAGCGGTACGCGCGCGTGGCGAACCTCCCCCGACGGCGCATCGTCAGCGTGCCGGTGCTCACGCCCCGGCTGTCGTCGCACTGGGTCGGGCTCGTCACGCCCGTGCCGAGCGGCATCGCCCGACCCCTCGTCGAGTCGCTCCAGCACGAGGTCGTGTGCCACGAGCACGACATCGCGCAGTACGTGCCCGACCCGCCCGAGGGGCTCATCGGGTTCGACCGGGCCGTCGAGCTCGCGCTGGAGCGCATCCACGACGGCGAGGTCACGACGCGCTGGTCGTCGGCGTCGGTGCCCGGGGCGCCGTCGGACCCGCTGCCGAGCGACCCCGACTGGGCGGGCGGCTCGCTCTACGTGGACGAGCGCCGCACCGTCGTGGACGCACCGCGCGAGGTGCTCTGGCGCGTGATCGAGGAGATCGGCGGGCAGGGCGGCTGGTACTCGTGGTCGCTCGCGTGGCGCGTGCGCGGCCTCATGGACCGGGTCGTCGGCGGGCCGGGCCTGCGCCGCGGCCGGCGCGACGAGCGCTACCTCCGCGTCGACGACGAGCTCGACTGGTGGCGCGTCGAGGCGATCGAGCCCGGGCGTCGGCTCCTGCTGCGCGCCGAGATGCGGCTCCCGGGCCTCGCGTGGCTCGAGCTGCGCGTCGACGAGGCGGCGGCCGAGCTCCCCGACGCGACCGACCCCGACGCGCCGGGTCCCTCGCCGCAGGACGCCAGCGGGCCGGGCCGGACCTACTTCGCGCAGCGCGCGCTGTTCCACCCGCACGGGCTCGCGGGCCAGCTCTACTGGTGGGCCGTCAAGCCGTTCCACGGCGTGGTGTTCGGCGGGATGCAGCGCAACGTCGCCGAGGCCGCCGAGCGCGCCGCGCGCAGCGGTCGCCCCTCCGCGGACCGGCCGCGTGAGGACGGACGCGACGACGGGCCGGGCGCGGGACCCGGTCGAAGGACGGGCTGACCGGAGCGGCGACGCACGCCGCCGCTCCGAGGGCTCAGCGGCGGCGACGGAACGTCAGCGGCTCCTCGACGAACGGCTCCCACGCCGCGCGCTCGGCCTCGCTGATGCGCCGGGGCGAGCCCGTCGCGGCGTCGACCACGACGATCGTCGTCGCGGCCTTCGCGTACGGGGCGCCGCCCGAGGTGGGGCCGGTGCGCTCGAAGCGCGCTGCGCCGTCGTGCACCTCGTAGCAGACCTCCAGACTGGCCCCGCCGAGGTGCCCGATCCACAGCTCGACGCGGACGGGCGTGCGCGTGAAGCCGAGCGGGCGCAGGTACTCGATCTCCTGGCGCGCGACGAGCGTGTGGCTCGTCGCGTGCGGGCCGGTCTCCAGGACGGCCGTCGGCCAGGCGTCCTCGCCCGCGTCCGGGTGGGTCCAGAACGCGGTGATGCGGGCGTCCTCCAGCAGGCGGAACATCTCGACGTTGTTGACGTGCGCGTACGCGTCGAGGTCCGACCACCGCAGGGAGACGGGGACGTGCAGACGGGTCATGGAGGGTCCTCTCGCTCGACGGTGCGGCCCGGCGCGACCGGCGGGACAGGTGCCCCGGTCACCGGACCGGGTCCATTCTCCACCGGCCCGCCGACCACGAGGCTCCTCCGCGCCGAGCACGCCTGGAGGTCGGACGGTCAGGACGCGGCGACGAGGGCCGCGGCGCGGCAGCTCGCGAGCGCGGAGAGCTCCTCGCCCACGGGGAGCCGCACGAGCCGGTCGGCCACCTGGCCGACGGCGTCGCGCAGCCGCCGTCGGGCGCGCGCCGCCCGCCGTCGTCCGCCCACCGCGGCCGCGACGCGGGACACGAGCGCGACGAGCACGCCCACGACGATCCCGCCGAGCGCGAGGAGCGTCGGCCACGGCAGCTCCGGGGCGCCCGGGCCGCCGAGCGTGAGGACCGGCGTCGGCGGCTCGGGCAGGCGCAGGTAGGTGAACCCCCACAGCGCGGCGAGCCACAGCAGGCCCACGACGAGCGCCGCGAGCACGAGCCACTGGAACGCGCCGACGACGCGCCACCACACCGGACGGCGGGCCGCCTCGAGCTCGGTCCCCGCGACGGCCTGGTCGAGCGCGTCGGCGAGGTCCGCCGCACCCTCGGACGCCCGACGGCGCACGACGAGCGCCCAGTCGTCCGGCACGCCCGCGGTGGCCTCGGCCGCGTAGTCGCGCACCGCCGTCTGGGCGCCGGCCCGCAGCGCGGCGCCGACCGCCGGGAGCGAGGTCCGCACGAGCTCGGGCCGGCTCGCGGTCTCGCCCGTCCCCAGCTCCTTCGCCGCCCGCGCGCGGGCCGAGCCCGGCGCAGGCCCGGTGCGCAGCCCGATGCGGCGCAGGGGGTCGGGCCGGAACCGGCCGACCCAGCGCGTCACGGGCCAGCCCGTCGCGGCGCGCGCGTCCCGCACGGCCGAGCCGCGCACGGCGGCGACGACCGTCGGGACGCCCGCCGCGGCCTCCAGGGCATCGACGAGGCCGTCGCGCGCGCGGCGCGCCGCCCGCTCCGGGACGGGCTCCCCGCACGCCGCCGCGACGCGGCGCGCGACCGCCCGCACGTCCGCCGCGAGCCGGTCGTTCGACGCACGCCGCCGGGCCGCGGCGTCCGCGAGCAGCCCCCGCAGCTCGTCCAGCCCCTGGCCGGTGCGGGCCGAGACGCCGAGCACGCGCGCGTCGGCGAGCCCGTCCTCGGCCGCGAGCCGGCGCAGGTCGGCGAGGCACGCGTCGGCGTCGGCGGGCGTGAGCCGGTCCACCTGGTTGAGCACGAGGACGACGACCGACCCGTGCCCCGCGAGCGGGCGCAGGTAGCGCTCGTGCAGCGCGGCGTCCGCGTACTTCTGCGGGTCGACGACCCACACGAGCAGGTCGGCCCGCTCGACGAGGCGTTCCGCACGCACGCGGTGCTCGACGACGACCGAGTCGTGGTCGGGCAGGTCGAGCAGCACGAGGCCGCTCGTCAGCTCGCCCGCGCGGCGACCGCGCAGGAGCGCGCGCAGGCCCCCGCCCGCGCGCGCGTCGCCCGGGTCGCCGGACGTGAGCGGGGTGCCCATCTCGTGCCGTCGCCGCACCTCGAGCCAGTCGAGGAGGGCGGCCGGTCCCGCCGGGCCGGCGGCCGGTCCCGACGCGCCCCACACCGCGGCGAGCGGGTGGGACGTCGTGGGCCGCTGCACCCCGACCGTCGCGAGCTCGGTGCCCGCGAGCGCGTTGAACACCGACGACTTGCCGGAGCCGGTCGCGCCCGCGAGCGCGACGACGGTGTGGTCGGCCGAGAGCCCGGCCCGCTCTCGCGCGCGGGCGACGACGGTCCGCGCGTCGGCGAGCAGGTCGGCGTCGACGCGCCCCTCCCCCGCGCGCACGGCGGTCTCCAGCGCGGTCGTGCGCGCCGCGAGGTCGATCGTCATGCCTGCTCACCCCCCAGCAGGCGGCGCCAGAATCCCGGCCGCCGGGCCGGCTCTGCCGCCTCGTCCCCCGGCGCGACCGCGGGCTCGTCCGGAGGCGGCGGGGTCCACCCCGCGCCGCGCAGGAGGCGCGCGGCGTGCCGGCCCACGGCGGTCCGGCCACCGTCCGCACCGGCCGCGACGGCGGGGCGTGCGGACCGCTCGACCCGGGCCGCGGCCTCGACCGCGCGCGCCGCCTCGAGGACCGAGCGGGCGGTCTCGTCGGCGTCGGCCGTCCCGAGCGCGTCGAGCTGCGCGGTGTAGCGCAGCGCCTCGTCGTCGAGCACCACGCGCACCCGCTCCGCGAGCCGCTCGCGCGCGGTCCGCGTCAGACGCCGTACGGCGTCGTCGCCGAACACGGCCTCCAGGAGCTTCTGCGCGAGGATCGCCGTCCCGCCCGCGATCCCGACCTCGGCGCCCGTCAGACCGCCGGTCGAGGCGAACACCACGACCATGAGGCTCAACCCCAGCCCGTTGATGCCGAAGGACAACGCCCGCGCGGCGCCGCGCTTGCCCGCTCCCTGCTCGCGCACGAGGTCGAGGACGTCGGACTGCCAGCCCCGGATCTCCTCCGCGACGCGCGCCCGCACGCCCGCGGACGACCGCGCCAGGTCGAGCCCGTCGAGCAGGGCCGACCCCGCGGGGTCCGCGCGCCACCCGCCGTAGGCGCGCTCGGCCGCGACGTCCGTCGCGTCCAGGACCACCGCCTCCAGGCCGTGCGCGATCGCCTGCTCGACCTGCGGCGCCTGCGCCGGCCGCCCGCGGAAGAACGCCGCGAGCGCGTCGCGGACCCGACCGACGCCCTGCTCGACGGAGCGGAACAGCTCGCTCGTGCCCACGAAGTCCTGCCAGCGCGCGAGCACCTCGCCGCGCAGCAGCGCCCCGTCGCTCGTCGCCGCGTCCACGGTCGTCGCCGCCTCGTCGTACGCGCGCTCGACGACGGCGCGCAGGCGCGCGTCCGACGCCGCCTGCGCGTCGGCCGCACCCGCCACGAGGACCGACCGGCGCACCAGGTCGTCCACGACCCCGTCGCGCGTCGCGGTCGCGACCCGGTCCCGCTCGTCGCCGTCCGCCCCGAGCGCGGACAGCCACGACGCCACCGCGGCGACCGCCCGCTCGGGGAGGAAGCCGTCGACGAGCTCGGACTCTCCCACGACGAAGAGCGTCGCGGCGTCGAGGCCGTTCTCGTCCATCATCCGGCGCAGGTCGTCCGCCACGGCCTCGGTGCCCGGGTCGACCCGGTCGAGGACCATCGCGACCTGCGCACGGCGCTCGGCGGCACGGTGCAGGAGGTCCCACGGGACGGCGTCGGCGTAGCGGGCGGCCGTCGTGACGAACAGCCACAGGTCGGCCGCGGCGAGGAGCTGCGCGGCGAGCTCGCGGTTCGCCGTCTCCACGGAGTCGACGTCGGGCGCGTCCACGAGCGCGAGGCCCTGCGGCAGCGCGTCGCTCGCGACGAGGCGCAGCGTGCGCGTCGGGTCGGGCGGCGTGGCGGGCTCGCCGGGCCTGGTCCCGGTACCGGGACCGGTCGCGGTTCCGGGGGCTGCGGACCGGGTGCCGTGCTCGCTCACGCGCGCGAGCCCGGGCAGCACGCGGTCGGTCGAGAACCAGCGCTCGTCGAGCGGGTGGTGCACGAGGACGGGCGCACGCGTCGTCGGGCGCAGCACGCCGGGCGCCGAGACGTGCTCGCCGAGGAGCGAGTTCACGAGCGTCGACTTCCCCGCTCCGGTCGACCCGCCGACGACGACGAGCAGCGGCGCCGCGTGCGAGCGCAGCCGGGGCAGCAGGTAGTCGTCGAGCTGATGGACCGCGAGGCCGAGGTCCTCGCGCGCGAGCGCCGCACCGGGCAGGTCGAGCGGGAGGCGCGTGGCGGCGAGCCGCCCCCGCAGGATCTCCAGCGCCTCGACGAGCCCCGTGGTCGCCGAGGCGCTCGCCGCGACCCCGCCGGCGCGCGGGCCGTCGGGGCGCGTGCCGTCGGGGCGCGGGGCGTCGGGGGTCGGCGCGTCCGGACGGACCGCGTCGTCTCCGGAGTCACCGCTGGCCGTCATCCCGTCAGTCTGCCGGAATGCCGCTGGCCAGGCCCGATGGGACACGGCACGGCCGTCCCCCGCACCCGGCGAGATCGACGCGCACGGGTCGAGACCGCCCCTACGAGGGTCGACCGCGACCGCACGAGCCGGTCCGGCGGAGGGTCACTCCTCCGGGCGGTGCCGGAGCCACGCCACGCCGACCTCGGCCTGCGCCCGCTGGAACGCGCGCAGGTGCGGGATGCCCGGCGGCGCCGGGTCGAGCGACGACTTGAGGAAGTAGCCGGTCAGCGCAGCGAGGTAGGAAGTCACCGCGTCGGGCTCGACGTCGCGCGGCAGAGGGTGACGCCGCAGCACCTCCTCGGGCGGCGGACCGCCCTCGACCTGCACGGCCGGGAGCATGCCGACCGCGTCGCAGAACGCGGCACCCCGCGCGGCGCACGGCCAGTCGACCGCGACGGCGGCACGGTCGACGAGCACCGTGTTGTCGCCGCGGAGGTCGCCGTAAACGAGGTGGTCCCCCGCCGTGGCCTCGGGCCACGCCGCCGCCAGCACGGCGAGCCCGTCGACGCGGTCCGCGACCCACGGGTCGTACGTTCCCAGGCCCGCCGGACGACGGTCCGCGAGGTCCTCCCACTCGCGCCACTCCACCGTGTCCGCGAAGCGCGGGAGCAGGGAGTCGGCGGGCACCTCGACCTCGCCGATCCGGCGGGCGAGGTCCGCGACCGCCGCGAGCTCGTCGTCGCGCCACGGCGTGGAGACGGCCCGGCCGGGCACGGCGTCGAAGGCCAGCGCGACCCAGGTCCCCGCACCGTCGAGGTCGTCGTCGAGCACCCAGCGGAGCGCAGGCGCCGGTGTCCCGGCGGGCAGCGCCCTCGCGGTCCGCGCCTCGAGCCGGTACAGGTCGGCGGTGAAGGGGTGCTCGGGCCCGACCGCCTTGACGAACACGTCGCCCGCGTCGGTCCGGAGCGTCGACGCGAGCCCCTGCGAGTAGCCGCCGTCGTGGCTCGTCCAGCCCGAGACGCCGGCACCCAGCCAGGTCTCGACGGCAGCGCGGACCGCCGCCGGGAGGTCGGGCCAGGAAGGGCGCACGCGCGAGGGGGCGAGGTCGAGGGTCATGCCGAGGGATCCTCGCGACCTCCGACGGGCGGCGTCAACGCCCTTCCGCGTCGCCGAGCCGCCACGGACGGCGGGACGGTCCGTCCCGCTGGACCGCCGAGGTCCTGACGGCGGGGCGCCTGGAGGTCTGGACGGGCCGACGGCTCGCGAGCCCGACGGCACAACCTTCCCGCCGGCTCGGCCGGCCAGGACGGGCCCGGACGCGCGGACGCCGGGCGGGAACGGGTCCCGCCCGGCGTCGTGGCCGAGCCGCGCGACGACGGTCGCTCAGTCGCGCGTGAGCTTGCGGTACGTCACGCGGTGCGGGCGGGCCGCCTCCGCGCCGAGACGCTCCACCTTGTTCTCCTCGTAGGAGGCGAAGTTGCCCTCGAACCAGTACCAGCTCGCCGGGTTCTCCTCGGTGCCCTCGTACGCGAGGATGTGGGTCGCCACGCGGTCGAGGAACCACCGGTCGTGGGACACCACGACGGCGCAGCCGGGGAACTCGAGCAGCGCGTTCTCGAGCGAGCCCAGGGTCTCGACGTCGAGGTCGTTCGTCGGCTCGTCGAGCAGCAGGAGGTTGCCGCCCTGCTTGAGCGTGAGCGCGAGGTTGAGGCGGTTGCGCTCACCACCGGACAGCACGCCCGCAGGCTTCTGCTGGTCCGGGCCCTTGAACCCGAACGACGCGACGTACGCGCGTGACGGGATCTCGACGTTGCCGACCTTGATGAAGTCGAGGCCGTCGGACACGACCTCCCACAGCGTCTTCTTCGGGTCGATGCCGCCGCGCGACTGGTCGACGTAGGAGATCGACACGGTCTCGCCGACCTTGAGCTCGCCGCCGTCCAGCGGCTCGAGCCCGACGATCGTCTTGAACAGCGTCGTCTTGCCGACGCCGTTCGGGCCGATGACGCCGACGATGCCGTTGCGCGGCAGGGTGAAGCTCAGGCCGTCGATGAGCTGGCGGCCGTCGAAACCCTTCTGGAGGTTCGTCGCCTCGAGGACCAGGTTGCCCAGGCGCGGGCCCGGCGGGATCTGGATCTCCTCGAAGTCGAGCTTCCTCGTGCGCTCGGCCTCGGCAGCCATCTCCTCGTAGCGGGCGAGACGCGCCTTCGACTTGGTCTGGCGGCCCTTCGCGTTCGAGCGGACCCACTCGAGCTCGTCCTTCAGGCGCTTGGCGAGCTTGGCGTCCTTCTTGCCCTGGACCTGCAGACGCTCCTGCTTCTTCTCCAGGTACGTCGAGTAGTTGCCCTCGTACGGGTAGAGGCGCCCGCGGTCGACCTCGCAGATCCACTCCGCGACGTGGTCGAGGAAGTAGCGGTCGTGCGTGACGGCGAGGATCGCGCCCGGGTACGTCGCGAGGTGCTGCTCGAGCCAGAGCACGGACTCGGCGTCCAGGTGGTTCGTGGGCTCGTCGAGCAGCAGGAGGTCCGGCTTCTCGAGCAGGAGCTTGCACAGCGCGACACGGCGTCGCTCACCACCGGAAAGCACCGACACGTCTGCGTCCGGCGGCGGGCAGCGCAGCGCGTCCATCGCCTGCTCGAGCTGCGAGTCGAGGTCCCACGCGTCGGCGGCGTCGATCGCCTCCTGGAGCGTGCCCATCTCGGCGAGGAGCGCGTCGAAGTCCGCGTCGGGCTCCGCCATGAGCGCGGAGATCTCGTCGAAGCGCTGCTTCTTGGCGAGGATGTCGGCAACGGCCTCCTGGACGTTGCCGAGCACCGTCTTCTCCTCGTTGAGCGGCGGCTCCTGCAGCAGGATGCCGACGCTGTACCCCGGGGAGAGGCGCGCCTCACCGTTCGAGGGCGTGTCCAGGCCGGCCATGATCTTGAGGATCGTGGACTTCCCGGCGCCGTTGGGGCCCACGACGCCGATCTTGGCGCCGGGCAGGAAGTTCAGGGAGACGTCGTCGAGGATGACCTTGTCTCCGTGCGCCTTGCGCGCCTTGTACATGGAGTAGATGAACTCAGCCACAGCCTGTCGTTCCACCGTTTCGGTCGGGAGAGGTACGGGATTCGTCGACCACTCAGCCTACGCGGTCGGGCCGCCGGGACGCGCCCGACGGCGCCGCGACCGGTCGAAGGTCACGACGCCGCCCCGTCCCACGGCTCAGGCGGCCGCCGTCGCGCTCCCCTTCCGGGCGGTGCGGGCACGCGGCGCGCGGGCACCCGACGCGTCGGGCTCCCCGCCCAGCGCTGCGGCGACGTCCGCCGCCGCCCACGGGTCGTCGTCGGCAGGCTCGTCGAGCGCGGGCTCGCCGGGGACGGGCTCACGGCCGCCGACGCCCGGCCCCGCGCCCGACTCGACACCGCCCGAGGTGTCGGGCACCCCGGTCGGGTCGAGCGTGCCGGCGGGGGCGGGCGGGTCGCCGTCCGCCACGTCGGCGGGGCCGCCCTCGGTGCGGCGCGTGGCGTCCTCGTCGCGGCGGTGCACCGTGCGTGTGAACCGCGCCTCGCCGAGCGTGAGGTCCGGGCCGAGCGCCGTCGCCTCGACGACGAGGCTCGTGCGCGGGCCGTCCGGGCCGTCCCACTCGTCGAGCGAGAGCCGGCCCGTGACGACGACCGGGTCGCCCTTGTGGAGCGAGAGCGCGACGTTGCGCGCGGTGTTCTTCCACGCCTTGACCGTGAACCACAGCGTGCGGCCGTCGACCCACTCGCCGCGCTCGCGGTCGAGGTAGCGCCGGGTCTGGGCGATCCGGAAGCTCGTGAAGTCGTTGCCCGACTGCGAGCGGAACAGCGTGGGCGTGGTCGCGACGAAGCCGGACAGCGTGACCGTGACGTCACCGGGCATGGTTCCTCCTGAGGTCGACGGCCGGGCTGGTCCCGGCCACCGCCTCAGGGTGCGGTGGGAGCGGCGGGGGCGTCCGGCGTCGGGCCCTCGCCTGTGGACGAGCCTGCGCCGTCCATGCCTGGGGGTAGCCGTAGGGCCCCGGTGAGCGGTGCGGCGGGGGTCTTGTCCCGCGCGGACTGCGCCAGCTCGCGCACCTGCCGGTGCAGGTCGAGGAGCTCCTGGGTGGGTCGGCCCATCGCGTCCTGCACGACGCGCTCGATCGCGCCGCGCCCCGAGGCGAGGACCTGCTGCTCCCGGCGTCGGGCGAGCGTGCGCCGCACCTGGAGCGCGACGAGGAACGCGACCACGGCGCCCAGGACGGCGACCGCCGCCACGACCGCGCACACCGTGACGAGCGTGCGCCCGAGGTCGAGCACGCGCAGCGACCCGAGCACCGCCAGGACCCCCGCCACGACCCCGACCGCGAGCGCCGACCAGGCCGCGCGCCGCGTGGGCCGCGAGGACGACGGCCCACGCGTGTCGAGGGGGATCTTCGCGAGCGCGGACCGCGTCGCCTCGGCGACGCGTGGGGACGGCGCGACGGCCTCGTCGAGGGCCTTCTGCCAGCCGGACCGCAGCGAGCGCCCCGCGCGCGCGAGCCAGCGCGAGCGCGACAGGGCGACGGCGTCGGGCTGCGGCGGCGAGAACTCGGGCCGCCCGTACCCGTTGCGCACGGCCGCGCCGACCTGGCCCGCGACCGCGGCGAGGCCCGTCGCGTCGGCGAGCGCGTCGACCTCCTCCTCGACGGCCGTGCTCATGGTCCACGGGACGTCGCCCGGGAGCTGCTCCAGGAGGAGCGCCCCGGCGCGGTCGAGCTCGCCCGCGACGCGGCTCGCGGCGACGCTGCGGCGCGCGACCGCCTGCTCGAGCAGCGACCGCAGCTCGTCCAGGCCCTCGCCGGTGCGCGCGGAGACGGTGGTGACGTAGACGCCGTCGAGCCCGTCCTCCTGCAGCAGGCGGTCCATGTCCTCGACGAGCGACGCGCGGCGTGCCTCGGGGACGGTGTCGATCTGGTTGAGCGCGACGACCATGGAGCCCTCGAGCCCCGTGGACTTCTGCAGGTACCCCGAGTGCAGCGCGTCGTCGGCGTACTTCTGCGGGTCCACGACCCACACGAGCAGGTCGACGAGCGGCAGCACCCGGTCGACGACCGCGCGGTGGGCGGGCTCGATCGAGTCGTGGTCCGGGAGGTCGAGCAGGACGAGGCCGCCGAGCGCCGACTCGTCCTCGGCGTCGAGCTCGCCGTCGCGCGTGATACGACGCTCGGGGTCGACGTCGAGCCAGTCGAGCAGCGCCGTCGCGGCGTCGCTCCACGAGCACGCCGTGACCCGCGCCGTCGTGGGCCGCTTGACGCCGACGTCCGCGAAGTCGAGGCGCGACACCCGGTTGAAGAGGCTGGACTTGCCCGACCCGGTGCCGCCCGCGAGCGCGACGACGGTGTGGTCGACGCCGAGCGCGAGACGTTCGCGCACGCCGCCGATCGCGTCGCGGACCTGGGCTGCGACGATGGGGTCGAGGCGGTCGCCCGCGAGGTCCACCGCGCGCGCGAGGTCGTCGACCCGGGCGCGCAGCTGGGCGTCGTGGGACGTCACATGAGCCTCCTCAGCTCGGCGAGTCGTAGGCGCAGTCCGACGGCGGCGTCCGCGGCGAGCGCGGGGTCGGCGAGCGTGGTGAGGACGGGCTCCGCCTCCCGCTCGACCATGGTCGCGGCGCGGTCGGCGAGGTCGTCGCGCAGCGCGGCGACCGCCTCGTCGCCCTCGTCGGCCAGCACGGTCCGCACGAGCCGGGCGGCGTCGTCGTTCCCCGCCGCGCCGGCGAGGAGCAGCGCCGCGACGCCCGTCTCCCCGAAGGCCTTCACCGCGGCACGGCCCGCCTCGGACGCCGACGGCGCCCCGAGCGCGGCCACCACGTGCTCGGCGCGCGTCGCCCACTGCTGCACCTGGGTCGTCGCGGACGCCTCCCGGCGCGCCGCGGCCGCGTCCTCGGCGGGCAGGACGTCGGCCCCGCCGGGCAGCGGGCGGTCGCCGTCGAGCGCCGCCCGCAGCGCCTCGTACGCGAGCACGCCGTCCGCGGCGAGCGTGCGCCGCGCCGCGTCGCGCGTCTCGTCGAGCAGCGGGGCGAGCACCAGGTCGCGCGCGCGGCCCCGGCGGCGGGACGACCGCACGACGCCGCCCCGCACCTTGACGCGGTCGACCCGCCCGGCGCCCGTCACCTGGGCCCAGCGCGCCTCGAGCGACCCGTGCGCGACGGCGCCGTCCAGCGCGGTCCGGCGCACGGTCTCCTGCACGGGCGGCAGGGCCCGCTCGACGGCGGAGCGCAGGTCCGCCGCGGCCTCGACCTGCTCCTCCACCGCGTCCGAGACGCCGGTGACCCAGTCGGGCAGGGCCGCGAGCGACCCCTTGAGCGTGCGCACGATCACCGCGCGGGAGCGGTCCGGGCCCGCGAGCATCGTCAGCCAGCGCGCGACCGGCGCGACGACCGAGCGGTCGAGCAGACCCTCGTGCGGGCCGACGTCGGGCACGACGAACAGCGGCACGCCGTCCATGCCGTGGTCGCGCAGCCGCTGGAGCAGGTCGCCGCGAATCGTCGTGAGCGTCTCGCGCGGGACGCGGTTGAGGACCATCGCGACGCTCGCGCCGCGCTCCTTCGCGCGCGACAGCGCCTGCCACGGCAGCGCGTCGCCGTAGCGCGACGCCGTCGTGACGAACAGCCACAGGTCCGCCGCCTCGAGGAGCAGGCTGGCCGTGTCGCGGTTCTCCGACAGGAGCGAGTCGAGGTCCGGGGCGTCGAGCAGGCCCGTGCCGCGCGGCACGCCGTCGTGGTCGATCACGCGCGCCACGCGCGTCACCGGGCCCTCGACGATGACGTCCGCGTCGAGCGGGTTGAACGCGAGCACCGGCTCGCGCGTCGTGGGCCGCAGCACGCCTGCCTGCGACACCTCCTCGCCGAGCAGCGAGTTGTACAGCGTCGACTTGCCCGCCCCCGTCGACCCCGCGACGACCACGATCGCGGGCGAGGACAGCTCCCGCAGCCGCGGCAGCAGGTGCTCGTCGAGCTGGGTGAGCAGACGACGGCGCGAGGCGTCGGCCTCGGTCGCACCGTCGATCGCGAGCGGGAGGCGCACGTCCGCCACGTCGCGGCGCAGGTCGCGCGCGACGTCGAAGACCGTGACACCGAGCTCCTCGGTCGCCTGAGCGGGGCGCCACGAGCCCGGCGACCGGCCGGCCGAGGTGGCGCTCGCGTCGCTCGTGGCGGCGTCTGGGGTTCTCACTGGTTCATAGTGACCGCTGTCGATGGCCCCGCCAAACGCACGCGCCGGACGACGCACGACCACCCGACCTGCGGCTCCACCACCGCGGCCCCACCTCCCGAGCACGCCCGGCTCCCACTACGATGGGCGCGCGCCTCGATAGCTCAATGGATAGAGCAACGGCCTTCTAATCCGTAGGTTGCAGGTTCGAGTCCTGCTCGGGGCACCACGCGCGACCCCCGCGCGACGCACATCACGCCCGGGCGAGCCTGGAAGGGCCTGCGGCGCGACGGTCCCCACACGCTCGTGCCGGCAGAGGCAGCGCTCTTCCTCACCCGGGTATCAGGAACGGCGCACGTCCCTCTCTCCGGTACGTGAGTCGCTGGGGGCACGCTCGCCGTCGCGCGCTCTGCGCTGCCCTCCTCCTGGCCGTCCCGGCCACGCTCGTCGGCTCGACCGCGAGCGCCGACCTGCCCGCGACCGCCCCGTCCCCACGTTTCGCCGCCTACTCCCCCGTGACGCCCGGGACGTCGTGCGTGCCCGACGACGTCGCGGGAGTCGTCAACGCGATCGCATGGGAGGAGATCGAGCGGCTCGGGGCGCGCGGGCTACCGGTGTGCGACGTGCGGTGGCGGTTCGTCCCGGGCGGCGTCGGGTGGTGGGGCTTCGCCGACGCGAGCGTGCGGCCCGGGGAGGCGCCGCGGGTCTGGCTCGTCGAGGACGTCGCCGCCTACGGTGACGACGGCGACGCCGTCGACGGGGAGCTCCTCGAGCAGCACGTCCGCACCACGGTGCGGCACGAGCTCGGGCACGTGCTCGACGCGCTGCTGGGTCTCTCGGAGGACGACCTCCGGGACCTGGTCGTGGTCGAGCTCGACCGCGAGCGGCCGACCCTCCGTCCCGCGCGGGAGGCGTTCGCGGAGGCGGTGACCGTCGCGCTCACCCTCGACGGGGAAGGCCGCACCTGGTTCTACGACGAGCACGTGCCCGAGGAGAACGTCCGCGCGGCGGAGCTCGTGGTCGAGGCCTTCACGAGCTCGCAGCGACAGGACTCACGCACGACCGGCGAGGCGGAGAATGCAGTCACCGACGCCGAACGGACGACAGGACACGGGTCATGGCCGGCGACGGCGCGAGGCGCTGGACGGGGAGGGACGTGAGCACGCTCGGGGATCTGATCGCTGCGGTCGGCCGGGTCGAGGCGGGTCAGCCCGGCCCCGACCCGGTGACGCTCGCGCTCGAGCCGTTCCCGGGCGGCGTGCGCGTCCGGACCGTGCAGGGCGGGAGCGTCGACCTGCTCGTAGGGCAGGGCTCGCGGGCCGTCTCGGCTGCGCTCGCGGCCGGCGTCGCCGGGCTGGTGCCGGTCGTCCCCGGGGTGGAGGCGAGTGGCTTCCCGCCCTGGTCGCGGCGGCTCGGGTGGGCCGCGTACCTGATCGACCTGGGGACCTGGGAGGACCTGCTCCGGGACTTCGGGCAGCCGCTGGCGTACCGGCGGATCCGCTGGCACGCGGACACGCTCGGCGTGACGATCACCGACGGCACCCGCACCCAGGAGCTCACGCGACCGCTGGACGGCACCGGGTTCACCGGCGCCACCCCCGCAGAGCTCGCCGCGGACTTCCTCCGGCCGCCCGGCTGAGGACGTGCGCACGCTCTCGCCGAGCACCCCGGCGCACCGCCGCACAGGTCGAGGGGCGGAACTCGCCGGCCGCCCGAACGTTGGTCTGACATGGGGAGTTCTCACCCTCCCGATCCCCGGAAAGGGTAAAGATCCGGCCACCGGTCGTAGATATACTCGCCCGACCGGCGCAGGCCGGTTCCACCCGGTTCGCCCGGGTCGAGGGGGAGCCCGCGAGGGCGTCCTCCACCCGCCACCGACGGCGTCCGACGGCACGCACGAGCGAAGGACCGACATGACCGAGGCAGCACCGCTCCAGCCCCCCGCCCCGACGGAGACGCTCACGCTCAGCGCCCCGGAGCCCGTCAAGCCGGTCGCGGCCACCCAGGCCCCGGCGCTCGCGCCGCGCATCGACGAGGCGGCCATCCCGGGTCTCGAGTCGAAGGTGTCGTCCTACCTCGACCAGCTCCTGACCACGGACACCCGCTCTCCCGAGTTCGGCGCGAAGGCGGACGACGTCCGCAAGATGGGCGACAAGGACATCCGCGCCGCGGCCGACGTCTCCAACCGCATGCTGGAGATGCCCGTGAAGGAGCTGCGCGAGGGCGGCGTGTCCGACAGCTCGAAGGTGAGCAAGTCGCTGCTCGAGCTGCGCCGCACCGTGGAGGACCTCGACCCGAGCGAGGCGAGCGTCGGCAAGAAGTTCCTGGGCCTCATCCCGTTCGGCGGGAAGCTCCAGGACTACTTCCGCCGCTACGAGAGCTCGCAGAAGCAGCTCAACGCGATCGTCCAGTCGCTGTACAACGGCCAGGACGAGCTCCGCAAGGACAACGCGGCGCTCAACCTGGAGAAGCAGAACCTCTGGGACACGATGGCGCGGCTCAACCAGTACATCTTCATAGCCGAGCGCCTCGACACCGAGCTGTCCACGAAGATCGCGGAGATCGAGGCGAGCGACCCGGAGCGGGCCCAGGCGCTGCGCGAGGACGTGCTGTTCTACGTGCGCCAGAAGCACCAGGACCTGCTCACGCAGCTCGCGGTGTCCATCCAGGGCTACCTCGCGATGGACATCATCATGAAGAACAACCTCGAGCTGATCAAGGGCGTCGACCGCGCGACGACCACGACGATCTCGGCGCTGCGCACCGCCGTCATCGTGGCGCAGGCGCTCGCGAACCAGAAGCTCGTGCTCGACCAGATCACGGCGCTCAACACGACGACGTCGAACATGATCGCGTCGACCTCGAAGATGCTGGCGGACCAGTCGGCGAGCATCCAGCAGCAGGCGGCGAGCGCGACCGTCGGGCTCCCGCAGCTCCAGCAGGCGTTCGCGAACATCTACGCGACGCTCGACTCGATCTCGACGTTCAAGACGCAGGCGCTCGACTCCATGGCGCAGACCATCGGCGTCCTGGAGACCGAGACGACGAAGGCGAACGAGTACCTGGACCGCGCGCGCCGCTCCGACCAGTCGCAGGCGGGCAGCGGTTCGCTCGACATCGGTCGGCTGTGACGCGCCGTCCCCCGACCACCCCTCCCCGCACCACAGATCGGACCCCGAGCTAGATGGGCTGGTTCTCCGACGTGATCGGCCGCCTCGGCGGCCGGTCCTCCGCGCCCGAGCCCGAGCACGAGCTGCCGGCCCCGCCCACGTCGACCGACATCCTCGCGTCGGTCGAGCGGGTCGAGCAGCAGATCGAGGGGCGCGTGCCGCCCGCCGTGACGGCGCGCGTGCACCGCATCACCGGCACGGTCGAGGAGATGGTCCCGCGCCTCGACCGTCTCGGCGGCGGGTCGCAGCAGGCGCACACGGTCGTCGCGACGGCGACGAGCTACCTGCCCGAGGCCGTCGGCGCCTACCTGCGCCTGCCGCGCGACTTCGCCGACCGACGGGTCGTCGCGCAGGGCAAGACGTCGCTCATGCTGCTGTGCGACCAGCTCGACCTGCTCGGCGTGACGCTCGACAAGATCTCCGACGCCGTGTCGCGGGCCGACGCTGCGGCCCTCGTCGCGCACGGCGCGTTCCTCGCGGAGAAGTTCCGCGACTCGTCGATCGCGCTCGACCCCGGCGCGGGCCGGGGCACGCCGCAGCCGGGTCCGCCGTCGGAGCCCGGACGACTGGAGGCACCGTGACCACCCCGGACACCCCGACCCTCGCGGCGGCGCTCGACGCGCTGGACGCCGCCGCGCGTACCGCGGGCGTCGACGAGGAGGCCGCCCGCGACGAGGGCGCGCGCCTCGCCGCGGCCGTCGCCGAGTCCTCCCCCGGCGCCCCGGCGGCATGGCTCGCCGCGCTGGGCCACGACCCGGCGGCCACGGGCGCGTTCTTCACCGCGGCGTCGAGCGCCCGGCGCTGGCGCACGTCCCCGACCGACGTCCTCGCCGCCCTCGGGGCAGCGCGCTCGAAGCACGCGACCGCGTACGGGCAGGCGCTCGCCGACGTCGCCCGCGCGGCTGCGCGCCTCGGCTCCCCCGGCCCGCACGTCGCCGGGGCCGCCGCCTCGACCGCCGCGGTCCAGCAGGCCGGAGCCGGCCCGGTGGCCGCCCCTGCTGCGACCCACGCGCCAGCAGGCCCGACGTCCGCCGCGGGCGGCCCGCTCGCCGCACCCCGCACGACGGGCGGCGCGGACCCGTTCGACCTCGGCGACCTGGTCGCCGCGCAGGGCTCGCTCGACGCGCTGCGCCGCCCGGCCCCCGAGGTCCCGTCCGTCGCGTCGATCCTCGACGCGCTCGGTGCTCGCGGGACCGGGGGCGGGACCGCGCCGTCCGGCACGACGCCCGCCCCGCCGTCGGGCACGACGGCGGACGCGACCGCCGGGAGCGCGGAGACGGCCATGGAGACCGCCGCGGAGGCGACGGTCGAGGAGGAGCCCGCGCGCTCGATCGAGGAGCTGCTCGCCGAGCTCGACGCGCTCACGGGCCTCACGCGCGTCAAGGACGAGATCCACCGCCAGACGGAGCTCCTGCGCGTCGAGAAGCTGCGCACCGAGGCGGGCCTGACCCGCCCCACGCTCACACGGCACCTCGTGTTCCTCGGCAACCCGGGCACGGGCAAGACGACGGTCGCGCGGCTCGTCGCGGGCATCTACCGCGCGCTCGGTCTGCTCGAGAAGGGCCACCTCGTCGAGGTCGACCGCTCGGAGCTCGTCGCGGGCTACCTCGGTCAGACGGCCGTGAAGACGTCGGAGGTCGTCACGACCGCGCTCGGCGGCGTCCTGTTCGTCGACGAGGCGTACGGGCTCGCGGAGGACCAGTACGGCGCCGAGGCGATCAACACGCTCGTCAAGGACATGGAGGACCACCGCGACGAGCTCGTGGTCATCGTGGCTGGCTACCCCGGCCCGATGGCCGACTTCCTCGCGACGAACCCCGGCCTCGAGTCGCGGTTCTCCACGACCATCACGTTCGAGGACTACGCCGACGCCGAGCTGCGCGACATCTTCGCGAGCATGGCCTCCCGGGCGGACTTCGAGCCGACCCCCGAGGCGCTCGACGTCTTCGCCCGGCTCGCCGCGGCGCAGCCGCGCACCGAGGGGTTCGGCAACGCGCGCTGGGCCCGCAACGTGCTCGACGCCGCGATCGCGCGCCACGCGTGGCGGCTCAAGGACGTCGACGCCCCGACGATCGACGAGCTGCGCCTGCTCCTGCCCGTCGACCTCGTGGACGGCGAGGGCGCTCCCGCGCTCCTCGCGACGCTCGAGCCGCCCGCACCCGAGGACGCGCCGGCCGAGCCGCCTGCCACCGAGACCACCGACGGCACCGACGGCACCGACGGCACCGACGACGCACCCGACACCGCACCCTCCAGCGCCGAGGAGAACGCATGACGACCACCCCGGTCCGCCCGGCGGGCCAGCAGATCGTCCCGGCCGGCGGCCCCGCGCCGGGCGGTGCCCTGACCGCCCCGGGCGGGGGCGCCGTCGTCCCGCAGGGGTCGCAGAGCGCGGCCGTGTCCCGTGCGCGCGGCGCGCTGCGACGGACGCCCGGCAAGCTGCGCCTCGTCATGGCGCTGTGCGTGCTCGCCGCGCTCGCGCTCGGCGTCCTCGGCTTCCAGGCCGGCAGCCTCCAGTCGCGCGCGCTCGCCGCGGCGAGCGAGGACGCGGCCCAGCTCGTCGGGGTCCAGGAGGTCCGCAACGCGCTCGTCGCCGCGGACGCGACCGCGACCGGGGCGTTCCTCGTCGGGGGCCTCGAGCCCGCCGACCAGCGCGCGCGGTACGACGAGCTCGTCGACCAGGCCGCGAACCGGCTCGCCACGCTCTCGGGCAGCAACGAGGCGGACGCCGCGCTGCTGGGCCAGGTGGCCGCCGACCTCACGGTCTACACGGGCCTCGTCGAGCAGGCGCGCGCCACCAACCGGCAGGGCTTCCCCGTCGGGTCCGCGTACCTCGACCAGGCCTCGACGATCCTGCGCGAGCAGATGCTCCCCGCGCTCGACGAGGTCGTGCTCGACGACGCCGACCGCGTCGCCGCGGACTTCTCGGGCGTGCGCAACGCGCTGTGGGTGCTCGCGGCCGGCCTGCTGGCCCTCGCCGTGCTCCTCGCGAGCCAGGTCTGGCTCGCGCGGCGCACGCACCGCGTGCTCAACGTGGGGCTCGCCGTCGCCACGGCCGTGCTGCTCGTCGTGGGCGTCGTCTCGACGGTCCTGCTGTCCCAGGCGAGCGCCCGCGCGCACGACGTGCGGACCGGCCCGTACGCCGCGACGCTCGCCGCGTCGCAGGCGTACTCGCTCGCGAACGACGCGAAGTCCATGGAGGCGTTCACGCTCATCAAGCGCGGCTCGGGGCAGACGTACGAGGAGTCGTTCGTCGCCGCGACGGACGACGCGGCGGCACGCCTCGACACCGCGGCGGCCGAGGGCAACCTCGACGGGACGACGGCGCAGGCGCTCGACGCCTGGGTCGCGCGGCACGCCGAGATCCGCGCGCTCGACGACGCGGGCCAGTGGGACGACGCGGTCGCCCTCGCGACCGCGACCGACCCCGAGAGCCCCAACGCCGCGTTCGACGCGTTCTCGGCCGCGGCGCGCGACGACATCGAGACCCACGCCGCCGCGACGAGCGACCGCCTCGACGGCGCGGCGACGACGGCCACCGTCGCGGGCTGGCTGCTGCTCGCGGCAGGGCTCGTCGCGGCGCTGCTCGCGTGGCGCGGCGTGACGGCACGACTGGAGGAGTACCGGTGACCACGACGCCCGCCCCCCACGCCCGGCCCGCCGGGACCCGCCGCACCGGCACGCGCGCGTGCCGCGCCGGCGTCGTCACGACCGGGCTGGCCTCGGTGCTCGTCGCGCTGCTGACGCTCGGCGCCTGCTCCGGGCCGTCCGGCGCGGAGGACCTGCGCCTGACGACCACCCCGCAGGACGAGTCGGCCACGGAGTCCCCCGCGGCACCCGCCGCACCCGCCGAGTGTGCCGACCCGCTCGCCTCGTACGCGCCCGAGGGCGCGCTGCCCGGCCCGGACGCCCTGCCCGGCGGCAGCACCATGGCCGCGATCCGCGACCGCGGCGCGCTCGTCGTCGGCGTCTCGGCGGACACGCTGCTCATGGGCGCGCGGAACCCGCTGTCCGGCCAGATCGAGGGCTTCGACATCGACGTGCTGCACGAGGTCTCGCGCGCGATCTTCGGCGACCCCGACCGGCTGCAGTTCCGCGTCATCACGTCGGGGCAGCGGCTCGAGGTGCTCGAGAACGGCGAGGTCGACCTCGTCGCGCGCGCGTTCACCATCAACTGCGAGCGCTGGGAGTCCATCGCGTTCTCCGCGGAGTACTACCACGCGGGGCAGAAGGTGCTCGTCACGCGCGACTCGACCGCGAACGGGATCGCGGACCTCGAGGGCCAGCGCGTGTGCGCGCCCGAGGGCACGACGACGCTCACGCGCCTCGAGCAGTTCTCCGGCATCGAGCCCGTCCCGGCGACCACGCACACGCAGTGCCTCGTGCTGTTCCAGCAGGGCAAGGTCGACGCGATCACCGGCGACGACACGATCCTCGCGGGCTTCGCGGCCCAGGACCCGTACGCGAAGGTCGTCGGCGAGGCGATCAGCGACGAGCCCTACGGCATCGGCGTCCCGGCGCAGAACGTCGACATGGTGCGGTTCGTCAACGGCGTCCTGGAGCAGATGAAGGCCGACGGGCGCTGGGCCGCGATCTACGGCGAGTGGCTCGGCGGCCTGGGCCCCGCCCCGACCCCGCCGGCCGCGGTGTACGGCCGCACGCCGTGACGCGCTCCCCCGCACCCGAGGCGCCGGGACGGCTCGGCGAGGCGATCCCCGCCGCCGACCTCCTGGCGTACCTCGGCGCGCTCGAGACCTGGCTCGACGAGCGCCGCACCGAGCTCGACCGGCTCGACGCCGCCGCGCAGGCCGCCGCGACGCCCGACGCCTACACCGCCGACCTCGTGCTCGCCCTGTCGCTGTGGCAGGCGATCCGCTCGCGCGCCGACGAGATCCGGCCCGTGTGGGACTCGGGCCGGGCCGACGCCGTCGCGCGCGAGAAGATCTCCCAGCTCCTGTGGGGCCGGCTCGACTCGGGCTCGGGCGCCGCGCTCGTCTCGCTCGTCGAGGCGGTCAAGCTGTGCGACGCGCTCGTCGTGCAGCTGCGCACGCGCCTGTCCTTCGACCCGCACACGGCCGACCAGGTCGCACGGCTGCGCGGCGTGCGCGCCGAGCTCGTGCGCTGCGAGGACCTCGCGGGCTCGGACGCCGATGCGCGCGGGCGCGTCGAGACCCTCCGCGGGCGCCTCGACCACCTCGTCGCGCAGGCTGCGCGCGGCGCCGACGTGTCGGGCCCGCTCGCGGAGCTCGAGACCGAGGTCGCGCGCGCCGAGCGCGACCTCATCGTCGCGTCCGCGCAGCGTCGTGAGCTGCGCCGGGACCGCGCCCGCACCGAGGAGCAGCGCGCCGCGCTCGAGGCGCGCGAGCCCGCCCTGCGCGAGCTCGTCGCGCGCTGCCGCCGCGAGATCGCGCACCCGCCGCGGCTCGCCGTCCCCGACGTCTCGCGCCTCGGCCCCGTGCCGGACTCGCGGTTCGAGCTCGACGCCTACGCGGCCCGGCTCGCGACCGTGGCCCGCGCCGTCGAGACCGTCGAGGACGCCTACACCCGTCCCCTGCGCGCGCGCGCCGAGCTGCGGTACAGCCTGGAGCGGCTCGCCGCGCGGGCCGACGCCAACGGCCGCTCGGCGTCCCCCACGGTGCGCTCGGGCCTCGCCGAGGCGCGCGAGGCCGTCGAGACGACGCCGTGCGACGTGACGCTCGCGCGGTTCCTCGTCGAGCAGTACCAATTCCTCACCCGCGACCTGCCCACCCCGGAAGGAGCGTCGTCGTGACGACCACCGCGACCGTCCCGTGCTCGGAGCCCGGCTGCCCGGGCACCATCGAGGACGGCTACTGCAACGTCTGCGGCGCGCCCGCGGGCGGCTCCGGCACCACGCCGACGCCCGCCGCGAGCGGCACCACCGGCGTGCCCGCGCCCGGGAGCGCGGCCGCCGCCTCGCCGTCCGCCATGCTCGGCACCGGGTTCGTGCAGGGCCGCCCGGGCACCGCCGGGGCGGGCGACCCCGACGCCGAGCGCTCCACGCGCACCGGCCGCACGAGCTCGAGCCGCCTCGCGTCGACCGCGCTCGGCTCCGCGCGCACCGCCGCGACCGGCTCCAAGGCGACCCGCCGCGTCGGAACGTCCTCGACGCGCCTGCGCGGGCGTGGCCTCGGCGCGGGCCTCACGACGGTCCCGTCGGTGCCCGTCCGGGACCCGCTGCAGTCCGTCATGGCCGTGCCCGAGGTCGCCGAGCGCAAGCGCTTCTGCCCCGCGTGCGGCGAGAAGGTCGGCCGCGGGCGCGACGGCCAGCCCGGCCGCACCTCCGGGTTCTGCCCCCACTGCGGCAACCGGTTCGACTTCACGCCGCAGCTCAAGCCGGGCGACCTCGTCGGCGGGCAGTACGAGGTCGTGGGCTGCCTCGCGCACGGCGGCCTCGGCTGGATCTACCTCGCGCGCGACCAGAACGTGTCCGGCCGGTGGGTCGTGCTCAAGGGCCTGCTCAACTCCGGCGACCCCGACGCGTACGCGGCGGCGATCTCGGAGCGCCAGTTCCTCGCGGAGGTCGAGCACCCGCTCATCGTCGAGATCTACAACTTCGCGATGCACGACGGCGCCGGCTACACCGTCATGGAGTACGTCGGCGGCGAGTCGCTCAAGGAGATCCTCCAGCAGCGCCGGGAGGACAACAACGGGGTCATCGACCCGATGCCCGTGGACCAGGCCCTCGCCTACGTGCTCGCGATCCTGCCCGCGTTCGCGTACCTGCACGACCACAACCTGCTGTTCTGCGACTTCAAGCCGGAGAACGTCATCCAGCAGGGCGACGGCGTCAAGCTCATCGACCTCGGCGGCGTGCGCCGCACCGACGACCTCACGTCCGCGATCTTCGGCACCGTCGGCTACCAGGCGCCCGAGGTCGCGGAGGTCGGGCCGTCGGTCGCGTCCGACATCTACACGATCGGCCGCACCCTCGCGACGCTCGTCCTCGACTTCCGCGGGAACACGACGACGTACGTCGCCTCGCTCCCGCCCGTCGCGGACACCCCGGTGTTCCAGCAGTACGACTCGTTCTACCGCCTGCTCGCCAAGGCGTGCGCGCTCGACCCGGCCGACCGGTTCGCGACCGCCGACGAGATGCGCACCCAGCTCCTCGGCGTCCTGCGGGAGGTCGTGGCGGCGGACGCCGGCCCGGGCAACCCGGCGCTGCACTCGGCGGCCTCGGTCCTGTTCGAGGCGCCGGTCGCGGACGTCGCGTCCCGCCCGCTCGCCTGGGACGAGCTGCCGACGTTGCGGCGCGACGACCACGACCCCATGGCGAGCTGGCTCGCCGGGGTCAACGTCGTGGACCCGGACGCGCGCCTCGCCGCGCTCGCCGACGCGCCCGAGGACACGGTCGAGGTGCGCCTCGCCCGGGCGCGCGCCGCGATCGAGGCGGAGCGGTTCGACGTGCTGCGCGACACGATCGCGACCATCCTCGCGGACGACCCGTGGGAGTGGCGCGCCGCGTGGATCGGGGGCCTCGGCGAGCTCGCGCAGGGCGACCCGGTCGCGGCGCGCGCGTCGTTCAACGCCGTGTATGGGCAGGTGCCGGGCGAGCTCGCGCCCAAGCTCGCGCTCGCCGCGGCCTGCGAGCTGAGCGGCGAGCCCGACATCGCCGAGTCGCTCTACGTGATCTGCGCGCGCACCGACGCGAACTACACCGCGCCGGCCGCGTTCGGGCTCATGCGCGTGCGCGAGGCGCGCGGCGACCTCGACGGCGCGCTGCACGCGCTCGACCTCGTCGGCCCGACGCGCGGGTCGTACGTCGAGTCCCGCACGCTCCGCGCGCACCTGCTCGCCGCCTCGGGCCGCGGGCTGCCCGCGCTCGCCGACGCCATGGCGAGCGTCTCGACCGTCGCGATCGCGCCGCGCGAGCGGGCCGAGCTCGCGGTGGGCGTCCTGCGCTCCGCGCTCGACACCGTGACCACCTCCGGCCCGGAGCCGACCACGCGCATCGCGGGCGTGCCCGCCGACGAGCCCGCGCTGCGCGACGCGCTCGAGGGCGCGTACCGCGAGCTCGCGTCGCTCACCGACTCGCGGGACGAGCGCATCACGCTCGTGGACCGCGCGAACGAGGTGCGCCGGTGGACGATCCGATGAGCGACTCCCCCGCGCCCGCGCCCGCACCGGTGCCCGGCGGCACGGTCGCGGAGCCGAGCGGCGTGCTCGCCTGCCCGGCGTGCGGGGAACCGTCGCCCGAGGGCGCCCGGTTCTGCGAGGCGTGCGGCACCCCGCTCGCCCCGCTCCCGACCGCGACGGGCTCGGACGCCGGGACCGGAGCTGCCGCGGACCTCGCGACCGACGCCGCGACGGACCCCGCAGCAGCCGGGACCGGGGACGGCGGGCCCGGGTCCGACGACCAGACCGCCGCCGGGACCACCGAGCCGTCGGGCGAGGCCTCCGCCGAGACCGACGGCGACGGCACCGAGAGCGGCGCGCGCCCCTGCGTGCGCTGCGGCGGCCGGGTCGCCGAGGACGGGTACTGCACCGAGTGCGGCGAGCCCGCGGCGTCGGAGCGCGACCACTGGGCCGAGCGGCCCGCGAGCTGGGTCGCCGGCGTGTGCGACCGAGGTGTGCGGCACTCGCGCAACGAGGACGCGATGGCCCTGGCGGCGAGCCCGTCCGCGACCGCCGAGCGGGCGTTCGCGGCGCTCGTCGTGTGCGACGGCGTGTCCTCCGCCCCCGACTCCGACGTCGCGAGCCTCGCCGCGGCGCGCGCCGCGCGCGACGTGCTCGCGGCGCGCGGCCCCGACGGTCCCGACCCCGTGACCGGCGAGGCCTCGGCGCGCATGGGCGCGTGGTCCGCGCTCCTCGGCGACGCGTCGCGCGCCGCGCAGGACGCGATCCTCGCGACCGTCGGCACGATGGCCGACCGCGAGAACCCGCCGTCGTGCACGTTCGTCGCGGCCGTCGTCGACGGGCCGCTCGTCGTGGCGGGCTGGGTGGGCGACTCGCGCGCCTACTGGATCCCGGACGAGGGCGACGCGCACCAGCTCAGCGTGGACGACTCGTGGGCGCAGGAGATGATCGCGCAGGGCGTGCCGCGCGCCCAGGCGGAGACGTCGCCGCAGGCGCACGCCATCACGCGCTGGCTCGGCCCCGACGCCCCCGACCCGGTGGCCCGCACGGCCGCGACCCTGCCCGACCGCGACGGCTGGCTGCTCGTGTGCTCGGACGGCCTGTGGAACTACTGCTCCCCCGCGGCCGACCTGGCGGCCCTCGTGCGCAGCACGCAGGACCGCGTCGGCGACGACCCGCAGGTGCTCGCGGGCGCGCTCGTCGACTGGGCGAACGCCCAGGGCGGCCGGGACAACATCACGGCGACGCTCGCCCGGTTCTCCCGGGCGTCGTCCGCGACCCCGCCGCCGCCCCCGGCGGACCCCGCCACCGCCTGACGCGCACCGCGCGTCGGGCCCCGACGACCCGATAGCCTGCACGAACACCCGCACCACCGAAGGAGCCCCCATGGCCGAGTTCGCCGCCGAGGTCTACCAGAACGAGTTCCTGTCCGAGGGCGCGACGGACGTCCACGCGATCGTCACCGTGACGTGCCGCGGCGCCGGGAGCGCGGGGAGCGCCGGCGGCGCGGGCGGGGTGGCCGAGATCATCATGGTCGACACGTCGGGGTCGATGTCGGGGCGCAACATCGAGGCCGCGAAGCACGCGGCCCAGGTCGCGGTCGACCAGATCCTCGACGGCACGTGGTTCGCGATCGTCGGCGGCAGCCACGTCGCGAACCGTGCGTTCCCCTACCCGAACGCCCGCATGGCCATGGTGCAGATGGAGCCGGGCGCGCGCGCCGAGGCGAAGCGCGCGATCTCGATGCTCACGCCCGGCGGCGGCACGGCGATGAGCACGTGGCTGCGCCTCGCGGACCAGCTCTTCGCGACGGTGCCGCAGGCGACGCAGCGGCACGCGATCCTGCTCACCGACGGCAAGAACGAGTCCGAGCCCCGCGCCAATCTCTCGGCCGCGGTGCGGGACGTCACGGGCCACTTCCAGTGCGACGCGCGCGGCGTCGGCTCGCGCTGGCAGGTCGACGAGCTGCGCGAGATCTCCACCGCGCTGCTCGGCACGGTGGACCTCATCGCGGACCCGAACGAGATCGCCGCCGACTTCGAGAAGCTCATGCAGGCGTCCATGGCGCGCGGCGTCGCCTCGGCCGACCTGCGCGTGTGGGCCCCGCAGGGCTCGCAGGTGCTGTTCGTGCGCCAGGTCGCCCCGACCGTCGAGGACCTCACGCACCGCCGGGCCGAGGTCAACCCGCTCACGGGCGCGTACCCGACCGGGTCGTGGGGCGACGAGTCGCGCGACTACCACGTCGCGGTGCGCGTGGCCTCGAAGCCCGTCGGCTCCGAGCAGCTCGCGGCGCGCGTCCAGCTCGCCGTGAACGGCGAGGTCGTGTCCTCGGGCCTGGTCAAGGCGAAGTGGTCCGACGACGAGTCGCTCACCACGCGCATCAACCCCGAGGTCGCGCACTACACCGGCCAGACCGAGCTCGCCGCGGCGATCCAGGAGGGCCTCGCGGCCAAGGCGTCGGGCGACGAGGCGACGGCGACCGTCAAGCTCGGCCGCGCCGTCCAGCTCGCGCAGCAGACGGGGAACGAGGAGGCGACGTCGCGCCTGCGCAAGGTCGTCGAGATCGACGACGAGGAGCACGGCACCGTGCGGCTCAAGCGCAACACCTCGACGCTCGACGAGATGGCGCTCGACACCGCCTCGACGAAGACGACGCGGGTGCGTCGGTGAGCGCCGTCGTCTGCCCCAACGGGCACCCCTCGGAGTCGACCGACTACTGCGACGTGTGCGGCGAGCCCATCGCCGCGGCGTCGGCACCCGCGACGCCCGCAGCGGGCGCGGCGTCTCCTGCTCCGGGCGGGGCCTCCGCACCGGCGCAGGCCCTCGAGTGCCCGAACTGCGGCTCGCCCGCTCCTGCCGGCGCGCTGTTCTGCGAGAACTGCGGCTACGACTTCACCACCGGCGCCCTGCCCGACCCGGTGGAGCCTGCGTCGGCGCTCTCGCTCGACCCGCCGTCGCGCCCCACGCCGGCCACCCCGGCCGCACCCGCCGCTGCCCCGGCCGCACCGGAGGCGGGCCTCGCGTCGGGCGTGACGCCGCCCCCGCTCCCGGCTCCGGCCGCGTCCCCCGCGTCCGCGGCCACCCCGCCGCCGGGCGCCTCCGCGCCGCTCGAGGCTCCGGCGCCGACGCCGGCCACCGGGACGGGCACGGGCGAGCAGCCCGCCGGTGCGCCCGCGGACCCGGCCGGTCCCGCGCCGTCGGGCGCGCACCTGCCGACGCCGCCCGTGCCCGGGCCGGACCAGTGGGTCGTCGAGATCTGGATCGACCCGGACTGGTACGCGGCCCAGCAGCCCGAGGACCCCATGCCGTCGGCGGGCCTGCCGGGGCTGGTCGTGCTGCGCGAGCGCAGCGTGCTCGTGGGGCGCCCGTCGGTCTCGCGCGGCATCCACCCGCAGGTCGACTGCGGCGCGGACACCGGGGTCTCGCGACGGCACTGCCAGCTCAGCACGGACGGGCAGCGCTGGTGGGTCGAGGACCTGCAGTCCTCGAACGGCACCTACGTGAGCCCCGCGGGCGAACCGCTCCCGACGGACCCGATCCCCGCCGGCCAGCGACGCGAGCTGGCCGACGGGGACCGCGTGTACCTCGGGGCGTGGACGCGCCTCGTCGTCCGCAAGGCGCTCCCGGGCGAGGCGTGAGCCGGGCTCAGCCCTCGGACGTCTGAGGCTCGGCCTCGGCCGTGATCTGGGTCGCCGCGCCGCCCGCGCGGTGCGCGACCTCGATCCGGCGGGGCCGGGCCTCCTCGGCCACCGGGATCGTCAGCGTCAGCACGCCGTCCTCGTACGACGCCGTGATCTTGTCGAGCGCCAGGCCGCGCCCCACCGTGAGCTGGCGCGCGTACGTGCCGGACGGCCGCTCCCGGGCGAGCCACTGGACGTCCGGGTCGGTCCGCGGGCTGCGCTCGGCGCGGATGGTCAGCGTGCGGTCCTCGACGGACACGTCGATCGTGCCCGGGTCGACGCCCGGGAGGTCCATCGTCAGCACGTAGTGGTCCCCGGCGCGGAACAGGTCGAGCGGCATGCCGCCCGAGGCCGCCGAGGCGGCGGTCGCGCGGGCGCCGGACGCGAGCTGGCCGACCAGACGGTCCATCGCGTCGAAGGTGCTCGTGAAGGGGTCGGTCATCGCAGCCACACCTCTCACCTCCTCGTCGCACGGTCCCGGACGGTCCGGGACCGGTCGGTGCTCCCGCGAGGCAGGCACCCCGCGGGCGGCTACAGCTCCTGTTTTAGCACTCTCCCCCCGAGAGTGCCAAGAGGTGCGACGAGCCGTGTCGACCGGCCGGGCAGGCCGCGTTGTGCGGCTCCCACACCGACCCCGCACCCGCGCCCCGGCGCGGTTGGAGGATCCCTCCAACGCCTTGTGCGATCCGTGCACGGCGGGCCGCGGAGGTGGTCGCGAGCGCCGTCGCCCGAGGGCCGCCGTCCCGGCCAGAGTGGACACGCCCGACCACCGACACCAGGGAGCCCGCGATGACCGACGCCCGCACGGAGACGCCCGCCGCCACCCCGTCCGCCACGGCGCCCACCGCCCCGGACGCGCCGCGCGGCGCACCGCGGGACGTGCCCGACCGTCGCCGCGGCCGGTTCGCGCTCGACGCCGGCGACGCCGCGCGGGTCGCGACGTTCGCCGCGCTCCTGGCCGCGCTCGGCCTGCCCGGCTCGATCGCGCTGTTCGGCAACGCGGTGCCCGTGACGCTCCAGACGCTCGGCGTCATGCTCGCGGGGGCGATCCTCGGCGCGTGGCGCGGCTCGCTCGCCGTCGCGACCTTCCTCGCGCTCGCCGCGGCAGGGCTCCCCGTCCTCGCGGGCGGGCGCGGCGGGCTCGGGGCGTTCGTCGGGCCGTCCGCGGGCTACCTCGTCGGGTTCCTCGCCGGCGCGGCCGTCGTCGGCCTGCTCGTCGACCGGCTCCGGCGCGTCACGTTCGCGCCCGTGCTCGTCGCGTGCCTCGTCGGCGGGATCGCGGTCGTCTACGCCGTCGGCATCCCCGTGCAGGCGCTCGTCACGGGCGTGCCGCTGCCCACGACCGCGCAGCTCTCGCTCGCGTTCCTTCCCGGCGACCTGCTCAAGGCGCTCGCTGCCGCCGCGATCACGGTGGGCGTCGTGCGGGCCTACCCCGCGGCCCGTCCGGTCGGGCGCACCGGCCGCGTCGACCGTGCCGCGGCCGACCGCCGCCCCGCCTCCTGAACACCTGCGAGAGTGTCCGCGTGCCCGTCGCCCACCAGGTCCTGACGCATGCCGCCGACCCGGCGGTGCGCGACCGTCCCGCCCTGCGCACGCCCGAGCGGTCGCGCACCTACGCCGCGCTCGCCGCGGACGTGCGCGCGGGCGCGACGCACCTGCGCGCGTCGGGTACGCGACCGGGCGACCTCGTCGCCGTGTCGCTGCCGGACCCGCTCGACCTGCTCACGGCGATGCTGGCCGTCGACCACCTGGGCGCGACGCCGCTCGTGTGCGACGCCGCCTGGCCGCGCGCCCACCGCGCCGAGGTGCTGCGCACGCTCGCGCCGCGCACGTTCGTCGAGGTGCCGCTGCCGCGCGGGACCGGCACCGCTGACGGCGCAGAGCCCGCGCCGCCGCACGTCCCCGGCCCCGACGACCTCGCGTGGGCCGGGTTCTCGTCGGGGAGCACCGGCCGCCCGCGCGCGGTCGTGCGCACGCGCGCGTCGTGGGCGGGGTCGTTCGACGCGGTCACCCGTCTCCTCGGGCTGCGACCCACCGACGCGGTCCTCGTCCCCGGCCCGCTCGCGTCGTCGCTGTACTGCTTCGCCGCCGTGCACACGCTCGCCGTCGGGGCGTGCGCCGTCCTCACCCGCACGCCGGCCGCGACGACGGCGGCGCTCGCGACGAGCGACGTCGTGCACCTCGTGCCGCAGGTCCTCGACGACGTGCTCGACGCCGTCGCCGCGGGCGCGCCCTCGCGGCTGCGGCACGCGGTCGTCGGCGGGGCGTCGCTCGCGCCCGGGGCGCGGGAGCGGGCGCGGGGCCTCGGCGTCGACCTGCTCGCGTACTACGGCGCCGTCGAGCTGTCGTTCGTCGCCTACGACCCCGACGGGTCGGGGCTGCGCGCGTTCCCCGGCGTGGACCTGGCGGTCCGCCCCCTGCCGTCGGCGAGCGTCGGCGAGGTGTGGGTGCGCTCGCCGTGGGTGTCGCGCGGCTACCTCGCGCGCGCCACGGGACCGCTGCGGCGCGACGGCGCGTGGCACACCGTCGGGGACCTCGCCGACCCGGGGCCGGAGCCGCTCGTGCTGCGCGGCCGGGGCGACGGCGCGATCCTCTCGGGCGGGTCGACGGTCGTGCCCGAGGACGTCGAGGTCGTGCTGCGGGCCGTGCCCGGGGTGCGCGACGTCGTCGTGCTCGGCACGGCGCACCGCCGCCTCGGGGCGGTCGTGACGGCCGTCGTGGAGTGCGACGACCGGTCGGGGCTGCGCGCGCACCTCGAGCGGGTCGCCCGCGCGGCGCTCGCGCCGGCCCAGCGACCGCGGCGCTGGTACGGCACGCGCGCGCTGCCGAGGACGCCGTCGGGCAAGCCCGCGCGCGGCGCGGTGAGCGAGGCCCTCGGCGGGACGGACCTCGCGCGGTCGGGCCTGGAGCCGCTGCGGTGACCCGGCACCCGAGCACGTTGACGCGTGGCACGACGGACGCGACGCCCGTGGTGGTCGCCGCGCGCCGCACGTGGGTCGGCACCGCGGGCCACGGGCACCGGGCGCTCACCGAGGTGGACCTCGCGGCCGCGGCGCTGCGCGCGACCCTCGACGACGCGCAGGCGCACGGCGTCGACGGTGACGTCGCGGACGTCGTGCTCGGGTGCTGCACGGGCCCCGGCGGGGACGTCGCGCGCGTCGCGGCGCTCGCCGCGGGAGCGGGCGTCGGCGTGCCCGGCCTCACGGTCGACCGGCAGTGCGCGTCCGGCCTCGCGGCCGTGCTCGTCGCGGCGCAGCAGGTCCGCGCGGACGAGGCGACGCTCGTCCTCGCGGGCGGCACCGAGAGCGCGACGCGCTCCCCCGCGCGGGCCCACCGCACGCCGTGGGGGGACGTCCCGTACGCGCGCGCGGCGTTCACGCCCGTGCCGTGGGCCGACCCGGGGATGGGCGCGGCGGCCGACGAGCTCGCCCGACGACGCGGCGTGACCCGCGAGCGCCAGGAGGCGTACGCGGTGCGCAGCCACGCGCGCGCCCGCGCGGCGCACGACGCCGGGCGGTTCGCCGCGGAGACCGTGCGCGTCGGCCCGCCGGGCCGTGCCCTGGAGCGCGACGAGCGCGCGCGCCGCCTCGACCCGGCCGTCGTCGCACGGCTCTCCCCCGCGTTCACCCCCGGCGGGACCGTCACGGCGGCGACGTCGAGCCCGGTGAGCGACGGCGCCGCGGTCGTCGCGGTGGTTCCCGAGGCGGTGCGCCGCGACCTGGGCCTCGCGGGCCTGCGGGTCGTCGCGTCGGCCACCGTGGGCTGCGACCCGGCGCTGCCCGGGTGGGGCCCGGTGCCCGCGGTGCGCGCCGTGCTCGACCGCGCCGGCGCGCGGCTCGACGACGTCGCGGCGGTCGAGGTCGTCGAGGCGTTCGCGGCCCAGGTGCTCGCGGTCGCCGACGCGCTCGGCCTCGACCCGCTGGGCGACCCGGCGGACGACGCGCGCGTGTGCGCCGACGGCGGCGCGCTCGCGCTGGGCCACCCGTGGGGCGCGAGCGGCGCTGTGGCCGTGGTCCGGCTGTTCTCCCGGCTCGTGCGCGGGGGCGCGCGGGCCGGGACGCTCGGGCTCGCGACGGCGGCCGTCGGCGGCGGCCAGGGCGTCGCGGTGCTCGTGGAGGTGGCGCGGTGATCGCGCGCGCGGCGCGCGCCGTGCGGGGGCGACGACGGGACCGCCCGGCCGAGGTCGCGGCACCCGCGCCCGAGCTCCCGCCGCAGGACGGCGCAGCGGGCTGCGTGGTGCGGCTCGAGGACGTGCACGTGCGGCTCGGCGAGCGCGACGTCCTGCGCGGCGTGAGCCTCGAGCTGCGCGAGCGCCGGGTCGGGGTGGTCGGTGCGAACGGCTCGGGCAAGAGCACCCTGGCCCGCCTGCTCAACGGGCTCGTCGTGCCCACCGCGGGACGGGTGCTCGTCGACGGTCTCGACACGCGCCGCCAGGGCGCGGCGGTGCGACGGCGCGTGGGGTTCGTGTTCACCGACCCGGACGCGCAGATCGTCATGCCGACCGTGGCGGAGGACGTCGCGTACTCGCTGCGCGGCGTACCGGCCGACGAGCGCGCCGCGGTCGTGCGGCGCGCCCTCGCGGCGCGCGGCCTGGCCGAGCACGCGGACCATCCCGCGCACCTGCTCTCGGGCGGCCAGAAGCAGCTCCTCGCGCTCACCTCCGTGCTCGCTGCGGGACCGCGCCTCGTCGTGGCCGACGAGCCGACCACGCTCCTCGACCTGCGCAACACGCGCCGCGTCGCCGCGGAGCTCGCGTCCCTCTCCCAGCAGGTCGTGCTCGTCTCGCACGACCTCGCGCTCATGGACGCGATGGACCGCGTGCTCGTGGTCGACGGCGGGCGGGTCGTCGCGGACGACGCGCCGGGCCCGGCCGTCGCGCACTACCGGCGCCTGGTCGACGCGGGGCCGGGATGACGGCGGGCGGCTACCGCCCGGGGACCTCGGTGCTGCACCGCCTCCCGGCCGGGGCGAAGCTCGTCGGCCTCGCGACGTCGTCGGGCGCGGTGCTGCTCGTGTCGTCGCCGGTCGCGGTGGGGGTCGTGGTCGTCGTGGTCGCGGTGCTCTACGCGCTCGCGGGGGTGGGGACCCGCGCGGCGTGGGAGCAGGTCCGACCGCTGCGGCTGGTCGTGCCGGTGCTCCTCGCGGTGCAGTGGTTCGCGCTCGGTCCCGCCGCCGCGGTGGTCCTCACGTCCCGCCTCGTGGCGATCGTCGCCCTCGCAGGCCTCGTGCTGCTCACGACCCGCACGGCCGCGGTGCTCGCGGCGATCGAGCGCGGGCTGCACCCGCTCGGCCGCGTGGGGGTCGACGTCGGCCGGGTCGCGCTCGTCCTCTCGCTCGCCGTGCGCTCCGTCCCGGTGGTCGCGGCGCTCGCGCAGCGCGTGCGGGACGCGTGCCGCGCGCGCGGCCGGGAGCACGACGTCCGGGCCTTCGCCGTCCCGCTCGTCGTGGGCGCCCTGCGCCAGGCGGACGCGCTCGGCGACGCGCTGCGCGCCCGCGGCCTCGACGACTGAGGCCGCCCCGGCGTCGTCTCGCCGGTGGGACCGGTGCTGCGCCCCGCCGTCGTGCCCCCCCGCTGTCGTGCCCGCTGTCCCGGCCCCGCCGCTGCGCCGCCGGTCGGTCCCGCTAGCGCGCGCCGGCGACGGCGCGGCGGCCACGCAGGGCGAGCGCCGCGGCGACGGCGATGCCCGCCACGGTCACGACGAGCAGCACCCGGTAGTCCACGACCCCGACGAGCGCGGCACCCACCACGGTGAGCAGGAGCTGGGGCACGTTGAGCAGCATGGTGCTCGCCGCGGCCACCCGGCCCTGGAGCGCGGGCGGCGTGCGGAGCTGGCGCTCGGTGACGAACCCGACGATCGCCCACGTGACGCCGAGGCCGACGCCGCCCAGCCCGACGACGACCGCCACCACGCTCGTGCCGGTCGCCGGGACGATGCCGAGCGCGAGCACGACCAGCCCCAGGGCGACGAGGCGCTGCGCGCCCCACCGGGCCGCGAGCCGGGCGGCGGTGAGGCCGGCCACGATCGCGGTCACGGCCTGGACGGACGAGACCGGGCCGAGCAGCGCGGCGGGCAGGCCGAGGCCGTCCTCGACGATCGCGAGGCTCACGGCGTTGAGCAGGCCCACCGCCCCGAACGCGACGACGAGGGCGACGGTGAGCACGCCGAGCGGGGCCGTCCGCGCGAGGTGCCGGAAGCCCGCCGTCACCTCGGCGAGGTACGGCTCGTGCTCGTCGGCCGGCGGTGTCTCGCGCACCCGCACGCGCGCCACCACCGCGGCCGCGACGACGAACGCGCCCGACGCGGCCAGGACGAGCGGCCACACGCCCGCCATCGCGTAGGCGCCCGCGCCGACGACGGGCATGAGCAGGCGGAACACCTGGTCGATCGTCGTGAGGCGGCCGTTCGCGGCGGCGAGCGCGTCGTCGGGCAGCATGTCGCGCACGAGCCCGGACTGCGCGGCGGACGTCGCGAACCCGACCCCCGAGTACACGACCGTCACGAGGAGCACGAGCCACACCTGTCCCGGGCCGCGGACGAGGAGGAGCGCGAGCAGCACGGCCGCGCCGACGAGGTACGTCGCGACGAGCATCCGGCGGCGGGACACCCGGTCGGCGAGCTGGCCGAGGAACGGGGACGCGAGCGCGGGCAGGCCCAGCGCGGCGAACACGAGCCCGGCCGCACCGTTCGATCCCGTGAGGTCCTTGACCCACACGGCGAGGATGATCGCGAGCACCGAGTCGGCGAAGTTGGTGAAGCCCCACGCGACGGAGAGCAGCAGGAAGGGGCGCCCGCGGAGCGCCGCGCGTGCGTCGGCTCCCGGCGTCGTGCCCTCGCGCCGCGGCGCGGACGCCGCGGTCGCCGTCTCCCCGGTCGCCGTCGGCGCGGCGGTCGACGTCGGCGCCGCGGCCTGGTCCGTGGCCGCCGGCTCGGACGGCGCGGTCACCGGGGGTCCGCGGGCGGGTCGGCGTTGACGACGGCGAACAGCCGCGCCGGTCGCGCGCCCTCGGGGCGCAGCGCCGGGTCCTCCCAGCGCCCGGCGAACCGGTCGGTGAGCGCCTCGACCTCGCGGGCGAGCGCGTCGAGCTCCTCGCGCGTCGCGTAGAACGACGACGAGCTGAGCGTGGAGGCGAGCAGCCACCGCGGGTCCTCCGCCGCGGCGCCGGCGAGCCACGCCCGCACGCGCGCCGCCTCCTGGCCGAGCACGAGGTCCGCCACGGCGCTCGCCGCGGGCAGCGACTCGGGCACGTCGGGGTCGAAGCGGGTCTGGCGGCCGCGCCCGACCGTCCGCCACGGGCGCTCCTTGCCGCGCCGCTCGGCGGCCTCGACGTAGCCGTACTTCGCGAGCATGCGCAGGTGGAACGAGCAGCTCGCGACCGACTCGCCCGTGACCTCGGCGCAGCGCGTGGCCGTGACCTCGCCCTCGTCGTCGAGCAGCGCGAGGATCCGCAGGCGCAGGGGGTGCGCGAGGGCGCGGATGCTCGCCGGGTCGGTCGCGACGACCGGCTCCGGCGGGGTCGTGCTCGCGGGGGTGCCCGGCGCGGGGCGGTCGGCAGCGGTCGTCATGGCGACGACGCTACGTCACGAAAGATATCTTGCGCAAGAGTTCTTTCTTAAGATTCCTCGGGCGGTGCCTCGACGGGCCGCGGGGATGCCTCCGGTCGAGACAGCAGGTCGTGCACCCGGCTGACCGCGACCACGACGCCGAGCACCGCCACGGCCAGGCAGAGCCCGGCGAGGACGTCCGTGAGGAAGTGGTACCCGAGGTAGAGCCGGCTCAGCGCCACGGTCCCGACGACGAGCACCGACGCCACGACCCAGACCGTGAGCACGCGCGCGTCGCGGTGGCGGTGCCACACGAGGTAGCCCCCGACGAGCACGAGCGTCGCCGCACCGATCGTGTGGCCCGACGGGAACGAGAACGACCGCTCCACCCCGGCCACGACCATCGAGACGTCCGGGGGGCGCGGTCGCGCGATCACGGCCTTGAGCACGCTCGAGACGAGGGTCGCGAGCACCATCGCCCCGGCGAGCAGGCCCGGCTCCCACCACGTCCCCGAGCGGCGGGCCCACACGACGCACCCCACCGCCACGAGGACGGGCAGCACGAACGGGCCGAACACGTTCGTCACGACCGTCAGCACCCCCGTGGCGACGGGAGTCCGGTGCGCGACCATCCAGGCCAGCAGCGGCTCGTCGAACCGCCAGAGGTCGTCCCGCTCCCGGACGGAGTCCAGCAGGCCGGCGAAGCCCAGGACGCCGACCAGGACCAGGAGCACCCCCGGCCAGACGCTCACGAGCACCGCCCGCGGCGACGTGCCCTCCTTCGACCCGCTCGTCGTCGCACCCATCCCCGGAGGCTACGGAACGCGGGCCGACGACGCAGCGCGGCACGGTCCCGGACCGACCCCCCGACGGACCGGACGGGCCCCCGGGCGGTCCTGGCGAAAAACCCGTGCGTCCCCGGCGCCCGGCGTGGTCGTATGAGCACACACCGCGGTGGCGTCCGTCCGGTCCGTACCGGGCGGTGGAGGGTCCGGCCAGACCCACGAACCCAGCGTCACGAGAGCAGCACCATGCATCCCTTGATCACGTACGACGTGGCGGCCCTCAGCCGTCGCGAGCAGCTGCAGGAGCAGACCCTGCGCCGGTCGCAGCTGCGCCGCACCACGACCCGCGTCCCGGCGCACACCCGGCAGGCCCGCCTGTCGCGCCGCACCGCATGACGCGCACCGAGCGCTCGTCGCACCGGGGGCACACCCCGCCGGGCGAGAGCGCGACCCGTCGAAGGCCTCGGCCGTCCGGACCCTCCGTGGACCGGACCGCCGGGGCCTTCCTCGTGCGCGACTAGGCTGTGGGCGTGAGCCCTGTGAACGCGAACGAACGCATCGTCTGGATCGACTGCGAGATGACCGGGCTCGACCTGGGCGCCGACGCCCTCGTCGAGGTCGCCGCGGTCGTCACCGACTCCGAGCTCAACGTGCTCGGCGACGGGGTCGACGTCCTGGTCCGCCCCCCGGCCGAGGCGCTCGAGCAGATGGGCGACTTCGTGCGCCAGATGCACACGACGTCCGGCCTCCTGGACGAGCTCGACGAGGGCCTGACGCTGGCCGAGGCCGAGCAGCGCGTCCTGGACTACGTCCGCACCTGGGTGCCGGAGCCCGGGAAGGCGCCCCTCGCGGGGAACTCCGTCGGGACCGACAAGGCGTTCCTCGACCGCGACATGCCGGCCCTCATGAGCCACCTGCACTACCGGATCATCGACGTCTCCTCCGTCAAGGAGCTGTCCCGCCGCTGGTACCCGCGCGCCTACTTCTCCTCTCCCGAGAAGCACGGCGGGCACCGCGCGCTCGCCGACATCCTCGAGAGCATCGACGAGCTGCGCTACTACCGCGCCGCCGTCTTCGTGCCCGCGCCGGGCCCGGACTCGGCGACCGCCCGCAAGATCGCGGAGCAGGTCGTCACGACGAGCGTGACCCGGGGACGCACGCGTCCCGCCGAGGGCGCCGACGCCACCGACGACCCGGCCGTGGCGACCGTCACAGGAGCCGGCGAGGCCTGACGCGAGAAAGGCGTCCAGGAGCACCTCCCGGACCGGGTACACTTTTCGACGGCCGGTGCTCCAGGCGCCGGTCCGTGAGCACGGCTCACATGGTGGGTATAGCTCAGCTGGTAGAGCACCTGGTTGTGGTCCAGGGGGTCGCGGGTTCAAGTCCCGTTACTCACCCCAGACGGCGAGGGCCGGTCTCCGTACGGAGGCCGGCCCTCGTCGCGTCCCGGGCCCGACGAGCCCTGCGTCGACGCGCTCGGGGCCGCTCAGGGCGCGCGGTGCGACGCGACGGCGAGGACGCCGCCGAGGCCGATCATCATCCCGCCGCCCACGGCCCGCACCGCGCCGAGCCGTCGGGGCGAGGACGCTAACCACGAGCGGGCCGCGCCCGCCGCCAGCGCCCAGACGCTGTCGCACACGAACGCGATGACGGTGAAGACGAGCCCGAGCACCATCATCTGCGCAGGCACGCGGCCCGCGTGGAAGTCGGTGAACTGCGGCAGCACCGCGACGAAGAACACGATCGTCTTCGGGTTGGTCACCCCGACGACGTAGCCCTGCCGCACCACGCGCCACCAGGGCTCGCGCACGGGGGCGCCGTCGACGGTGACGGCCCCGTCGCGCCGGTGGCGGACCGCCTGGACGCCGAGCCACACGAGGTACGCGGCCCCGACGAGCTTGACGACGGTGAAGATCGCGACCGACGTCGCGACGACCGTCCCGACCCCGAGCGCCACCGCGACCACGAGCGTGAGCGCGCCCAGCTCGTTGCCGAGCACGCTGAGCACGCCGCCGCGGTGGCCCAGCGTGAGCGAGCGGCCGACGACGAAGAGCACGCTCGGGCCCGGGATCGCGACGAGCACGAGGGAGGCGAGCGCGAAGGCGAGGAGGGCGTCGAGGTGCGGCACAGCGCCACGATAGGGCGTTGCGTGACGCACGTCACGGGCGAATCCGCGCGGCCCGCCGGACGCGCGCGGGCGGCCGCCGCACCCGTGCGGAGGCTGCCCGCGCGGTCCGGGTGCGGCGTGTCGGTGGTTCGTCGTACGGTCTGGGGGACGCGCGGCATTGCGCTTGACGAGCCGAACCGCGGTCGTGGTTGGGTGGAGGCCGTTCACCGACTGTCGGGAGGCAGCGCCCCATGATCGAGTTCCGATCGGTCACGAAGACGTACCCCGACGGCACGGCCGCGGTCGCCGACTTCGACCTCGTCATCCCACCCCACCGCACCACGGTGCTCGTCGGCTCCTCCGGGAGCGGCAAGACGACGCTCCTGCGCATGATCAACCGGATGGTCGAGCCCACGTCCGGCACGATCGAGATCGACGGCAGCTCCGTCCTCGACCGCGACCCGGTGAAGCTGCGGCGCAGCATCGGGTACGTCCTGCAGAACGGCGGGCTGCTCCCCCACTACAAGGTCGTCGACAACGTGACGACGGTCCTGCGGCTCGAGGGCACGCCCCGGAGGCAGGCGCGCGAGCGCGCCCTCGAGCTCCTCGACACGGTCGGCCTCGACCGGGCGCTCGCCGACCGCTACCCGAGCCAGCTCTCGGGGGGCCAGCAGCAGCGCGTGGGCGTCGCCCGCGCGCTCGCCGCGGACCCGAACATCCTGCTCATGGACGAGCCGTTCGGCGCGGTCGACCCGATCGTGCGGGCCGAGCTCCAGACCGAGACCATCAGGCTGCAGCGGGAGCTGGAGAAGACGGTCGTCTTCGTCACGCACGACGTCGACGAGGCCTTCCTGCTCGGCGACCAGGTCGTGATCCTCGAGAAGGGGGCGCAGATCGCGCAGATCGGGTCCCCGAGCGAGATCCTCGAGAACCCCGCGAGCGAGTTCGTCGCGAGCTTCATCGGTGCCGAGCGCGGCCGTCGTGCGCTGCGCACGAAGCGGACGGACCACGGCACGGTCCTCGTCGACGGCGCGGGACGGACCCAGGGCGTGCTCGTCGGCGACGCCCCCGAGGACGGCGCATGACCTGGGTCCTGGACAACGTCGACCTCATCGGCCGTCTGACTGTCGAGCACCTGCGCCAGTGCGTCGTGCCGATCGTGCTGGGGTTCGTCGTCTCGATCCCGCTCGGCTGGCTCGCGTTCCGGTTCCGCCTCACGCGGGGTCTCGTGCTCACGCTCGTCGGGCTGCTCTACACGATCCCGTCGCTCGCGCTCTTCGCGCTGCTCCCGCCGCTCCTCGGCATCAGCTTCCTGTCCGAGGTCAACCTGGTGGTGGCACTGACGATCTACGCGGTGGCGATCATGACGCGGTTCGTCGCCGACGCCCTGGCGTCGGTCGACCCGACGGTCCGGCAGGCGGCCCTCGCCGTCGGGTACGGGCCGTGGCGACGCTTCTGGCAGGTCGACCTCCCGCTCGCCGGCCCGGTGGTGCTCGCCGGGCTGCGCGTCACGGCCGTCTCGACCATCTCGCTCGCGACGGTCGGCATCCTCATCGGGATCGACAACCTCGGTTACCTGTTCACCAACGGCTACCAGCGGCAGATCGTCCCCGAGATCCTCGCCGGCGTCGTCGCGGTCGTCGTCATCGCCCTGCTCGTCGACCTGCTGCTCGTGCTCGCCGGGCGAGCGGTCATGCCCTGGTCCCGGAAGGTGCGCGCATGAACGTCTTCTCCGACGCGGTCGCCTGGATCTTCTCCCCCGACCGGCTCACCGGCGCGCTCCCGCTGCCCGAGGCGATCTGGACCCACCTCGCGTTCACGTTCGTGGCGGTGCTGATCGCCGCGGCGATCGCTATCCCCGCAGGCTGGGCGATCGGCCACACCGGGCGCGGGCGGGAGGTCGCGGTCGCCCTCTCGGGCGCGGCGCGCGCCGTGCCCTCGTTCGGGCTCGTCCTGCTGCTCGTGCTCGTGCTCGGGGTGACCCACAAGGTCGCCGCGTCGATCACGGCGTTCGTCCTCCTCGCGATCCCGCCCATCCTCGCGGGGGCGTACGCCGGTATCGAGGCTGTCGAGCGGCGCGTGGTCGACGGCGCCCGGTCCGTCGGCATGACCGGCCGCCAGGTGCTGTTCCAGGCCGAGGTGCCGCTCGGCCTCCCGCTGCTCATCGGCGGGCTGCGGTCCGCGACGCTCCAGGTCGTGGCCACGGTGACGCTCGCCGGCTATGTCGGCAACTGGGGTCTCGGCTTCTACATCGTGCAGGGCATCCAGATCCGCGACTTCTCCCAGATCCTCGGCGCGGCCCTCGTCATCGTGGTGCTGGCCGTCGTGCTCGACGCGCTGTTCGCGATCCTCCAACGGGTCGTCGTGCCGCGCGGCGTCACGGCGGGCCGGTCCGCGGAGGACTCCCCGTCCCGGCGGCGCCGCCGCGCCCCCGAACCCACCACCGCCTGACGCGGACAGCGCTCCCCCGCCGCACGCGCCGAACCGACCCCTCCCGGTCCCCGGGACGGCCCTCAGAAAGGCAGACACATGCGCACCACCCGACGCACCGCCGCCCTCGTCGCCACCGCGGCGACCGCCGTCCTCGCCCTCACCGCCTGCGGCGGCGGGTCCGACCCGCTCGCCGAGGACACCACGAGCTCCGACGGCGGCGGCAGCGCCTCGTCCGACACGATCGTCGTCGGCTCGCAGGCCTACTACTCGAACGAGATCATCGCGGAGATCTACGCGCAGGCGCTCGAAGCGGAGGGCTTCACGGTCGAGCGCAACTTCTCGATCGGCCAGCGCGACGCGTACATGCCGGCGCTCGAGAGCGGCGAGGTGCAGCTCTTCCCGGAGTACACGGGCAACCTGCTGCAGTTCTTCGACCCGGAGACCACGGCGACGTCGCCCGACGACGTGTACGCGGCGCTCCAGGAGGCCCTGCCCGACGGCCTCACGGTCCTCGACCAGTCGACCGCCACGGACCAGGACTCCTACAACGTCACCGAGGCGTTCGCCACGGAGAACGACCTCACGAGCCTGTCCGACCTCGCCGGCCTCGACGTGCCGCTCACGCTCGGCGGCCCTGCGGAGCTCGAGCAGCGCCCCTACGGCCCGCAGGGGCTCAAGGACGTCTACGGGGTCGACGTGTCGTTCGTCGCGACGGGCGACACGACCGTCCAGGACCTCGTCGCCGGGACCGTGAACATCGCGAACGTGTTCAGCGCGGACCCGCGCATCCAGACGGAGAAGCTCGTCACGCTCGAGGACCCGGAGGGCCTGTTCCTCGCCTCGAACGTGGTGCCGCTGGTCAACGCGGACATCGCCGACGAGATCGCGGACGTGATCAACCCGGTGAGCGAGGCGCTCACCCCCGAGGGCCTCGTCGCCCTCAACGTGGAGTCCACGGTCGACCAGCGCTCGCCCGAGGACATCGCCGCGGACTGGCTGTCCGAGAACGGCCTCGCCTGACCGCACGACGACGGCGGCCCGTCCCGGGATCGGGACGGGCCGCCGTCGTGCGTGGACGGGCCTGTGCGGGTCAGCGCGCGACGCGCGCCGCGATCGCGTCGGCGAACCGGTCGAGAGACCCCGGGGAGAGCGCGAGGAACAGCGACGGCTCGGTGAGCTCGAGCTCGATGACCACGACGCCGCCGTCGTCGTTGCCCGTGACGACGTCCACGCGCGCGTAGAGGAAGCTCGCCGGGTCGCCGCCGCCGACGGCGTCGGCCGCCACGGCCAAGGCCCGCCGCGCGACGTCGAGCTGCTCGTCGGACGCGGTGAACGGGCTCATCTCCTCCTGCTGGTACAGGCCGCGCGTCGGGCGGTGCGGGCCGGTGAGCAGCGCGTTCTTGCGCACGGCGTGCGAGAACTCGCCGTCGACGAAGACGAGGCCCGTCTCCCCCGCGGTGTCGACGCTCGTCACGTAGGGCTGCACCATGACCTCGCGCCCGGAGACGAGCAGGTTCTTGGCGTGCTGGATCGCGAGCCCGCGCGAGTGCGCCTCGCCCGCCTGGTACCGGCCCGTGTCCTTCGCGCCTGCGCTGACCACGGGCTTGATGACGAAGTCGCCCTGGGCGGGCAGGCGCGTGTGGATCGCGCGCGAGGAGAGGTTGCGCGCCGGGTCGAGCCACAGCGTCGGGATGACGGGGATGCCCGCGCCCTCGAGCTCGCGCAGGTAGCCCTTGTCGGTGTTCCAGCGCAGCACCTGCTCCGCGTTGAGGATGCGGGGGACCCGGTTCGCCCACGCGACGAACTCGTCGCGCCGGGCCGAGTAGTCCCACGTGGAGCGCACGACGACGGCGTCGAACGCGGCCCAGTCCACGTCGGGGTCGTCCCAGACGGCGGGCTGCGCCGCGACGCCCCGGGCGTCGAGCGCCCGCACGAGCGGCGCGTCGTCGGGGTCGAGCTGCGGGAGGACGGAGCACGTCGCGAGGGCGACGCGCGGGGCGGTGGTCTCGGTCGTCACGTCCCCGAGCCTAGGCGACCGGGCCGCGGCGCGGGCGCCGGGCCCGCGCCGGACGGTCCCTACAGCCCGTACTCCTCGAGCAGGCGCAGCCAGACCTCGCTCACGGTCGGGTACGACGGCACGGCGTGCCACAGCCGGCGCAGCGGGACCTCCCCCACGACGGCGATCGTCGCGGCGTGCAGCATCTCCGCCGCGTCGGGTCCCAAGAACGTGGCGCCGACGACGACCTCGCGCGCGGCGTCGACCACGAGCTGCGCGCTGCCCGCGTAGTCGGCGGAGCGCACCGAGGAGCCGGCGACGTTCGCGAGGTCGTAGCGCACGACGCGCACGTCGAGGCCCGCGTCGCGCGCGGACGACTCGGTGTGCCCGACGGCGGCCACCTCCGGCCGCGTGAACACGACCTGGGGCGAGGCGACGGCGTCGGCGGTCGCGGCGAACCGCGACCACGGCTCGGGGTCGGCGCCGACGGCGGGCGGCCGCTCGCCCGCGGTCGGGGCGTCCTCGGCGTCGGGGTCGCCGAAGCGCGCGGCGACGACGTCGCCCGCGACGCGGCCCTGGTACTTGCCCTGGTGGGTCGTCGCGACGCGACCGGTGACGTCGCCCGCCGCGTACAGCCACCCGGTGCCGGCGTCCGGCCCGAGACCCTGGACGAGCATCGTGTCGTCGACGTCCAGCGCGCGGCCGGGCGCGAGCCCGACGGAGTCGACGCCGAGGTCCTGCGTACGCGGCACGCGACCGGTCGCGACGAGCACGCGCTCGGCGGTGACGGGCGACAGGTCGGGCGCGTCCCCGCCGTACGCGGGACCGGCGGCCGCGAGGGCGAGGCGCGCGCCGCCGTCGGGCAGCAGCTCGACGGCCTCCGTCGACACGCCGAGCCGCACGTCGACCCCCAGGTCCCGCAGCGACGCGGCGACCGCCTCGCCCGCCCAGGGCTCGGTGCGCCCGAGCAGGCCGCCGCGCGACAGCACGGTCACGCGTGCCCCGAGGTCGGCGAACGCGACCGCCATCTCGGTGGCGACCACTCCCCCGCCGACGATCGCGAGCGATTCGGGCACGTCCTCGACCGCGGTCGCCTCGCGGCTCGTCCACGGGTTCGCGTCCGCGAGCCCGGGGACGTCGGGCAGGACGGGCACGCTGCCGGTCGCCACGATCACCGCGTGGCGGGCCGCGAGCCGGCGGGTGCGCGGGAGGTCGTCCGGGTCGGCGTCGGGCTCCTCGGCGACGACCTCCACGAGGCGCGGGCCGACGATCCGCCCGAGCCCGCGCACGAGCGTGAGGCCCGCACCCTCGACCCAGGAGACCTGGCCGGAGTCGTCCCAGTCGGAGACCATCTGGTCGCGGCGCGCGAGGACGGCGGCGACGTCGAGGTCGTCCCCGACGGTGACGCCCGGGACGCCCCGCGCCTCGGCCCGCACGGCCCCCGGGCGCAGGAGCGTCTTGGACGGCATGCACGCCCAGTACGAGCACTCGCCGCCCACGAGCTCGGCCTCGACGAGCGCCACGCTCAGGCCGGTGCGCGACGCGCGGTCGGCGGCGTTCTCGCCGACGGGCCCGCCGCCGATCACGATCACGTCGTAGGTCTCGTCAGGAGTGGTCGGTTGCTGCGCCTCGGACGTCATGGACCCCATCCTCGCGCGAGGGTCCCGTCGCCGCCCGGCGGTGCGGCGGCGGGTCAGGCGACCCGTGCCTCGTCGAGCCGGTCGAGCACGTGCCGGACGGTCCGCGCGACCGTCCACCCGGTCGTGTCGACGTGCAGCCCGCCGGGGGTCGCGCGGGCGGCGGCGGCGAACTCCTCCGGGGTCCAGGCCCCGTAGGCCTGCTTGTGGCGGCCGGCGTCGCGAGCGGCGAGGGTCGCGGCGTCCGGCGTCAGCACGACGGCGAAGCACGGCCGGGTGCGCACGCGCGCCGTGAACCGCGCGAGGTCGGGACCGAGCAGGATGTCCTGGACCACGGCCGTGACGCCGGCGGCGGCGTAGGTGTCGGCCGCCTGCGCCGCGAGAGCCTGCCGCAGGTCGAGCTGGGCCCGGGCCTCGGCGGACACGGGCGGCGCCGTCGACGCCTGGCCGCTGACCACGAACCGCCGGAACTGGTCCCCGCGCACGTGCGCGGCGAGCGGGAACGTCCGGGCGAGCGCGTCGGCGACGGTGGACTTCCCGGAGGCCATCGCCCCGGTGACGACGAGGACCGGCGTCTCCTCGCCCGGGACGGCGAGGGCTGGGGTCGCGGAGGGCATGGCGGGACCGTACGACGCGGCCGGCCCACCGCGCGAGGGCTTTGCCGCGCGCGGACGCCCCCGGCCCGGGGCCGAGGGCGTCCTGCACGCGAGGGGCCGCCGTCTGGCTAGTGCACCGTCGCCTTCTCGGCGCCCGCCCCGGTGAGCGAGCGCACCTCCATCTCGGCGAACTTCTCGGGGTGCGGCTTCTCCCTGCTGAGGAGCGTCCCGACGATCCCGAGGAGGAACGCCAGCGGGATCGAGACGATCCCGGGGTTGCTCAGGGGGAAGATCGCGAAGTCGATGTCCGTGTTCTTGATCATCGACAGGCTCGCGCCCGTCACCGGGTCGACCTTCCCGGACACGACGGGCGAGAACGCGATGAGCACCACGCACGAGATCAGGCCGCCGTACATGCTCCACAGCGCGCCCGCGGTGTTGAACCGCTTCCAGAACAGCGAGTAGAGGATGGTCGGCAGGTTCGCGCTCGCCGCGACGGCGAACGCGAGCGCCACGAGGAACGCGACGTTCTGGCCCTGCGCGAAGATGCCGCCGAGGATCGCGAGGATCCCGATGACGACGACCGTGATGCGCGCGACCTTGACCTCGCCGTCGGGCTTGACCTCGCCGCGCTTGATGACGTTCGCGTAGATGTCGTGCGCGAAGCTCGCCGCCGCGGTGATCGTGAGCCCGGCGACGACGGCGAGGATGGTCGCGAAGGCGACGGCGGAGATGAAGCCGAGGAGGATCTCGCCGCCGAGCGCGAACGCGAGCAGGGGTGCCGCGGAGTTCACGCCCCCTGGTGCGGCGCTGATCGTCTCCGGCCCCACGAGCGCGCCCGCCCCGTACCCGAGCACGAGGGTGAACAGGTAGAAGATGCCGATGAGCCAGATCGCCCACACGACCGACCGGCGGGCCTCCTTGGCAGAGGGCACGGTGTAGAAGCGCATGAGGACGTGCGGCAGGCCGGCGGTGCCGAGCACGAGCGCGAGGGCGAGCGACAGGAAGTCGAGCTTCGTGGTGCCGGTGGCGCCATACTGCTTGCCGGGCTCGATGAGCGCCTCGCCGCCCGGGCCCGCCTTGTCGATCGCGCCCTGGAGCAGGTCAGACAGGTTGAAGCCGAACTTCGCGAGGACCCACACCGTCATGACGGCGGCGCCCGCGATGAGCAGCACGGCCTTGATGATCTGGACCCAGGTGGTGCCCTTCATCCCGCCGACCAGCACGTAGAGGATCATCAGCGCGCCGACGACCGCGACGACGACGCTCTGGCCCGCCGTGGAGTCGACGCCGAGCAGCAGCGCCACCAGGCCGCCGGCCCCCGCCATCTGGGCGAGCAGGTAGAAGAACACGACGGCGAGGGTCGCGAGCGCGGCCGCCATGCGCACGGGCCGCTGCTTGAGCCGGAAGGACAGCACGTCGGCCATCGTGAACTTGCCGGTGTTGCGCAGGAGCTCGGCGACGAGCAGCAGCGCGACGAGCCACGCGACGAGGAAGCCGATCGAGTAGAGGAACCCGTCGTAGCCGTTGATCGCGATGGCGCCGCAGATCCCGAGAAAGCTCGCGGCGGACAGGTAGTCGCCCGCGATGGCGGTCCCGTTCTGCGGCCCGGTGAACGACCGCCCGCCCGCGTAGTAGTCCGCGGCCGACTTGTTCTGCCGGGACGCGCGCAGCACGATGACGAGCGTCACGGCGACGAAGACGGCGAAGATCGCGACGTTGACGACGGGGTTCCCGACGTCCGTGGCCTCTGCGGCCAGGAGGTGCGCGCTCACAGCTCGTCCTCCTCGATCTCCCGGCGGAGCTCGTCCGCCTGGGCGTCGAAGCGCTTGTTGGCCCAGCGCGCGTAGATCATGGTGATCGCGAACGTGGACACGAACTGGCCGAGCCCGAGGAGGAGCCCGACGGTGACGTTCCCCCACACGCGGACGCTCATGAGGTCGTGCGCGTAGTTCGCCAGCAGCACGTAGACGAAGTACCACACGAGGAAGAGCGCGGTCATCGGGAACACGAAGTTCCGGAAGCGTCGGCGCAGGTCCTGGAACTCGGGCGAGCGTTGCACCCGTTGGTAGTCGGTCTCTTCGGCGGGCCCCGGTCCGGGGGCGGCCGTCACGTCGGTCATGACGCCTCCGTTGGCTCATTCCGTGGACAGACAGAGAGCCCGCACCCCGCGGACGGTCGCCTGTCGACGCGACCGCACGCGACACTGCGTGCCCGGGGCGACCTTCCGCCCCCGGCACAATGTGCCGTAGATCACTGTTGTCCGCAAGGACCGCGCGCGGCCGGTCGCGAGGCCGTACCGAGCGTCAGACCCGCACGTACTCCAGGTCCGTGATGACGCGCCCCGCGGCCTCGCCCTTGCGCTCGAACCCCGTGAGCACCCGGCCCTCGAAGCGCGGCGCGGCGTTCCCCGGACCGTGCACGTTACGCAGCCCCGGCGCGGCGTCCAGCACCTCGAGCATCTGCTCCGCGTACTCGGCCCAGTCGGTCGCGAGCCGCAGCGTCCCGCCGGGGCGCGCGTCGTCCCCCTTCCCCGGCGCGCGCAGGACGCGCTCGGCGAGCGCCGCGAACGACGGCGTCACGAGACGGCGCTTGTGGTGGCGGGACTTGTGCCAGGGGTCGGGGAAGAAGACCCAGAGCTCGTCGACGCTCCGCGCGGGCAGCGTGGTGGCGAGGACCTCGGCCGCGTTCGCCTGGACGAGCCGCACGTTCGTCAGGTCGCGCTGCGACGCGCGCAGCACCGTCTGGGCCAGCCCGGGCGCGTAGACCTCGACGGCGAGGAAGTCCGTGCCCGGCTCGCGCTCGGCGGCGGCGACGACGGCCTCGCCCTGGCCCGAGCCGATCTCGACGACGAGGCGCGCGTCACGCCCGAAGGTCGCCGCGACGTCGAGCACGTGGTCCGGGTCCACGGACGTCCGCGCGACGTCGCGAGGCACGTCGACGACGTAGCGGTCGCGGTACGCGTCCCACGCGCGCTGCTGGCGCGGGGCGAGGCGGCCGCTGCGCCGTACGAACGACACGGGCTGGGTGCGGTAGCGCGGTCGGGCGTCGCCGGTCCCCGGGGTCGCGGAGGGGGCGCCGGTCACGGGCTCGTCGAGGGTCTCGGGGGTCGGTTCGGGCACCGCACCAGGGTACGGGCGCCTCGCGGGGGTCGTGCCGCGCGAGGCGCCCGGCCCGTCAGACGTACGCCGCGTACGCGGGCAGGTCGAGCACCCCGTTGCCCGACAGCCCGAGGACGATCACCTCCGGCTCCGTCGCCGCGCGCGCGTGCGCGACCGCCGCCGCCACGGCGTGCGTCGACTCCGGCGCGGGGATGATGCCCTCGCTGCGCGCGAACAGCGTCCCGGCCGTGAACGCCTCGTCCTGGTCGACCGCGACGGCGTCCATGAGCCCGAGGTGCACCGCGTGCGAAACCATCGGCGACATGCCGTGGTAGCGCAGGCCGCCCGCGTGGATCGCCGGCGGGACGAAGTCCTTGCCGAGGGTGTGCATCTTGAGCAGCGGCGTGAGGCCCGCGACGTCGCCGAAGTCGTAGCGGTACTCGCCCTGCGTGAGCGACGGGCACGCGGCCGGCTCGCACGCGACGAGCCGCGTCGTCGTGCCCTCGCGCAGGTTGCGGCCGAGGAACGGGAACGTCAGGCCCGCGAGGTTTGACCCGCCGCCCGCGCAGCCGAACACCACGTCCGGCGCGCCCTCGCCCGCCTCGTCGAGCTGGACGAGCGCCTCCTGGCCGATGACGCTCTGGTGCAGCATCACGTGGTTGAGCACGCTGCCCAGCGCGTAGTGCGCCGCGGGGTCCTTCGCGGCCGTCTCGACCGCCTCGCTGATCGCCATGCCCAGCGAGCCGGTCGTCTCGGGGTCCGCGGCGAGCATCGCGCGCCCTGCCTCCGTGAGGTCCGACGGCGACGGGTGGCAGATCCCGCCGTAGACCTCCATCTGCGCGCGCCGGTACGGCTTGGAGTCGTACGACGCGCGCACCTGCCACACCTCGACGTCGAGCCCGAGCAGCGCGCCCGCGAACGACAGCGACGCGCCCCACTGGCCCGCGCCCGTCTCGGTCGTCAGCCTCGTGGTGCCCTCGAGCGCGTTGTAGTACGCCTGCGCGACGGCGGTGTTCGGCTTGTGCGAGCCGACCGGGCTCACGCCCTCGTACTTGTAGTAGATCCGGGCCGGCGTGCCCAGGGCCCGCTCGAGGCGCCGCGCGCGCACGAGCGGCGACGGCCGCCACAGCGCGTAGATCTCGCGGATCGTCTGCGGGATCTCGACGTAGCGCTCCGTCGTGACCTCCTGCTGCACGAGCGCGAGCGGGAACAGCGGCGCGAGGTCGTCGGGCGTGAGGGGCTCGCGCGTGCCCGGGTGCAGGTGCGGGGGCACCGGCTCGGGGAGGTCGGCCGCGAGGTTGTACCAGTGCGTCGGGACGGTCGAGGGCACCTCGGCGCCCGTCGGCTCGAGGGACCGGACGGGCAGGGCCGTCGGCGGGGTCTGCGGTGTCGTCATGCTCGGCTCCAGCTCAGGGGGACGGCCGCTGGGCCGACGACGCGCGCACCGGGTTCACCGAGGCCGCCCACGTCGTCGGGGCACGGCCGGATGAGGTCACCGGCCGTCAGGCGGCCGGCCACCAGGGGGTCACGGACGGGTGCGTCACGACGCCGACCCTACCCCCGCCCGCACGCTCGGGACCACCGGCGCCCAGGTGAGGACGATCGGCTCTCGCGCGCGCGGGCGCGCGGGCGCTGGGATGGGAGCAGACGCCGGTCGACGGCAGTGCCGGCGCGGACGGAAGGAGCCGTCATGGTCAGCAACCACGTCCCGGGCAGGTTCGAGGGCCGCACGGCGATCGTCACCGGCGCGGGCGCCGGCATCGGCCGCGCGACGGTCGAGCGGCTGCTCGCGGAGGGCGCACGCGTCGTCGCCACCGACGTCCGGGAGGACCGCCTCGACAAGCTCGTCGCCGACGTCGGCACGGACGCTCTCGTCACCGTGGCGGGCGACGTGAGCGCGCAGACCACGGTCGACGCGGTGGTCGCCGCCGCGGGCGGCCGGGTGGACGCCCTCGCCAACGTCGCCGGGATCATGGACGGCTTCCTGCCGACCGCCGAGCTCGACGACGCGACGTGGGACCTCGTCATGACCGTCAACGTCACCGCGGTCATGCGCCTCACGCGTGCGGTCCTGCCCCTCATGCTCGAGGCGGGGAAGGGATCGATCGTCAACGTCGGCTCGGAGGCGGGCTCGCGCGCGTCGGCGTCGGGCACCGCGTACGCGACGTCGAAGCACGCGATCGTCGGCTTCACGAAGAGCACGGCGTTCTTCTACACGCCCCGGGGCGTGCGGGCGAACGTCGTCGCCCCCGGGGCCGTCGCGACGAGCATCGAGGCGCCCTTCCGCTCGCAGTACGCGGGCGAGCGGCTCGGACCGGTCATGGCGACGACCGTCCCGCCGGCCGCGAGCGCCGAGGAGCTGGCCGCAGCGATCACGTGGCTCCTGTCGGACGACTCGGCCAACGTCTCGGGCGCCGTCCTGCACAGCGACGGCGGGTGGGCCGCCGTCTGACCGTCCCGCTCCCCCTGCGGACCGGGCAGGCGACGCAGCGGCCCCCGGACCGTCCGGTCCGGGGGCCGCCGTCGTGCCGTCGGCGCCGCGTCAGCGGCGCGACGCCGGCGGATCAGCGCGGTGTCAGCCGCACGCGAGCGCGTCGTACGGGACGTCCGCGGCGGACGACCGGCCGTCCCCGCTCGCGGCGACGTGCGCGGTGCCCGCCGCGACGTCGGACGCCCGGACGGAGAACGCCTGGTAGGCCGACGCGCCGGGTCGCACGCCCGTGACGGTGCGCTCGCCGTACGGCGTGCTGAGCGTGACGTCGACCGGGACGGTGTCCGCGTTGCGGGCCCGGACGGCGACGTAGGCCGTGCCGCCGAGGCACTGCGTTCGCGCCGTCGTCTCGACGACGAGGCCGTCCTCGGCGGGCGCCGTGGTGAACGTGCTCACCGGCGAGACGGCGGTGCCGCCGCCCGCGCTGGTGGCCGTGACGGTCCACGCGTGCGCGGCGCCCGGCTCGAGCCCGTCCCACGTGACGGTCGCGACCTCCCCCGACGGCACCGTGACGCTGCCGACCTCCTCGCCCGGCGCGTAGAGCGACACGGCGTCGGTCGCCAGGCTCGTGACGCGCGACGTGAGGTCGACGGGGACGGTGAAGTCGTCCTCGCGGCCGTCGTAGCGCTGCTCGTCGTCGTACTCGGTGGCGCCGAAGTTCTCGAGCCACGGCGAGTAGGTGTCGACGATCATCTCGGAGCGGTCGACGTCGAACTGGAGCAGGCGCAGGAAGCTCGCGCCGAGCCGCAGGCCCTCGTCGGGCGCGTAGCCGCCGATCTCCGTGAGCCCCGCCTCTTCGGCCGTGACCTCGTAGAACTGGTAGTCGGCCAGCAGCTCGACGACCCCGCTGCCCGGCGTCCCGACGTCCTGGCGCACGTTGATGCCCACGCCGTGCCGGTGCCCCGCGAGGACGAGGAAGACGTTCGGGTTGGGCTCGACGACCTTGGCGTGCACGAGGCGGCCGTCGGGCGTCGAGATCTCGGAGTCCCGACCGTCGGGGTTCGAGCTCGGCACGAGGTAGTCGTGCGTGAGCACGATCGCGTTGCGGTCGGGGAACTGCTCGAGGACGGCGTCGGCCCACGCGGCCTCCTCGTCCGTCACCCCGTACGACAGGTACACGGCGACGAAGTCGAGCCCGCCCGCGCTGAACAGGTCGTAGTGGTTCTGGTTGTCGCCCTCGCGCCAGGGCCCGCCGTAGGACGCGTTCTCCCACCGCGCGGACAGGGCCTCGTAGCGCTCGGGGCCGTAGAACTCGTTGAACAGCGCCCCGGGCCCGTTGTCCTGGCCCGTGAGGTTGTCGTGGTTGCCGGCGAGGACCCCGTTGGGGATGTTCGCGTCGTCGAGGATCTGCTGCGCGGACGAGGAGAACGCGTACTCGCCCCGGACCTGGGCGGCCATCGCGTCGTCGGCCGGCAGGCGCGTGTAGTTCTCGTTCACGTCGCCCGTGTGACCCACGTACGCGATCCCGCGCGCCTCGGCGTTGTCCACGACCCACTGCGTGAGGTCCGTGTAGGCCTGCGCCCACACGGCGCGCTCCTCGGCCGTCTCCTGCTCGACCGCTCCCTCGGTGAGGTACTGCGTGTCGGTGAGGTGGACCAGCGAGAAGTCGTAGTCCTCGCGGGGCGCGAAGTCGGTCTCGTCGCGCGACCCGCCCGCGGCGATGTCGTCGGCGAAGGGGTCGGTGCCCGTGACGAGGACGTGCACGGTCCCGTCGGTCGCGGCGCCGTCGCGGAGCACGGTGCTCAGCGACGTCGTGCCCTCGACCGCGCCGCGCGTGGACGCGAGGGGCTCCCACCGCTCGCCGTCCCACACGTGCAGCGTCGCGAGCCGCTGCGGGTCCACGACGCCCTCCCAGCGCACGACCTGGCCGGAGGTCGAGCCCTCGGCGGGCAGCTCGAAGCGCTGGTAGGTGACGTCGCGGCTCGGGGGCGAGTCGAGCGTCAGGTCGTCGCCCGGGGCGAGCGCGTCCGCCGCGGCGGGCTGCTCACCCTCGACCGGGAGCGTCGTCGGGACCTCGGCCGACTCGCCCTGCGCGACGAGCGCCGGGGCGGTGACGTCGGCGCGGGAGAACGTCGCGGTGACGTCGCCACCGCCGGGCGCCGCGACGCGCGCGGACAGGTCGATGCTCCCCGCGACGTCGCGCGTGCCGTGCGCGGGCGCGAGGTCGGTCGGGACGTCGGGCACGCCGAGGCTCGTGAACGCGATCTCGTGCGTGCTCGCGTTCCCGAGCACGTCCGTCGCGGTGACGACGAGCGTGTGCGCACCCGGGGCGAGCCCCGGGCCGACGGGCGCGCCGAGCTCGAGCGGCTCGCCGTCGAGCGTGACGTCGGGGCCGGACAGGACGCCGGACGCGTCCGCGAGCTCGACCGCGAGGCTCGTCGCGCTCGAGAGCTCCGCCCCCGCCGCCGGCGTGCTGGACACGATCGCGGGACCGGTGTTGTCGGTGGTCACCGTCCGGCGCGCGGCCGCACCCGCGGCGGTCGCCGACGTGATCGTGTGCTCGCCGTCGGCGAGCGTCGTCGTGTCGACGTCGGCCCGCAGGCCGGTCGCGGGCGCGTCGGCGTCGCGCGTCACGTCGAACGCGAGGTCGACCTCGCGCGGCTTCGTCGTGCTCGTGCCGCAGTCTCCGTCGCCCATCGAGTACGACGGCGCGATGCCCACGCCGGTCGCCGTGCCGTCCGTCACGTCGAGCGCGATCCCGGAGATCGCGAAGTCGTCGCGGTTGTCGCCGCACGCCGTCGGGTACGTGCCCGTGACGAAGCGCACGACGTTGCGGCCCGGGGACAGGAAGGCGTTCGGGACGTCGATCCGCACCGTCTCGCTCACGTAGTCGCGGTCCGCGAGGTCGATGCGCTGCCCGTTGACGAGCAGGTGGTTGGTGTAGCGGGCCTCGATCGAGTTCGAGCCCACGGTGAAGACGAACCGCGACGAGCCGGTGCCGAGCGTCGCGACGGTGGTCAACGGGGCGCCGTCCAGCTCGATGCCGACGGGCGGCTCGCCCCCGGCGGGCGGCGTGGCGAGCACGGTCTGCGGGCCGTGCAGCAGCGCGCCGTCCGCAGGGAGGATCACGGGCGCCCCCGGGGCGCCGTTGTTCACGGTGACCGCGCTCGTCGCGCTCGCGCCCGACGCGGTCGTCGCGGTGAGCGTGTGGGCGCCGTTCTCGAGCGTCGTGGTGTCGAGCTCCGCGGCGAGGCCGGTCGTCGCGGCCGGGTCCTGGTCGAGGTCGAACGTGAGGTCCGCGGAGAGGACGCGCGACGTGTTCGTGCCGCACGAGCCGTCGCCGAACGCGTAGGAGAAGCTGTTGGCGGAGCCGTCGGCCGTCTCGCCCAGGAGCTCGAGCGACACGTCCGTGAGGTCGTAGTCGTCGTAGTTCGTGCCGCACGACGTCGTGACCGCGCCGACGACGAACCGCACCCGGTTCTCGCCCGGCACGAGCCACTGCGCGGGCACGTCGAGCGCGACGCGCTCGGACACCATGTCGCGGTCGAGCTCGAGGCGCTCGCCGTTGACGAGCACGTGGCTGCCGTACCGCTTCTCGATCGAGTTGCTGCCGACGTCGAACAGCAGGCGCGCCGTCGCGGGCGTCGCTGAGGCGTCGAGGGCGGTGCCGTCGACCGCGAGCGCCGTGACGGCATCGCCCGCGCGGACGGGGTCGGCCGCGACGCGCACCGTGCCGTCGAGGAACGTGCCGGTCGTCGGGCTCAGCACCGGCCGCGTCTCCGGGGCGGCCCCGGTGGACCGGGCGGCCGTCCGGTCGAGGGTCGGGGAGGCTCCCGGGGCGGTCGCGGCGGCGGCGCCGGGCGCGAGCAGGCCGGCGACGAGCACCGCCCCGAGCGCCCCGGCGACCGCGGCGCGGCGCCGCGCGCCGCCGTCGGTCCGTCTCTCGGTGCGTCTCTCGCTGCCTCTCTCGGCGCGTCCCGAAGTCCTGTGCGTGGGCACAGACGTGTCCATCGTGGTTCCCTTCCGTGGCGAACGGGTCGACGGGCGACGTTGCCGAGCGGCGACGACGCCCGCACCGGACCCTTCCCGGCGGGCGTGAACACGAGGTCGGTGCCGGGCGAACTCCGGCGAAACGGACGGCGACGGTTGCGGCGGGCGACCGGCACGGGTGGAGCGGGAGGGCGGATCGCCCGGGCGGCGGACGACGAAGGCCGCCCACCCGGAGGTGGACGGCCTGGTCAGGAAGGGTGCGCCATCAGGGACTCGAACCCCGAACCCGCTGATTAAGAGTCAGCTGCTCTGCCAATTGAGCTAATGGCGCGCGAGAGGGAACACTACCAGCGGCCAGGACCGTCGATCTCCGCGAGGAGACCGGGCCCGCCCGGCCGCGCCGGCTCTCGACCGGCACGGCTCGGGCCGCCCGCCATGCGGACGGCCCGATCGGTGGTGGTGCGCCATCAGGGACTCGAACCCCGAACCCGCTGATTAAGAGTCAGCTGCTCTGCCAATTGAGCTAATGGCGCGCGAGAGAAAACACTAGCAGCCGCGGGCGCGCCGGGAAAATCCGTTCCGCCCGCGCCCGTGTGACGTCGGCGACACGGCCCGGCGAGCCCGCGCAGCGGCCCCGGCTAGAGGTACAGCCCCGTCGGGCCGTCCTCCTCGACCTCCTGCGAGACGGCGTGCACGTCCCGCTCGCGCAGCAGCACGAGGTCCTTGCCGCCGAGCTCGACCTCGGCGCGCTCGTCCGGGTCGAACAGCACGCGGTCCCCCACCGCGACCTGTCGCACGTGCTCACCGGCCGCGACGACGACGGCCCACGCGAGCCGCTTCGGGCCCACGGCAGTCGCGGGGATGACGAGCCCCGCCGAGCTCTGCCGCTCGCTCGCGTCGACCTCCGGGTCCACGAGCAGCCGGTCGTGCAGCATCCGGATCGGGAGGTCGCGGGCGGCCGGCCGGGACGGCGACGGGCGGGACGAGGCGGTGGCGGGGGCGGACGTCGTCTTGCTCACAGCGACAACGCTACCGGTGCCGCCCACCCTCACCTACGCTCGAACCACACCTTGGCCGGACCGAAGGAGATCCATGTCCACGCGCCTCACCGTCGGCGACACCGCTCCCGACTTCTCCCTGCCCGCCGCCGACGGCAGCACCGTCACGCTCTCCGACCTGCGCGGCAAGCACGTCGTCGTCTACTTCTACCCCGCGGCCGGCACGCCCGGCTGCACGACGGAGGCGTGCGACTTCCGCGACAACCTCGCCTCGCTCCAGGGCGCGGGGTACTCGGTCGTCGGCGTCTCCCCCGACCCGGTCGACAAGATCGCCGCGTTCGTCGAGGCCGAGCACCTGACCTTCCCGCTCGTGTCGGACGAGGACAGGTCCGTCCTCGAGGCGTACGGCGCGTGGGGCGAGAAGAAGCTCTACGGCAAGACGGTCGTGGGCGTCATCCGCTCGACGGTCGTCGTCGACCCGGAGGGCAAGGTCGAGCTCGCGCAGTACAACGTGAAGGCCACGGGCCACGTCGCGAAGCTCCGTCGCGACCTCGGCATCGACCCGAGGTAGCGCACCCGGGCGGCGCCGTCCTGGCCCGGTGCGCGTCGAGCGACGCGCACCGGCCGCCAGGGCCGCGCCGCCCGCGCCGTAGACTGACCACCGCGCGCGAGTGGCGTAACTGGCAGCCGCGCCAGGTTTAGGTCCTGGTGTCCTCGGACGTGCGGGTTCGAGTCCCGCCTCGCGCACCCTCCCCGACCCCGCCGGAGTCCCCGTCGTGACGGCACGGCAGCACTCCCCGGATTCACCCGCACCCGACCTGGACGACCGTCCAGGTCGGTGTCTACCGTGGTGGCAGAGCCGGTGCCCGCACCACTTGCCCCCTGCCGGTACGGGCACCGGCTCCACACCTGCTACGCAGCGCCCGCGCGCGAGACGGCCCACGACACGACGACGGCCCGGCACCCTCCGAGGGTGCCGGGCCGTCGTGGTGTCGTGCAGGCTCAGGCGTCCTGCGCCGGGGAGCCGTCGCTCGCCGCGGCGATCTGACGACGCACGTCCTCCATGTCGAGGCCCTTCACGGCGTCGACGACCTGCTTGAGCGCCGGGGCCGGGAGCGCGCCGGGCTGGGAGAACACGAGGATGCCCTCGCGGAACGCCATGAGCGTCGGGATCGACGTGATGTTGGCGGCGGCGGCCAGGCCGCGCTCGGCCTCCGTGTCGATCTTGCCGTGCACGACGTCCGGGTTCTCCTCCGACGACGCCTCGAAGACGGGCGCGAACATCTTGCACGGTCCGCACCAGTCGGCCCAGAAGTCGACCAGGACGATGTCGTTCTCCTTGATCGTCTGCTCGAACGTGGACTCGGTGAGCGTCTGCGTGGCCATGGATGTTCCTCCTGGGGGCTTGGGGGTCTGCTACGTAGAGCACACACCTTGCCCGGAGTATTCCCCGCGCACGACCGCGCAGGCCCGGCCCGCGCACCCTCTACGCTGCCCCTGTGACGCACGACACCACCGCGCACCGGCTCTCGCGCACCACGATCGCGGGCTACGCCGCCGGGTCCGTCGGCACCGGCGGGTTCGGCACCCTGCCCGGCCTGGTCCTGCTCGTGTACCTCACCGACGCGCTCGCGGTACCTGCGGCGGTCGCCGGGCTCATCGTCACGGGCGCCAAGGTGTGGGACGTCGTCGTCGACCCGTTCATCGGCTACGGGTCGGACCGCGACCTGGCCCGCACCGGGTCGCGCCGTCGCTTCATGACCCTGGGCGCCCTCACACTGCCCGTCCTCTTCGCGCTGACGTTCGCCGTCCCCGCGGCCGCCGGGCCGACCGCCGCCGCGATCTGGGTGCTCGTCGCGTTCCTGCTCGCCGCGACGGCGTTCTCGCTGTTCCAGGTGCCGTACATCGCGCTGCCCGCGGAGCTCGACCCCACGTACGACGGCCGCACCCGCCTGCTCGCGTGGCGCGTCGCGACGCTCGCGTTCGCGATCCTCCTGTTCGGGGCGGGCGGACCGGCGCTGCGCGGAGGCGGGGACTCGACATCGGGGTACCTCGTCATGGGCGTCGTGTCGGGCGTCGTCATCGGCGCCGGGATGCTCGTGGCCGCGCGGGTCGCCCCGCGCGCACCCCGCGGCGCCGGCACGCCCGCTCCCCCGGCCGGCGCGACCACCGCCTCGGCCGGAGCGACCACCGCCTCGGCCGGAGCGACCACCGCCTCACCCGGGACCGCCACGGGCTCGACGGCGCCGGCATCGGCGTCGCGCGCCTGGACCCTCGCCGTGCGTGAGGCGGTCGACGCCCTGCGCCGCTCGCGCCCGTTCCGCACCCTGCTCGCCGCGTTCGTGCTCCAGGCCGTCGCGACGGGGCTCATGCTCGCCGGAGCGGCGTACGTCGCGCGGTACGTGCTGCGCGACGAGGCGGCCGTCAGCTACCTCTTCGCGGCGCTCGTCGCGCCCGCGCTGCTCTGCATGCCGCTGTGGACCCGGCTCGCGCGCCGCGACGGCAAGGAGCGCGGGTTCGTCGTCGCGACCGTGCTCTTCGCGGTCGCCGCGCTCGGGATGGTCCCGCTCGTGTGGGCACCCGGTGCGTGGGTCTACGTCCCCACCGCGCTCGCCGGCGTCGCGTACGCGGGCATGCAGGCGCTGCCGCTCGCGATGCTCCCCGACGCCATCGCGCACGACGCGCGGACGCACGGCGAGGGCCGCGGCGGCGCCTTCGGCGGCGTGTGGACGGCGGGCGAGACGACGGGCATGGCGCTCGGTGCCGCGGTGCTCTCGCTCGTCCTCGGGATCACCGGGTACGTGTCCACGCGGGCGGGCGAGACGGTCGCCCAGCCGGCCGCGGCGGTGGACGGGATCGCGCTCTCCTTCTCGGTCGTGCCCGCCGCGCTCGTCCTGCTGAGCCTCGTCCCGCTCGTGCGATACGGTCTGCGCAGGGGGGACATCGACGACACAGCACCGGAGCTGCCGCGTGACCACGCCCCGACCGACCGACCCCGTGACTGACGCGGGAGCGACCGTCCCCGGCACCCTGCCGCGGCCCGCCGACGCGGTGCCGCTGCGCACCGACGGGATCCTGGACCGGCTCGCCGCGCTCCGGGCGGCCGACGCCCCGACGCACGGCGGACGCGTCCTGTCCTACGTCTACGACCCCGGTCTCGCGGAGCTCGACGAGCTCGCCGCCGCCGCCGCGCGGGCCGTCCAGCCGGTCAACGGGCTCGACCCCACGACGTTCACGTCGGTCGCCGTCATGGAGAGCGAGCTCCTCGGGTTCGCGCGCACGATGCTGCACGGGCCGGCCGACGGGCCCGACGCCGTCGTGGGCTCGGTGACGTCCGGCGGGACGGAGAGCTGCCTGCTCGCGGTGAAGATCGCGCGCGAGGGGTTCCGCGCCGAGCACCCGGACGTGCGGCCCCGCGTCGTAGCCCCCGTGAGCGTGCACGCGGCGTTCCGCAAGGCCGCGCAGCACCTCGACGTGGACCTCACGCTCGTCCCCGTCGACCCGGTCACGGGGACGCCCGCCGCCGCCGACCTCGTCGCGGCGCTCGACGCCGACGACGTCGCGCTCGTCGTCGTGTCCGCGCCGTCGTACCCGCACGGCGTCGTCGACCCGGTCGCCGAGGTCGCCGAGGCCGCCGCCGCACGCGGCGTGCCCGTGCACGTGGACGCGTGCGTCGGCGGCTGGGTGCTGCCGTTCTGGGCCGCGGCCGGGGGCGAGGAGGTGTCGCCGTTCGACTTCTCCGTGCCGGGCGTGACGAGCATCTCCGCGGACGTGCACAAGTACGGCTACGCGCCCAAGGGCGCGTCCGTCCTGCTCGTGCGCGGGCGCGACCGCCAGCGCCGGCAGTTCTTCGCGACGACGGGCTGGCCGGGGTACCCGGTCGTCAACCCGACGCTGTCCGGGTCGCGCTCCGCCGCGCCGCTCGCCGCGGCGTGGGCCGTGAGCCAGGCCCTCGGCACCGCGGGGTACACGGCCCTCACCGCGCGGTGCGTGCGCGCGACCTACGCCCTGCGCGCGGCGGTGGACGCGATCGACGGGCTCCGCGTCGTCGGCCGCCCCACCGGCCCGCTCGTCGCCGTGGCGACCGACGAGTCCGTGCCGCCCGAGCGGCGCGTCGACCCGCACCTGTGGGCCGACGCCGTCCGGTCCCTCGGGTGGGTGCTCCAGCCGCAGCCCGGGCTCGTCCAGGACGACGGCACGCGCCTGCCGCACACGACCCACCTCACCGTCACGCCCGTCACCGAGGCCGGTCTCGACGGCCTCGTCGCCGCGCTCGGCGCGGGCGCCGACGCCGTCCGCGGCGCCGGGCGCCCCGACGTGAGCGGGGTGCTCGCCGCGCTCGCCGGGGGGTTCGCGCCAGGAGCCGCCCCCACCGCCGACGAGATGTGGGGCGCGCTCGTCGGGGTGCTCGCCGCGGACGACGGCGGGCCCGAGGGCGACGACGACCGGGGGCCGCGCGCGTCGGTCCTGCCCGACCGCCTCGCCCCGCTCATGGCCCTCATGGAGGTGCTGCCCGCACCGGTCGCGGAGCAGGCGCTCGTCGAGATCGTGGCGCGCGTCTCCGAGCCGCACGCCGAGGCGCCCGGCACCGCGTGAAGGCCGCACGACCGGGCAGTGGCGCCCGGGGCGGACTCGCCCCGCCGCACCGCTCGGGGTAGAACAGTCGCGTGACCGACACCGCCGACTTCCCGCCCGACGACTTCTCCCACGACAACCCGCGCCCCGCGGGCTGGCTCAGCGCCGAGGAGATCGCGGTCGCGCGCGCCCAGCTCCCGCTCGTCTACGTCGACGCCGTCCCCGTCCGGGTCGACGACTCGGGCGACGTCGTCGCGGTCGGGCTCCTGCTGCGCGTGACGCCCGAGGGCATGATGACGCGGGCCCTCGTCTCCGGGCGGGTCATGTTCCACGAGCGCATCCGCGACGCGCTGCTGCGCCATATCGAGAAGGACCTCGGCCCGGTCGCGCTGCCGCAGGTGCCCGCGTCCCCGCAGCCCTTCACGGTCGCCGAGTACTTCCCGACGCCGGGCATCACGTCCTACCACGACCCCCGCCAGCACGCGGTCTCGCTCGCGTACGTCGTGCCGGTGACGGGCGACTGCCGGCCGCAGCAGAACGCCCTCGAGCTCGCGTGGCTCACGCCCGAGCAGGCGTGCAGCGACGAGGTCCAGCTCGAGATGCGCGGCGGCCAGGGGGTGCTGCTGCGCCAGGCGATGGCGTACGTCGGCCGCCTGCCGTGACCGACGCGCCAGGCGTCCGGGTCGACGCGGGCCGGCACGTCGTGGCCCGCACCCTGCACGCGCTCGTCGCCGTCGCGGCGCTCACGGGCGTCTTCCTGGAGGTCGCGATCGCGCTCGTCGACGGTCCCGGCACGGCCCCGAGCCAGGCCGAGCGCCTCGTGCGCCTGTTCTCCTACTTCACGATCCAGTCGAACCTGCTCGTCGGGGTCGTCTCCGTCCTGCTCGCGGCGCGACCCGCGCGCGACGGGACCGTCTTCCGCGTCGCGCGCCTCGACGCGCTGCTGTGCATCGCGGTGACCGGGATCGTCTACAACACCGTGCTGCGCGGTCTGCAGGACCTGACGAGCGCCGGCCAGGTCTCGAACCTCCTGCTGCACCTCGTCGCGCCGCTGCTCGCGGTGGCCGCGTGGGGACTCGTGGGCCCGCGCCCGCGGGTCGACGCCGCGACGGTCTGGTGGTCCGTCGCGTACCCGCTCGCGTGGATCGCGTACACGTTCGTCCGGGGCGCCGTCGTCGGCTGGTACCCCTACCCGTTCCTCGACGTGGGCGAGCTCGGCCTCGGCCGGGCGCTCGTCAACACCGCCGTCGTGGCGGTCGTCTTCCTCGCCCTCGCGTGGGTCGTGCGTCTCGTCGACTCCCGCCTGCGCCCCGCGCCCTGACCCTCTCGCGCCCCGGCAGTGCGCCCGGGACCAAGGGCCCGCACGCTCGTTCCCGTCGGCCCTGGGCCTCGCGCCCTCGGAGCCGGACGCTGGAGGGAGGGGACCCGTCCGGTCCGGACGGGCGGTCGACGAAGGGGTGAGCGCGATGGACGCCGCAGTGGTCTACGAGTCGATGTACGGCAACAGCGAACGCGTCGCGCAGGCCATCGCGGAGGGGCTGTGCGAGACGGTGCGCGTCGAGGTCGTCGACGTGACCGACCCGGCCGCCCACCCGGACGCCCTGCGCCACGTGCAGCTGGTGGTCGCCGGCGGCCCGACGCACGCCCTGGGCATGACGCGCCCCGCGACCCGCGCCGAGGCGGTGCAGCGCGCGACGGGCCCGGTCTCCGACCGGGCCACCGGGCTGCGCGAGTGGGTGGAGTCCCTCCCGCCACAGGAGGAGGGGCGGCTCGCCGCGACGTTCGACACGCGCGCGACGAAGGTCCGCTCGCTCCCGGGCTCGGCAGCCCGCGGCGCCGCCAGGGCGATGCGCCGCGCGGGGTTCCGGCTCGTGGTCCCGTCCGCGTCGTTCTACGTCGGCGACGTCGAGGGACCCCTGGACGACGGCGAGCTCGACCGGGCGCGCGCGTGGGGTCGCGCGCTGGGCAAGGTGCTCGTCCCGGCGGAGAGCCCGGCCGAGGGCCGCTGACCAGCCGGGCCCGCCCGCCCCCTGGCCACGACGCTCCGGCCGGTCCGGCGCTGAGGGCGCTGCGGGTCAGCCGAGCTCGAGCCGGGGCCAGTCGTCGAGGTCCTCGCGCATGCGGCGGTCGTGCGTCGCCACGACGACCGCCGCGGGCGTGACGCGCAGCGCCTGGGTGAGCTCGTCGACGAGGTCGATCGACAGGTGGTTGGTCGGCTCGTCGAGGACCAGCACGTGCGGCGCCGCGAGGAGCGCGCGGGCGAGGTCGAACCGTCGGCGCTGCCCCGCGGACAGCTCGCGCAGCGGCCGCTCCAGGTCCTCCTCCGTGAGCAGGCCCAGGAACGCGACGGGGACGAGGTGCTCGGGGTCGAGGCGGCCCGCGTCGAGCAGGTCGAGCGCCTCGCGCGCGTACTCGTCGAACCCGGTGCGGTCCTCCGCCTCCGGGGGCAGCGCCGGGCCCTCCTGCGCGACGACGCCCAGCCGCGCGCCGTCGACGACGGACCGGGTGCCGCGGTCGAGCGGCACCAGGCCCGCGAGCGCGGCGAGGAACGTCGACTTGCCGCTGCCGTTCGGCCCGGTCACGAGCAGACGCCCCGAGGGAGGGAGCGCGACCCGGGTCCCGGGCAGGTCGAGGCGCGCTCCGCCGTCGGGCCCGACGCGCGGGCTGCGCAGCTCGAGCACCGGGTCGCCCGGCTCCCAGCCCGGCGACATCGCGGGGAGCTCGGGGAAGACGAGCTGGAGGGGCGGCACGGGCACCTCGACGGCCTCGGCCTCGAGCTGCTGGAGGCGCCGGTCCGCGGCCTTGACGTGGATCCGGGCGCGCGTCGCGCGGCGGTGCTTCTGGCTGCCCTTGGGCGGGCGCCACTCGTCGGACAGCCCCTCGTACGACGCGTCGAGGACCGCCGCGAGCTTCTCCGCGCGCTTCTGCTCCGCCCGGAACCGCTGCCGCCAGCGGTGCAGCGCCCGGTTCTTCGCGAACCGGTAGGAGAGGTAGCCCGGCTGCCCGTACAGCACCGGCTTCCCGTCCATCGCCGGGTCGAGGTCGAGGATCTCGGTCGCGACGTCGTCGAGCAGCTGGCGGTCGTGCGTGACCATCACCACGCCGCCGCGCCACGCGACGAGCTCGCCGGTGAGGAAGTCGATCCCGCCGGTGTCGAGGTGGTTGGTCGGCTCGTCGAGGAGGAGCAGGTCGGCGCGCTCGGCCAGCCGGCACGCGAGCCGCACGCGGTAGCGCTCGCCGACGGACAGGGTCGCGAGCTCGCGGTCCCGGTCGCGGCACGCGCCGAGGCGCGAGAGCGCGACGTCGACCCGGCGGTCCGCGTCCCACACGGCGAGGTGCTCGGCGCGGGCGAGGATCTCCGTGAGCTCGGCGAGGTCGCCCGCCTCGTGGTCGAAGTCCCGGGCCGCCGCCTCGAGCTCGGCAGCGACCGCCCGCAGCCCGCTCAGCGTCGCGGCGACGAGCGTGCCGACCGTCTGGCCCGGCGCGATCGCGAGCTCCTGCTCGACGAGCGCGAGCGAGCCCGCGCGGCGCACCTCCCCGCGGCCGGGCGCGAGGTCGCCGGAGAGCACGTGCAGGAGCGTCGACTTGCCCGTGCCGTTCTCCCCCACGACCCCGAGCCGCGTCCCCGCGGCGACGCGCAGCCCGACCCCGCCGAGGACGGGGCGTCCGGGGTAGGCGAAGGCGAGGTCGTCGGCGGCGAGGTGCACGGGGACCACCCTATGTTCCTGGGGATCGACCCTCCGCGTCCCGGGATCGACCCGCCAGGGCCGGTCCGGGCCGTGCGGAGACGGTCCCGCGGGCGGGGTACCGTCGGGAGCATGACCGACCTCGCGCCCACCGGACCGCGCCCTCGTCGCCCCGGGCTCGTCGTGCTCGCCGCGCTGGCCGACGTCGCGTGCGTCCTCGCGCTCGCGACCGGCGGCCTCGCGACGCACTCCGCCGACGAGGGCCTGACGCGGCTGCTCGTCGTGGCGTGGCCGTTCGCCGCGGGCGCCGCGCTGGGCTGGCTCGTCACGCGCGCGTGGCGTCGGCCGTGGGCCCTGTGGCCGACGGGCGTGGTCGTCTGGGGCTGCACGTGGGCGCTGGGCGTCCTGCTGCGCGTGCTCACCGACCAGGGCGTGGCCCCGGCCTTCCAGCTCGTGTCGTTCGGGTTCCTCGCGGTGACGATGCTCGGCTGGCGCGGCGTGGTCGCGCTCGTCGGCGTCCTGCGGCCGGGCGACCGCCGACGCCGCGAGCGCGAGCTCGCCGGCCGCCCCCTACCGCGCTGAGAGCGCCGCGACGACGTCCGGCGCGAGAGCGCGGAACGCCTTGCCGCGGTGGCTGATCGCGTTCTTCTCCGCCGGGCTCAGCTCGGCCGCGGAGCGGGCCGTCCCCGCGCCGGGCTGCTCGTCCGGCAGGAGGATCGGGTCGTAGCCGAACCCGTTCGCGCCGCGCGGCGCGGTGAGCAGGGTCCCGCGCATCTCCCCCGTCCGCACGACCTCGGTGCCGTCGGGCGTGACGAGCGCCGCCGCGCACACGAAACCGGCCGCGCGGTGCTCCGCACGCACGTCGCCGAGCTGCGCGAGCAGGAGCTCGAGGTTCGCGACGTCGTCGCCGTGCCGCCCCGCCCAGCGCGCCGAGAAGATCCCGGGTGCGCCGCCCAGCACGTCGACGGCGAGACCGGAGTCGTCCGCGACGGCCGGCAGCCCGGTGGCCGCGACGAGGGCGCGCGCCTTGATGAGCGCGTTCTCGGCGAACGTCACGCCGTCCTCGACGGGCTCGGGCGCGCCGACGTCGCCCGCGCCGACGATCGCCTCGGGCGCGAGCTCGAGCCCCGGGTGCGCGTCGAGCTCGGCCGCGAGGATCGCGCGCAGCTCGGCGATCTTGCCCGGGTTGTGCGTCGCGAGGACGAGTCGCGCGCCGTCGGGCACGACGACGCCGGTCGCCTCGGGCGTGCCGCTCACCGCGGGTCCGCCGCGAGCGCCGCGCGCTGGATCGCCGTGAGGTCGGCGGTGCCGGCCACCGCGAGGTCGAGCAGCGCGTCGAGCTCGGCGCGGTCGAACGGGGCGTGCTCCGCGGTGCCCTGCACCTCGACGAACGTCCCGGAGCCCGTGACGACGACGTTCATGTCCGTCTCGGCACGGACGTCCTCGACGTACGGGAGGTCGAGCATGGGCGTGCCGTCGATGATCCCGACGCTCACGGCCGCGACGGAGTCGGTCAGCACGGGCTTGCCGCCCTTGATGTGGCCGTGCCGCTGGCCCCACGCGACGGCGTCGGCGAGCGCGACGTAGGCGCCGGTGATCGCGGCGGTGCGTGTGCCGCCGTCGGCCTGGAGGACGTCGCAGTCGAGCACGATCGTGTTCTCGCCGAGCGCGGAGACGTCGATGATCGCGCGCAGGGACCGGCCGATGAGCCGCGAGATCTCGTGCGTGCGCCCCCCGATCTTGCCCTTGACCGACTCGCGCTGGCTGCGCTCGTTCGTCGCGCGCGGCAGCATCGCGTACTCGGCGGTGACCCAGCCCTCGCCCGACCCCTTGCGCCAGCGCGGCACGCCCTCGGTGAACGACGCCGCGCACAGCACGCGCGTGCGGCCGAACTCGACGAGCACGCTGCCCTCGGCCTGGTCGAGCCAGTGGCGGGTGATGGTCACGGGGCGGAGCTGGTCGGGCGTGCGGCCGTCGGCGCGGAGGGGCGCGGCCGTGCCCGGAGACGAGGAGGGGATGGTCATGCCGCCACCCTACCGACCCCCGGCCCACCGCTGAGCGCGGTGGATGGTCGCATCTTCCCGGGCTGCCGACGGTGGCTCGTCCCCGCGCTCAGCGGTCAGAGGTCGAAGACCGCGCCCGTCGTGGCGACGTCGACCGGGCCGGTGTATGTCTCCCGCGCCTCGGCGCGCGAGCGCTCGGGGTCGTTCCACGCGGGCAGGTGCGTGAGCACGAGCCGGCGCGCGCGGGCCGCGGTCGCGACCTCGCCCGCGCGCCGCCCCGTGAGGTGGATGCCCCGCTCGACGCCGTCGTCGCGGCCCTCGTGGAACGCCGCCTCCGACAGGAGCAGGTCGGCGTCGCGCGCGAGCTCGACCACGCCGTCGCACGCGTCCGTGTCCCCCGTGTACGCGAGGACGGCGCTCTCCCCCGGGCGCAGCGTGGACGGCCCGGTGACGCGCACCCCGTACGCCTCGACCGGGTGGAACACGCGGTACGGCTCGAGGGCGAGCGGGCCGACCCGGACCGGCGCGCCCGGCTCCCACGCGCGCACGTCGAGCTCCTCCGTCACGCCGTCACCCGGCTCCGCGCCGTACGCCGCCTCGATGCGGGCGGCCGTGCCCGCCGGGCCCAGCACCGTGAGCCGGCTCGGCACGCCCGTGCGGGTCGAGCCGCGCACCGGGTGGTAGCGCAGGTACACGTACAGGCCGCACACGTCGACGAAGTGGTCGGGGTGCAGGTGGGACAGTCCCACGGCGTCGACGTCGAGCGGCTCGACGAACCGCTGCAGCGCGCCCAGCGACCCGTTGCCCAGGTCCAGCACGACGTTCCAGTCGCGCGCCTCGAACCCCGCGGCCGCGGCCTCTGCGGCCGGGACCTGGACCAGGTACGACGACGCGGGCGACGCCGGGCCCGCGAACGAACCCGAGCACCCGACCGTGACGAGACGCATCAGGCCGCCTCCACGCTCAGCACCTCGGGGCCGAGGAACCGGCGCGCGAGGTGCTCGAACGGCTCCGCGCTCCCCGTCGCGAGGAACCGGTGCTGCGGCGGCCCCGCGTCGCGCGAGCGCTCGAGGTCGTGCGCGACGAGCGTGCGGTACACGTCCTTCGCGGTCTCCTCCGCGCTCGACACGAGCGTGACCTCGTCGCCCATGACGTACGAGATCGCGCCCGTCAGCAGCGGGTAGTGCGTGCACCCGAGCACGAGCGTGTCCACGCCCGCGGCCTTCACCGGGTCCAGGTAGCGGTGCGCGACCTCCAGCACCTCGGGGCCCGACGTCACGCCCTGCTCGACCAGCGGCACGAACTCGGGGCACGCCTGCGTCGTCAGGGTCAGGCCGGGGGTCACGGCGAACGCGTCCTCGTACGAGCGCGACGTGATCGTGGCCCGCGTCCCGATGACGCCGATGCGCCCCGACCGCGTCGCGGCCACGGCCCGACGTGCCGCCGGGAGGATCACCTCGACGACCGGGAGGCCGTGGCGCTGCGTGTACCGCTCGCGCGCGTCGCGCAGCACCGCGGACGAGGCGGAGTTGCACGCGATGACGAGCATCTTCACGCCGTCGTCGACGAGCTGGTCCATGATCGCCAGCGCCATCGCCCGGACCGCCGCGAGCGGCTTCGGCCCGTACGGGCTGTTCGCGGTGTCCCCGATGTAGAGGAGGGCCTCGTTCGGGAGCTGGTCGAGGATCGAGCGTGCCACGGTCAGGCCACCCACGCCCGAGTCGAAGATCCCGATGGGAGCGTCGTTCACCCGGCCGAGCCTACTGTCGCCGCCCCGCGCCAGGCGCCCCGAACCACGCGCACGCCGCTGTGGCAGCGCCCACAGGTCCCCGCCACGCTCAGCCCCGCGGCCCGGGGCGCGGACCGCCCCGCCCCGCCCGCAGGTCCGCGAGCATGCCGTCGACGAGCGACTCCTGGAGCAGCCCCGTGAGGAGGAACACGCTCACGAGGAAGCGGCGCGGCGCGCCCCCGACCTCGCCGTCGTCCGGGCCGTCGTCGCCCTCCCGGTCCAGCTCGTCGTACAGGCCCTCGACCTGCTCGTCCGTGCGCAGGTCCAGGCGCTCGGCCAGGACGAGGCGCACGTCGGTCAGGGCGCCCGCGACGTCCTGCGCCTCCTCGCGCCCGACGACGAACGGCGCCGCCTCGGCCGGCTCGGAGTCCACGAGCATCCGGCCGAGCAGCACCAGCCGGCCCACCTTGCGCGCCGCGAGGTCGTCCTGCGTGAAGCGCCGGAACTCGTGCGCCACCTCGACGTCGTCCGACGCGTCCGGGAGCAGACGGCGCACGGCCGGGTCCGGGGGCGGCGTCGCGTCCGTCCCGCCCCCACCGGGCGTCGGGCCCGTCCAGCCCGGGGGCGACCACGCGTCGTCGGGCGCGGACCGGCCCGGCGCGTCCGACGCCCGCCCGGGGACGCCCTCCTGGAGCATCTGCGCGACGTCGCCCGCGAGCTGCGCCAGCACGATCCGCTCCGACGGCTCGAGCTCGGCGACGTACCCGTGCGCCTCCGCGCGGAACGGCCTCACTGCTCGCCGTCCTTCTGGAGCGTCGCCCACAGCCCGAACGAGTGCATCGCCTGCACGTCGACCTCCATGCGCTCGCGGTCGCCCGTGGACACGACGGCCCGCCCCTCCTGGTGCACCTGCATCATCAGCTCGTGGGCGCGCGCGGTGGAGTACCCGAAGTACGACTCGAACACGTACGCGACGTAGCTCATGAGGTTGACCGGGTCGTTCCACACGAGGGTGACCCACGGGCTGTCGAGCCGGGTCGCCTCCTCGGTGCGGACCGCCTCCTCGGGCACGGTCAGGGAGGCCCGCGCGGCAGCGGGGCGGGTGAAGATCGGGTGGGGTCTCACGTCACCACTCTATTCGCGGGCCTGTCGGCGCCCACCGCGGCGGTCGCTGCCCTACGGTATTCCGCATGAGCCTCGCCGACCCGGGCAGCGTCGCCCTCCCCGCGACCGACAGCGCTGCCCCCTCCGCCTCGCCGACGCAGCGGCCGTCGTACCAGCCGACGTACCAGCCCGGTGCGTCGACCGCGCTCCTCACCGACCGCTACGAGCTGACGATGCTCCAGGCGGCGCTCGCCGACGGCACCGCGGGCCGGCACTGCCTCTTCGAGGTCTTCACGCGCCGCCTCCCGCCGGGTCGGCGGTACGGCGTCCTCGCCGGGACCGGGCGGGTCCTGGAGGCGCTGTCGTCGTTCCGCTTCTCCGCCGCCGAGCTCGACTGGCTGCACGCGCAGTCCGTCGTCGACGACCGCACCCTCGAGTTCCTCGCCGGCTACCGCTTCACCGGGACGATCACCGGGTACCCCGAGGGCGAGGTCTTCTTCCCCCAGTCGCCGGTGATGACGGTCGAGGGCACGTTCGCCGAGGCGGTGCTGCTCGAGACCCTCGTCCTGTCGATCCTCAACTACGACTCGGCCGTCGCGTCCGCCGCGTCCCGCATGACGAGCGCCGCCGTCGAGCGCCCGTGCCTCGAGATGGGGGCGCGGCGCGCGCACGAGCAGGCGGCCGTCGCCGCGGCGCGGGCCGCCGTCGTCGGCGGGTTCGCCGGGACGTCGAACCTCGAGGCGGGCCGCCGGTACGGCCTCGAGACCATCGGCACCGCCGCGCACGCCTTCACGCTCCTGCACGACGACGAGAAGTCCGCCTTCGCGTCGCAGGTCGCGTCCCTCGGACCCGGCACCACGCTGCTCGTCGACACCTACGACGTGCGCCGCGGCGTCGAGAACGCCGTCGAGGCGGCCGGCGGCCGCCTCGGTGCCGTGCGGCTCGACTCCGGCGACCTCGGCGTCCTCGCCGTCGAGGTGCGCCGCCAGCTCGACGCCCTCGGCGCGCACGACACGAAGATCACCGTGACCTCCGACCTCGACGAGTACGCCATCGCGTCGCTCGCCGCCGCGCCCGTCGACTCCTACGGCGTCGGCACCTCCCTGGTCACCGGCTCCGGCGCCCCCACGTGCGGCATGGTCTACAAGCTCGTCGCCCGCGCCGACTCCAGCGGCGTGCTCCAGCCCGTCGCCAAGGCGTCCACCGCCAAGACGAGCACGGGCGGCCGCAAGTGCGCCGCCCGCCGCTACGACGCCGACGGGCGCGCGGTCGAGGAGGTCGTCGTCACGGGTGCCGACCTCGCCGTGCAGGAGTGGGAGCCCGACGACGTCGATCTCCGCCGGCTCCAGGTGCCCCTCGTCGTCGACGGCGCCGTCGACTCGCGCTGGGTCGGGTCGTACGGCGTGGAGAACGCCGCGCACCGCCACCGCGAGGCGCGCGCCGAGCTGCCCCGCGGCGCGCGCCGCCTCTCCGCCGGCGACCCGGCGATCCCGACGGTCGTGCACACGCTGTCCTGACTCCCCGACCGGGCCGCGACCCGGTCGCGGCCGGGCGTGCGCGCCCGGCCGCCGGGGCCGCGCGGGCTACCGCTTCCCGACGAACCAGCCGCGCACCGTCGCGACCCGCGCGTCGAGCTGCTCGACCGTCGCGAGCGGGACCTCGGGCCCGCCGCAGCGGCGGCGGAGCTCGGTGTGCACCGACCCGTGCGGCTGCCCGCTGCGGCGCGACCACGCCGAGACGAGCTGCTGGAGCTCCTTGCGGAGCTCCGCGGCGCGCCGATGGTCCATCTCGGCCCGCTCGCGCTCCGCGGACTGCGTGGTGCGCGAGCGCGCGCTCATCTGGTCGGCCTGCCGCTGACGCAGGAGGGTCGTGACCTGGTCCGCGTCGAGCAGACCGGGCAGCCCGAGGAAGTCGAGCTCCTCGTCCGAGCCGACGTCCGCGCCCGTGCCGAACTCGCCGCCGTCGAACAGCACGCGGTCGAACGACGCCTGGGCCTCGAGCGCCTCGAACGAGCCCTGGACGAGCTCGCCCGACGCCTTGTCCTCGCGGTTCGCCTCGGCGAGGAGCGCGTCCTCGGGGTTGAACCCCTCCCCCTGCTCCTCCGCGGTGAGCGGCCGGTCCAGCGCGTGGTCGCGCTCGATCTCGAGCCCGTTCGCGAGCTCGAGCAGGTGCGGCACGCTGGGCAGGAACACCGACGCCGTCTCGCCGCGCTTGCGGGCACGCACGAACCGCCCGACGGCCTGCGCGAAGAACAGCGGCGTCGCGGTCGAGGTCGCGTACACGCCCACCGCGAGCCGCGGGACGTCGACGCCCTCCGACACCATCCGGACGGCGACCATCCAGCGCGCGTCGCCGTCGGAGAACTCCTCGATGCGGCTGCTCGCGCCGTCGTCGTCCGAGAGGACGACCGTCGGCGACTTCCCGGTGATGCGTGCGAGGTGGCCCGCGTACGCACGCGCGTCCGTCTGGTCGGTCGCGATGACGAGGCCGCCCGCGTCGGGGATCGCCCGCCGGACCTCGGTCAGCCGCTTGTCCGCGGCCGCGAGGACCGACGGGATCCACTCGCCGTTCGGGTCCAGCGCGGTGCGCCACGCCTGGCCCGTCATGTCCTTGGTGAGCGCCTCGCCGAGACGCGCGCTCACCTCGTCGCCGGCCTTCGTGCGCCAGCGCATGTTGCCCGAGTAGGACAGGAACAGCACCGGCCGCACGACGTGGTCGCGCAGCGCGTCGCCGTACCCGTACGTGTAGTCGGCGCGCGACCGCCGGATGCCGTCGGGGCCGCGCTCGTACTCGACGAACGGGATGGCCGCGGTGTCCGAGCGGAAGGGCGTGCCCGTGAGCGCGAGGCGCCGGGTCGCGTCCTCGAAGGCCTCACGCACCGCGTCGCCCCACGACAGCGCGTCGCCGCCGTGGTGCACCTCGTCGAGGATGACGAGCGTGCGGTCGGCCGTCGTGCGCGCCGCGTGCAGCGCCGGCTTCGCGGCGATCTGCGCGTACGTGAGCGCGACGCCGTCGTAGTGCGCGCCGTGCCGGCCCTGGCTGTTGCGGAAGTTCGGGTCGATCCGGATGCCGACGCGCGCCGCGGCGTCGGCCCACTGGTGCTTGAGGTGCTCGGTCGGGGCGACGACGGTCACGCGCCGCACCACGCCCTGCTCCAGGAGCTCGGTCGCGACGCGCAGCGCGAACGTCGTCTTGCCCGCGCCGGGTGTCGCGACGGCGAGGAAATCGCGCGGCGCGCGCGTGCGGTACAGCTCGAGCGCCTCGGCCTGCCAGGCGCGCAGCTTGGACGCCGAGCCCCACGGGGCGCGCCGCGGGAACGCCGGCGAGAGGTGCGACGCCGCCGCGGAGGACGGGCTCTGGGGTGCCGGCGGCGAGGTCCTGCTACGGGAGTCGGGGGCGGAGTGACCGGTGGACGTCGTGTGGTGCTCCGCGCTCACTTGCCGGAGTCACCCTCGCCGTCCTGCGGGTCTCGCAGTCCCTCGTAGATCTCCTTGCACGTGGGGCACACGGGGAACTTGTTCGGGTCACGGCCGGGCACCCAGACCTTGCCGCACAGCGCGATCACCGGCTTGCCGGAGAGCGCCGACTGCATGATCTTCTCCTTGCGCACGTAGTGCGCGAAGCGTTCGTGGTCGCCGGGCTCGGTCTGCTCGCGCGTCTCCTCGCGCTCGAGCACCCCGGTCGACGTGCCGGTCGTCGGCTCGGTCGCAGGAGTCCGGAACGGGTCCTCGGGACCCCCGGGTGGCGTGCTCGCGCGGAGTTCGATCATGGAGTGAAGTCTACGTCGCGACGCCCACACGTCGGGCGGCCGTCGCCGCGGCCGGTCCGCGCGCCGTGCGACACCCGCCGCGCGGACCACGGGCCGCGGGGACGGGAGACGACGAAGCCCGCCGACGCACGGTCCAGGGGCGTGGACCGCGCGCCGACGGGCGGCTCGGTGTCGCGGGAGCTCCCGCGAGGTGTCGTCGACCCGTCGGGTCAGAGGCCCTGCCAGTCGGGCTTGGACGCGTACGTCTGGCGGTAGTAGTCGCCGAGCTGCAGGCGCGAGGCCGCCGCGTCGTCGACCAGGACCGTGGCGTGCGGATGCATCTGCATGATCGTCGCCGGCCACATCGCGCTCACCGGACCCTCCACCAGCTGGTGCACCGCCTCCGCCTTGCCCTTGCCCGTGGCCAGCAGCACCAGGTGCCGCGCCGACATGATCGTCGCCAGACCCTGCGTCAGACAGTGCCGCGGCACCCGATCCACGTCGTCACCGAAGAACCGCGCGTTGTCCTCGCGCGTCTGCGCCGTCAACGTCTTGATCCGCGTCCGCGACGCCAGGCTCGACCCCGGCTCGTTGAACGCGATGTGCCCGTCCGTCCCGATCCCCAGGATCTGCAGGTCCACACCCCCCGCCCCCGCGATCGACTCCTCGTACGCCGCGCACGCCGCCACCAGGTCCTCCGCGTTACCGTCCGGACCCTGCACCGCACCCGGAGCGAAGTCCACCCGCGAGGCGATCTCCGTCTCGATCACGTTGCGGTACCGCTGCGGATGATCGACCGGCAACCCCACGTACTCGTCCAGCATGAACGCCCGCACCCCCGCGAACGACAACCCCTCCTGCACATGACGCCGCACCAGCTCGTCATACACCTTCAACGGCGACGACCCCGTCGCCAACCCCAGCACCGCCCCCGGCCCCGACCGCACCACCGCCTCCACGGCATCCGCAGCCAGCACCGCCAACCGCTCCGCCGGAGCGATCACGACCTCCATCACAACACCTTTCGACGGCCGACGAGAGCAGCGCCCACGGCGGCGACCGGGACGTCCGACGGAGCGAGGGAGACCCGCTCCGACAGACGCAACGAAGACAGGAAGGGGGACGTGCTCGACTGCGCGTCGAGCGCGTCGCGGACCGCGTCCAGCAGCGGCTGGCCCAGCGCGGACACGCCGCCGCCGAGCACCACGTGGCGCACGTCCACCGTCAGCTCGAGGATCCGCACGGCGGAGGCGACGGCGGACGCGAACTCGTCCTTGATCCGGATCGCTTCCGGGTCGCCCGCGGCCGCGGCCTCGAAGAGCTCGGCAGGGGCCGGTCTGCCGTGGCGCGACGGCCAGCGCGCCGACACGGCGGAGCCCGACGCGTAGACCTCCACGCACCCGCGCTGCCCGCACGCGCACTCGGGCCCGCGCGGGTCGATCGGGATGTGCCCGATCTCCCCCGCCGCGCCGCTCACGCCACGGCGGAGCTCGCCGCCGAGCACGATGCCGGCCGCGAGCCCGGTGCCGAGAGCGAGGAACGCGAGGTCCTCCCCCTCCGCGCCGCGCAGGTGCGAGGCACCGAGGGCGGCCACGTTGAGGTCGTTGTCGACCTGGACCGGGACGCCGCCGAGCTCCGCGGACAGCGCCTCGGCGAGGGCGAAGCGTCCGCCCTCGATGCCGAGGTTCACCGCGTGCACGACGGAGCCGTCGGCGGGGTCCACCAGCCCGGGGACCCCGACACCGACGCCGTCGACGTCCGCGAGGTCACCGCAGGCGCGCCGGACCACCTCGCGGACCGCGCGCGCCGCGCTGGACACGACGCCCTCCGGTCCGCGCACCGTCGGCAGCCGCAGCGTCTCGCGCGCGACCCCGTCGGGGCCGAGGAAGGCCGCGAGCACCTTGGTGCCGCCGATGTCGAGGCCCACCGCGCTGCCCGGTCCCGCGGGGCCGCGCCGTGACGCGGTCCCGGGACCGGGGCGTCCGGCCAGGGCTGCGGCCGCCTCGCCGTCGAGCGAGGCAGCCGTGCTCAGGTCGCTCACGTCAGCCCTTCACCGCACCCGAGACGAGGCCACCGGTCATCCGACCCTGGACGATGAGGAAGAAGACCACCGCCGGGATGGCGATGAGCACCGAGCCGGCCATGAGCGCGCCCCAGTTGGTCGCCTGGGTCGCCTGCTGGAAGGTGCGCAGCCAGACCGGCAAGGTCATGGACTCCGGGCGTTGCATGATGATCAGGGCCATGACGAACTCGTTCCACGCCTGGATGAACGCGAAGACACCCGTCGCGACCAGCCCGGGGGCCAGGAGCGGGAAGGTGATCTTCCAGAACGCCTTGCCTCGCGAGCACCCGTCGATCATGGCGGCCTCCTCGAGGTCCGCGGGAACGCCGTTGACGAACCCGCGCAGCGTCCAGATCGTGAACGGCAGCACGCCGGACACGTAGACGATCCCCAGGCCGACGATGGTGTTGAGCATCTGCCAGTTGTCGATGATCCGGAAGATCGAGATCATCATCGCCTCGCCCGGGATCATCTGTACCACGAGGATCGCGAGGATGAACGTGCGGCGGCCCTTGAACCGGAACCGCGTCACCGCGAGCGACGCGAGGAACCCGAGGACCATGGCGATGACGAGCGTGAAGAACGTCACCGTGAGCGAGTTCCCCATCGCCGGGATGAACGGAGCGCGGGTCTCGTCGGTGATCGCCGTCACGTAGTTGTTCAGCGTGAAGACGTCGGGCGTCGGGAAGAACTTGAGCTCCGTCCCGCGCACGAGGCTCGACGGCAGGAAGGACGTGTTGATCATCCAGTAGACGGGGAAGACCGACGAGACGAAGACGATGATCGCCAGGATCGCGTAGCCGACGTTCGCCAGCTTCTTGCGCTGCTTCTCACGGCTCACGCGAGGGGCAGGGCCCGTTGCGGCAGACGCGTGCCGGACCGCGGCGCGGGGGGTGGTCTGGACGGTGCTCACAGTTCTTCCTCCCGGACCGTCTGGCGCACGTAGTAGAACGAGATGCCGAGCATGATGAACACGAAGATCACCGAGATGGCGCCCGCGAGCCCGTAGTGCCCCTGGGCCATGCCCATCTGGTAGATGTACACGCCGATCGTGTTCGTCTTGTCGCGGTCACCACCCACGCCCTGAAGGGCGTAGATCTGCGTGAAGACGCGCAGGTCCCAGATGATCGACAGCACGATGAGCACCGTGATGATGCTCCGGACGTACGGGACCATGATGAGCCGGAACCGCTGAACCGGGCGGGCGCCGTCGAGCTGGGCGGCCTCGAGGACCTCGCCGGGGATCTGCGTCAGTCCCGCGTACATCGTGAAGGCGACGAACGGCACGGCGCCCCACACGATGACGATCGTCGCGATGAGGAAGAACTGGAGCGGGTTGAGCAGCCACGAGTGGCCCATCCAGTTGTCGCCCGTGATCGTGGTCAGCAGGTTGTTGATGACGCCGTACTGGGTATCGAAGATCCAGCCCCAGACGATGGTCGCGGCGAGCGCCGGCATGGCCCACGCCAGCAGCAGCCCGACCGAGACCAGCAGGCGGAAGCCCTTGCCGAGACGCATCATGAGCAGCGCGATGAGCGTGCCGAGCACCATGGTCAGGACGACGCACGCGACCATGAACACGAAGCTGCGCAGGAGCACGGTCCAGAAGCCGTCGACGTCGGTGAGGACCTGGACGTAGTTGTCGAAGCCGACCCACTCGGCGGGCTGGCCCATGAGCTGGGCCCGCTCGTACTCCTGGAACGACATGATGACGAGCCGCACGAGCGGGTATCCGACGAGGATGCCGAGCACGACGAGGCTGGGGACGAGGAGCGTCCACGGCAGGATCGGTGGACGCCGCTTCTTGGGTGGCCGCACGGGCGCGCCGGAGCGCTCGGTGCGGGGTTCGAGGGTGGTTGAGCTCATTTCCTCACTCCGTCAGGGGTTGCGCGGTGGTGCGCAGGCGACGTGCCTCCGGGGCTCGTCATGGGAAGGGGTGGGGGCTCCGGCGAAGGAGTCCCCACCCCTGACGGCTCGAGCCTCCGACGGTGCCCGGCGGTCACCGGGCACCGTCGGACCGGCTCAGCTGTTGAGGATCGACTCGATCTTCGCGTCGAGCTCCTCGGCGACCGTCTGCACGTCGTCGCCGTTGGCGATCTTCGTGAAGGCGCTCTGGAGCACGTTCTGCGCCTCGACGTCGGCCCACTTCGGGGACGCCGGGGTGAGGCGAGCGTTCTGCGCCGCCTCGACGCCCGCCTGGGCGATCGGGTTGTCCTGCGGCACCTGGTTCGCGAGCGACTTCTTCGCCGGGATCATGTTCGCCTGGGCGAGGATGGTCTGGTACTCGTCGCTCATCATGATCTCGAACGCCTTGTACGCGAGGTCCGGGTTGTTGGACTTCGCCGCGACGGCGATGTTCGAGCCACCGGCGAACACGGCCGCCGGCTCGCCCGCGGTCTTGCCGGGCAGCGGGAACGCCGCGAGGTCGGAGCCGTAGGTCTCGAGGCACCCGGGGGTGGTCTTGGGGTCCTCGGGCGTGGCCGAGGTCTTGATGGTGCCGGCGATCCACGTCGGGGCCGACACGAACGCCACCTTGCCCTCGCAGAACGGCACCTGGAGATCGGTCTCCTGGCCGTCCTTCGGCGCGAGCGACGCGTTCGTCATGAGGTCCTGGACCTGCGCGAGGCCGGCGAGGCCGCCCTCCGAGGAGAACCCGGCCTCCCACTCGCCGTCGTCGTTCTGCTCGGCGATGAAGCCGCCGTTCTCCCAGACGAAGGGCAGGGCGTTGTACCAGTCCTGACCGGGCCAGTAGACGCCGGAGACCGTGTCCGTCTTGAGCGACTTCGCCGTCGCGACGTACTCGTCGAGCGTCGTCGGGACCGGCGTGGAGCCGGTGACCTGCGGGGTGTAGAACACGGCGCGCGAGCCGGCGTAGTACGGGAGGGCGTAGTGCTTGCCCTCCCAGTCGCCGGCCTCGACGAAGCCACCGAGCAGGTCGTCGCCGCCCAGGGACTGGAACTCGTCCTCCGTGATCTCGCGGAAGTAGCCGGCCGACGTGAACGCCGGGGACTGCGTGTTGCCGACCTCGACGATGTCCGGGCTGTCGGAGCCGGAGAGCGACGTGGTGAGCTTGTCGACGAGGCCGGTCCAGGACTGCTCCTCGATGGTGAGGGTGCTGCCCGGGTTCTCCTCCTCGAACGTGGTCTTGAGGTAGTCGCGCGCGGCGTCGGGCGTGTCCGACCCGTTGAGCCAGACGCGGATGTCGCCGGAGGCGGACTCGCCGTCGCCGGAGCCGTTGTCGTCGCTCCCGCCGCCGGTGCTGCAGGCGGTCAGCGCGAGCGCCAGGGTGATCGTCGACGCCACGGAGGCGGCGACGAGACGGTTCCTCTTCACTGGGTGCTTCCTCTCGGTGATTCTTGGTGGTGGCGGCGATGCCCCCACCGGAGGTGTGGCAGGAGTCCTGCGTAATCGAGCGTGTGCAGGGGTGCTGCTGTGTTACTGCGTTCCCGGGGGTGCTGCACTGGGGGTCCCAGGAGGTCGTGAGGGGCGGGTCGTGGCCCGCGCCCCGGTCGGGCAGGGTGGGTCAGGCGGAGCGTCGTCGGCTCACGAGACCCCCAGCTGTCCGGAGAGGACGAGGACGGCGGCCCCAGCGAGGACGACGTCTTCGTCGAGCGTGGCCATCCGCACCTGCAGCCCGCTGCCGATGACCGGCATGGTGCGGGAACGGATGGTCTCGAACGCCGACTCGCGCAGGGGGCCGTCGAGCAGGTCCGCAGGACCGCTCACGAGCACCTCCGCGAGGTTGAGCGCACTGACGACAGGGGCCAGGGCGATGCCCAGCGTCCTGCCCACCGACGCCAGCACGGCGTCGGAAGCCTCGGTGTCGAGCCCGTCCACCGCGCGGCGCAGCGCCGGCACGGACAGGACGGTCTCCAGGCAGCCGCGGCGCCCGCAGGCGCACGGTTCGCCGTCCTCGACCACGGTCACGTGGCCGAGCTCGCCGGCGGCGTCGGCGTGCCCGTGCACGCGTGCGCCGTCGACCATGATGCCGGCGCCCACGCCCTCGCCCACCGTGAGGACGAGCAGGCCGTCCCCGGCCGCTCCCCCGAACGTGAACTCGCCGAGCGCGGCGATGTTGGCGTCGTTGGCGACGTGGACCGCGAGCCCGAGCCGCTCCGTGAGCTGGGCCGCGAGGGGGACGTCGTACCAGCGGCGGTTCGGCGCCTCGATGACGCGGCCCTCGGCGTCGACGACGCCGGGCGACCCGATCCCCACGCCGATGACCGGCTGGGTCGCGGACGCGATGAGGCCGCGGCAGAAGCGCATGAGGAGGTCGACGAGCTCGGTGCCGGTGCGGCCGTCCACCGCGAGGCTCTGCCGGACGACGAAGTCGCCCGTGAGCGTGACGACGGCGCCGCGCAGGACCTCGTCGTCGGTGAGGTCGACGGAGACGATCTGGTACGCGCTCGTGCGCATGCCGACGAGGATCGCGGGCTTGCCCACGCGCTGCCCCGGGCGGACGCCGAGCTCCTCGACCAGGCCCTCGGCGATGAGCACGGAGACGAGGTCGGAGATGGTCACGCGGGTGAGCGAGGTGGCGCGCGCGAGGTCGGCGCGCGACGTGGGCCCCTCGTGGAACAGGTGCTGCAGCACGAGCGACCGGTTGTGGGCCCGAGCGTGCTCGGGGAGCACCTTGGAGGTCGGCCTGAGCCCTGTGCTCAGTCGCCTCCTCGGTGCGCCGGTGCCGGTGACTGCCGTTGTCATGTTTGTTAGTAGACTGCCTTTACTAAGTGGCTGTCAACTCCCTCCCGGCTTCGTGACCGAAATGTAGCCGAGTAGGCCACGACCCGGGACCTTGGTCCCACGGCCCCGCACGTCACGACGTCGCGGTGATCCAGCCCCGCGCACCGGCGTGCTCGACCGAGCGGGACGCGACCAGCACGGCGTCCTCCAGCGCCGCGCGCCACGACGACCCGTGCGCCGCCGCCGCGGCGAACGCGCCGTGGACCACGTCGCCCGCACCCAGGGTGTCGACCACGCGGCGCGGCCGCGGGACCGCGACCTCGTACCTCTCCCCCGCGTCGAGCACCTCGACGGGCCGCGGACCGCGGGTCCGCGCGACGAACCGAGGGCCCAGCGCGGCGACGGCGTCGAGCACGTCGTCCGTCGCGACGCTGGGCGGCCGGAAGTCCGCCGACACGACGACGGCGTCGCACAGCCCGATCATCGCGGGCGCGTCGGGCTTCCAGGAGCCCCCGTCCAGCACGACGGCGCACCCGCGCTCCCGCGCGCGGCGCGCGACCCGGAGCGCGAGCCCCGGGTGGTGGCCGTCGAGGAGCAGCACGTCCCCGGGGCCGAGCTCGTCCAGCGGGTCCGTCGTGCGACCCGGCGCGACGAGCCGCGCATCGGTGAGGTCGCCGAAGCCGGAGGCGTTGGTGCTCACGACCGCGCGCTCGCCGGTCGCACGCGTGACCAGCACCGTCGAGACCGCGGGCTGCACCGCCCCGGCGACGCCGTCCGCCGCGTCGACGAGCGTGACGCCGGAGGACTCGAGCTCGGCCCGCACGACCGCGGCGAGGGGCCCGTGGCCCACGGCGGTCACGAGGGCCGTCGGGACGCCGAGCGCGACGGCGGTGGCCGCGGCGTTCGCGGCCGGGCCGCCGAAGGTCGCGGCGAAGGACCGCGCGACGACCTTCTCGTCGGGTCCGGGCAGGGCGTCGACGACCTGGACGACGTCGAGGGTCACGAGTCCGCAGCACACGAGCACGCGCCCATCCTCGCGCGCTGACCGGCGCGTCCGCACGGCGCCGGGCGACGGTCGGATCACGGACAGTTCACAAGACGGTCACGATGTGGGTGCGGCTGTCCGGTTCGCGCGGTTGGCCCCCTACCCTCGCAGCATGCGGACCACTCGCCCTCTCGCCGTCGTCGCCGCCCTGGTGCTCGGCGGCGCGCTCCTGGCCGGCTGCTCCGCGACGCCGGGTGTCGGCGACGCCGCCCTCGACTCCGGCGCGCGGTCCGAGGCGGCGGTGGTCGACGGCACCGACGCCTCGTCCGGCGCCCCGGCCGGGATCACGACCGGCGACGAGGACGCCGTGGTCGAGGCGGACCGGGAGATCGTCACGACCGGCTCGGTGACCGTCGTCGCGAAGGACCCGTCGGCGGCTGCCGAGCAGGTCGCCGAGCTCGCGGAGAGCGCGGGCGGGCGGGTCGAGAGCCGACGGCAGTCCGAGCCCGAGGGCGACGCGCGACCCACGGCCGAGCTGACCGTGCGCGTGCCGGCGGCCCAGACGACCGCGACCGTGGACGCGCTCGGTCAGGTCGGCGAGGTGCGCGACCTCGCGATCGAGGCGGTCGACGTGACCGGCACCGCGCGCGACCTCGACGCCCGCGTCGCGGCGCTCACCACGTCGGTCGAGCGCCTGCGGACGCTCATGGGCGACGCCGCGACGACCGCGGACCTGCTCGCCGCCGAGCAGGAGCTCACGACGCGCCAGGCGGAGCTCGAGTCGCTCCAGTCGCAGCGCGCCGCGCTCACGGACCAGGTCTCGATGTCCACGCTGCACGTCACCGTCGTGCAGGTGGTGCCGACGGAGCAGCTCGCCCCCGGCGGATTTCTCGGCGGGCTGCAGAACGGCTGGAACGCTCTGCTGACCACGCTCAACGGCCTGGTCGTCGTCCTCGGCGCGCTGCTCCCGTGGCTCGTCGTCGTCGGCCTCGTCCTGCTCGTCGTGCGCTGGGTGCTGCGCCGGGTCCGCCGTCGTGCGCAGGACGGCGGCGCTCCCCCGGCCGACGACGGCGGCACGGGGCCGGACGACGACCCGCAGGCGCCGTCGTCGGGGCGGGCTCCGCTCGTCGGGGCGTCCGCCCGTGACTGAGCCCGTCGCCCCCGAGGGCACCGGTCGCGTCGCGCGCCTGTGGGCCGACGACGAGGGCACGGCCCGGCTCGCCGGTCACCTCGTGACGCGCGTGTGCACGCACTGGGACACGGTCGGGCCGCAGACGTTCCCCCGGCACGTCAACCCGGAGCCGCGCGTGCAGTGGCGGGCCCACCTCGACGGCGCGGGCGACGACGAGGACCTGTACAGCGACGACCCCGGCGCGCCCCCGCTCCCTCGTGACGACGACGCCCGGCTCGAGGTGCGGGGGCGGCGGCTGCGCCTCGAGTGGCTCGAGGGCGACGAGGCGGCGGCGGCCTGGGAGCGCCACGGCTGGTGACCGCACAGAGCGCCGGTACGACGACGGCCCGCACCCCGAGAGGGGTGCGGGCCGTCGCCGCAGGGGTGGAGGTGCGGGGAATCGAACCCCGGTCCGGTGACGCCGATCGAGGACTTCTCCGGGCGCAGTCTGCTGTCGTTTTTCTCGGCCCCCGCACTCACGCAGACAAGATGCGGACGGGCTCAGTCACCTGAAAGTCCCCGCAGCCCCGGTGACGAGGACTGCGAGCAGTGGCTCTCTAGATGACGCCAGGATCCGAGTCGAGAGCTAGCTCGGGCTGACGGACTTCGGGGCTCGCTCAGGCGGCGAGGGCGAAGTCGGTGCGCTTGTTATCGGCACCTGTGTTTTGCAGACATCGTTTACGAGATAAGCCTGCATCCTCGGCCCGCTTCTCCTCGAAGCACGACCACCGTCGAAACCGATCACCCCCTGTGCAGTTGTCAAGCACTGCGCGACGCCCGGGCGGACCCGGACCTCGTGCAGCAGGTCCAGCCTACGCGATCAACGCCGTGCCCCGCACGGATATTTCCGCGCGGCCGGGTACCGGCGGTCGCGCACCGCCGGTACCCGCGTCGCGGCTACTTCTTCCGGCTCAGCGAGTCGACGAGCAGCCCGCCGGCGATCCCGAGGAGGAACACGTCCTTCGCGAGCCCGGTCCCCTGCTCGGTGGGTCGCACCCCGTCCTCGCGCGTCATGCCCGGCGTCTTGAGGTACATGCCGACGAGGCCGGCCGAGAAGACGCCGAGCCCGACGGCGACGAGACCGGTCGGGACGAAGGGCGCCACGAGGGCCGCGCCGAGCGCGATCTCGGCGGTCGACAGGGTCTTGGTGAACTGCTTCGGCTCGACGTCCCCGAGGAACGAGTACGTGCCGGCGGCCATCCCGTGCAGTCCCTGCGCGGTCTCCTCGTCGGCACCGCGCTTGCTCAGGCCGGAGTTGAGGATGTACGCCCCCGCCGCGAGGCGCGGGATGTACTGGCGGAGCTTGACCATGGGGCCTCCTGGTTCGCGGTCGTCGTCTCGCCCTCGACCGTACGTCGAGGGCGACGGCGTCACCAGCGGGTGGGGCCGGCGTCGGGCACAGGAACCGCGTGCGGGACGCCCCGCGCGGCGTCAGCGCAGCTCGCGCTGCCGCATGGCGCGCTGCGCCTCGCGGTTGTCCTGCTTCTCGCGGAGCGCCTGGCGCTTGTCGTACTCCTTCTTGCCGCGCGCGAGCGCGATCTCGACCTTGGCGCGGCCGTCGAGGAAGTACAGCGCGAGGGGCACGATCGTGTGCCCCTTCTCGCGCGTCTTGGACTCGAGGCGCAGGATCTCCTCCTTGTGCAGGAGCAGCTTGCGCTTGCGGCGCGGGGCGTGGTTGTTCCACGTGCCCTCGGTGTACTCGGGGATGTGGACGTTCTCGAGCCAGGCCTCGCCGCGGTCGACCGCGACGTAGCCGTCGACGAGCGACGCCCTGCCCATCCGCAGCGCCTTGACCTCGGTCCCGGACAGGACGATCCCCGCCTCGTACACGTCCTCGATCACGTAGTCGTGGCGTGCCTTGCGGTTGCTGGCGACGACCTTGCGGCCGCTGTCCTTCGCCATCCGTGTCCTACCGTCCTTCTCTGCTGTCGGTGCTGTCGCCCGGGTGCTCGTCCGGGGCACCGTCCGTGCGCCGGCCCCGAGCCGTGCGGGCGCCCCAGCGTACGGGTGCCCGACGGCGCCCGGTACCGATTATCCCCCGGGTGCGGTCGCGCGGGGGCCGGGACGGGTCGGGCGCGACGCCCGGAGCGCGACCCGGCCCGGTCAGCGCAGCACGGACATCGGGTCGATCGTCGACCCGTTGACGTACACCTCGAAGTGCAGGTGGCACGCCCCCGAGAGGCCGGTGTTGCCCGAGTACCCGATGACGTCGCCCTTGTTGACAGTCCGACCCGACGACACCGCGAAGCGCGTGAGGTGGTTGTAGCTCGTCATGAGGTTCTTGCCGCCCACCGTGCCGTGGTTGATCAGCACCTGGTTGCCGAACCCGTTGCGCCACTGGGCGTGGACGACCGTCCCGGGGCCGGACGCCATGATCGGCGTGCCGCAGTAGGCCCGCAGGTCCGTCCCCGCGTGCAGGCGGTAGTAGCCGAGGATGGGGTGCAGCCGCATCCCGTAGCTCGAGGTGACGTAGGGCACCGCCGTCGGGTACGACAGGAAGCTCGAGATGCTGCCGCGGTCGCCGCCGGAGGACGAACCCCCGCCCCCGCCGCCACCCCCGCCGGAGGACGACCCGCCGCCCCCGCCGCCACCGCCGCCGCCGGACTGCTGGCTCTGCTGCTGGCGGCGCGCCTCCTCCTCGGCGGCCTTGCGGTCACGCTCGGCCTGCTCCGCGATGATGCCCTTGATCTCGCTCTGCAGGGACTGCTGCGCGGCCTCGTTCTCGGCGACCTTCGCCTCGGCCGCAGACTTGCGCTCCTCGATCGTCGCCTTCTTGGCCTGCTGGTCGACGATCAGCTGCTCGACCTCGGCCTTGCGGTCGGCCGCGGCCGTGCGGGCTGCCTCGGCGGCGACGAGGTTCTCGTCCGCCTGCTGCTTGAGGTCGGTGACCGTCTCGCGCACCGCCTGGAGGCGCGCCTCGCGGTTGCGCGACACGGACTCCGCCTCGAGGAGCTCCTGGAGCGAGCGGGACTGGCTGCGTGCCGCCGTCGAGGAGACGGCGTACTCCGCGATGAACTCCTCGGTGCTCTGCGCACCCGTGACGATGCCGAGGCTCGAGACGTCTCCCTGACCGCGGTACGCCTGGCGCGCCATCTCGGCGATGCTCGACTTGGCGTCGGCCACCTCGGTCGCACCGCGCTCGATCTCTGCGCTGATCGCGGCCTCCTGGCCCAGCGCGTCCTCGAGCCGCTGCGCGAGCAGCTCCGCCTCGCGCTGCGTCCGCTCGACCTCGGCCTGGGCGGCGTCGAGCTCGGCCTGCGCGACGGGCAGCCGGGCCTCGATGGCCTGGAGGTCGACGACGGCCTGGGCGAGCGCCGCGTCCGTGTCCTCGAGCTCGGACTGGAGCTGCTCGCGGCTGCCGAGGATCTCGGACTGGCGGCGCTCCGCCGCGGCGCGGCGGTCGTCGATGTCGTCGGCGGACGCCGAGGCGACGCCGCCCACGAGGAGCAGGGTCGTGGTGATCAGAGCCGCTGTCGCGCGGCGGAGGTCCCGGGTCATCTCACACCCTCGTGTGGCGGTTGAGCGTGACGACCGAGGACACGGCCGCCAGCAGGAAAGCGATCCCGACGAGCACGGGTGCGATGCGCAGCACGTCCGCCTCGTCGACGTAGGCCACCCACGTCACGGACTGGGACAGCCAGTCGGTGACGAGGTACTTCACCCCGACCCAGAGCCCGCCCACCGCGAGGACCGCGCCGAGCACGGCGGCGATCGCCCCCTCGAGGAGGAAGGGGAGCTGGATGAACAGGTTCGACGCCCCGACGAGCCGCATGATGCCCGTCTCGCGCCGTCGGCTCAGCGCGGAGAGGCGGATCGTCGTCGTGATGAGCAGCACGGCGGCGAGCAGCATGACCGCCGCGAGGCCGGCCGCGAGCAGCGACGCGCGGTTGAGCGCGAGGAAGAGCGAGTCGAAGATGCGGCGCTGGTCCTCGACCACCTCGACGCCCGGCCGCCCCGTCACGACGTCGTTGACGACCTCGTAGTTCTCCGGGTTGGTGAGCTTGAGGCGGAAGGACGCCTGCATGTCGTCGACCGTGAGCTGCGTGCCGAGGTACCCGTCGGGGTAGCGCTCGGTGAACGCCGCGAACGCGTCGTCCTTGGACTCGAAGTACACCGTCTGGATCTCGTCGCCGAGCTCGGTGTCGAACAGGTCCTCGATCGCCGCGATCTGCTCGGGCGTGGCCTCCCCGGCCGCGCACGTGGGCGACGGTGACCCCGCCGGGCACAGGAAGACGGACACCTCGACCTTGTCGTACCAGTCGTCCTTGAGCTTGCCGATCTGCGCCTGGAGCAGCAGCGACGACCCGACGAACGTGAGCGAGACGAAGGTGACGAGCACGACGGAGACGGCCATGGAGACGTTGCGCCGCAGGCCCTGGCCGAGCTCCGCGAGGATGAACTGGAGTCGCACGCCGCTCACTCCCCCGCCGTCGCGTCGACGTGGCGACGCGTCGAGCGTCGCCGGGGCAGCGGTGGCCGGCCCGACGCGTCGACCGCGGGCGTCGCGCCGGTCGCCGGCGTCCGGTCCGGCGCCTCGGCCGGGTCCTGCGTCGAGGACGACGCCGGGTCGGGCGCCGCGGACGGGCGTGCGGTCCGGCGCACGACGGCGGTCGGCGCCGACTCGGGCGCCGGGCCGGACGTCGGGTCGGGGATGACCTGGCCGCGGGCGCCGTACGAGCCGTGCGCCTGGTCGCGCACGAGCGTGCCGGTGTCGAGCTCGACGACGCGGCGGCGCATCTGGTTGACGATCTCCTCGTCGTGCGTCGCCATCACGACGGTCGTGCCGGTGCGGTTGATGCGGTCGAGCAGGCGCATGATCCCGAGGGACGTCGTGGGGTCGAGGTTCCCGGTCGGCTCGTCGGCGAGCAGGATCGGCGGGCGGTTGACCATGGCGCGCGCGATGGCGACGCGCTGCTGCTCACCGCCGGAGAGCTCGTGCGGGCGACGCTTCTCCTTGCCCGCGAGGCCCACCATCTCGAGCGTCTCGGGCACCGTGATGGCGATGGTGTGGCGCGGCTTGCCGATCACCTGGAGCGCGAACGCGACGTTCTCGAACACGGTCTTGTTGGGCAGCAGGCGGAAGTCCTGGAACACCACCCCGATCTGGCGGCGCAGCTTGGGGACGTTCCAGCTCGACATCGACCCGAGGTCGCGGCCCGCCACGAAGACCTTGCCCTTCGTCGGGCGCTCCTCGCGCAGGACGAGGTGCAGGCACGTCGACTTGCCGGAGCCGGACGCGCCGACGAGGAAGACGAACTCGCCGCGCCGGACCTCCAACGACACGTCGTCGACGGCCGGCCTCGCGCCGCGCGCGTAGACCTTGGTGACGTTCTCGAAGCGGATCACAGCGGCACGTTCCTCGGGTCGGGGGTCGATCCGTGGACGAACGGGGTTCGTCGCACGATCCCGAGGGTAGGCATGTGTCTCCGGCCCGGCGGGGCGGACACGCCGCGCCCGGGTGCATCGATCCGTTGCTCGGATCAATCGGCCCGGGGCGGCCGCGGAAGGTCAGGCCTCCTTCTGCACCCCGCGGCGCCAGCGGATCCCGGCCTCGATGAAGCCGTCGATGTCGCCGTCGAACACCGCCGAGGGGTTGCCCACCTCGTGCTCGGTGCGCAGGTCCTTGACCATCTGGTACGGCTGCAGCACGTAGGAGCGCATCTGGTCGCCCCAGCTCGCCTTGATGTCGCCCGCGAGCTCCTTCTTCTTCGCGTTCTCCTCCTCCTGGCGCACGAGCAGCAGGCGGGACTGGAGCACGCGGAGAGCCGCGGCGCGGTTCTGGATCTGCGACTTCTCGTTCTGCATCGAGACGACGATGCCCGTCGGGATGTGCGTCATGCGCACCGCGGAGTCCGTCGTGTTGACCGACTGCCCGCCCGGGCCCGAGGACCGGAACACGTCGACCTTGATCTCCGACTCCGGGATCTCGATCGAGTCCGTCTGCTCGATGAGCGGGATCACCTCGACCGCCGCGAACGAGGTCTGGCGACGGCCCTGGTTGTCGAAGGGCGAGATGCGCACGAGGCGGTGGGTGCCCGCCTCGACCGACAGGTGGCCGAACGCGTACGGCGCCTTCACCTCGAACGTCGCGGACTTGAGCCCGGCCTCCTCGGCGTACGACGTGTCGAGGACCGTCGTCGGGTAGCCGTGGCGCTCCGCCCAGCGCAGGTACATGCGCAGCAGCATCTCCGCGAAGTCGGCCGCGTCGACGCCACCGGCGCCCGCGCGGATCGTCACGACGGCCTCGCGCGCGTCGTACTCGCCGGCGAGCAGGGTGCGGACCTCGAGCTGGTCGAGGTCCTTGCGGATGGCGGCGACCTCGTTCTCGGCCTCGACGAGGGTGTCCTCGTCCTCCATCTCCTGGCCCATCTCGACCAGGGTCTCGACGTCGGCGATGCGCTGCCCGAGCTTCTTCACCCGGTCCAGCTCCGACTGCGCGGCGGAGAGCGCCGACGTCACCTTCTGCGCCGCGTCGGGGTCGTCCCACAGGTCGGGCGCCGACGCCTTCTCCGAGAGGTTCGCGATCGTCGCGCGCAGCTCCTCCGGGTCGCTCACGCTCTCGATGGACTCGAGCGTGCTCCGCAGCGCCTTGATCTCGGACGGGAAGTCGATGGTGGCCACGAGGTTCAAGGTTACGCGACCCCGCGCGCGGTCGGCGCCGTCGCGAGGCCAGCGAGGGGAGAGCGCGGGGGCTCCGCGCGGGGTCCGTGCGCGTGGCCGCCGCGGGGGTTCGTCACCAGGGTGCGGCGCGGGGTGCGGCGCCGCCGGGCGAGGCGCGCCCGACGGCGCGTCGCCGTCAGTCCTTCGTGCCGCCCTGCGCGGCGGAGCCGCCCGTGGTCGACGGCGTCGGTTCGGCGGTCGTCGCCTGCTGGCGGCCCTCGTCGCGCGCCTTCGCGAGCATCGCCTCGAGGCGCTGGCGCCGACGTCGGCGGTCGTCCCGGACGCCCACGATCACGACCACGACGATCGCGAGGAGCAGGAGCTGCGGCCACGGGACCGCCCACGTGGTGACGGTGACCGTGACCGGGTCGAGCTGCGCGTCCACCTGGTCGTCGCCGACGACCGTCGGCGTGACGGTGATCGTCGTGCTGACCGGTCCGAGCGGCCAGACGTCGGCGAACGCGACCTTGCTCCGCAGGGATCCGCCCGGCAGGACCTCCCCGAGCGGCTCCGCCGTCGCCTCGTCCGTCACGGCGCCGAAGAGTGCGGACGTCGCGACCTGGCCCTCGGCGCCGAGGCGCACGTTGCCGTCGTTGGCGACGTCGTAGGAGACACTGAGGTCGCCCGCGGCGAACGGGTTCCACGACGGCGCGTAGGACGCCTTGACGTCCTCGACGGCGAGCGCGGGCTGGACCTCGCCGGTGACGCGCGTCGTGACGCGGAACCCGACACGGCTCTCGACGCCGACGCTCGTCCCGCCCTCGCCGCCGCCCGTGCTCGTGACCGACGCGGCGATGCCCGCCGGGTGGTCGCCCGGGGTCGCGTTCTCGGGGACCGTGATCGTGTACGGGACGACGACCGTCTCCTTCGGGCCCACATCGACGCTCTCCTGGACGGTGAACCACGTCCCCGCGTCGGTGGACTCCTGGTCCGAGGAGAGCATGTTGAAGCGCCCGTTGGCGGTGAGGTAGCCGTCCGCGGCCTTGAGCGCGAACGTGGCCGGCACGTCGCTGAAGTTCGAGACGGCGATGTGCTCCTCGACCGTCGTGCCCGGGTCGGCGACGAGGTCGACGCCGCGACGCCCGTCGGGACCGTTCGCGTCCGCGGGCTTGGCGCCCCACGTGATGCGGTCCTCGGTGTCGAGGGGCAGCGCCGTCGGCAGAGCGCTCACGACGTCGGCCTGCGCGTTCGTGACGCCGGCGTGCGCGCTCGTGGCGGCGGTCGTCGCGGACGCGCCGACGGCGAGCGGGGTCGCGGGCAGGAGGCCGAGGGCGAGGGCGGTCGCGGCCAGGACGAGACGACGCCCGCGGCGGCGGGACGGGGACCCGGTGCGGGCGGGGTGCGTTGGTGCGGGGATCACGCAGGGGCTTCTCTCCGTACGACGACGGGTCGCCCGCCCGGCACGACCGTGGTCGTGCGGGACGGTGCGACCCGTCGTGTGACTACTCGGTCGGTGCCCGGTCGGAACCGGTCACCGGGACGTCGGGACGGCTCAGTCCTCGAACAGGGACAGCGTGATGGTCGAGTTGTACGCGCCCGGCGCGACGTCCTCACCCGTGCGCAGCGTGAGGTTCGCGCCGGCGGTCCAGGAACCCTCGGGGTTGACCTCGGCCGAGTCGAACGTCGAGACCAGGAGCTCCTGGTCGACGAGACCCGGGCCGTTCTCGAGGGAGGGCTCGACCGGCTCGCCCTCGGAGACCAGGCCGGTGTCGCCACCGTCGACGAGGGTCGGGGCCCAGCCGAGGTTGTCGGCACCGATCTCGCCCGCGTCACCCGTGAAGGCCGACGCGCTGCCCAGCACGTACCAGTAGGCGCCCTCGGGCACCTCGGTCCGCGTGTCGGTGACGGTGACCTCCGGCAGCGCACCGTTGAACTCGCGCGTGCCCTCGACCGACGACTCGTCGGCCTCGGTCAGCGTGGTCGAGCTCGCGGCGACGGTGAGGGCGAGGTTGCCCGGCTCCACGTTGGACTCGATCTCCACGGAGACGTCGACGTCGGTGCCGTCCACCGGGTCGGCGGAGGCGGCGGACGCGAGGGCGACCGTGCCGATGAGCATCGCACCGAGGGCACCCCCGGCGACGAGCTTCTTCGTTGCTCGTGCGTTCATGTTGTAGCTCTCCATCGTTGGAGTTGTTGTCGGACCGGATCACCATAGCGGCGAACCTGGGGTTTTGACAGGGCCGAACCAGAAGTGGCCATCCAAAGTTAAGAAAGTGAACAAAGGCGCGCGAGCGCGCTCACGCGACGCTGCGGTATTCCTTTCCCTGGACGTTCTTCGTCGAACAGCAACAGGTGCTCACCACGCTCTGGCACGTGACTCTGCACGCACGATGATGCCATCACTCCACGCCCCGGTCACCCAGCTGATCATCGCGGGTCGCGCCCGCGCGGCGAGGCCGACCGACGCCGTGCGCCCGTCGCCGGTCGACGCGTCGGTCACCACGACCTCGCTCAGACCGGCGAGCGCCGCGGGGTTCCGGACGAGATAGTCGTCGACGTCCGCGCGGATCCCGGCGTCGGTCAGCGTGAGGACGGCACCCTCGACCGGCGGCGCCGCGCTGCCGGAGTAGAACGTCTCAGGGGTCGTCGAGTCGGCCGCCGTGAGGGCGAGCGCATCCGCGAGCGCGTAGAGCCGCTTGCGTTCGAGGTGCACCTCCGTGGCGCTCACCACGACCGTCACGAGGAGCAGCGCGAACGCCACGAACGCGCTCGTGAGCAGCAGGATGCGGCCCTTCTCCCGCTCGTTCGAGCCCCGGAGCCGCGCGACGAGCGCCGCCGAACCGCGCCCGACTGCGCCGGACCGCCGCCCGGGACCGCGTCCGGGTGCGCCCCCGGGTGTCGAGGTGCCCAGGGGTGGCGGGGCGCTCACGGCCGCCTCGCCGCGTACGCGTCGACGGACACGACGTGCCGCGCCTCCACGGGGACCACGAGGGGGACGACCCCCCGCACGAGCTCGGGCACGAGCGGGAGCGGCACGTCGAGCCGGACGTGCGCCGTCACCTCGCCGCCCGGCTCCAGGCAGGGCCGTGACGAGCAGGAGATCGTCAGGCCGTCGGTGGCCGGGGAGAAACCCTGGTCGTCGAGCGCCAGGGCCACGGCCGCCGAGGCGAGCCGGGCCCCGTCGTCGCTCGACGGCGCCGTGACGAACGCACGCGCCGCCTCGCGGGAGGCGCCCTCCACGGCGAACGTCGCGGCCTGCACCCGCCCCACCGTGAGCACGAGGTACAGGACCGGCAGGAGGAGGACGAGCGCGACACCGAGGAACTCGACGACCGCGCTCCCCCGGTCCGCGCGCTGCCCCGTCAGCCTCGCGCGGAGCCGAGCGAGCAGGCGCGTCACGGGGCCTCCTCCAGCGCGTGACCGCGGACGGTGAGTGCTCCGGCCGGGCCGAGCAGTCCGACGACCGGGAGCGGCGCGGTCACCGTGACCTCGACGACGGGCAGACCGTCCACGACGGTCCGGCGCGCGACGACGTCCTGCGCGTACCGCGCCGAGAGCGCGGACACGACGAGGTCGCGCGTGCGGTCCGCACCGTCGTGCGGGCCACGGTCGGCACGGCCCGCGACGCGGGCACCTTCCGCCGCGCAGTCCACCAGCGTCGCGCGCACGTGGACGGCGAGCGCGACCTGGACGACCCCGAGGAACAGCACGAGCACGAGGACGGAGACGAGGGTGAACTCGACGACGGCGGAGCCCCGCTCCGGGTCCTCGACGCCGGCTCCCGGACCACCGCGACGCACCATCTCAGGGGGCGCCGACGCTCGAGATGGCGTTGCTGAAGGCCTGCGTCAGCGCCGGCCCGGCGACGGCCCAGAGGGCGATCACCAACCCGGCCGTCATCAGGGTGATGAGCACCCAGCCCGGCACGTCGCCGCGTTCCGGGTCCTGACCGGTCAGCCGCCCGAGCGCGCCGCGCGCTGCGGCGCGCACCGCCTGGTTCCCTCGATTCCACCCCTGCATGGTTCTCCTTCGTCGTCGTTTCGATCGGTCGTGCCGGGCGGTCGTCCCGGACACTTGGTCGCTGCTGCTCAGAAGCCGAGCCGCAGGGTCGCGAGCGACGGGAAGACGGCGTAGACCACCGTCACGGGGAGGATGAGGAAGACGACGGGGACGGGTATGCGATAGGCGTATCTTAGGAGTATGGGACTACGAGCAGCGATCTACACGCGCATCAGCAGCGACAGAACAGGCCTCGGGGACGGCGTCGCGAGGCAGGATGAGGACATCCGGGCCTACGCCGAACGGCACGACTACGAGGTCGTCGCGGAGTACGTTGAGAACGACGTGGGCGCGTCCACCCGGAGCCGGAAGCCTCGCCCGCTCTACCAGGAGATGCTGCGGCGCGCCTGGGCCGGGGACTTCGACGTGATCATCGGGGACAAGTCGAACCGGCTGACCCGTCGGCCGCTGGAGTTCGAGGACCTCATCGCCCTGGTCGAGGCGCGGGGGCTGCGGATCGTCACCCGCTCCTTAGGCGACCTGAACCTCAACACCTCCCAGGGAAGGGCCGTGGCGCGAACCCTCGCCGCTTGGGATGCGCAGGAGGCCGAGGAGACGAGCGAGCGGACCAAGCGCACGTTCCAGCAGAAGGCGGAGCAGGGCAAGCGGCACGGCTTCGTCCCGTACGGCTGGCACGTCGTGGACGGCCAGGAGGCGCGTCACCCGGAGCAGGCCGCGATCCTCGATGAAGTCGCCCGGCGCGTGCTCAACCGGGAGTCAATCCGGTCCATCGTCAAGGACTTCAACGACCGCGAGCTGCCCACCCCCGCCGCGCACTCCCGGCCGGGGAGCACGAAGGTGGCGACGATGACGTGGAACGCCACGAGCGTCCGACAACTCCTCCTGCGCGAGCGCAACGCCGGTCTGCGGACGCACAACGGGAAGGTCATCGGCACGGGGCGGTGGGAGCCGCTGTGGAGCGCCGAGCAGCAGGCACGGCTCGTCGCGCTGCTCACCGACCCGACCCGCCGGACGAACCGCGGGGCGGAGGTCAAGCACCTGCTTTCCGGGATCGCCGTGTGCGGCCTGTGCGGCGGCATGATGCGGATCGTCACGGGGCGGCAGAAGCCCGCCTACCAGTGCCGGGAGTGCCTACGGGTCCGCCGCGTCGCGGAGGACGTGGAGCGTCTCGTCACTACAGTGATCGTCAAGCGTCTTGCCCAGCCGGACGCGCCCGCGCTGTTCGGCGGCGACCCCGAGGCCATGCGAGCTGCCGAGGAGGAGGTCGACGCACTCCAGGCCCAACTCGCCCGAGCCGTGGACGCCCTCGGGAGCGGCGACCCCGAGACGGCCGTCCGCATGATCGAGCGCTTGAACGTGACCATCCAGCCGAAGATCGCGGACGCCCGGGCACGAATGCGGGCGGCGGCTCCCGCACCGGAGTTCTCGGAGTTTGTGACCAAGAAGGACGCCGACGACACGCCGGAGCAGATGTGGGAGCGCGCGCCCCTGGAGAAGCGGCGTGCTCTGATCCGGCACCTGTTCTCGGTGGTGATCCAGCCGCAAGGTCCGGGCAGGACGTTCGACCCGGAGAAGGTGGACATCGCTTGGAAGGTGTCTACCGTCGCCGGACGCGCCTGACCGCGCCCGCAAGACCCCCGAAGCACAGGCTACGGTCCCCCGCATGGACGCCATGGACGGCTTCACGACGATTCCCGTCGTCTGCACCGACCGCGGGCAACACGAGCGACTGGTGCTGCCCTTCGCGTTCGCCTGGCGCGCGGGCGAACCCCCGACTGTGCTCATGACGTACGCGTGGCATCGACGGTCGAGCAGGCGGGTCGAGACGCCCCCCGCTCCTGTCCAGGGCACCGTGGAGTTCTGGTGCCACGCCTGCCGACGCACTCCGAACTGGTCCCCGAGCACCACGGTCGAAAGGGTCGACAGAGCCGCGCGGGCTGGGCTTCCAGCACTGGACATCTCCTGGTTCGACTGACGCACCAGTCGTCTCCAGTGCGTATGGACGAAGGTGTCCAAGCGCACTAGCGTCTTAGGAGGACCGCGCTTCCAGACGGGAGGCCCCCTCGCAACGGCGAGGAGCAGGCCTCGATCGGGAACGTTCCAGCCACCTAGGCGGGGTGGACGTCATCCCGTGCCTGGAGCGTCCAGATGTCCGATCCCACCGTTCAGGACGAGCCCAACATCGTCCGGCTGCGGAACACCGTAGCCTCGCTAGCCCACCGGCGACCGGCCGACGATCCCGACCTCGTCCACGCCCGTCGCGTCCTCGCGACCGCGATGCTCACCCGGCACGTCCGGCAGGTGCTCGCCGCCGACCCCACCCTCACGCTCAACCAGCGCCGCGAGGTCGCGAACCTGCTCATGGGCGGAGTCCGGCAATGACGGACTCCAAGACCCAGGCCCGCATAGAGGCGCGCGCCGATGTGATCGTCGCCGCTGCTCCACCGTTCACGGAGGAGCAGCGCGCGGCCATAGTCCGCATCCTCGGTCCCATCGCCCGGGAGATGGCCGCCGAGCGCCTGGCCGCCGAAGAGGCCGCCCGCAAGCCCCGACGTCGGCGAGGAGGCACCTCGTGAGCCGCGCAGGGGAACGCCGCCCCGGCGGCGGCAGGAGCGGCGTCGTGACCCCCCAAGACACCCAGTCCGCGAAGGTCGTGCCCAGCGTATCGAGGGCGACCGACAGGTGGCGAGGGGTCGGGTCGTGACACCCCGGCGTGCCTTCGAGGACGCCGTGTGGGACTCGTCGCTGCGCCCGACCGAGCGGCTGGTCGCCCTGTGCTTCGCGCGGCATGCGAGCCGAGGGACCGAACTGGTTTGGGTAACGCGCGCGCGGCTCCAAAGCCTCACGGGGCTCTCCCGCAACGGAGTCGACCGTGCCCTTGCAGGGCTTCGCGCGAGTGGCTGGCTCGTCGTCGTTGAGCAGGCGCGCCAGCACCGCTCGACCCGGTATCAGCTCACGGTCCCCAACTCCATCCAGACGCCCCCGACAGAGACGGCTGAGTCTGCTCCAGCAGCCCCCGACAGGGGTGTCTGGAACGGCACCAGCGGCCCTCCACAGAGGAGTCTGGACGCTCCCAGACGCCTCTCTGAGGACACCAGTGTTCTCAAAACGGGGACTCCCAGACTCCCCTCACAGAGGCGGGAACCACTACAAGAACCACTACCCAACCCCTCGCGCGGGCGAGGTGCGTCCGCCCCCGACGCGGCGACGGGCGGGGGAAGGATCACGACGACTCATCCCCACCACCCGAACGCCGAGCGAGCACTCCTCACGCTGCGCAGGCAGCGAAACCTGCCCCTGGAGATTCCCGAACTCATCGCGGACGCGTATCGGCTCGGCGGTGGTGACCCCTGGACCGGCTACCTGGAGATCAAGACCCGGACCGAGCAGGGCCTCGACGGAGCACGTGACCCGTTGAAGGTCCTCCGCTCCCGGCTCGCGGCGGGAGCCGACCGATGACCCCAACCCCGACGCTGCCGCCGCAGGAGAAGTGCGCCGTGTGCGGTGAGTGGCTGTCCGAGCCCGGACTCACCCGCCGCTGCCGCCCGGCGCACCGCCGGTACCAGCGCCGTCGTCTGCTTCGTGCTGAGCAGCCCACGCTCCCGCTCGATCCTCGAACGGGCACCACCGAAGGAGAAGGGGCATGACCGCTAGCCCCCCAGCACGCGACCTACCCGAAGCAGGTGACAGCCTCCGTGACGACGTCGTCAGCCTTGAGCTCGTCAATCCACTCGGCCATCGGGGACCCCGCCTCGCCTGCCGCTCCCCAGTCGGTCAGACCCAACCCGTCGACCTCGACGACCGACGACAACCGCGACCGAGTGGAGCTCGAAGCCGAGCCCGCCGCGCGAGAGCCGCAAGACCGAGCGGGAGACGAGCCCGACGTCTCGGCTACCGGGAGGGGGCCAGATCGTCACACGGAGTCACCGGCTTCCGGACGTGTACGGCGCGTAGAGCGCGCCGATGCACAGATCGAGGACCCCCCTCGACGGACAGGTACGTGTCGCCGCACGGCGGCCTGCACAGAACGACCCACTTTGTTGAAGACCGACCCCAGGAGGACGAGATGAACGAGTCGAGCGCGCTGAACAGCCGGGACATCGCGGCCATGCTGCGGAAGGCGGAGGACGGATCGCCCGAGGGCATCGCCATGCTGGACGACGCACTCGACCAGTTGAGTCTGGAGGACGCACGGAAGGTGATCGGTGTGCTGATCGTGCTCATCGAGCAAGCCCACCGGTCCGGGGTTGCGGGCACGACGTGGGAGGCGTTCCTGGCCGACCTCACCTGAGCGTCCCAGCCGGCTGGACACTGGAGGACCGCGGAGCGGGTCGCTAGCCTGGCCGTGACGACACCGCTCGATGATGTGGTCGCGAGAGCCGAGCAGGCACGAACCTGCACCCGGTCGATCCGTCCGCCACCTCGTCCGCGAGGGCACCTCCGGGTGCCTAGCCAGCCCGAACAGTCTTCGGCGGGGCCGTCCGCACAGGAGGGCGTCCAGGACGTCGCGTTCGCCACCGACGCGCTCACCACGCTCCGCAAGGCCCTGACGGTCCTCCAGAGCGCGGCCTTCGTCCCCACTGCGTACGCGCTCAACCCGGCGGACTGGGAGGCCGTGGAACTGCTCCGTGACGCGGACGGGCGGCTCCTGTACGCGCCGTCGTTCGCGGCCGGAGTCACGCCGCTGTTGTTCGGCGTGCCGTGCGTCATCACCGATGTCGTCCCCGCCGGGACCGCGATCCTCGGGGACTTCCAGGCCGGAGTCCTCGCGGAGCGCGGCACGCTCGACGTCACCTGGTCGGACGGCGGGGACCTGTTCGCGAACAACACCGTCCGGTTCCGTGCCGAGGCCCGCGTGGGCTTCAACGTCACCCAGCCCGCCGCGTTCGCCGTCGCGCACGTCGCCGAGACGACCCCCTGACCGGTGCGCCGCCCCGACCACACTCCCGGGGCGGCGCACCACCGCCGGTGCCGGGGTTCCTCGAAATGCCCCCCTCGGTCCCCGCGGACCCACGAGAGGCAGCCATGACCACCACCGCGCCCGAGGAGTCGGACAAGCCCGAGCCGCTGGACCCCGCGCTCCGGGACATCCTGGAGTGGCTCCGCTTCCAGGCCCTGAAGCAGACCGACACCCTCGTCGGCCTCGCCCGGCTCCTGGACGCCGAGTCGAAGGCGCGTACCGGGCTCGGGCTCCTGGAGCACACCGCCGACCGCCGCGACGTCGTGCTCCGGGCCCTGCTCATCCGCGCCGAGCGCAACGGCGTCCGGCGAGCCCGACGTCGCTGCCAAGAAGAGCGGCTCAGTTCCAGTTCTTGATCCAGTTCTTTCCCACGTCGGATCCGAGGATCTTGGTAAAGGAAGTCTGCTCGAAGAGGATCGTCATCAGGTGATAGGCGGTCAGCACCGCCTCCTGGACGCCCTGCGAAGCCTCGAGATCCTCTACGACTACTCGTCGCTCCCGGGCCTCGTCCCTGTCGATCCGTCTCCCGTGACTCTTGTGAGTGCTCGCGTCGTTGAAGTGTCGAGCGACAGCTCGACCGGCCTTGTCAGCGTCCGCCTCGTCCTTCAACATCCATCCCGCTACCCACTTCGCGACCATCGACTCTGAGTAGTCGAGGCTGTTCTGCGCCTCCTGGAGCAGCGCTGGACCCAAGCTAGCGACGATGGGTGCCCAGACATGGGCCATCGTCTGGTCCTTTGCCACTTCCTTCCGCGCCCGCTCAAACTGCTCAACGACGGCGCGCGCCGACACCGTGCGCCCGGGCGCGACCCCGATCTGCGGGTCGATGGGTCCAAGTTGGCTCTGCCGACCCATAACGATTCGATCGGCTCCGAGGGCGATCATCGTCCCGGCCGACATGGCCAACGCTGGGACGACGACTTCAACGTCGTCAAACTTTGACCGCAGGTACGCAACGACAGTCTCCGCCGCGTTGGTCACTCCGCCAGGGGTGTGCAGGAGCAAGGTGAGTCCTCGACTGCAGTCCATACCGTGGATCACAGTCATGTAGCCGTTGATGTCCTCAGACGTGATCATGAGGTGCTCGCCGGGAGCCGCACCCTTCTGGAGGAACGCCGACGCGTACATCAGGACGTTGCGAGGCGCACCGCCATCGCCCGCCCGCAACGCGCCTACGCGCTGAAGCGTCTTGGTCATCTCCGCGAGCAACCACGCTGGGCGCTCGGCCTCTTCCTGCCCCCCGACCTGAGCGAGCAGTTCGTTCCAGGAAGGCATGCCCGGAACTAGATACGAGCGATGCTCAGGGTCAACGGCTCCGACCGAGGAGCGTAAACCTCGGCAGGCCCGTTGACGTCGATACCAGGAATCTCCGTGATCCTGGCGAGCACCAGATACTCCTCGTACTTGGCTGCGACCGAGTCCAACTCGCCGACCGGGTCGAGGGTCGCCCTTGATCCTCGCGTGGTGTCCATGGGCTGATCATGCCCCATGGGGAGGGGCCTTGACAGACGTACGGGGGTGAAACGCCGTGTGATACGTGGCACGCAGGCGGGTCCGAGCCAGGAGAGCGGTGCGGGTGCCAGGATTCCGCTCATGAACCTTCTTGACTTCCTGGCGGCTCTCCTGTGGCCTGCAGTCGTCGTACTGGCCGTCCTGGTCTTCCGCTCGCCGATCTCCGAGCGCATCAAGAACCTTCGGGAGGTCTCGGCCCCCGGTGGGACGGGAGCAAAGTTCGACCCCACGGGGCCGCAGGACGCGCTAGCGAACGTCGATCCAGTCCCTGCGCCCTCGCCCGGGACGGACCCGGCACCAGGGCCGGGTTCTGACGCAGACACGACCCAGCCGCCAGCACAAACTCCGTCCACCGACGAGCGTGTCTCCATGACACGTGACGACCTGCAGACGCTCGTGCGCGAGTTCGCCGAGGCGGGCTGGGAGATCCGTTCGCTGGGCGGCTTCTCGACGGTGCCGACGCCTGTCGTCCAGTGGAACGAGGATACGGGTCGCCCCTTCATCGCCTACTGGCAGGGTCAGACGAACCAGGACTCACAGGCCGCCAAGAGTCTGAACGCGAAGCAGCACCGCGTGAAGCTAGAGGACGATCTGCGGGCAGCGACGGCCCTGGTCGACGAGGCGAAGGCGCGCTTCGATCGGCTAGAGGCAGACCCAGGCGTCGCCCCGGACCTCGTGAAGCGTGCGCGTATGGAGTGGGTGGCAGCGATCGCAAGACGCGAGAGCGCGAAGGCGAGGCGCAACGATTTCGTTCACTCCGGAGCGCGCTTGTTTGGCGTCTAAGGGATACGCCTATCGCAAGACGACCGGGACCATCATCACGACCTCTTTCCTCCCGCCCGCCTCCATGAGCGCGCGACGTCCCGACTCACGAACGTCCTGCGCCTGCGCCCGCAGCACGTCGGCGAGCGGGGTCCCCCGTTCCACGGCCACCGCGACACCCTCCGCGAAACGGGTGAGGCTCGGCAGCCCGGTGCGGTCGGCGAGCTGCTCGAGCGCCCGGGCGAGCGGGGTCCCGGCACGCACGGTCGCGAGGGTCGTGCGCAGCTCGCCGGAGAGCTCGCCGTGCGCGGTGGTCGCGACGCGCTCGAGCGCGGCGACCGGCCCCTCGCCCGCGTTCACCGCGAGCGCCAGGAGCTCGGCGACCGTGGGGAACTCGGCGAGCATGCGCTCCTCCCGACGTCGCACGGCGCGGGTCAGCGCGTGGTCGCACGCGAGCACACCGCCGACGCCGCACAGCAGCACGAGGACCACCAGTGCGGCGACGGACAACCCCCGCGTCGCCGCGAGCAGCACGGCGAGCGCCGTCCCGCCGCCGAGCCCGACGACGCCCCACACGAGCTGCCGTGCGCGGAACTGCTCGACGCTGCGTCCGCGGCCGGCACGGTCGAGGCGGCGCCGGACGTCGGACGCCGTCGAACCGAACCGTTCCAGCGCGCGGCCCGCGTCGGCGAGCAGCGGCGCGAGGAGTCGTTCGAGGGTCGGGAAGGGTGATCGCACGGGGTGGTCGCGCAGCAGGACGGACGTGCGGTCGTGGGTGCGCAGGTAGGGCGCGAGCCGCTCGTCGAGCCGGATTGACCGCCCCCGGAGCCCGGCGACCACGAGGAGGACACCCAGCCCGCCGAGCGCGCCGAGCGCGGCACCGGTCCAGGACACGTCGACGGCGCTCATCGCAGCACCCGCTCCTCCTCGGGCAGCCGCCCGATCCGCAGCATCAGCTGGTACGCCGCCGCGGAGCACGCGGCGCCGGCGGCCAGGACGACCGCACCCGCCATCGTGTTGTACGCGGCCGCCGTCTCCGGGCGCGTCGCGAGGAAGCCGAGCACGACCCACGGGCCGGCGACCGCGAGTCGCGCCCCGTTCACGGTCCACGACTGGCGGGCCTCGAGCTCACCGCGCGTGCGGGCGTCCTCGCGCAAGAAGGTAGACAGGGTGCGCAGGAGGCGACCCAGGTCGGTGCCGCCGACGTCCCGCGTGATGCGGAGCGCCTCGACGATGCGGTCGGCGACAGGGTCCGCGAGCCGGTCCTTGAGCAGGTCGAGGCACTCCCCGAACCGGCCGGACGCGCGGTAGTCCCGCGCGAACTGGGTGAACGGCTCGCGCAGCTCGACCGGACCGCGCTCGCCGAGCTGACCGACGGCCTCGGGCAGCGACAGCCCCGCGCGCACGCCCGAGGACAGGTGGTCCAGCACCTCGGGCCAGACCTCCCGGAGCCGCGCACGCCGCAGCCGGGCGCGGGACCGCACGAGGAGGGAGGGCGCTCCCGCGGCGATCACACCGAAGCAGGCCGCGATCGTCCACGACCGCGCGAGGACGGTCCCGACCACGAGGACGACGAGCCCGACGCCGACGCTCGCGACCACCAGGGCACCGGGTGTCACTGCCGGTGCGCCGGCCTGGACGAGCAGGTCCTGCGTGCGTGCCGCCCACCCGTCGGCACGACGCACGCGCGGGGGCCCGGGCGCCCAGAACGACCACCAGACGCAGAACAGCCCCGCGCCGAGGAGGAGGCCCACCGCCACGCCCACGGTCAGCCCACCCTCGTCGGCGCGGCGCCGTCGAGCACGTCGGCCCCGGCCGGGCCCGCCCGCAGGACCGCTGCCAGGTCGATGCCCGCGCGGGCGAAGCGCTCGGCGCGCGGCGGGAAACCGCCCGCGCGCACCAGACGGTCGCCCGAGCGGACGAAGATCTCCGCGGCCTCCACGACGCCCTGCTCGACGCGGCCCGTCACACCGAGGATCTCGCGCACGCCGCGACGCCCGTCGGCGTCGACGCCCAGGTGCACGACGAGGTCGATCGCGGACGCGACCGTCGGCACCACGAAGCGGTCCGAGACGTTCTCGCCCGCGAGCAGGGGCAGCGTGCACATCTTGGTGATCGCCTCCCGGGCGGAGTTCGCGTGGATCGTGCACATCCCCGGGACTCCGGCGTTCAGCGCGACGAGCAGGTCGAGGCTCTCCGCCTCGCGGACCTCGCCGATGACGATGCGGTCCGGGCGCATGCGCAGCGCCTCCTTCACCAGGCGCCGCAGGGGGATCTCGCCCGTGCCCTCGAGGCTCGGCTGCCGGCACTGGAGCGACACGACGTCGCGCACGGCGAAGCGCAGCTCGAACACCTCCTCGCACGTGACGACGCGCTGCGCGGGCGGGACCGACCCGGCGAGGGCGTTGAGCATCGTCGTCTTGCCCGCCTGCGTGGCTCCCGCGACGAGGATGTTCAGCCCGGCCCGCACGGACGCGTCGAGGAAGGCGGCGGCCTGGGGCGGGAGCGCGCCGAGCCGGACCAGGTCGTCCAGGTGCGACGCCCGGACGACGTGCTTGCGGATGTTCACCGCCCACTCGCTGCGCGTGACGTCGGGGATGACGACGTGCAGCCGCTCCCCGCCCGGCAGGCACGCGTCGACGAACGGGCTCGACAGGTCGAGCCGACGCCCGGACGACCGCAGCATCTGCTCCACGAGGTCGCGCACCTGCTGTGCCGTGAGGATCGTCGTCGTCAGCTCCGACGAGCCGCTGCGCGCCACGAACACCTGGGAGGGCGCGTTGATCCAGATCTCCTCGATCTCCGGGTCGTCGAGGTAGGGCTGGAGCGGCCCCAGCCCGGCGACGGCGTCGACGACCGCACGACCGGCAGCGGCGGGGTCGGCGAGCGGCACGACGGCCCCGAGCGCGCTGCGCGTCTCGTAGTCCGCGACGACGTCGCGCACGAGCTGGTCGACGGCCGCGCGGTCGCGCGCGGGGTCCACCCCGCGCCGTCGGACGAGCTCGCGCACCTCGCCCTCGAGCACGCCGACGGCGTGCGTGTCCGTAGACATGTCGAGCATTCCCCCTGCTCCGTCGGCCGGCTGCCCCGCCGGTCGTCAACGATCTGCGCCAGAGAGTAGGGCATGGACGCGCCCCCGTGAACCGCCCCTGTGGACAAGGTCGCGGGCGCCCCGGAATCCCGCGCCGTCGAGAGGGGACCCCCCTTCCGGCGTCCCACATCGTGGTCGTCGCGACGGCTAGGGTCGGGCCATGACGGACCTCCCGCCCGGCCGCTGGCAGGCCGCCGCGCGCGCCACGGGCCTCCTGGGCGCCGACGGCGCGGTCGCGGCGACGATCTTCGCCGAGATGACGGCGCTCGCGCAGCGCACCGGGGCGATCAACCTCGGGCAGGGCTTCCCGGACGTCGACGGCCCGGCCGCGGTGAAGCACGCCGCGGTGCGCGCGATCGAGGACGGCCACAACCAGTACCCGCCGGGCCCGGGCGTCCTCGAGCTGCGCAACGCGGTCGCGAGCCACCAGTTCCGCCACTACGGCCTGGACCCGGACCCGGAGACCGAGGTGCTCGTGACGACGGGCGCCACCGAGGCGCTCGCGGCGACGATCCTCGCGCTCGCCGGGCCGGGCGACGACGTCGTGACGCTGGAGCCGTTCTACGACTCCCACGCCGCGTGCATCGCGCTCGCGGGCGCGCGCCACGTCACGGTCCCCCTGCTCCCCGGCCCCGACCGCTTCCGGCTCGACGTGGACGCGCTGCGCGCCGCCGTCACCGACCGGACGCGCCTGATCGTCGTGAACTCGCCGCACAACCCGACGGGCACGGTCCTCGACCTCGACGAGCTCGACGCGATCGCCGCCGTCGCGCGCCGGCACGACGTCGTGGTCGTCACGGACGAGGTGTACGAGCACCTGACGTTCGACGACGCCCGGCACGTGCCGATCGCGACCCTGCCGGGGATGCGGCAGCGGACGATCACGATCTCCTCGGCCGGCAAGACGTTCTCGTTCACGGGGTGGAAGGTGGGGTGGCTGCACGGCCCCGAGCCGCTCGTCACGGCGGTCCGCACGGTGAAGCAGTTCCTCACCTACACGTCGGGCGCGCCGTTCCAGCCCGCGATCGCCGACGCGCTCGCGGACGACGAGACCCCGCGCGCGCTCGCCGACTCGCTCGCCGCACGCCGTGACCTGCTGTGCGAGGGCCTGGTCCGCGCGGGGTTCGACGTCGTCGTGCCGCAGGGCACGTACTTCGTCATCGCCGACGGCGCCGCGCTCGGCGTCGAGGACGGCACCGCGCTGTGCCGCGAGCTGCCCGCCCTCGCGGGCGTCGTGGCCGTCCCCGTGAGCGCGTTCTGCACCCCGGGGTCGACGACGGCGCGCGCGCTCGCGTCGCGCGTCCGGTTCACGTTCGTCAAGCGCGAGGACGTCCTGCACGAGGCCGTGCGACGCCTGGCCGCGCTCGGCGCGTCGCGGCCCTGAGCGACGTCAGGGGCACACGCCGTCGCGTGGCGCTTCCGTCGCGCCGGCACCCGGGTCGGTCCCCGCTCCCGGGTCCGTCGCGCCCGTGCCAGGGTCGACGGCACCGGTCCCGGGGTCGGTGGTGCCCGGGTCGGTCCCCGCTCCGGGGTCGGTCGCGCCGTCCGCGGGGGCCGTGGCGTCGTCGCGCGGGTCCGTGACGGGCTCGTGGCCGGGCGGGGGTGCGTCGTCGATCAGCCGCTGCCAGATCGCGTCGGCCTCCGCCGTCCACTCGACGCGGTTGCGGTCGCTCGCCGCGTCCACGACGGGGACCTGGGTGAAGACGACCTCGGAGGGCTTGATGGCCCGCAGGCTGAACGCGAGCCCGGCGAGCGCCGTCGGGTCGGCGATGGTGGGGTCCGCGCTGATCGAGCCGAGCACGGCCTCGATGACCCCGTAGAGCTGGGGCGAGTTGGTGATGATGTTCTGCGAGAGCAGCTCGCGCACCGCCGAGTCGATGAACGCCTGCTGCCGGGCGATGCGCGTGAGGTCGGAGCCCATCTCGAGTCCCATGCCCTTGCCGTGCCGTGCCCGGAGGAAACCGATCGCCTCGTGACCGTTGAGCGTGTGCTCGCCGGCGGGCAGGTCGAGGGTGCCGTACCGCGGATCCTCCTTGATCGGCTCCGGGAAGCACATGGTCACGCCGTCGATCGCGTCGACCACGCCGACGACCCCGGTCATCTTGACCACGACGTGGTTGGTGATGGGCACGCCCGTGAGGCTGTAGACCGACGAGATCGTGCAGCCGGCGGCCGCGTCCATGTCGTCGACGCCGCCCGACCCGATCTGGAACGCCTCGTTGAACATGGTGTTGCGGCGCGGCGAGGACATCGACCCGTCGGGAAGCTTGCACGCGGGCAGGTCGACGAGCGAGTCGCGCGGGATCGACACGACCTCCATGCGCGTGCGGTCGCCGGACACGTGCACGATGAACGTGGTGTCGGACCGCATTCCCTCCTCCTCGCCCGCGAGCGCGGCGTTCTCGGCGTCGCGGTAGTCCGTGCCCATGACGAGGATGTTGAGCGCCTTGCCGGCGAACGGGTCGGACGGGTCCTTCGGTGGTTCCTCGGTCGGCATGCCGACCACGTACTCGGACACGTCGCTCACGGTGATCTTCGACTTGAGGTCGAGGTACACGGCTCCGGCGCCGACGGCCAGGAAGACGAACGCGCCGGTGAGGACCAGCCCGATCGCGCGGGCGACGCGGTGCGAGCGGAGCGCGCGGGCGTGGTGCGGGCCCCCGGCGGGCTTGTCCGTCGCCCCCTTGCGGGAGCGTGTCTCCTGCGTCGCGCGGGACCTCGCGCGTGCGGGCGGCGAGGCGGGGGCGGTCTTCGGCACGGTCCGAGAGTAGAGGGTCGGGCGCGAATGCGTGCGCCGGACCAGCGGGAGGACGTGTGAAAGGGCGGCGAAGACCGGGTCAGACGGGCGTGTGCCAGCCCCCGCGGCGGAACGCCGGCGTGGCGAGCGCGAGCACGAGGATCGACGCGACGACCGCCCCGAGCATGACGGTGGACATCGCGACGGCGTCGCCGCCGAGGACGCCGACGAGCGGGCTCACGAGCCCCGCGACGCCTGCCTGGAACGCGCCGATGACCGCGGCGGCGGTGCCGGCGATCTCGCCGTGCCGGGTCAGCGCGAGCGCGGAGGCGTTCGCGGGGATGAGGCCCTGCATCGACAGGACGAGGAACAGCGCGGCGACGATCCCGACGATCCCGCCCGCCCCCGTCAGGGCGACCACGAGGAGGCCGACGGCGAACACGCCCTGCACGACGAGCGCCGTCCGCAGCAGCCGCACGGGTGCGACGCGGCGGACGAGCGCGGCGTTCGCCTGCGCCGACAGCACGAGCCCGATGCCGTTCACGGCGAACAGGAGCGCGAACTGCCCGTGGCTCAGCCCGTACCCCTCCTGCAGGACGAAGGGTGAGCCGACGACGTAGCTCATGAGGACGGCCTGCCCGAGGCCGGGGAGCACGGCGAGCGCGACGAAGTGCCGGTCGCGCAGGAGGCCTGCGTACCCGCGCAGGACGGTGCGCGCCCCGGCGGGGCGACGCCGCTCGAGCGGCAGGGACTCGGGCATGAAGAACAGGACGATCGCGCCGAGGACGACGCCGCCGAGCGCGAGGACCCAGAAGACCGCCCGCCAGGTGGCGTGCGCGCCGATGAACGACCCGATGGAGGGCGCGAGGAGCGGCGCGAGCCCGATGACGAGCATGAGCCGCGACAGGACGCGCGCGGCGTCGGACCCGGTGAACCGGTCGCGGATGGCGGCGATCGCGACGACGGACGCGGACGCGTTGAAGAACCCCTGGAGCACGCGCAGGCCGACGAGGATGCCGATGTTGGGCGCGAACGCGCACAGGAGCGACGTGACGACGTGCAGCGAGAGCCCGACGAGCACGGGCAGACGACGGCCGTAGCGGTCGGAGAGCGGCCCGATGACGAGCTGCCCGACCGCGCCACCGAGGAGCATGCCGGACAGCGTGAGCTGCGCGAGGGAGTCGGGCGCACCGAGCTCGGCGCCCACCTCGGGCAGGAGCGGGAGGTACATGTCCACCGTGAGCGCGGGCAGCGTGGCGAGCGCGCCGAGGAGCAGGACCCAGCGGGCGGACGATCTCGGTCGGGGCACGGCGGGGTCGACCGAGGAGGGTGGCATGACTCCCATCGTAACGATTCGATCGCGTGCGGACCGGGCTTCCGGGCGTGACCCTGCTCTCCCCCGGCGGCCCTCCCCGTGCGCGCGCCCGCCGGCCCGGCGCGAGCGTGGGTGGCGTGCGGCACCCTGGAGGCATGTGCGGACGCTATGCCTCCTTCCGGGACGCCCAGGACCTCGCGGACGAGTTCGCGATCGCCGACGTGGCCGACGACGCGCGCCTCCTCCCGCCGTCGTGGAACCTCGCGCCGACGGACCCGGTGCGGATCGTCGTCGAGCGCGCCGCGAAGGACACGGGAGAGGTGCGCCGCTCGCTGCGGCTCGCGCGCTGGGGCCTCGTGCCGTCGTGGTCGAAGGACCCGAAGGGCGGCGCGCGGATGATCAACGCGCGCGCGGAGTCGGTCCTGGACAAGCCGGCGTTCGCCAAGCCGTTCGGCGTGCGACGGTGCCTCGTGCCCGCCGACGGCTACTACGAGTGGCGCGTCCTGCCCGACGGCGCGTCCCCCGCCGGGTCCACGGGCGCGCCGGCGCGCCGGGGCAAGGTCCCCAAGCAGCCGTACTGGATCGCGCCCGGCGACGGGCGCAGCGCCGCGTTCGCGGGGCTCTACGAGTTCTGGCGCGACCGCACCAAGGCGGACGACGACCCGGACCGCTGGCTCGTCTCGACGACCATCATCACGACCGACGCGGCGCCCTACCTCGCCGAGATCCACGACCGCATGCCGCTCGCCCTGCCGTCCGACGCCTGGGACGCGTGGCTCGACCCGGCGGTCGACGCGCGGGGCGCCGCCGACCTCCTCGGGCTCGGCGGCCCGCACGACGACGTCCCCATGGTCGCGCGCGAGATCTCGACCCTGGTCAACTCGGTGACGAACGACGGCCCGGGGCTCCTCGAGGCCGTCTGACCGGGCCCTACCCTGGCGGGCGGACGTCGGCGACCGCGCAACCGGCGCAGCCGGTCAGCCGCGGTAGGCCCACTGGAGGCGCACGGGCTCGATCGTGCCGAGACCCTGCACCTCCGTCTCGGGCTGCGCCGTGAGCGCGAACCGCTGGTCGCCGGCGAGCAGGCCCGCGGTCTCGCGGTCGACGAGCACGGTCGTCGGGTCGGCGATGTCGACCAGTCGCGCCGCGAGGTTGACGCTCGGGCCGAACACGTCGCCGAACCGGGACAGCACGCGGCCCCATACGAGGCTCACGCGCACGGGCGGCACGTCGACGTCCTCCTCGCGGCCGCCCGCCGCGGCCAGGCCGAGCGCGACGCGCGCGCCGGTCGCGACGTCGTCGGCCACGTAGAGCACCGCGTCGCCGATCGTCTTGACGACGCGACCGCCCGCCGCGGTGATGACGTCGCGCGCGCTCGTCTCGAAGAGCTGCACGAACTCGGCGAGCTCGCTCGAGCCGAGCCCGCGCGTGCGCTGCGTGAAGGAGACGATGTCCGCGAACCCGACCGCACGCGGGAGCGGGAGCTCGTGCTCGTCGACCGCGGTCGCGCGGGCGTCGGAGAACTCGACCGCGAACCTCCCGGCGACGGCCGCGAGCTGGCGCCGCCACGCGTGCAGGAGCTGCTCCTCGAGGACGGGCGCGAGCTCGGGCAGCCGGTCGAGCACGAGCAGGCGCGCGCTCGTGTCGTCGAGGTCGAAGCGCCGCGTGAGGTGCTCGACGAGCGCCTCGACCTGCCACAGCACGAGGCGCTCGGTCGTGTGCCCCGTCGAACGGATGAGCGTCGTGAGCGCGCGCTGGTCGAGCTGCTCCTGCTCGGCGAACGCGAACACGTCCGCGAGCGCCTGCGCGTCGCGCTCGGTGAAGGCGTGCTCCTCGCCCTCGGTGAGCGGGAGGCCGAGCGCCTGCCAGTAGGCGCGGACGCGGTCCTCGTCGACGCCGGCCCGTTCGGCGAGCCGTTCGACGGTCAGGGTGCGGGGTCCGCCGAGGAGCGCCTCGTCGAGCACCGCCTCGGTCGCCTCGGCCTCGGTGGTCGGCGCGCCGTCCTCCGCGGTCGTCGCGGACGGTGCGGGGGCGAGCTCGTTCTCCGGGTCCACTGGCACCCGGCGATCCTATTCCTCGGCCGGGCTCGTCGACGTCGGCAGGCGCACGCGAGATCGGCACGCACGACCGCCGATCCGGCCGCGGACCGCCGATCTCGGGGGGCCGTCGGGGGCCGGTCAGGCGTGGGGGCGCAGGTGGTGCACGTCGCCGCTGTGGTGGACGGTCGTCGTGCCGTCGTCGAGGCGGACCTCGAGGCCGCCGTCGGGGGCGAGCCCGGTCGCGAGCCCGACGACGTCCCCGCCCGCGACGCGCTCGACGCGCACGCGCGTGCCGAGCGTCGCGCTGACCTCGGCGCAGTCGGCGTCGAGCCCGGCGGCGTGCGCGTCGCCCCCGGCGTCCTGCCAGCGCGCGAGGACCTCGCCGAAGGCCTCGTGCAGCGCGACGAGCACGACCTCCCGGTCGGTGGTCGCGGCTCCGGCGAGGGCGAGCGAGGTGGCGGTCGGGACGGGCAGTTCGTCGCGCCGCTGCGCGACGTTGAGCCCGACGCCGACGACGACCCCGCCGTCGGGCAGCACCTCGGCGAGGATGCCGGCGACCTTGCGCAGCGGTGCGGGCTCGCCCGCGCCGGGGTCGGGGACGAGGACGTCGTTGGGCCACTTGACGACGGCCTCGACGCCGGCGGTGGCGCGCAGCGCGCGGGCGGTCGCGAGCCCGGCGAGCAGCGGGAGCCAGCTCAGGGCCTCGCGCGGCACGTCGGGCCGCAGGAGGAGGGAGCCGAGCAGGGCGGTGCGGGGCGGCGTCGTCCACGAGCGGCCGAGCCGGCCGCGGCCCCCGGGCTGGTGCTCGGCGACGAGGAGCGCGGGAGCGGGCCACGCCGCCGGGTCGCGCGCGACGGCGTCCGCGAGCTCCGCGTTGGTGGACGCGGACTCGGGCACGACCTCGAGCCGGGCGAGCGGCCCGGCGGGCGCCACGAGCAGCTCGCGCAGGAAGTCGGCCCGCAGCGGGGGTCGCTCGTCGCCGGACGGGGTCTCGGGGTCGTGCGCGGTCGCCATGCCCGCCATCCTCGCGCACCGCGCGGGCGCCGCACGAGGCGGGGACCGGCCGACCTGCGACCGGCCGAGTTGTGGGTACCCACCAACCCAGGCCCCCGCGGTGCTGGCGGCGGCCGCATCGAGTGGGTGCGATCCTCCAACTAGGCTCGGGTGCGTGACGGACTCTGCGACGACCTCGCCCGCGACGACCGAGAGCGCCGACGCGCCCCGCCTCACCGGGACCGCGGCGAAGCTCGCCGACCTCGACCGCCGTCGTGCGGAGGCGGTCGGGCTGCCCGAGGAGGCAGCGCGGACCAAGCAGCACGCGCGCGGCAAGAAGACGGCCCGCGAGCGCATCGACGCGCTCCTCGACGAGGGGAGCTTCGTCGAGCTCGACGCGTTCGCGAAGCACCGCTCCCACAACTTCGGTCTGGAGAAGAAGCGGCTGGCGGGCGACGGCGTCGTCGTCGGTCACGGCACGATCGACGGCCGCCAGGTGTGCGTGTACTCGCAGGACTTCACGGTGTTCGGCGGCAGCCTCGGCGAGGTCCACGGGCAGAAGATCACCAAGGTGCAGGACCTCGCGCTGCGCACCGGGGTGCCGCTCATCGGCATCTCCGACGGCGGCGGGGCCCGCATCCAGGAGGGCGTCGCGGCGCTCACGCAGTTCGCGGAGATCTTCCGCCGCAACGTCGCGTCGTCGGGCGTGATCCCGCAGATCTCGCTCATCCTCGGCCCGAGCGCGGGCGGCGCGGTGTACTCCCCGGCCCTCACGGACTTCATCGTCATGGCCGACAAGACGTCGAACATGTTCATCACCGGGCCGGACGTGATCCGCGCGGTGACGGGCGAGGACGTGGGCTTCGAGGAGCTCGGGGGCGGCCTGACGCACAACGAGAGGTCCGGTGTCGCGCACTACCTGGGCAGCGACGAGGACGACGCGATCGACTACGTGCGCCACCTCGTGTCGTACCTGCCGCAGAACAACCTGTCGGACGCGCCGTCGTTCCTGCCCGACGACGTCGAGCTCGCGGTCACGGAGGAGGACGAGGAGCTCGACGCGCTCGTCCCGGACTCGGACTCGCAGCCGTACGACATGCGCACGGTGATCGAGCACGTGCTCGACGAGGGCGCGTTCCTCGAGGTGCAGCCCCTGTTCGCGAAGAACGTGCTGGTCGGGTTCGGGCACGTGGAGGGCCAGTCGGTCGGCGTCGTCGCGAACCAGCCGCTCGCGATGGCGGGCACGCTCGACATCGACGCGGCCGAGAAGGCGGCGCGGTTCGTGCGCACGTGCGACGCGTTCAACATCCCCGTGCTCACGCTCGTGGACGTCCCGGGCTTCCTGCCGGGCGTCGACCAGGAGCACCAGGGCATCATCCGCCGCGGCGCGAAGCTCATCTACGCCTACGCGGAGGCCACGGTCCCGCTCGTCACGGTCATCACGCGCAAGGCGTACGGCGGCGCCTACATCGTCATGGGGTCCAAGCAGCTCGGCGCGGACGTCAACCTCGCGTGGCCGACGGCGCAGGTCGCCGTCATGGGCGCGGGCGGCGCGGTGAACATCCTGCAGCGCGCGGCGCTCAAGCGGACGGCCGACGCGGGCGACGACGTCGAGGCGGAGCGCGCGCGCCTCGTCGCCGAGTACGAGGACGCGATCGTCAACCCGTGGGACGCCGCGGAGCGCGGCTACGTGGACGCGGTGATCCGCCCGTCCGAGACGCGCGTGCAGGTGGTGCGTGCGCTGCGGGCGCTGCGGACCAAGCGCGCGAGCCTGCCGCCCAAGAAGCACGGCAACATCCCCCTGTGAGCGTCGCGGACCGCACGCCCCCGACGACCCGCCGCACGAGCGGCCCGAGAGAAGGACGGTCATGAGCCACGAGGACGCCACGCACGGCCCCGCGCCGCTCGGCGCGGTCGACCCGGCACCGATGCACGCCGTCGTCGACGCGCTCGCCGCGGCGCTGCACGAGTACGTCGGCACCGCCGTGGGGGTGCGCGCCGAGTTCGGGGCGTCGGAGGCGGACGAGGACCCGCGCGTCCTCGCGCTCGAGGCGCGCGTCGGCGCGCTCAACGCCCAGCTCTTCGACGTGCTGCACGAGGCGCTCGGCATCCACCCCGACCTCACGTCGTCCGTGTGGGAGCCGACGGAGGGCGAGGAGGCCGACGACGCGGACGCCGCGCCCGCGGACCTGGAGGACGACACGTTCACCCTGGAGTACGTCGTCGTCTCGCGCCCCGGCGGCCCGGACCTGGACGACGTCGTCGGGCTGCTGGACTCGTGGGGCCACGAGGCGCAGGCGCGCCTCACCGAGGCGGGCTACGACGTCCCGGAGTGGGGCGTGGTCCGCGGCACGGACGAGCACGAGGACGACGCGTGAGCGAGCAGCAGCCGGTGCCCGGTGCCCCGAGCGTCCGCGTCGTGCGCGGCGCCCCCGACGATCTCGAGGTCGCCGCGCTCGTGGCCGGGCTCGCCGCGGCGGCCGCGGCCGGCGACGTGCCCGACGACGTCGCGCCCGTGGACGAGTGGACCAACCGGGCGCGCGTGCTGCGCGGGACGGGCGACGGCGCGACGGCGAAGAGCTTCGGTGGGCGCTCGGGACGGCACAACGCCGACTCCTGGCGCTGGAGCCTGCGCTCGTGACGACGCCCGGCACCTCCCCGCGCGTGCGTCGGCTGCCCGAGCGGGCGGTGCTCGTGGAGCAGGCTCCGACGGCCGACGCCGTCGAGACCGACCCGACGGCGCTGCCGCCCGTCGCGCCCGTCGCGGCGTGGCGACGCTGGGCCTGGGCGGTCGCCTTCGTGCCGACGGTCGCGCTCCTCGTCTACCAGCGCGCGGGCGCGTCGCGCGGCTGGCCCGTGCCGGAGGCGCTCGTCGTCGTCGCGACCTTCGGCCTGCTGCTGACGGCCGTGCTCGCGCTCGTGCGCTACCAGGACGACCGCGCCACGGCGCGCCTCGCGCGCGGTCGCGACGCGCTGCTCGCCGCCCCCGTCCGGGCCACGGGCACGCTCACCGTGCCCGCACCGGCCACCGACGCCCCGCAGCCCGGTGCGCACGACGTGCGCGGGACGCTCGTCGTCACGACGAGCTCGGGCGCGGCGACGGCGCGCCCGGTGCGCGTCGTCGCGCCCACCGGCACGGCGGGCCCGCGCCCGGGTGACCCGGTCGCCGTCTGGCACGCGACCGACGACGAGGACGCGACCGGCGTGCTGCTCGTGCGCTACCACCGTGACTGGGCCGACGACCTGCTCGCCGCGCTGCGCGGGGGACGCCCGGTCGCGGGCGACGGGGCACCTCAGGACGGGCCGAAAGTCCCGGAGGATCCGACGGAGCGCCCGCCCCGCGCCGAGTAGTCTCGTCCGGGTGAGCGACACCACCACCACCACCGCCGGCGCCTCCGCCGGGACCCCCGACCGCACTCCCACGCCGATCGACGCCGTCGCCGAGGCGTACGTCACGCAGGTCGCCGAGCTCGACCCGCTGGCCGCCACCTCGATGGGCCTGTCCGGCTACGACCACCTCGTCACCGACCTGTCCCCCGCCGGGCACGAGGCGCGCGCCGAGGCCGACCGCGCGGTGCTGCGCGAGCTCGACGGCCTCGAGCCGGTCGACGACGTCGACCGCGTCACCCTCGCGGCGATGCGCGAGCGCATCGGCCTGCAGCTCGAGCTGCACGAGGCCGGCGAGCCGCTCGCGAGCCTCAACAACATCGCGTCGCCCGTGCAGGAGCTGCGCGACGTCTTCGACATCATGCCGACGGGCACGGTCGAGGCGTGGGAGAACGTCGCGGCCCGCCTGAACGGCCTTCCCGGCGCGATCGACGGCTACATGGCGTCGCTCGCGGAGGCGGCGTCGCGCGGCAACGTCGCCGCGATCCGCCAGGTGCGGATCGGCGTGGCGCAGTCACGCGAGCTCGCCGACCCGCAGGGCTCCTTCTTCACGACGTTCGTCTCGGGCCCCGAGGCCGACGCCGTCCTCGACGACTCCGCCGCGTGCTCGCTCGTGCGCAAGGAGCTCGAGCACGGCGCCGCCGCCGCGCGCGAGGCGTACGGCCGGCTCGCGGACTTCCTCGAGACGACCCTCGCCCCGCAGGCCCGCACCGAGGACGCCGTCGGCCGCGAGCGCTACGCCCTCTTCTCGCGCACGTTCCTCGGCGCCGAGGTCGACCTCGACGAGACGTACGCGTGGGGTCTGGAGGAGCTCGCGCGCGTCGTCGCGGAGCAGGAGGAGATCGCGCGCCGCATCGCCGGCCCCGGCGCGAGCGTCGAGGACGCGGTCGCGGCGCTGGACGCCGACCCGAGCCGCAAGCTGCTCGGCACGGACGCGCTCAAGGCCTGGATGCAGGAGACCTCGGACGCCGCGGTCACCGCGCTGAACGGCGTCCACTTCGACATCCCGGCGCCGGTGCTCGACCTCGAGTGCATGATCGCGCCGACGCAGACCGGCGGGATCTACTACACCCCGCCGAGCGACGACTTCTGCCGCCCGGGCCGCATGTGGTGGTCCGTGCCCGCGGACGTCACCGAGTTCAACACGTGGCGCGAGAAGACGACCGTCTACCACGAGGGCGTCCCCGGCCACCACCTGCAGTGCGGCCAGGCCGTGTACGCGCGCGCGACGCTCAACACGTGGCGCCGCCTCGCGTGCTGGGTCTCGGGCCACGGCGAGGGCTGGGCCCTGTACGCGGAGCGCCTCATGGCGGACCTCGGGTTCCTCGACGACGACGGCGACCGCCTCGGCATGCTCGACGCGCAGCGCATGCGTGCCGCGCGCGTCGTGCTCGACATCGGCGTGCACCTCGGGCTCCCCGCCCCGCAGGAGTGGGGCGGTGGCACGTGGGACGCCGACAAGGCGCTCGCGTTCCTGCGCGCGAACGTCAACATGCCCGACTCGTTCGTGCGGTTCGAGCTCGACCGCTACCTCGGCTGGCCGGGGCAGGCGCCGTCGTACAAGGTCGGGCAGCGCCTGTGGGAGGCCACGCGCGACGACGCGCGCGCCGCGGCGCAGTCCCGCGGCGAGCAGTTCGACGCGAAGGCGTTCCACGAGCGTGCGCTCAACCTCGGCTCCGTGGGCCTCGACGTGCTGCGCGACGCGCTCTCGTCGTGACCCCCGCGCACGGCCGGCCCGGGACGGCGGCGCGCCGTCCCGGGCCGGTGGGCGCCCGGGTGCTCTGAGCCCATGGGCGCCGTCCTCACCGGCTTCGCGGTCATCGCCGTCGTCGTGGCCGCCGGGTACGTCACCGCACGTCTCGACGTCGGGGGCCCCGACGCACGGACCGCGCTCAACCGCGTCGGATTCTTCGTCGCGAGCCCGGCGCTGCTGTTCACCGTCCTCGCCCGGGCCGACGTCGGCGCGCTGTTCCATGCGCCCCTCGCGGTGGCCGCGACCTCCGCCGTCGTCACGGCCGGCGTCTTCGTGGCCGTCGATCGGCTCTGGCTGCGGCTGCCAGCCCCGGAGGCGACGGTCGGCGTCGTCGGCTCGGGATACGTGAACGCGAACAACATCGGCCTGCCCGTCGCGGTCTACGTGCTGGGCGACGCGACGGCCGTCGTGCCGGTGCTCCTGCTCCAGCTCCTCGTGCTCGCGCCGCTCACGCTGCTCGTGCTCGACGCGACGACGACCGGACGGACGTCGTGGCGGCTCGTGCTCGCCCAGCCCGTGCGCAACCCGATCATCCTCGGGTCGCTCGCGGGCGCCGTCGTCTCCGTGAGCGGCTGGACGCCGCCGGTCGCGGTCATGGCCCCGCTCGACATCCTCGGCGGCGCCGCGATCCCCATGATCCTGCTCGCGTTCGGCATGTCGCTGCACGGCACGCGCCCGCTCCGGCGCGGCGAGCCGCGCGCGGCCGTCGGCGTCGCGAGCGCCGCGAAGCTCGTCGTGATGCCGGTGGTCGCGTTCGTCGTCGCCCGGCTCGTGCTCGGGCTCGACGACGCGGCCGTCGCCTCGGCGGTCACGCTCGCCGCACTGCCCACCGCGCAGAACGTCTACAACTACGCGGCACGGTTCGGGCGCGGCGAGATCCTCGCGCGCGACACGATCCTCGTCACGACGGTCGGCTCGCCCGTCGTGCTCCTCGCTGCCGCGCTGCTCCTGGCGTAGCCGGGGCCGCGAGCCGCGCCGGGTAGTCTGCGCGGGTGCTCCGACTGCTCCTCGCCTCCCGCTCCCCCGCCCGCCTCGCGACGCTCCGTGCGGCCGGCGTCGACCCGCTGGTGCGCGTGTCCGGGGTCGACGAGGACGCCGTGCTGCGCGACGCCGCCGCGGAACGTGGCGGGCTCGCGCCCGTCGACGCCGTGCTCGTGCTCGCGCGCGCCAAGGCGGAGGAGGTCGTGCGCACGCTCGACGCGACCGCCCCAGGGACGCCGGAGGACGACGCCGCGCTGCTCGTCGGGTGCGACTCGATGCTCGAGCTCGACGGCGAGGTGCTCGGCAAGCCCGCCGACGCGGACGACGCGCGCGCCCGCTGGCGCGCCATGCGCGGCCGTGCCGGCGTCCTGCAGACCGGGCACTGGCTCGTGGACCTGCGCCCGGCCGACGCCGGGGGCACGGGCGACGCCGTCGGCGCGACGAGCTCGACCGTCGTGCACTTCGCCGACCTCGCCGACGACGAGATCGACGCCTACGTCGCCACCGGCGAGCCGCTCCACGTGGCCGGCGCCTTCACGGTCGACGGCCTCGGCGGCCCGTACGTCGAGCGGATCGAGGGCGACCACCACGGCGTCGTCGGGATCAGCCTGCCGCTCGTGCGGTCGCTCCTGCGCGAGGTCGGCGTGGCCTGGCACGCGTTGCGCGCCTGACGCGCTGCGCGGCGCCCGTTGTCGAGGCCGGACAACGCCGCGCACCTCACGGAGCCCAGGGACGGGCCGCTATGGAGGTTTCCGACAACCGCCCTCGGCGCGGCTTGGTTTGTTCTCCAATCTTGTCCGGTACCGCGCGCAGGAGCGTGAACCGCGCCGTGCGCACGCGTTACCGTGAGCCGTGCCCGCGAACCCCACCCGCCCCCTGAGCAAGGTCCTCGTCGCCAACCGTGGCGAGATCGCCGTCCGGATCGTGCGCGCGTGCGCCGACGCCGGCATCGCGTCCGTCGCGGTCTACGCCGACCCCGACCGCCAGGCCCTGCACGTGCACCTCGCCGACGAGGCGTTCGCGCTCGGCGGCACGCGCGCGGCCGAGACCTACCTCGACATCGCGAAGCTGCTCGACGTCGCGCGCCGCTCCGGCGCCGACGCCGTGCACCCCGGGTACGGCTTCCTCGCCGAGAACGCCGAGTTCGCGCAGGCCGTGCTCGACGCCGGGCTCGTCTGGATCGGCCCGCCGCCCGCCGCGATCGACGCGCTCGGCGACAAGGTGAGCGCCCGCCACATCGCGCACCGTGCGGGCGCCCCCCTCGTGCCCGGCACGCCCGACCCGGTCGCCGACGCGAGCGAGGTCCACGCGTTCGCGGCCGAGCACGGGCTGCCCATCGCGATCAAGGCAGCGTTCGGCGGCGGGGGCCGCGGCCTCAAGGTCGCGCGCACCACCGACGAGATCGACGAGCTCTACGAGTCCGCCGTCCGCGAGGCGACCGCGGCGTTCGGGCGCGGCGAGTGCTTCGTCGAGCGGTACCTCGACACCCCCCGGCACGTCGAGACCCAGTGCCTCGCCGACGAGCACGGCACGGTCGTCGTCGTCTCCACGCGCGACTGCTCCCTCCAGCGTCGCCACCAGAAGCTCGTCGAGGAGGCTCCCGCGCCGTTCCTCAGCGCCGCGCAGGAGGCCGAGCTGTACAAGGCGTCCGAGGCGATCCTCCGGGAGGCCGGGTACGTGGGCGCCGGGACGTGCGAGTTCCTCGTGGGCGCCGACGGCACCATCTCCTTCCTCGAGGTCAACACCCGCCTACAGGTCGAGCACCCCGTCTCCGAGGAGGTCACCGGCATCGACCTCGTGCGCGAGCAGCTGCGCATCGCCGCCGGGGAGCCGCTCGGGTACACCTCCACGCAGGTGCGCGGCCACTCGATCGAGTTCCGCATCAACGGCGAGGACCCGGCGGCCAACTTCCTCCCCGCCCCGGGGCGCATCACGCGCCTGCGCTTCCCGTCCGGGCCGGGCGTGCGCGTCGACTCCGGCGTCGTCGAGGGCGACACGATCTCCGGCGCGTTCGACTCGATGATCGCCAAGCTCGTCGTCACCGGCGCCACGCGTGAGCAGGCCGTCCAGCGCGCCCGCCGCGCCCTGCGCGAGCTCGAGGTCGAGGGCATCCCGACCGTCGTCCCGTTCCACCGAGCCGTGCTCGACGCCGAGGCGTTCGTCCCCACCGACGACGAGCCGTTCCGCGTGCACACCCGGTGGATCGAGACCGAGTTCGCCGACCGGCTCGCCACGCTCGCACCGGCCCCGGCGGCGCCCGTGGACGAGGACGACGAGCCGCTCGCCACCGAGCGCGTCGTCGTCGAGGTCGGCGGCAAGCGGCTCGAGGTCGTGCTCCCCGCGGGGCTCGGCATGGCCGCCGGGCGCGCCCGCACCGCCAACGCCGCCCGACGCCCCGCGCGCCGCAGCGCCGCGAAGTCCAACGGCGGCGGGTCCGGCACGACGCTCGCCTCGCCCATGCAGGGCACGATCGTCAAGGTCGCCGTGGCCGACGGCACCCAGGTCGCCGAGGGCGACCTCGTCGTCGTGCTCGAGGCGATGAAGATGGAGCAGCCCCTCCTCGCCCACCGCGCCGGCACCGTCCGTTCGCTCTCGGCGACCGCGGGCGCGAGCGTCAGCTCGGGCACCGCCATCTGCGAGATCGTCGACTGACCTGCGCGTCCCGCCCCGGCACCTTGTCGGGGTGGACGCGGTCGTCCCGAGATCGGCACCTCCGACCGAGCTCGGCACCCGAGGTCGAGTTCGGTAGCACCGACTGCCGATCCTGACCGCGGGTGCCGAGCTCGCCGTCTGCCTGCTGTCAGCCGGGCTGGGCGGCGGCGCGCATCGCCCGCCGTCCCGAGGGCAGCGCGACGGCGACGGTCACGACGACGAACATGAGGACCCCGGAGACGACGAGCAACGACTCGACGGAGAAGCGGTCCGCGAGCGGGCCGAACACGACCATGCCGAGCGGCATCGAGACCGCCATGACGATGCCGACGAACCCGAAGACCCGGCCCTGGCGCTCCGGCTCGACGGTCTCCTGGAGCACGGTCATCGACGTCGTGGAGAAGGGCGGCACGGAGAGCCCGAGCAGGAACATGAAGACGAAGAACACCCACATGTTCGTCGAGACGCCCATCGCGACCGACAGCAGGCCGAAGACGAACGTCGAGCCGACGATCATCGCGATCCGGTTCTTGAGGCCGCCCCACGTCGCGAGCAGCACGCCCCCGAGGAGCATCCCGACGGAGAACGCGACCTCGTTGACGGTGAGCTTCCAGACCTCCTCGCCGAAGGTGCGCGCGACCATGAGCGGCGTGAGGTACGACGGCGCGACGATGAGCAGGAACACGACGGCGTAGAGGCCCAGCACCCACCGGACGAACGGGTGCGACCCGAGGTAGCGGAACCCTTCGACGAGGTCGTCGAAGTACCCGGCGCGCTCACCCGCGGCGGCGCGCGCGAGGGTCGGGACGGGCACGAGCAGGAGGAGCCCGATCCCGATCGCGGCGGTGACGACGTCGACGAAGAACACGGCGACCAGGGACAGGCTCGCGTACAGGGCCGCAGCGACCGCGGGGGCGAGGAGCATCATCGCGGACTGGATCGACTGGTTGATGCCGTTGACCCGCAGGAGCCTGCTCGTGGGCACGATCTGCGGGAGCAGCGCCGCGACGGCCGGGGTCTGGACGCCGGCGCCCGTCGAGCGGACGGCCAGCGCGGCGTAGATGAGCCAGAGGTCGTCGGCCCCGCCCAGCATGAGGAGCGCGAGCGCGAGCGTCGTCACGGCGATCGTGGCGTCGGCGGCGATCACGAGCACCTTGCGGTTCACCCGGTCCGCCCACACGCCGCCGAAGATGGAGACGACGGCCTGCGGCAGGAACCCGAACAGCGTGCTCAGCGCGAGCACCGAGCCGGACTTGGTCTCGATCGTCAGGTGCCACATGACGGCGTACTGGACGAGCATCGAGCCGAACAGGGAGACCGTCTGCCCCGAGAGGAACACCGCGGTGTCCCGGCGCCACCGGGGCCGGGCGAGCGTGTCGTCCTCGGCGGGACGGTCGACGGCGTCCGCGGGCGCGGCGTCGGTGTTCTCGTACGGCGTATGGCTCACCCGGACATCGTGCCGGGCGCCACCCGCACGGTCCACGGAATTCGCCGACGGCGCACCGCCGCGCGCGGCGGGGCACGGCACCGGGCTGGCAGCATGGGGCTCGTGACGATCCCGACCGCCCCCCGCGACCCCGACGAGCCGCCGACCCGGCTCCCCCGCCACCTCCAGCCGGGCGACGGCTGGGTCGAGTGCGCGTGCGGACGTCGGCACTGGGGGCTGTTCGGGGCGGCCGGGCTGCTGCTCGCCCGGCGCGACGGCACCGGGCGGCCGACCGACGTCGTGCTCCAGCACCGGGCCCCGTGGTCCGACCAGGGCGGGACGTGGGGCGTGCCGGGGGGCGCCGTCGGGCCGGACGAGACCGCCGCGCAGGGAGCCCTGCGCGAGGCGGAGGAGGAGGCAGGGATCGACCCCGCGGCCGTGCGCGTCGTGGGCGAGCGCGTGCTCGACCACGGCCCGTGGCGGTACACGACGGTCCTCGCCGAGGTCGTGGACGGCACGCCGGTCGAGCCGCGTGCGACCGACGCCGAGAGCATCGAGGTCCGGTGGGTCCCCGTCGACGACGTCGCGGGCCTCGACCTCCTCCCGGCCTTCGCGGACGCCTGGCCGGGGCTGCGTGCCCTGCTCGAGGGCCCGTCCGAGGACTGAGGGCCCGGGCGGCGTCCCGAGCACCGACGCCGCCCGCCCGCACGCCGGCCGTCCTGTGCCGCGCGCGCCCATGGCGGTAGCGTCACACCTCGTGAACCCCGCGCCGGCCCCCGTCGTCCCGCGCGACCGCGCCGACCTCGCCCTCCTGCTCCTCGTCGTCACGGTCACGGCGACCGTGGTCGAGCTCGTGCGGTCGAGCGGCCCGCTGCTCGACCACGCGTTCTCCGCGGGGGTCGTCACCGTGGCCCTGACGGCCCTCGCGACGTACGCGGCGCCGGGGCTGCTCGTCGCGATGATCGCCGCGCGGCTCGAGCTCACCGGCCGCGTCGTGCTGCTCGCCGTCTCCGCGCTCGTCGTGGCGCGGCTCGTGCTCCAGGGGCTCGGCACGGCGATCGCCTCGGGCGCGGACCTCGGGCTCGTCCGGTACGGCGTGGGCCTGGCGACCGTCGCGCTCGGGATCGGCGTGCTCGTCCTCGTGGCGGGGTTCGTGAGCGGCGCCCGCCCCGGCGCGGCCGACGGCCTCGCGCGGGGCCGCCTCGTGGCCCTGGGCGTCGTGCTCGGCGCGCTCCTCGCCGCGGCGCTGAGCGCGGCCCTGGGCACGTGGGACGCCTACTGGCGGGCCGACGTCGGCGCGTGGGTCGTGACGGCCGCCATCACGGGGGCGGCGCTCGCCTGCGCGTGGGTGCTGCGCCGGCGCGACGCCCTGCCGGGGTCGCGCGGGCTGTGGGTGCTCGGCCCGTTCGTCGCGCTCGCCGTGCAGGTGCTGGCCAACCCGGCGTTCGCGGCGGCGCAGACGGGCGTCTCGCTCCCGTTCGCGGTCACCGGGCTCGCCGTCGCCGCGCTGCTCACGGCCTGGGCCGTCCCGCGACCCGCGCGGTCCCGGCCCGGTGTGTGGCTCCCGCCCGCGGTGCTCGTGGTGGGCGTCGCCGTCGTCCTGCTCGCGGTCCCCCGGGTCGACGGGCCGGGAGCGTGGGGCTGGGTGCTCCTCGCCCTGCTCGTGCTGCTGGTCCCGGTCGCGGGGCGCACGCTCGCCCTCGCGCTGACCCGCCCGGCGCTGCCGCTCACGTGGCTCCGGCTCGCCGGCGCCGCGAGCGCCGCGGGTCTCGGCGTCGCCGTCCCGCTGCTGGGCTACCAGCTCGAGTACGACGTGCCGCTGCCGTTCCCTCACACCCTGCTGCCCGTCGCGGCCGCGCTCGCGGTGGCCGTCCCCGCCGTGGTCGCGGGGAGGCGTGCGCACCGCGCCGCGCCGACCCCGGACGACGAGCGGCCCGCCCCTCGGGAGCGCGGGCCGCTCGCGCTCGCCCTCGGGGGCGCGGTCGCGCTGCTCGCGCTCGTCGGCGTCTCCCAGGTCCACGTGCCGACGACGACGTCCGCCGTCGCCGACTACCCGGTGGGCGACCTCCGGCTGCTGGACTGGAACCTGCACTACGGCGTGAGCGCCGACCCGTCGGTCCGGCTCGACGCGATGGCGGCGACGATCACGGAGTCCGGGGCCGACGTCGTGACGCTCCAGGAGGTGTCCCGCGGCTGGGTGCTCGGCGGCGGTGCCGACATGGCGACGTACCTCGCGCGCGCGACCGGCATGCGGGTCGTCTTCGCGCCCGCGGCCGACCGCCAGTTCGGCAACGCGATCCTCTGGGACCCGCTGCGGGGCGACCTCACCGACGTCGTGCGCCACGCCCTCCCCTACGGCGCCGGTCCCCAGGAGCGCTCGGCCGTCTCCGCGACGGTCGACGCCGCGGGCGTCCCGGTGCGCGTCACGTCGGTGCACGTGCAGCACCGCGAGGAGAACACCCCGACCCGGCTCGACCAGCTCGACGCGCTCCTCGCCGCGGAGCCGGTCGGGGACGCGTACGTCCTGGCGGGCGACCTCAACGCGGAACCCGGCTGGGACGAGATCGCCCTCCTCGAGGACGCCGGTCTCGAGAGCGGGCAGGACGTCGCGGGCGACCCCACGGCGCTCACGTCGCCCGCCGTGGCCCCGGCGCACCGGATCGACTGGGTCCTCGGCTCCCCCGCGGTGACGTTCCGGTCGGTCGAGGTCCTCGACGTCACGGCGTCCGACCACCGCCCGCTGCTCGCCGAGCTCCGCGCGCAGGACTGAGACCGTCCCGGCCACCTCGGCCCGGGATCCCGGCGCCCGCGGCCCGACCCGGGCGCGGGGCGGCGGGTTAGGGTCGACGGGTGCGCATCGAGCTGACCGTGACCGAGGCCGTCGAGATCGCCCGCGCGACGGGCGGCCTGCCGCCGTACGTGCGGTCGGTCGCGAGCGAGGGCGACGACGTGCGGGTCGTCGTCGACCTGCGCGAGGTGCCCGACCCGCCGTCGGCCCTCCGGCTCGCGGCCCGGCTCGTCCCGGTCGTCCGCGCGACACTGCGGGTGGAGTCCGTCGTCGCGGGCACGGCGGTGCTCGCGGTCGAGGCGAGCGCGGCCGGCCTGCCCGCCCACAAGCTCCTCGGCTTCGTCGAGGCGCCGCTGCAGGGCGCCCTGCGCTCGCACGGCCTGCCGCCCGAGGCCGTGCGCGTGCTGCCCGAGGCGCGCGTCGCGGTCGACGTGCAGGCGCTCCTGGGCGGCGTGCTCGAGCACACGTTCCCCGGCTTCCAGCTCACCGAGCTCGCCTGGGCCGACGGGAGCCTGCGTCTCGACGGACGGCTCTGACGTGCCGGACGCTCGTCCCCCGGCGCCCGTCCTCGTCCTGCTCGGTCCCGCGGCGACCGGCAAGTCGACGCTCGGCGCGCTCGTCGCGCAGCGGCTCGGGGTGCCGTTCGTCGACCTCGACGCCGTGGCCGACCGCTACTACCCGGAGGTCGGCTGGAGCGTCGAGCGGCTCGTCGAGCGCGTCGGCGTCGTGGGCCGCGTGGCGGCCGAGCGCGAGTGGGAGCCGGCCCGCGCGCATGCGACGGAGCGCGCGGTCGCGGAGCACCCGGGCTCGGTGCTGGCGCTCGGCGCGGGGCACGCGTCGTACACCGACCCCGTGCAGCTCGCCCGCGTCCGCGCCGCGCTCGCGTCCGTCCCCCACGTCGTCCTCGTGCTGCCGAGCACCGACCGCGAGCACGCGCTCGGCGTGCTGCGCGCCCGTTCCCTCGCCGCCAAGGGCACCGACTGGCGACCCGCGGGGCACGACTTCCTCGCCGAGTGGTTCGACGACCCGGGCACGCGGAGCCTCGCGCACCGCACGCTCGTCACGGGCACCGAGGACCCCGCCGCGAGCGCCCGTCGGCTGGTCGCCGCGCTCGGCTGAGGCGCTCCGCCCGCCGGGACCGCCTGCGGGTGCTCAGTCCTCCCGGTGGTGCAGCATGCGCGCCACCTCGGCGATCGAGCCGCTGAGCGACGGGTAGACGGTGAAGGCCGACGCGACGTCGTCGACCGTGAGGCGGTGCGAGACCGCGAGCGTGATGGGGAACACGAGCTCGCTCGCGCGCGGCGCGACGACCACGCCGCCCAGCACGACCCCCGCCTCCGGGTGGGCGAACAGCTTGACGAAGCCGTCGCGCATCCCGAGCATCTTGGCGCGCGGGTTGCGCGCGAGCGGCAGGACCGTCGTGACGTACTTGCTGCTCTGCGCCTTGAGCTGCTCCTCGCTGTACCCGACGGTCGCGATCTCGGGCGCCGTGAAGATGTTCGCCGCGACGGTGCGCAGCTTGATCGGCACGACGGCGTCGCCGAGCGCGTGCGACATGGCGACGCGGCCCTGCATCGCCGCGACGGACGCGAGGGGCAGCACGCCGGTGCAGTCGCCCGCGGCGTAGATCCCGCGCACCGACGTGCGCGACACCTTGTCGACCTCGACGTGCCCGCTGGGCGTGAGCCGGACCCCGGCCTCCTCGAGGCCGATGCCGCTCGTCGAGGGGATCGCGCCGACGGCGATGAGCACGTGCGAGCCCTCGACGACGCGGCCGTCGGAGAGCGTGACGCGCACGCCGTCCTCGGTGCGCTCGGCGGACTCGGCGCGCGAGCGGGACATGACCGTCATGCCGCGCGAGCGGAACACGCCCTCGAGCAGCTCGGCGGCGTCGGCGTCCTCGCCGGGGAGCACGCGGTCACGGCTCGACACGAGCACGACGTCCGAGCCCAGCGCGTTGTACGCGCCCGCGAACTCGGCGCCGGTGACGCCCGACCCCACGACGACGAGCCGCTCCGGGAGCTCGGAGAGGTTGTAGAGCTGCGTCCACGTGAGGATGCGCTCGCCGTCGGGCTGCGCGGTCGGGAGCACGCGTGGCGTCGCGCCGAGCGCGAGCAGGATGACGTCCGCGTCGAGCGCGAGCGGGCCGTCGGTGCCGTCGGGCGCGTCGACCACGACGCGCTCGGGGCCGTCGAGCCGGCCCTCGCCGATGACGACGCGCACGCCCTCGCGCTCGAGCCGCGCGTGGATGTCGGCGGACTGCGCCGCCGCGAGCGCCATGACGCGCGTGTTCACGGCCTCGAGGTCGACGATGTGCCGCCGCATCGCGGGGTGCTGCGCCTTGGCCGTGTCGACGGGGAGGCGGATGCCGAGCTCGGCGGCGCGCTCGGCGATCGTCATCCAGTCGGCGGTGGCGATGAGCGTCTTCGAGGGGACGACGTCCGTCAGGACGGCCGCGCCGCCGAGCCCGTGGCGCTCGACGACGGTGACGTCGGCGCCGAGACGACGGGCGACGAGGGCGGCCTCGTAGCCGCCGGGCCCACCCCCCACGACGACGATGCGGGTGCTGTCCGGGGCGGTCGAGGAGTCCATGCTCACGTGCGTCACGCCGGACATTCTGTCAGGCCGTCGCGTCCCTCGGTGTCAGCATGCGAGACGTCCCGGCAGGTCCGGCGTGCCGCGCGGGGCGGCGGTGCTCGTCAGGTCGCGGGCCCGGGGACGGACTAGCCTTGCGACCATGACGACGACGCCTCCGAGCACACCCCCGCTCGACGATCCCGCGACCGACCCCTTCCTCGTGGCCCGGGCCGCGGCCGACCACATCGCGCAGGCCACCGGGGTCGACGGCCACGACATGGCCCTCGTGCTCGGGTCGGGCTGGGGCGGCGCCGCGGAGCTGCTCGGCGAGGTCGTCGCCGAGGTCCCGACGCACGAGATCCCCGGCTTCTCCGCACCCGCGGTCGCGGGGCACCTCTCGGTGACACGGTCCATCCGGGTCGAGCGCGCCGACGGCTCCGTGCGGCACGCCCTCGTGCTCGGCTCGCGCACGCACCTGTACGAGGGCAAGGGAGTGCGCGCCGTCGTGCACGGCGTGCGCACGGCCGCCGCGACCGGCGCGGAGACGCTCATCCTCACGAACGGCTGCGGCGGGCTCAACCAGGAGTGGGGCGCGGGCACGCCCGTCCTCCTCTCCGACCACATCAACCTCACGGCCCGCAGCCCGCTGGAGGGGCCGACGTTCGTCGACCTCACCGACGTGTACTCCCCGCGCCTGCGCGAGCTCGCGCACCGTGTCGACCCGACGCTGCCCGAGGGCGTGTACGCCCAGTTCCCCGGGCCGCACTACGAGACGCCCGCCGAGGTCCGGATGGCCGGGATCCTCGGCGCCGACCTCGTCGGCATGTCCACGACGCTCGAGGCCATCGCGGCCCGGCACTGCGGCCTGGAGGTGCTCGGCGTCTCGCTCGTGACGAACCTCGCCGCCGGGATCAGCCCGACGCCGCTCTCCCACGCCGAGGTGATCGAGGCCGGCCAGGCCGCGGGACCCCGGATCAGCGCCCTCCTGGCCGACATCGCGAAGCTGGTGTGACATGACGGACCGCACTGCGGGGCACCGGGCCGACCCGGCCGACGACCCGACCTTCGACCCGGGGACCGACCACGCGGCGTTCCTCGCGCGCGTCACGGCGTGGATCGACGACGACGTCGACGCGAGCGACCAGGACGAGCTGCGCCGTCTGCTCGAGCTCGTCGACTCCCCCGACCCGCGCAAGCACGACGTGCGCGTGCGGGCGCTCGCCGACCTGCAGGACCGGTTCTCCGGCCCGCTCGAGTTCGGCACGGCGGGCCTGCGCGGGCGCATGGAGGCGGGGCCGCACCGCATGAACCGCGCGGTCGTGATCCGGGCGGCCGCGGGCCTGGGCGCCTACCTGCTCGACACCCTGGGCCCGGCGGGCGCGGGCGGCGCGGCGCGACCGCGCGTCGTCGTCGGGTTCGACGCGCGGCACCGCTCCCGCACGTTCGCGGTGGACAACGCGGCCGTGCTCACCGCGGCGGGCCTCGACGTGCTCGTCCTGCCGTCGGCCCTGCCGACGCCCGTCCTCGCCTTCGCGGTGCGCCACCTCGGCGCCGACGCGGGTGTCATGGTGACCGCGAGCCACAACCCGCCTGCCGACAACGGGTACAAGGTCTACCTCGGCGGCCGCGTCGTCACCGACTCGGGCCAGGGCGCCCAGATCGTCCCGCCCTACGACGCGCGCATCGCCGCCGCGATAGCGGCCGTCGGGCCGGCGCGGTCCGTCCCGCGCGCGTCGTCCGGGTGGACCGTGCTGGACCGCGAGGTCGTCGTCGCCTACGAGCGGTCGGTCCTCGCGCTGTCCGACGGCGCACGGCGCGACCTCAAGGTCGTCACCACGGCGCTGCACGGCGTGGGCGGCGAGACGGTCGCGCACGTCCTGCGCGACGCGGGCTTCACGACGGTCGTGCCGGTCGAGGAGCAGCTCGACCCGAACCCCGACTTCCCGTCCGTCGCGTTCCCCAACCCGGAGGAGCCGGGCGCGATGGACCTCGCGCTCGCCGTCGCGCAGGACGCGGCGGCCGACGTCGTGCTCGCCAACGACCCCGACGCCGACCGGTGCGCCGTCGCGGTGCTCGACCCGCGCGTCGGGACCTACCAGGGCGCGGAGACGGCCCGGTCGAACGGCTGGCGCATGCTGCACGGCGACGAGGTCGGCGCGCTCCTGGGCGACGACGTCGCGCGCCGCGTCGCCGCGTCGGGCGCCCCGGGAGGCGTGCTCGCCTGCTCGATCGTGTCGTCGCGGCTGCTGGGCAAGATCGCGGCCGCGCACGGGCTCGGCTTCGCGACGACGCTCACCGGGTTCAAGTGGATCTCGCGCGTCGACGGCCTCGTGTTCGGCTACGAGGAGGCGCTCGGCTACTGCGTCGACCCGGCCCACGTCCGGGACAAGGACGGCATCAGCGCGGCGCTGCTCGTCGCGCAGCTCGCGAACCGCCTCAAGGCCGAGGGGCGCTCGATCGTCGACGCGCTCGACGACCTGGCGCGCGCCCACGGCCTGCACGTGAGCGACCAGCTCTCCGCCCGGTTCGAGGACCTCGACCGCATCGGCGAGACGATGGCCCACCTGCGGGCCGCTCCCCCGCGCACCCTCGCGGGGGCCGGCGTCTCCGACGTCACCGACCTCTCCGCGGGCCTGGACGGGCTCCCGCCGACGGACGGCGTGCGGATCCTCACCGCGGACGGCACGCGCGTCATCGTGCGCCCGAGCGGCACGGAGCCGAAGGTCAAGTGCTACCTCGAGGTCGTGGTCCCGGTCGCCCCGGACGCCTCGCACGACGACCTCACCGCGGCCCGGGCCTTCGCCCGTGACCGCCTCGACCGCGTCAAGGCCGACATGACGCGCGCGCTCGGCCTCTGAGCCACCACGAGCCGGGGTCCCCGGTCGCCGGAACGTTCCGGTGACCGGGGACCCCGGCTCGTCAGGCCTGCGCGACGGCGGCGAGGAACGCGTCCAGCGGTACCCGCTCCTCGCCGTCGGGCGGGAGGACCCCGGCGATCACGGCGACGCGCTCCGCCCGGAAGAGCTCGACGTCCACGACGTCTCCGGGGATCTCGGTCCAGCCGTCGCCCGAGGCCGACCATGCGGCCACCCGCGCGCGGGTGGCCGGTCCCGCCTCCGCCAGGAACAGGTCGAGGAGACGTGCCACGGCGTCAGTAGCCCGCGTCCCCGCCGGCGGGGGCGTCCGCGCCGTCGAACCCCGCGAGGACGGCGGCGGTGCCGGACAGCCCGAGGCGCGTGGCGCCGTGCTCGATCATCGCGAGGGCGTCGGCGAGCGTGCGGACGCCGCCGGACGCCTTGACGCCCAGGCGACCGCCGACGGTCTCGGCCATGATCGAGACGGCGTGCGTGGAGGCACCGCCCGCGGGGTGGAACCCGGTCGAGGTCTTGACGAAGTCCGCGCCAGCCGCCTCGGACGCGCGGCACGCCTCGACGATCTCGTGGTCCGTGAGCGCGGCGGACTCGATGATGACCTTGAGGACCCTGTCCGCAGGGACGGCGGCGCGGACGGCCGCGACGTCGTCGCGCACCGCGTCCCAGGCGCCGGCCTTGGCCGCGCCGACGTCGATGACCATGTCGACCTCGTCGGCGCCGTCGCGGACGGACCGGGCGGCCTCGAACGCCTTGACGTCGCTGTGGTGCTTGCCCGACGGGAAGCCGCACACCGTCGCGACGAGCAGCCCGCGCTCGCGCGTGGTCGCCGGGTCCAGGGGCAGCATCGACGGGGAGACGCACACGGAGTAGACGCCCAGGCGGACGCCCTCCTCGACGAGCGCCGCGACGTCCGCGGGGGTGGCCTCGGGCTTGAGCAGCGTGTGGTCGACGAAGCGGGCCAGGCCCGCCGCGTCCAGGGGCTGCGTGCCGGTCGCGTCGCTCACAGCTGCGCTCCTTCGATCTGCTGGTAGCCGGGGAGGATCACGTCGTCGACGAGCGCACGACGCTCGTCGTGGTGCACGAACGCGCTCCACGCGGCGGTCATCGTGACGTCCGCGAGGTCGTCGATGGTCCAGCCGGCGTGCTCGACGAGGAGCGCCATCTCCTGGGTCATCGTCGTGCGCGACATGAGCCGGTTGTCGGTGTTGAGCGTGACCGCGAAGTCGAGCTCCTTGAGGCGGGTGATCGGGTGGTCGGCGATCGACGTCGCCGCCCCGGTCTGCACGTTCGACGACGGGCACAGCTCGAGCGGGATCTGGTGGTCGCGCACCCAGTGCGCGAGGAGGCCGAGCGCGGCCGTCCCGGGCTCGCCCTCGGCGCTGTGCGGGAACTCCGGGTCGAACGCGATGTCCTCGACGATGCGCACGCCGTGGCCGATGCGGCTCGCCTGGCCGAGGTGCACGGCCTCGGCGATCGACTGCGGTCCCGCCGCCTCGCCCGCGTGGATCGTCACGGGGAAGTCCTGCTCGGCCAGGTAGCGCCAGATCTCGACGTGGCGCGAGGGCGGGAAGCCGTCCTCCGCGCCCGCGATGTCGAACCCGACGACGCCGTTCCCGCGGTTCGCGACGGCGAGCTCCGCGATCTCCGACCAGCGGTCGGCGTGCCGCATCGCGGTGACGAGCTGCCCGACGCGGATGGTCCGCCCCTCGGCGGCCGCCTCGGCGACGCCCTGCTCGATGCCGGACTGCACGGCGTCGACCGTCTCCTGGAGGGTGAGGCCGCGCTGGAGGTGCTGCTCGGGCGCCCAGCGCTGCTCGGCGTACACGACGCCGTCGCGCGCGAGGTCGAGCACCGCCTCGCGCGCCACGCGGGCGAGGGCGTCGCGCGTCTGCATGACGGCGATCGTGTGGTCGAACGTCTCGAGGTAGCGCACGAGCGACCCGGAGTCCGCGGACTCCGCGAACCAGGCGCCGAGCGCCTCGGCGTCGTCCGCGGGGAGCTGGTGCCCCACGTCGGCGGCGAGCTCGAGGATCGTGGCGGGGCGGAGCCCGCCGTCAAGATGGTCGTGCAGCACGACCTTGGGCAGCGCGCGGATGACGTCGACCGTCAGCGGGGCGTTCTCGGTGGTCATGCGCTCACGGTACCGGCCGGTACGCCCCGCCTCGCGCCGAGCGCACCGGCCGGGTGCGGACGGTCAGGCGTAGTCGTCGTCGCTGCCCGGCACGGCGGACGCCTGCTCGACGACGTCGGCCTCGGCGGCCTCGCCCTCCAGGTCGGGGCGTGGGGTCCGCGGCTGGTACTCGTCGACCTCGTGCACGGGGTCCTCGACCCCGGGGTCGTCGTCCTCGACCTCTTCCACCAGGCTGACGGCGTCCTCGCCCTGCTCGTCCAGTCCGGCGTCCCGCCATGCGTCGTTCCCGGGCACGGTGCTCATCGCGACTCCTCCTCGACGATCGGCGTGCTCACCACGGTCGTGGCGGCTGCGCCCATCCTGCCGCCGGGCGCGCCCCCTCGCCAGCGCGGCCGTCGGGCAGGAGCGCCCAGCACACGTGCGGCCAGCCCCCGAGCGCGCGGCGCACGGCGGGCACCCGGGCACCGTCGAGGAGCGCGCCCGCCGCGACGGTGCGGAGCGTGCCCGACGACGGCTCGTAGACCCGGCACCATCCCGCCCCGGCGTCGGCGTCGGTGAGGAGCACGACGTGGCGCGGGACGGCGGTCGCGAGCCCGAGCGCGAGGTCTCCCCCGGTGAAGAGCGGCACGGGCACGCCGCGCGCCGCCGCCGCGAGCGCGGCGCCCACGACACGCTCCGCGCCCGGCCCCGCGACGACCCGGTCCACGAACCGCACGTCCGCGTGGCGTGCGGTCCGGGCGGCGCCCCAGGGCGGCGTCCCGAGCGCCGCGGGCCACGGCAGCGGCCCGAGCGCGCGCCGGTTCGTGCGGCGCTTGAGCGCCTGCTGGAGCGTCCTGAAACGCTCGACGCCGCCCCGGGCGCGAGCGTCCGCCGGGTCGTGCCGCGCGGCGTCCCCCGGGCGCAGCCCGGTGGCGAGCCACAGGGCGAGCACCGGGTCGCCCGCCGCGGCGAGGAGGCCCAGCACGGCCGAGCCGCATGTCGTGCCGTCGGTCTGGCGCGCGGGCGCGCCCGCGATCTCCAGCGTCCGGACCGTGAGCCCCTCGTCGGGCCGGTCGAGCCGGCGCAGGGGGTCGACGACGGCACGCCGGTCCGCGGGCCGCAGCCCGTCGAGGGTCGTCGCGAGCGCGCGCACGCGGTGCTCGGGGTGCCCTGCGCGGCGCGCGAGGTCGAGCACGTGGGGGGTCGCGGCGTCGGGCGCGTAGGCGCCAGGCGGCGGGGACGGCGGCAGGGTGCGTGCCGGGAGGAGGCGCGCGACGTCGGTCGCCCGCAGCGCCCCCGGCCCGCGCCTCACGCGGCACCGCCGAGGACCCGGCCGAACGCCCAGGCCGCGCCCACGAGGGCGAGCACGACGACGAGGCCGCCGACGCGCACGAGGAACGACCACGAGTGGAGCCGCCCGTCGCGCGGGAGCCCGCCGGTCGGCGGGCGCAGCACCGCGGGGACGAGCGCGAGCACGGCCACCGCGACCGCCGCGCACACCGTGACCACGGAGCCGGAGCGCAGCCCGGCGGCGGCGAGCACGAGCGCACCGACCACGACCCCGAGCACCGTGCGCTGCCACGCGAGCGCCGTGCGCTCGGGCTGCAGCCCCTCGTCCCGCGGCGGCACGGCGCCGGGCTCCCCCGACGGCACGCTCACCCTCCGGTCGCCGCCCCGACGGCGTAGCCCGCGAGCAGCAGGGCCAGCACGACGACGCCGACGACGAGCACCGGCAGGCCGCTCGGCGCCGGGAGGCGCCACCGCAGCCGCAGGGCCCGCTCGTTACGGCGCCACGACACGAGCGCGTAGCCCGCGAACCCGGCGCCGGCGAGGCACGCGACGCCCGCGACGACGTCGAGCAGGCCCGCCATGCCCGCGAACGTCGCGAACGACGTCAGCGCGACGCCGCCCGCGACCAGGCCCAGCCCGGTGCGCACCCACGCGAGGGCGGTGCGCTCGTTGGCGAGGCTGAACCGCGCGTCGGGCTCGGTCCCCACGCCGTAGACCGACCGCGGCCGGCGCGTGTCGGCCGGCTCGGGCGGGCCCTGCTCGTCGGCCGACACGCTCAGTCGACGCGGTCCAGGACGACCGAGCCGCGCTCGACCACGGTGCCGGGCTCCGCGACGGACCATGCGCCGTCGAGGGCCTGCACCGCGCGCTCGAAGCGCTCCGGGGTGTCGGTGTGCAGGGTCATGAGGTGCTGGCCCTTGCGGACGGTGTCCCCGGGCTTGGCGAACAGCTCGACGCCCGCGCCCGCCTGCACCGGGTCCTCCTTGCGGGCCCGGCCTGCCCCGAGGCGCCACGCGGCGACCCCGACGGCGTACGCGTCGAGCCGTTCGAGCACCCCGTCGCGGTCGGCCACGACGTGCTCGCGCTCGCGCGCGACGGGCAGCGGGGCGCGCGAGTCGCCGCCCTGCTCCGCGATCATCTCGCGCCACTTGTCGAGCGCGCGCCCGCCCAGGAGGGCGTGGCGCACGTCGTCCTCGTCCTGCGGGCGGCCCGCCCCGGCGAGCATCTCGAGCGCGAGCGCGACCGTGAGGTCGACGACGTCCTGCGGCCCCTCGCCCTTCATCACCTCGACGGACTCGCGCACCTCGAGCGCGTTGCCCGCGGTGAGGCCGAGCGGGGTCGACATGTCGGTGAGCAGCGCGACCGTGCGCACGCCGGCGTCGGTCCCGAGGTCGACCATCGTGCGCGCGAGCTCGCGCGCCGAGCCGAGCTCCTTCATGAAGGCGCCCGAGCCGACCTTGACGTCGAGCACGAGAGCGCCCGTGCCCTCCGCGATCTTCTTGCTCATGATCGAGCTCGCGATGAGCGGGATCGACTCGACCGTGCCCGTGACGTCGCGCAACGCGTAGAGGAGGCGGTCCGCGGGCGCCAGGCCCGAGCCCGCCTGGCAGATCACGGCGCCGACGTGCTCGAGCGCGTTCATCATCTGTGCGTTGGTCAGCGCCGCGCGCCAGCCGGGGATCGCCTCGAGCTTGTCGAGCGTGCCGCCCGTGTGGCCCAGGCCGCGGCCGGAGAGCTGCGGCACCGCGACGCCGTACACCGCGACGAGCGGCGCGAGGGGCAGCGTGATCTTGTCGCCGACTCCCCCGGTCGAGTGCTTGTCCGCCGTCGGGCGCGAGAGCCCCGAGAAGTCCATGCGCTCGCCCGACGCGATCATCGCCTGCGTCCAGCGGTCGATCTCGGCGCGGTCCATGCCGTTGAGGTAGATCGCCATCGCGAGGGCGGCCATCTGCTCCTCGGCCACCACGCCGCGCGTGTAGGCGTCGATCACCCAGTCGATCTGCTCGGGCGCGAGCCGCGCCCCGTCGCGCTTGGTCCGGATGACGTCGACCGCGTCGAACGCCTCCGGCGCCGGCCCCTCGGTGCCGCGGTCCTCGCCGTCGTCCTCGATGCCGTCCTGCGTGGCCACGTCGTCGCTGGTCACGAGCGCTCCTCCAGATCCTCGGGCCCGAAGGCGTCGGGCAGCACGTCCCTCATCGTCTTGATACCACGCACCGTCTCGACCAGCAGGTCGGGCCCCCCGTGCTCCCACAGGAGCTGGCGGCACCGGCCGCACGGCATGAGCGGCGCGCCGTGCTTGTCGACGCACGCGAACGCGACGAGGCGGCCGCCGCCCGAGCCGACGAGCGAGCTCACGAGCGAGCACTCCGCGCACAGCGTCACGCCGTACGCGGCGTTCTCCACGTTGCAGCCGACGACGACGCGGCCGTCGTCCACGAGCGCGGCCGCGCCCACGGGGAAGCCCGAGTACGGCGCGTAGGCGCGGGTCATGATGTCGCGCGCCGCGGTGCGCAGCGCGTCCCAGTCGACGGCCGGCCCGGCGGCGGACCCGTCCGGGTCCGTCCCCCCGCCCGGCCGGGTGCCGCCGTCGTGCACGTCCGTCATGCCGTCCTCACTTGACGTAGGGGATGCCCTCGGCGGCCGGCGGGCGCACGCGCCCGACGAGGCCGGCGACGGCGAAGATCGTCACGACGTACGGCGTCATGAGCATGATCTGGCTCGGGATCGGCGTCCCGACGATGCCGAGCACCGTCTGGAGGTTGTCCGAGAACCCGAACAGGAGCGCCGCGACGAGCGCGCCGACGGGGTTCCAGCGCCCGAGGATCATCGCGGCGAGCGCGATGAAGCCCTTGCCGCCCGTCATCTCCTTGCCGAAGGCGAGCCCCGCGGCGACGGTGAAGAACGCGCCGCCGAGGCCGGCGACCGCGCCGCCGAGGATCGTGTTGCGCACGCGCGTCGCGTTGACCTTGATGCCGACGGTGTCGGCCGCCTTCGGGTGCTCGCCGACCGCGCGCAGGCGCAGGCCCCAGCGGCTGCGGAACAGGAAGACCTGCAGCAGGATCACGACCACGTACATGAGGTACACGAGGAGGGTCTGGCGGAACAGCACCGGCCCGACGACCGGGATCTGCGACAGCACCGGGATCTCGATGACGGGCAGCGGGTTGCGCGAGTTCCACGTCGCCGGGTCCGCGCTGAGGACCGTCGAGTAGAGGTAGCTCGTCACGCCGACGACCAGCACGTTGAGCACGACGCCGACGATGATCTGGTTCACCCAGTACTTCACCGAGAAGATCACGAGCAGCACGCCCACGAGCGCGCCCGCGATCGGCGCGGCGATGAGGCCGGCGTACGCCGACGACGTGAGCGAGGCGACGACCGCGGCGAGGAAGGCCCCCGCGAGGAGCTGGCCCTCGATCGCGATGTTGATGATGCCGACGCGCTCGCACAGCACGCCGGACAGCGCGCCGAACACGAGCGGGACCGCGAGGAAGAGCGAGCCCTGGAGCAGGCCCGTCAGCGGGATCGCCGACTTCCCGGCCCCGGCCCAGGAGAGGAACGCGAAGACGATCGCGACGCCGTACACGATCGGCAGCCACACGCCGACCTTGCGCCGGTCGCGCGCGGCCCAGAACGACAGGCCGGCGAGGAGCAGCGCGAGGATCGACAGGAACAGCGCCGCCCCCGTGGAGCTCACCGTGATCGGCTCGATCTGGAAGAAGTCCTTCGCCGTCGAGAGGCGGAACGTCGTCTGCTGGCCGCCCGCGGGGAGCAGCGCGAAGACGACGAGGGCCAGCAGCCCGATGACCCCGTACGCCACCGGGGCCTTCCAGCTGATGGGCGGCAGGGGCTTGGCCGCGCGCTCCGGCGCGGCGGCCGGTGCCGGGGTGGTGGTCGCGGTGCTCATGCTCCGGCCTCCTGGGTGGTCGTCGTGGTCGGGACGGCCTTCGCGCGGCGGCGGGCTGCCTGCCGTTCGGCGCGCGTCGGGCCGCCCGGGGTCGGGAGGCGGAAGATCGCCCGCACGAGCGGCGGCGCGGCGATGAAGAGCACGATGAGCGACTGCACGACGAGGACGATGTCGATCGGCGTCCCCGTGCGGGCCTGCATGACGAACCCGCCCGCGCGCAGTGCGCCGAACAGCAGGCCGGCGAGCACCGTCCCGAGCGGACGGGACCGCCCGAGCAGCGCCACCGTGATCGCGTCGAACCCGAAGCTCGCCGCGACGCCGGCCGTGAGGACGTGCTCCGTGCCGAGGACCTGCGCGCTGCCCGCGAGGCCCGCGAGCGCGCCCGCGATGGCCATGACCCACACCGTCGTCCACGGGACCGACATGCCTGCCGTCCGGGCCGCGTGCGGGTTCTCGCCGACGGCGCGGAAGCGGAAGCCGAGCGTCGAGCGCTCCATGAGCCACCACACGCCGACCGCGACGAGCAGCGCGAGGACGAACCCCGCGTGGAGGCGGAAGCCCTCGCCCAGCAGCAGCGGGAACTGCGCGTTCCCCGGGATGCGCGGGCTGATCGGGTTGGAGCTGCCCGGCGCCTGGAACGGCTTCGTCGTGAGCAGGTACGCGACGAGGTAGATCGCGATGTTGTTGAGCATGATCGTGACGATCACCTCGTGGGCGCCCGTGCGGGCCTTGAGCACGCCCGCGATGCTCGCCCACAGAGCCCCGCCGAGCGCGGCGCCCAGCACGGCGAGCAGGAGGTGCAGCCCCGGCGGGAGCGCGAACGTCCAGCCGACGAACCCGGCGAAGATGCCGCCGAGGATGATCTGGCCCTGCGCACCGATGTTGAACAGGCCCGCGCGGAAGCCGATGCCGAGCCCGAGGCCCGCGAGGATGAGCGGCGTCGCGACCGTCATCGTCTCGGTGAGGGGGCGCAGCGCCCGCGAGACGTCGGGCGCGTCGACGTTGAGGACCGCGCCCTGGAAGAGCGCGGCGTACGCGCCGAACACCGCGTCCCAGACGGCCTGGAAGAAGTCCGAGGGGCGCGCGAAGAAGTAGGACGCCGCCTCCTGGACCGCGGGGTCGGCGGCCGCGATGAGGACGCCGCCCAGGATCAGCGCGGCGACGATCGCGAGCAGCGAGACGAGCCAGCTGCTCTCGAGCATCTCGCGCAGGACGCCCTGCCCGGCCGGCGCCTCCGGCTTCTGGGGGTCGCTCGGCGGTGCCGCCGTCGGCGGGAGCGCCGACGCGTCGTCGGGCGTGGCCTGCTGGGTCACTGGATCTCCTCCTCGCGGGCGGCGGCCGCGTCCTGTGCGGCGCCCGACGGCGCGTCCTCGGCGACGGCGTCCGCCTCGCCGAGGGTCGTGTGGTGCTCGGCGGCCTGCACGACGGCCTCCTCGAGCGGGACCCCGGCCATCATGAGGCCGAGGACGTCGCGGTCGGTGTCGCCGGGCACGACCCCGACGACGCGGCCGCGGTACATGACGGCGATCCGGTCGGCGAGGGCGAGCACCTCGTCGAGCTCCGTCGACACGATGATCACGGGGGTGCCGTTGTCGCGCTCCTGCACGATGCGCCGGTGCACGAACTCGATCGAGCCGACGTCGAGGCCGCGCGTCGGCTGCGACGCGATGAACAGGCGCAGCGGGCGCGACATCTCGCGCGCGAGGACGACCTTCTGCTGGTTGCCGCCGGAGAGCGTGCCCGCCGGGGTCTCGACCGACTGGGTGCGCACGTCGAACTCGCCGATGCGCTGCTCCGCGTTCGCGCGGATCGTGCCGCGCGCGAGCGCGCCGCCGCGCGAGTAGGGCGCGGACGTCACGAGGTCGAGCACGAGGTTCTCCTCGACGGAGAACGTCCCGATGATCCCGTCGGTGCTGCGGTCCTCGGGCACGTAGCCCACGCCCGCCTCGAGCACCTGGGACACGCTGCGCCCCACGAGCTCCTTGCCGTCGAGCAGGATCGAGCCCGCGACCGGCTTGCGCAGCCCGACGATCGTCTCCGTGAGCTCGGTCTGGCCGTTGCCCTGGACCCCCGCGACGACGAGGATCTCCCCGCGCGCGACCTCCAGGCTCACGCGGTCGACGACGGCCGTGCCGGCGTCGTCCATGACCGTGAGCTCGTCGACGTGGAACGTGGTGTCACCGTCCTCCGCGGGCGCCTTGTCGACCCCGAGGGAGACGGACCGGCCGACCATGAGGGACGCGAGCTCGGTCTCGCTCGCGCTCGGGTCGGCGGTGCCGACGACCTTGCCGCGACGGATGACCGTGATGCGGTCGGCGACGGCGCGCACCTCGCGCAGCTTGTGCGTGATGAAGACGATCGACGTCCCCGCCGCCTTGAGCTCGCGCATGATCGCGATGAGCTCGTCCGTCTCCTGCGGCGTGAGGACCGCGGTCGGCTCGTCGAGGATGAGGACGCGCGCGTCGCGCGACAGGGCCTTGATGATCTCGACGCGCTGCTGCACGCCGACGGGGATGTCCTCGACCATCGCGTCCGGGTTCACCTCGAACCCGAACCGGTCCGAGATCTCCTGGACGAGGCGGCGCGCGCGCCGCGCGTCGATGAGACCCGCGCCCTTCACGGGCTCGTGCCCCAGCGCGACGTTCTCGGCGACCGTGAACACCGGGACCAGCATGAAGTGCTGGTGCACCATGCCGATGCCCGCGGCCATCGCGTCGCCCGGGCCGGCGAACTGCACGGGCACGTCGTCGACGAGGATCTGCCCGTCGTCCGGGTCGTACAGCCCGTACAGCACGTTCATGAGCGTGCTCTTGCCCGCCCCGTTCTCCCCGAGCAGGGCATGGATCTCGCCGGGCTCGATGACCAGGTCGATGTGGTCGTTGGCGACCAGGGACCCGAAGACCTTCGTGATCCCTCGCAGCTCCAGCTTCACCGGTCTGCCTCTCCTCGTGCTTCGCAGTCGTACCGCGGTGTCGACCTCGATCCCGTCGAGGTACTCCATCGAACCGCACCCGCGGGAGCGCGGCGCGTCGTCGCGGCCCCGACGACACCGTCGTCGTCATGACGGTGGCCCGGGCGCTGGGCCCGGGCCACCGGTGCCGGTCGCCCGTGGGCGGCCGGCGGGTTCAGCGTCGCGTCACGGCGCGTTCGGCGACTCGACGACGAGGTCGCCCGCGATGATCTGCTCCTGGTACTGGGCGAGCTGGTCCTGCAGCTCGGCCGGGACCGCGTCCTCGAAGTCGTGGAACGGCGCCAGGCCGACGCCCTCGTTCTCGAGCGTGCCGACGTACGGCTCGCTGGTGAAGTTGCCGTCCGCCGACTCGCTCACGGTGTCGAAGACCGCCGGGCCGATCTGCTTCATCACGGACGTGAGGATGATGCTCCCGTAGTCCGTCGTGAGGAAGCCGTCCGAGTCGACCCAGATGATCTTCGCGCCGCCGCTCTCGGCCGCCGCGGCGGCACCGAGGCCGACCGGGCCGGCGACGGGCATGATGATGTCCGCGCCCTGGTCGATGAAGCCCTGCGTGACGTTCTGGCCGTTCGCCTGGTTGTCGAAGTCGCCGGTGAACGTGCCGGTCTGCGCTTCCTTGTCCCAGCCGAGCACCTTGACGTCGGTGCCGTTGTCCTCGTTGTACTTCGCCACGCCGTCGACGTAGCCGTCCATGAAGATGGCGACCGACGGGATCTGGATGCCGCCGAACGTGGCGACCGTGCCCGTCTCCGTCATGCCCGCCGCGAGGTAGCCGGCGAGGAACGCCGCCTCCGCGGTGTTGAAGAGGATCGGCTTCGCGTTGTCGATCTCGACCGGCTCCGGCGGGTCGTCCGCCGTGGCGCCCGGGTTGCTGAACGCCGAGTCGATGAGGGCGAAGTGCACGTCCGTGTTGGCCTCGGCCGCCGACTGGATCGGGTCCTCGAGGAGGAAGCCGACGCCGATGATGAGGTTGCAGCCCTGCTGGACGAGGCTGTCGATGTTCGGGCCGTAGTCGGTGTCCGCCTGGGACTCGACCTCGTGCGTCGTGATGCCGAGCTCCGTCTTGGCCTTCTCGAGGCCCTCGTAGCCCGACTGGTTGAAGGACTGGTCGTCGAACCCGCCGGCGTCGGAGACCATGCACGCGGAGAAGTCGGAGTTGCCGCCCGCGGTGCTGTCGCCGCCGCCGGTGGTCTCGTCGTCCTCGGGCGCGGCGCCGCACGCGGCCAGCGCGAGCGCGGCGACCGCCGCGAGGGCGGTGACCTGAGTCGCTCTCTTCACCTGATAGCTCCTGTCGTTCTCGTAGCAGTGCCGCGCAGGGAAGGACCCCTGGGCCCTCCCGAGCACCGTTGCACGGGAGGACCGGTCCGTCGGCCTCTATAGGACCGAAGACTAATCAGCCCGAGGGGTCCAGCACGTTACTTGCCGGTAACGCGGGCGCTTCGTTATGCAAGCGTCACTTTGCGTCTGAGGCGTGACACACCCCTGTCCACGGGTCGGGACCGGTTCACCCGTCCTGGCCCGCGGCGACGCGCGCGAGAAGCCGCATGCCCAGGCCGATCGCGCGCTCGTCCACCTGGAGGTCGCCCTGGTGGATGTCGTAGCTGCGCCCGCCCGGCGTCCGCGTGCCGAGGCGGGCCATCGCCCCGGGCACCTTCGTCAGGTACCAGGCGAAGTCCTCGCCCCCGAGCGACTGCTCGGTGAGCACGACGCTGTCCGGGCCCAGGACGTCGCGCGCGGCAGCCTCGAGCAGGCCGGTGCAGCGCTCGTCGTTCTCGACGGGCGGGACGCCCCGCGTGTGGTGCACGGTCACCTCGACCTCGTACGGCGCGACGACCTGCTCCACCGCGTCGTGCAGCACCTGCCCCGCGAACTCCCACGCGCGCACGTCCAGGCAGCGCAGGGTGCCGCGGACCGTCCCGGTGCTCGGGATGGCGTTGTGCGCGGAGCCCGCGTGGACGGCGCCCCACGTGAGGTTCACGCCCGAGCGCGGGTCCAGCCGACGGCCGAGCACCGCGGGGACCTGCGTGATGACCTGGCCCAGCGCGTACACCACGTCGCCGGTCAGGTGCGGTCGCGACGTGTGGCCGCCCGGGGAGGCGATCGTCACGGAGACCTCGTCGGACGCCGACGTGATCGGGCCGATCCGCGTGCCGATGCGACCCACGTCGACCTTCGGGTCGCAGTGCACGGCGTAGATCTCGTCGACCCCGTCCATCGCCCCGGCCGCGAGGACGTCGAGCGACCCGCCCGGCTGGACCTCCTCGGCGGGCTGGAGCACGAGCCGCACGCCGCGGCGCAGCTCGCCCTGCGCGTGCAGGTCCGCGAGCACGAGCCCGGCACCGAGCACGACGGCCGTGTGCACGTCGTGGCCGCACGCGTGCGCGACGCCGGGCACGGTCGACGCCCACGGGAGGCCGCAGCGGTCCTGCAGCGGCAGCGCGTCGATGTCCGCGCGCAGTGCGACGCGGCCCTCCGGGACGGCCGCGCCGTCGGGCACGCCCGCGGCGGTCGTGCCCGGCTCCGGGCCGACGTCGCACACGAGCCCCGTGCCCGGCAGGAGCCGTGGCTCGAGGCCCGCCGCGCGCAGGCGGTCGGCGAGCAGCGCCGTGGTGCGCGTCTCGGCGCGCGAGACCTCGGGGTGGGCGTGGATGTCGCGGCGGATCGCCACGACCTCGTCCACGTGGCACGCGACGGCGGCCCCGATGCGGGCGGCGAGGGTCACGTCGGCGCTCACAGGAGCTCGTCCATCCCGAGCTCGCGCACCGTGTCGACCATCGACTTCACCTGCTGCGCGCGCGCCCGCGTCGTGACGAGGAGCGCGTCGGGGGTGTCGACCACGACGACGTCGTCGAGACCGAGGACCGTCACGACCCGGTCGCTCGCGGGCACGACGACCGAGCCCGCGCTCTCGCGGCGCACGACGCGCCCCGTGTCGCCGAGCACCTTGGAGCCGGCACCGTCGACGGACGGGAGGAGCGCGGCGAGGGAGTTGAAGTCGCCCACGTCGTCCCACCCGAACGTGCCGGGGACGACGGCGACGCCCCCGACCGCGGCGACCGGCTCGGCCACCGCGTGGTCGATCGCGATCCGCTCGAGCGCGGGCCACCGCTCCGCGAGCACGCGGTCGCGGTCGGGGCCGTCCCACGCGGCCGCGATCGCGCGCAGGCCGTCGTGGAGCTCGGGACGCTGGTCCGCGAGGTGCCCGAGGAGCACGGACGAGCGCACGATGAACATGCCGGCGTTCCACCGGTACTCCCCGGACGCGAGGTAGCGCTGCGCGGTCGCGGCGTCCGGCTTCTCCGTGAAGCCGCGCACGTGCTGCGCGCTCGGCGCGCCCGCGACGCCGAGCGGGGCGCCGCTGTGCACGTACCCGAACGCCGTCGACGGCCGCGACGCCGCGATGCCGATCGTCACGACGTACCCGGCGCGCGCCGCCTCCACCGCCTCGCGCACCGAGGACTCGAAGGCGGCACGACCCGTGATCACCTGGTCCGCGGCGAACGACCCGACGACGACGTCGCCGTGCCGCTCCTCGAGCACCGCCGCGGCGAGCCCGATGGCCGCCATCGAGTCCCGGGGCGACGGCTCCGCGAGCACGTTCTCGGCCGGCAGGCCCGGGAGCTGCGTGCGCGCCGACGCGACGTGCCGGTCGCCCGTGACGAGCACGACGCCCTCCTCCCCCGCGAGCGGGACGAGCCGGTCGACCGTCGCCTGGAGCAGGGAGCGCCCCGAGCCGGTGAGGTCGAGCAGGAACTTCGGGGAGCCCGCCCGCGAGAGCGGCCACAGCCGGGTGCCGGCGCCTCCCGCGGGGACGACGGCGAAGAAGCCGGGGATCGGCGACCCGGACGGGCCGGAGGAGTCGTGCGGCGAAGAGGCCATGAGGGCCAGCATAGTGAGGGCCGCAGTTCCCCCGCGGGCTGTGGGATCAGTCACAAACCCACGGCACGGGGCCGTTCCGCCGCACCCGGCGGTCCGCATCATGACGTCGATGTCACTATGGTGGAAGCCCTGAGACCGATGCCGACGACGGTCCCGGGGTCCGGACTGAGGGAGTTCCGGACCACGGCCGGAACGTGACATCTCCCCCTGATCTCGCCACAGGAGGCCCCCAAAGTGCCCAGTGCACCAGCCGGCACGCTCTACCGCGGCCGCGAAGGCATGTGGTCGTGGGTCGCGCACCGCGTGACCGGCGTGCTCATCTTCTTCTTCCTGCTCGTGCACGTGCTCGACACGGCGCTCGTGCGGGTCTCGCCCGAGGCGTACAACGCCGTCATCGGGACGTACCAGACGCCGATCATGGGCATCGGTGAGGCGGGCCTGGTCGCGGCCATCGTCTTCCACGCCTTCAACGGCATCCGCATCATCCTGGTCGACTTCTGGTCCAAGGGCCCGCGGTACCAGCGCACGATGCTCTGGGTCGTCGTCGGCCTGTTCGTCGTGACGATGGCCGGGTTCCTGCCGCGCCACCTGATGAACGTCTTCGGAGGGGGGCACTGATGGCCGCCGCACCCACGGTCGAGGTCGCGAGCCCGCGCGACCCGTACAAGCGCCGCAAGGCCACGCGCAGCAACTACGAGCTGTACAGCTGGATCTTCATGCGCGCCTCCGGCGTCGTGCTGATCGTCCTCATCTTCGGGCACCTGTTCGTCAACCTCATGGTCGGCGAGGGCGTGCACGCGATCGACTTCGGCTTCGTCGCCGGCAAGTGGGCCTCGCCGTTCTGGCAGATCTGGGACCTGCTCATGCTGTGGCTCGCCATGTTCCACGGCACCAACGGCGTCCGCACGATCATCAACGACTACGCCGAGCGTGACGGCACTCGCCTCGTCCTCAAGCTCGCGCTGTACCTCGCCTTCACGATCGTCACGGTCCTCGGCACCCTCGTGATCTTCACGTTCGAGCCCTGCCCCGCGAACGCCCCGGCCGAGCTGCTCGCGTCGTTCTGCACGGCCTGAGCACCGCACCACCGCACGCCCCCGTCTTCCTCTCGCTCCACCCGGCTCTCTCCCAGGAGGCATCGACCCCGATGCAAACCCATCAGTACGACGTCGTCATCGTCGGCGCAGGCGGCGCCGGGATGCGCGCGGCGCTGGAGTCGTCCGGCAAGGTCCGGACGGCCGTCATCTCCAAGCTCTACCCCACGCGCTCGCACACGGGCGCCGCGCAGGGCGGCATGTGCGCCGCGCTCGCGAACGTGGAGGAGGACAACTGGGAGTGGCACACGTTCGACACGGTCAAGGGCGGCGACTACCTCGTCGACCAGGACGCCGCGGAGATCATGGCCAAGGAGGCCATCGACGCCGTCCTCGACCTCGAGCGCATGGGCCTGCCGTTCAACCGCACGCCCGAGGGCCGCATCGACCAGCGCCGGTTCGGCGGGCACACCCGCAACCACGGCGAGGCCGCGGTGCGCCGCTCGTGCTACGCCGCGGACCGCACCGGTCACATGATCCTCCAGACGCTCTACCAGCAGTGCGTCAAGCAGGACGTCGAGTTCTTCAACGAGTTCTACGTCCTCGACCTCATCACCGACCACGACCTCTCCGCGGGCGAGATCCCCGACGACGAGACGGTCACCGCGACCGGCGTCGTCGCCTACGACCTCGCCTCGGGCGAGATCCACGTCTTCCAGGCGAAGGCGATCATCTTCGCCACCGGTGGCGCGGGCAAGATCTTCAAGACGACGTCCAACGCGCACACGCTCACGGGCGACGGCATGGCCCTGGCCTACCGCCGCGGCCTGCCGCTCGAGGACATGGAGTTCTTCCAGTTCCACCCGACCGGCCTCGCGGGCCTCGGCATCCTCCTGTCGGAGGCCGCCCGCGGCGAGGGCGGCATCCTGCGCAACGCGGACGGCGAGCGCTTCATGGAGCGCTACGCCCCCACCATCAAGGACCTCGCGCCGCGCGACATCGTCGCCCGGTCCATGGCGAACGAGGTCCGCGAGGGCCGCGGCGCCGGGCCGAACAAGGACTACGTCCTGCTCGACCTCACGCACCTCGAGCCCGCGCACATCGACGCCAAGCTCCCCGACATCACCGAGTTCGCCCGGACCTACCTCGGGATCGAGCCGTACACCGAGCCCGTGCCCGTGTACCCCACGGCGCACTACGCGATGGGCGGCATCCCGACGAACGTCGACGCCGAGGTGCTGCGCGACAGCCACAACGTCGTCAAGGGCCTCTACGCCGCCGGTGAGGTCGCGTGCGTCAGCGTGCACGGCTCCAACCGTCTCGGCACCAACTCGCTGCTCGACATCAACGTCTTCGGCAAGCGCGCCGGCCGCACGGCCGCCGCCTACGCCGCGACCGCGTCGTACAGCGAGCTCCCGGAGAACCCCGCCGCGGCCGTCGTCGCGCAGCTCGAGGAGATGCGCAACCGTCCCGACGGCGAGCGCGTCGCCGACGTCCGCAAGGCGCTCCAGGAGACGATGGACGCCAACGCCCAGGTGTTCCGCACGGGCGAGTCGCTCAACCAGGCCCTCGCGGACATCCGCGACCTGCAGAAGCGCTACAAGAACGTGTCGGTGCAGGACAAGGGCCGCCTGTTCAACACCGACCTCCTCGAGGCGATCGAGCTCGGGTTCCTCCTCGACATCGCCGAGGTCACCGTGGTCGCGGCGATCAACCGCAAGGAGTCCCGCGGCGGCCACTACCGCGAGGACTTCCCGGACCGCGACGACACCAACTACATGCTGCACACGATGGCCTACCGCCGTCCGACGTCCGCCAGCGACGTCGCCGACGGGCACGTCGCGGGCTACTTCGACCACGTCGAGCAGTTCGACGGCTACAAGGTCGCCCTGGGCTCCAAGCCCGTCACCCAGACCCGGTACGAGCCCATGGAGCGGAAGTACTGATGACTGCCACACTCGAGAGCCCGGCCACCGAGCCCAAGGCCGGGGAGATCCCCTCGTTCGAGGTCACGCTCCGCGTCCGCCGCTACTCCCCGGAGTCGGAGCACGGCGAGGAGGCGTACTGGGACGAGTTCACCGTCCAGGCGCACGGCACCGACCGCGTCCTCGACGCGCTGCACAAGATCAAGTGGGAGCACGACGGCTCCCTGACGTTCCGCCGCTCGTGCGCGCACGGCGTGTGCGGCTCGGACGCGATGCGCATCAACGGCCGCAACCGGCTCGCGTGCAAGACGCTCCTCAAGGACGTCAACCCCGACAAGCCGATCACGGTCGAGCCCATCAAGGGCCTGCCCGTGGTCAAGGACCTCGTCGTGGACATGGAGCCGTTCTTCGCGTCGTACCGCGAGATCATGCCGTTCCTCATCACGTCCGGGAACGAGCCGAGCAAGGAGCGCCTCCAGTCGGCCGCGCAGCGCGAGCGCTTCGACGACACCACCAAGTGCATCCTGTGCGCCGCGTGCACGTCGTCCTGCCCGGTGTTCTGGACCGACGGCCAGTACTTCGGCCCCGCCGCCATCGTCAACGCGCACCGCTTCATCTTCGACAGCCGCGACGAGGGCGCCACGCAGCGCCTGGAGATCCTCAACGACAAGGAGGGCGTGTGGCGCTGCCGCACGACCTTCAACTGCACCGAGGCCTGCCCGCGCGGCATCGAGGTCACGAAGGCGATCCAGGAGGTCAAGCGCGCGATGATCACCCGCGCGTTCTGACGCTCCCCGCACCGCCACGAAGGGCGCCGACCGCACGGTCGGCGCCCTTCGTCGTGCCCCGGTGACGCCGCGCCCACGCGCCCCGCACCGCGACCAGCGGTCACGGCCGCGATCGGCAGTCCCGACCGAGATCGGCATCTGCGGCTGAGATCGGCAGCCGCACGTGCCGATCTCGGCAGCGCGTGCCGATCTCGACCTACCGCCCGAGCGCGACGGTCACGTCCCGCGCGGACGGCGGGCCCGGCGGACACCACGGACCACCGGGCTCCACGGGCGGTGCGACCCGTGACCGGCGCGGACGTGCTCCTCGGTCGACGGGACGACGGCGTCACGCGCGCCCTCGGCAGCGTCACGTCTGTCCTCGACGTGGTCGCGCGTGCTCTCGACGGCGTGGTGCGGCGCCCGCAGGTGACGGCCGTCGGTCGTCCGGTCGCCGTCGAGCACGGGCAGCTCGGGACGGCCGTCGCGCGCGTGCCGGGCGCCGTCGGGCACCGGGTCGGGCGGGCGCGGCGGGTTCGCCATCCACGCGCACACGGCCAGGAGGATGCGCGCGGTGAAGTTGACGAGGAGCAGCAGCGTCACGAGGACGGCGAACGACGCCAGGAGGGCGTTCCGCGTGGCGCTGCTCTCGACGAACGACGACCCGAGGTAGCGGAGCACGCCGAACCCGACGGCGGCGGTGAGCGAGCCGACGAGGAGGTCGCGGCGTCGGACCCGCACCCCGGCGAGGAGCCGCACGACGACGACCACGACGAGCGCGTCGAGCAGGACGCTCACGACGAGGCCCGCACCGGTCACGAGGACGGCGGGCCCGCCGGAGAGCCCGATCGCCTCGAGGAGCTGGTTGCCGAGGGACGTGACGGCGATGCCGGCGACGGCGGAGACGAGGAGGAACAGCGCGAGGAGGAAGAACCCGAGGAGGGCGCGCGCCCGGGCGAGCACGGGGCTCTGGCCGACGTCGCTCACGCCGAACATGGTCCGCACGGCGCCGCGCAGGTGGTACATGAACGACACGACGGAGAAGAGCAGCACCACGCCCGCGACGACGCTCGTGACGCTGAGCCCGGAGTCCAGCAGGAGCTGGTCGGGCCGGATGGCGCCCGGCTGGCCGTCGAGGGCGATGAGCCCGGGGACGAGCTCGTTGATCTCCCCGAAGACGACGTCCATGAGCTCCTGGCGGCCGCCCAGGACCCGCATGAAGACGGTGTAGCCGATCGTCAGCGCGGCGAACAGCGAGAACAGCGCGGAGTACGCGATGCCGCCGCACAGGAGCGCGCCGCGCGCGTACAGGTAGCGGTAGGTCGCGCGGCCGGGCCGGCTGTCCTTCCAGCGCTCGACGAGCGCGTCCACCCGCGCGCGCGTGCGCGGGGCGGCGGGGCGGGGCGACGTCACGCCCCGAACGCTACGAGACGGTCGCTCCCGCGGCATCCGCGCCGAGGGGGAACACCTGCTCGGGGCGCCAGACGCCGTCGTCCCCGTGCTCGTAGAGCGAGAAGCCGGCGACGTCGAACTGCGCGTCGTAGGTCGCCATCTGGTCGAACGCCGCGTCGAGCGCGGCCTCGGGCACCTCGTGCGCGACGGTCACGTGCGGGTGGTAGTTGAACCGCAGATCCTGGGCGAGCGGGCCGGTGCGGATCGCGCTCTCGAGGTGCTCGCACTCCGCGATGCCCTCGACCACCTGGACGAACACCACGGGCGAGACGGGCCGGAACGTCGCGCTCCCCCGCAGGTGGAGGCGGAACGGCGCCGCGGTCGACGCGACCTCGGCCAGGTGCGCGCGCGCCGTGTCGAGCGCGGTGCGGTCCAGGACCGTCGGGCCGAGGAGCGTCACGTGCGGCGGGATCGACCGCGCGAGCGGGTCGCCGAACCGTGCGCGCGCGTCCTGGAGCTGCGTCGCGAACGGCTCGGGCACCTCGATCGCGATGCCGATCCGCACCTGGTGGGGCTCGCGCTCCGGGAGGTTCACGCGGTCGTCCCGCCCACGGGCAGCAGGCCGACGCGGTCGTAGACGCGGGCGAGCGTGCCGGCCGCGATCTCGCGGGCCTTCTGCGCGCCGCGCGCGAGCACCGCGTCGAGCTCGGCCGGGTCCGCCAGGTAGGTGTTCGCGCGCTCCTGGAACGGCACGAGGAAGTCGACGACGACGTCCGCCAGGTCCACCTTGAGGCGCCCGTAGCCCTGGCCGTCGTACTCGGCGGCGATCGCCTCGACGTCCCGCCCCGTGAGCGCCGAGTAGATGGTCAGCAGGTTCGACACGCCGGGCTTGGCGACCGGGTCGTAGCGGATCTCCGTGCCGGAGTCGGTCGCAGCCGACCGGATCCGCTTGGCGGCGACCTTCGGGTCGTCGAGCAGCCAGATGACGCCCTTGCCGTTGGACGAGGACTTGCTCATCTTCGCCGTCGGCTCCTGGAGGTCGTAGATCTTCGCGACCGACCGGACGATGTGGGCCTCCGGCACGACGGCGGTCCCGTCGCCGAAGCGGGCGTTGAGCCGCTCCGCGAGGTCGCGGGTGAGCTCGAGGTGCTGGCGCTGGTCCTCGCCGACCGGCACGAGCGCCGCGTCGTAGAGCAGGATGTCGGCCGCCATGAGCACGGGGTACGTGAACAGCCCGACGGTCGTGCCGTCGGCGCCCTGCTTCGCGGACTTGTCCTTGAACTGGGTCATGCGGCCCGCCTCGCCGAAGCCCGTCTGGCACGACAGCACCCACGACAGCTCGGCGTGCTGCGGCACGTGCGACTGGACGAACAGCGCCGAGCGGTCCGGGTCCACGCCGCCGGCGAGGTACTGGGCGGCCGTGCGGCGGGTGCGCTCGCGGAGCCGCTCCGGGTCCGGGTTGACCGTCAGCGCGTGGAGGTCGACGACGCAGTACAGGGCGTCGTACGCGTCCTGGAGGGAGACCCACTGGCGCAGCGCACCGATGTAGTTCCCGAGCTGCAGCGAGTCCTCGGTGGGCTGCATGCCCGAGAGGATCCGTGGCCGGGTGCCCGTCGGGCTCCCGGGCTCCTGCGTGGTCTCCGGGACCGGTGCCGGACCGATGTGCGTCGCCTCGATGGACATTGCCCCATTCTGACAGGTGCTCGGGCGCCGGAACGAATCGCCGTCGTACCGCGGTCGGACGACGGGGTCAGGTGGCCTCGTCGTCGAACGGGGCGGGCCCCGTCGGCGCGACGGGTGCGGACGGGCGGGGCGGGGAGACGCGCTCGGGCAGGGGGTCGTCGTCCAGGAGGGCCTCGCGGACGATCCGGCGCGGGTCGTACTGGCGCGGGTCGAGCTTGGCCCAGTCGACGTCCGACAGCTCCTCGCCGAGCTCCGCGTCCACGCGCGACTTCGCGTCACGCAGGTAGCCCCGCGCGGACCGTACGAACGCCCCGAGCTGCTCGGCGTAGCGCGGCAGGCGCTCGGGACCGATGACGACGACCGCCACGATGAGGAGCACGACGAACTCGGCTCCGTTGATCCCGAACACGCCGACAGACTACTCGCTCGTGGCCTCGTCGAGGACGACGCGCACGTCGCGCTCCTGGTCGCCGGTCCGCACACGCAGGGTCACCGCGTCCCCCGGCGCCTTCGCCCGGATCGCGACGATGAGCTCGTCCGACTCGGTGACGGGCCGGCCGTCGATGGACAGGATCACGTCTCCCGGCCGGATCCCGGCGGCGCCCGCCGGGCCGTCGGGCGTCACCGCGGGCGTCCCGGACTGCGCGTCGGTCGAGACCTGCACGCCCTCGCCCTGGTAGCGCTGGTCGAGGAGCACGCCGATCACCGGGTACGTCGCGACGCCGTCGGCGATGAGCTGCTCGGCGGTCCGGCGGGCCTGGTTCGACGGGATGGCGAACCCGAGCCCGATGCTCCCGGTGGCCTCGCCGCTCCCCGGCGGCTGCGCGATGGCCGAGTTGATGCCGACCACCTGGCCCCGGCCGTCGACGAGCGGGCCGCCGGAGTTGCCGGGGTTGATCGCGGCGTCCGTCTGGATCGCGTTGATGAACGCCGTCTCCGCCGCGGCACCCGCCTGGACCGGGCGGTTGAGCGCGCTGATGATCCCCGTGGTCACGGTCCCGTTGAGCCCGAGCGGCGCGCCGATGGCCACCACCGGGTCCCCGACGACCACCTCGTCGGAGTCGCCGAGCGCGAGCGGCGTGAGGCCCGAGTCCTCGACCTTGACGACCGCGAGGTCGTAGTCGACCGTCCGCCCGACGAGCTCGGCCGGGCTCTCGTGCCCGTCGGAGAAGAGCACGACTATGTCGCCGCCGTCGGCGGCCGACGCGACGACGTGGTTGTTCGTGAGGATGAAGCCGTCCTCCCGCAGCACGAAGCCCGATCCGGTCGCGACGCCGTCGGCCCCGCGGACCTGGAGCGAGACGACGCTGGGCAGCACGGTCGCCGCGATGTCCGCCACCGAGCCGTCGGGGCGGTCCGCGCCGGGCTCGACGCTCGCGGGCGGCAGCGCCGAGACGGACGAGCCGGAGGGCTGCGGGTCGGCGAGGCGGTCGGCCGCGACGCCGCCGACGGCGCCCGCGACGAGCGCGAGCACCGCGACGCCCGCGACGGCGGCCGGGCGCAGGCCGCGTCGCGGGGCGGTGCCGGCGGGTCCGCGGGGCACGCCCACGAGGGTCGGGTCGACGGACCCGCCCGGGCGCGTCGGCGCCTCGGGCTGGCCGAACGCGCTCAGCCGCTCCCAGGGGTCCGTGGGCGCCGCGGTCGAGGGTTCCGCAGGCGCGGGCACCGCAGGCGGCGGCGGGACCGGTCCCGGACCGTACGCGGGCGCGGCGTGGCCCGACGCAGCGCCCTCGGTGAGCCGTGGCGCCTCGGCGGACGGCGGGACGGGCACGCTGCGGTAGGCCGACGGCGGCGCGAACGGGTTCGGCGCGGCGTCGCGCGGACCGGGCTGCTCCGGTCCGGTCTGGGGGTCGGTCATGAGGTGCCGAGCGCTCCTGTCATGGTCGTCCAGCCCCGGGAGATGCGCGCCGGGACCCCGGCATCGTAGTCACGGGCCGGGAACGCCGCCACGAGGGCGGCGACCGTCTCCTGCTCGGTGTCGGCGACGACGTCGATCACCGTGTCACCCGACTGCCACACGACGTGCCACGGGGCCTCGGACAGCACGTGCACGCGGCGCCCGTCGACGTCCCACGTCTCGCCGCCCGCGAGCGCCGACGTGTCCAGCAGGCCGGTCTGCTCGCGCACGACCGCCTCCCCGCCCGGCGCCTCGAGGTCGATCTCCAGCACGCCGCGCCGCGCGTCGTCCCGCACGTCGGCCACGCGGAATCCCTCGGGGAGCGGCGTCGGGCAGGTCCAGCCCTGCGCGGCGAGCGCCGCGAGGGCGGACGCGCCGCCGTCGGCGACCGTCCCCCCGCCCGACCCGCCGTCCAGGCCGTCGGTCCGCGCGCCGCCGACGACGAGCGCGCCCGTGGCCCGGGGCGCGGCCTGCGCGAGCACGGTGAGCGGGTCGCTGCGGTGCAGGTCCGGCGTGACGAGCGGGCTCTCCCCGAGCGCGAAGAGGCCGACCGCCGCGACGCCGACGCCGCCGACGACGAGACCGACGACCCGCCGCCGGAGCGAGCCGCGGCGCACCTCGCCGCTCCACGCGCCGCGCGGGAGCGTCGCGGGCGTGGCCCAGGGGTCGCTCGGCGCGGGCGCCGCGCGCAGCGGGTCGCCGTCCGTCGGCGGGATCTGGGCGGACAGCGCGAGCAGGCGCGCGGCGAGGTCCGGCGCCGGCTCCACCGGCCCGGCCGCGCTCAGCGCGCGCCGGGCCGCCCGGGCCGCGGAGAGCTCCGCCGCGCACCGCGGGCAGCACGCCACGTGCTCCAGGGCGCGCTCCGCCTCGGCGGGCGACAGCTGCCCGTCGACGAGCGCGGAGAGCCGCGAGCCGAGATGGGTCACGCCGCCCCCCGCGCGCCCACGGCGGTCGGTGCGTCGTCCGACGCCGGACGCTCGGCGGGGTCGCGGTGCGGCAGGGCGGCGCGGAGCTGGGAGCGCGCGCGGTGGATCCGCGAGCGGACCGTGCCGAGCTTGATGCCGAGCGTGACGGCGATCTCCTCGTAGGAGAGGCCCTCGATGTCGCACAGCACGACGGCGGCCCGGTACTCGGGCGAGAGCGCGTCGAGCGCGCGCTGCACGTCGTGGTCGAGGTTCGCGTGCTCGAACCCGCGCTCCGGCTGGGCCTCGGCGCGCGCCGGGTAGTGCCCGTCGTCGTCGCCCATGGCCTCCATCCGGATGCGCTGCTTGCGCCGGACCTGGTCGAGGAACAGGTTCGTCGTGATCCGGTGGAGCCAGCCCTCGAACGTGCCCGGGGTGTAGCTCGACAGCGAGCGGAACACCCGGACGAACGTCTCCTGCGTGAGGTCCTCCGCGTCCTGACGGTTGCCGGTGAGGCGGTAGGCGAGCCGGTAGACCCGCGCCGAGTGCTCGCGCACGATCGAGTCCCACGACGGCGGCACCCACGTGCCCGCGTCCTGCTGGCCGTGCGTGCTGGTCCTCGGTCGTGCGTCGTCCACGTGGTCCATCGTCCCAGAAGAACGTCCCGCCCTCGGCGCGTGTTCCCCGGCTCGCGCGGGACGTGCGCGCGACGTCCACGGCCCGTGCACACGCACGCGGCGCGGGAACGGGCCGGCGTGGGAGGGGGCGGGTACGATCCGAGACAGTGCCGGCCCGGCCCCCGGGGCCGGACGACGGACCACCAGGAGGACCTGATCACCAGCGACGTCGGCACCCACCGCAGCGCCAAGGCGGCGAGCTGGGTGTACAGCGAGGAGTTCGTCCCCGAGGACGAGGTCCTCCTGCGGGCGCGCGACCGCGCGGCCGAGCTCGGCTGCCCCGCGGTCCTCCCGGGCGTCGGGGCCGTGCTCCAGGTCCTGGCCGCGTCCCTCGCGGCCCGCGCGGTCGTCGAGATCGGCACGGGCACGGGCGTCGCCTCGATCTGGCTCCTGCGCGGCATGCCCGCCGACGGCGTGCTGACGACGATCGACGTCGAGGTCGAGCACCAGCGCGCGGCGAAGGCGGCGTTCGCGGAGGAGGGCGTGCCCGCGTCCCGCACGCGCACGATCCCGGGCCGCGCGAGCGACGTGCTCCCCCGCCTCACCGACGGCGCGTACGACCTCGTCCTCGTCGGGGCCGACAAGCACAGCTACCCCGAGTACGTGGAGCAGGGGCTGCGCCTCCTGCGGCCCGGCGGCGTGCTGGCGGTCGACGGCGCGCTCTCGCACGACCGCGTCGCCGACCCCGCACGGCGCGACGAGGTCACGACGATCGTGCGCGAGGTCGGCCGGTCGCTCCGGTCCGACGAGCGCGTGCTGCCGGCGCTGCTGCCCAGCGGCGACGGCCTCCTGCTCGCCGTCCGCCGCTGACCCGCCGCGTCAGAGCCGGCCGAGGTCAGAGCCGGCCGAGATCAGAGCCGGTCGAGCGCCTCGAGCAGCAGCCGGGCACCGAAGCCCGTCGCCCCGGCCACGACCTCGTGCCGGTCGGCTGTAGCGCGCGCCGGTCCCGCGACGTCGAGGTGGGCCCAGGGCACGTCGCCCACGAACTCCCGCAGGAACAGCGCGGCCGTGATGGCCCCACCGCCGGGGCTCTCGACAGGGACGTGCCGCAGGTCGGCGACGTCGGAGCGCAGCGCACCCGCGTAGTCCTCGACGAGCGGCATGCGCCACACCTGCTCGCCCGTCGTGCGGGCGGCGTCCTGGAGCACGTCGGCGACCCCGTCGTCGGTGGCGAACAGGGCTCCGTGGCCACGACCCAGGCCCACGCTCGCCGCGCCGGTGAGCGTCGCGACGTCGACGAGCACGTCGGGAGCGAGCTCCTGCACGGCGTACCCGACGGCGTCGGCGAGGACGAGCCGGCCCTCGGCGTCCGTGTTCGCGACCTCGACCGTGCGCCCCGACCACGTGCGCAGCACGTCACCGGGACGGTACGACGCCGCGCCGACGTGGTTCTCCGCGAGCGGCAGCACGGCGGTGACGCGCCGGTCCGAGCGGGCCCGGGCGGCCCCGAGCACGACGGCGAGCGCGACGGCGGCGCCCGCCATGTCGGTCTTCATGGGCACCATCGCCTCGCGCGGCTTGATGGACAGGCCCCCCGTGTCGTAGGTGATGCCCTTGCCGACGACGACCACGTGCCGCGGCGCGGAGCGGTCCGTCGCCGGGGTCACGCCGTGGTCCGCGGGGTCGTACGTGACGGTGACGAGCCGGGGCCCGCGCGCCGAGCCGGCGCCCACGGCGAGGAGCGCGCCGAAGCCGTCGGCGGCGAGCTCGGCGGGGCCGCGGACGGTGGTGTCGAGGCCGAGCGCGTCGGCCAGCCCGAGGGCGCGGTCGGCGAACCAGGCCGGGTCCTTGACGTCGGACGGCGTGTTCGCGAGGTCGCGCACGAGCCACGTCGCGGCGGCCGCGCGGGTCGCCGCCTCGATCGGTGCCGCCACGTCGGGACGGTCGGGCGGCGTGAGCAGCACGAGCTGCGCGGCGGCGTCCTGCGCGCCGGCGGGCGCGTCGCCGCGACGCGGCTGGGCGTACGCGGCGAGCAGGTAGCCCTCGACGTAGGCGCGGACCTCGGCCGCCCCGGCGTCCGCGGTCACGGCGCTCACGACCCGATCGAGGCCGCGGGACGCACGGGCCAGCGCGGCACCGGCGCGGCGCAGGTCCGTCGCGGTGCCGGCGCCCACGCCGAGCAGCAGGAGGCGGGGCGGCAGGCCCGCCCACGGCAGCCGGGTCGTGGACCCGACGTGCGCGCGCGGCAGGTCCACGCGCACGACCTCGCCGGCCGCGCCGCGGAAGCCCGGGCCGCCCGCACGCTCGGCCAGCTCGGCGAGGTCGACGCCGTACCGCAGGGTCGCGTCGACCGTGCCGGCGCGCGGCTGCAGCCCGTCCTCCGCCTCGCGCGGCGGCGCGACGGCGACCACGACCGCGTCGGCCTGTGCCTCGTCGACGAGCGGGGCGTCGCTCAGCGCGCCCCGTGCACCGACCACCTCCGGCAGCGCGCGCGGGATCTCCGAGGTTCCGGAGACCCGGCGCTCACGTGCGGGCAATCAGCCCACCACGGCCTGGAGCGCCTCACCCAGCTCGCTGGCCTCGGTCGCGTTGAGCTCGACCACCAGACGCCCGCCACCCTCGAGCGGGACCCGCATGACGATGCCTCGCCCTTCCTTGGTGACCTCCAGCGGTCCGTCACCCGTCCGCGGCTTCATCGCAGCCATCGATGGCACTCCATTTCCGTTTGTCCCGAGTCCACCCCGCACGCGCGAGGAGGGGCGTCCGACCTCGGACGACGCCCGGGGGACAGTCTAGTTCACGCGTGCCGACATCCCGGGCGTCCCGGTCACGGCGGCCAGCCCGACGGCGGGACCAGCCGCCACAGCGACCAGACCCACCACACCTGGCCCGCGACGCACGCGACGGTCACCGCCGCGAGCCACGCGCGCGACCGCGTCCACCCGGCCGTCACCGCGCCGAGCGGGAACGCGAGCAGGAGGAAGCGCACGAGCGACGTACCCGGCTGGACGGTCGCCACGAGGTACGCCAGGTACGCCCCGGACCACGCGTGCATCTCCGGGCCGAGACGCGCCGCCACCGGGTTGAGCACGAGCGCGGCGGCCACCACGAGCACGAGCGCGAGGAGCCACGGGCCGGCGTCGCCCGCGAGCCACCGCGAGACGTCCACCCACGGCACGAACGGCACGACCTCCGCGCCGCCGCGCCAGGCCTCCTGGGTGCGGAAGTACGCCTGGTGCACGCCCGTGACCGCGCCGCACAGCCAGGGCCACACGAGCCCGCTCGCGAGGGCGACGACGAGCAGCCCGCCCAGCCGGGCGGCGTCGGGCCCGCGCAGGTCACCGCGGCGCCACCGCACGAAGCCGTGCCACAGCACGACCGCCGCCATCGGCAGCGCGACCGCGCGGCAGAAACCGAGGAGCACGACGAGGAGCGCCGCCCCCGCGTAGCGGCGCCGCGCGAGCAGGAGCAGCGCACCGGCCACGAGGAGCAGGGCGAGCGACTCGGTGTACGCGACCTGGAGGACCGGGCTGGAGGGGAAGACGCTGACGAGCAGCACCGTCGCGAGCGGCAGGCCCGGGCGCCGCTCGACGGCGGCCGCCCCGGCCGTCGCGACGAGCCGATGGACGACGAGCACCGCGCCCGCCCCGCACGCGAGCGCGAGCGTCGGTGCGAGCACCTCCCAGCCGAGCCCCGTGACGGCGTCGAGCGCGCGGACGAGCGCGGGGAAGAGCGGGAAGAAGGCCCACACGTTCTGCTGCACGGCGCCGTCGGGGCCCACGGGGAGCGTGTCCGGGTAGCCGGAGGAGTAGATCTGCTCGTACCAGCTCGCGTCCCACATCCGACCGACGTAGGCGAGGTACGAGGGCGCGGCGTCGGTCCACAGGTTCTGCTCCTGGGACCGCGCGGCGACGAGCAGCACGACGGCGCTCACCGCCCGAGCCAGGGCGTAGACCACGAGCACCTGCACCCACCACCGCCAGGTGGCGGGCCGCAGCAGCCGCGCCCGCGCCGCGGGAAGGGCGGCCGTGCGCGGCGTCGTCACGCCAGGCCCCGCAGGGCCGCTGCCGGGGCCGTCTCGTCGCGGACGGCGGAGACCAGGTCGAGGACGCGGCGCGTCGCCGCCACGTCGTGCGCGCGGAAGACGCGCGCGCCGAGCCACGCGGCGACCGCCGTCGCCGCGAGCGTGCCCTCGAGTCGCTCGTCGGCCGGGAGGTCGAGCGTCTCCCCCACGAAGTCCTTGCGCGACAGGGCCATGAGGAGCGGGAAGCCGAGCCCCGCGAGCACCTCGGTGCGGCGGAGCAGGTGCAGCGAGTGCCACGTGTTCTTGCCGAAGTCGTGGGTCGGGTCGACGAGCACCGACGCGCGCGGGACGCCGCACGACACCGCCCGCTCGGCCGCGGCCCGCAGCGTCGTCACGACGTCCTGCACGACGCCGTCGCGCGGGTCGGCCGCTCCGGGGCGGGCAGGGTAGGCGACGCGGACGGGGTCCGTGCGCGGCCGCGCTCCCCCGGTGTGGGAGCACACCACCCCGATCCCGTGCTGCCCGGCCACCTCGACGAGCCGCGGGTCGTGCCCGGCCCACGTGTCGTTGACGAGGTCCGCGCCCGCGAGCGCCGCCTCGTGCGCGACGTCCGCCCGCCACGTGTCCACGCTGACGAGGAGGTCCGGGAACTCCGACCGCACGCGGGCGACGAACGGGACGACGCGGCGGATCTCCTCCGCCGGGGTGACCTCCGGGCCGACCCCGGCGCGCACGCCGCCCACGTCGAGGATCTCGGCGCCCTCGCGGACCGCGCGCTCGACGGCGGCGAGCGCCTGGCGGTCGTCGAGCTGGCGCGCCCCGGCGTAGAAGGAGTCGTCGGTGCGGTTGACGATGGCCATCACGGCGGGCCGGTCGAGCTCGCGCCCGCGCAGCACGAGCGAGGTGCCGCGCGGCGGCACCCCGAGGGGCGGCAGCGAGACGGGCGGGTGCGACCCCGGTTCGCCCGCGCCGGAGCCGGGCGCGCCGGGACCTGCGGTCATCGCGCCGCGCCCGTCAGCTCGCGTCGCCGGCCTGCGCCCGGACGAGCTCCTCCGTCGCCTCGCGCTCCTCCGCGCGCAGCTCGGCGCCGCGGTCGCACACGTACTCGACGGCCTCGGCCGGGTCGTCGCACAGGTGGACCAGGTCGAGGTCGTGCTCGCTGATCATCCCGCGCCCCACGACGGCGGTCCGCGCCCAGTCGAGCAGGCCGGTCCAGTAGTCCGTCCCGACGAGCGCGACGGGGAACTCGGTGATCTTGTGAGTCTGGACGAGCGTGAGCGCCTCGAACAGCTCGTCGAACGTGCCGAACCCGCCCGGCAGCACCACGAAGCCCTGCGCGTACTTGACGAACATCGTCTTGCGGGCGAAGAAGTAGCGGAAGTTCACGCCGAGGTTGACGTAGCGGTTCATGCCCTGCTCGAACGGCAGCTCGATCCCGAGCCCGATCGACAGGCCGCCCGCCTCCGACGCCCCCTTGTTGGCCGCCTCCATGATGCCGGGGCCGCCGCCCGTGATGACCGCGAAGCCCTCGTCGACCAGGAGGCGACCGACGTCCTCGGCGAGCGCGTAGTCGGCGTGGTCCGGCTTGGTCCGCGCCGAGCCGAACACGGAGACGGCCGGGCCGACCTCCGCGAGCGCGCCGAAACCCTCGACGAACTCGCTCTGGATGCGCATCACGCGCCACGGGTCGGAGTGCACCCAGTCCGCGTTGCCGCGCGAGTCGAGGAGGCGCTGGTCCGTCGTCTGGCCGGGGATCTGGTCGCCGCGGAGCAGCACCGGCCCCTTGCGGTACCCGGTGCCCGTCTGGGGCACGCCGTCGTCGGAACCCTGCTGGTCACGCACCGTGTCGCTCATGGTCACGAGCCTATGCCGCAGGGGTGGCCGTCAGCCACGCACGGAGCGCGTCGCGGCACAGCGCGAGCTGCCCGACGGGGCACCGCTCGTCGTCCTTGTGCGCGAGCAGCGGGTCCCCGGGGCCGAAGTTCACCGCCGGGACGCCGAGCTCGGCGAAGCGCGCGACGTCGGTCCAGCCGTACTTCGGGGCCGGTGCCCCGCCGGTCACGCCGAGGACGGCCGCCGCGAAGTCCGCCGCGAGCGGGTCGTCGAGACCGGGCCGCGCACCGGGCGCGGCGTCGGTGAGGGTGACCGCGAACCCGGTGAAGAGGTCGCGGACGTGCTGCTCGGCCTCGGCCACGCTGCGGGAGGGGGCGAACCGGAAGTTCACCGTGACGACGCACTCGTCGGGCACGACGTTGCCCGCGATGCCCCCCGTGATGCCGACGGCGTTCATCCCCTCCCGGTACACGAGGCCGTCGACCTCGATCTCCTGGGGGACGTACGCGGCCAGGCGGTCCAGCACCTCGTGCGCGGCGTGGATCGCGTTGGTCCCCGTCCAGGAGCGCGCGGAGTGGGCCGCGACGCCCGGCACGCGCACCTCGGCGCGCAGCGTCCCGTTGCACCCGCCCTCGAGGCCGGCGGACGTGGGCTCCCCGAGCACCGCGAAGTCCGCCTCCAGCAGGTCCGGGCGGTTGCGCGCGAGGCGCCCGAGCCCGTTGAGGTCCGCGGCGACCTCCTCGTTGTCGTAGAAGACCCACGTGACGTCCTGCGCCGGGGCGTCGAGCTCCGCCGCGAGCGCGAGCGCGACGGCGACGCCGCCCTTCATGTCGACCGTGCCGCGGCCCCAGACCTCGGCGTGCGCGCCCTCGCCGACGACGCGCGTCGGCAGGTTCGGCGGGACCGTGAGCGGCACCGTGTCGAGGTGGCCCGCGACGACGACGCGCCGCTCCCGGCCGAGCGCCGTGCGCGCGACGACCGTGTCGCCGTCGCGGACGACCTCCAGGTGCGCGACCGTGCGCAGCGCGGCCTCGACCGCGTCCGCGAGCGCGCGCTCGTCCCCGCTCACGGACGGCACGTCGCACACCGCGCGGAACAGGGCGACGAGGTCGCCGTGGAGGTCGAGCACAGGTCCGGTGCCAGGGGTGGGAGAGGTCACGCCAGCACCCTACCGGCGCCGGATAGGGTGGGGCGCATGACTTCTGCGACCCCCGCGCCCGCCCCCTCGGCGGGCGCGTCCGAGCCGCGTACGGCGTGGGGCTTCGGCCTGGCGACCGTCACCGACGACGGCACGACCCTCGACGTCTGGTACCCCGCGCCGGCGCTCGGCGCCGCCCCGGCGGACGCCGCCGTCCCCGCGTCCCTCGATGCGCTCGCGGAGCGCGACGAGCTGCGCGGCGTGGACGTCGTCGTGGTGCGGACCGAGGTCGACCTCGACGCCGCCCCCGCCGACACCGCCGACGCCTACCTGCGCCTGCACCTGCTCTCCCACCGCCTCGTCGTGCCGCACGGCCTGAACCTCGACGGCCTCTTCGGCGTGCTGACGAACGTCGTGTGGACGAACCACGGCCCGTGCGCCGTCGAGGGCTTCGAGGAGACGCGCCTGCGCCTGCGCGCGACCGGCCAGCCCGTGACCGTGCTCGGCGTCGACAAGTTCCCGCGCATGGTGGACTACGTCGTGCCGTCGGGCGTCCGGATCGCCGACGCGGACCGCGTGCGCCTCGGGGCGCACCTCGCGGCCGGCACGACCGTGATGCACGAGGGCTTCGTGAACTTCAACGCGGGCACGCTCGGCACGTCGATGGTCGAGGGTCGCATCTCGGCGGGCGTCGTCGTGGGCGACGGCTCCGACGTGGGCGGCGGCGCGTCGATCATGGGCACCCTCTCCGGTGGCGGCCGCGAGGTCATCTCGGTCGGGCAGCGCTCGCTGCTCGGCGCCAACGCGGGCCTCGGCATCCCGCTCGGCGACGACTGCGTCGTGGAGTCCGGCCTGTACGTCACCGCCGGGACCAAGGTGACGGTCGTCGGGCAGCAGGACGCCGCGGGCGAGCCGCTCGTCGTCAAGGCGCGCGACCTCGCCGGCCGGTCCGGCATCCTCTTCCGGCGCAACTCGCTGACCGGTGGGGTCGAGGCGGTCTCGCGGACCGGCGCGGGCGTCGAGCTCAACGCCGCGCTGCACGCGAACTGACCGGCCCCTCCCGAGCACGCCCCGCCTCGACGATGACGACGACGCAGCCCCCGCGCTCCCCGAACGCCCCGGCGCCGGGGCGCGTCCGGTCGCGCCGACGCCCCCTGCGCACCGCGGTCACCCTCGTCACGGTGGCCGCGGTGGGGGTCGGCGCGGTCGTGGTCGCGCTCAACCGGCTCGACGACGCGACGCCCGTCGCGGAGCGCTGCGCCGCGACCGCCGACGGCCGCACGTGGTACCTCTCCGTGACGCAGGCGGACAACGCGGCTCTCATCAGCGGGGCTGCCGTGCGGCGCGGGCTGCCCGCCCGCGCCGCGACCATCGGGCTCGCGACCGCGCTGCAGGAGTCGCGGCTCGTCAACATCGACTACGGCGACCGCGACTCCGTCGGTCTGTTCCAGCAGCGCCCCTCGCAGGGGTGGGGAACCGTCGCGGAGATCATGGACCCCGTCTACTCGACCAACACGTTCTACGACGTGCTCGAGACGGTCGAGGGCTACGAGGGCATGGAGGTCACCGTCGCCGCGCAGACCGTCCAGCGGTCCGCGTTCCCCGACGCGTACGCGCAGCACGAGCCCCGCTCGCGCGCGTGGGCGTCCGCGCTGACCGGCTGGTCGCCCGCGTCGCTCACGTGCGACCTCGCGGCGGTCCCGGCGGAGGAGGTCCCGGCCGACGGCGACCCCGCCGAGCCGTTCCGGGAGCGCGCCGCGCGCGACCTCGGCGACGCCGTCCGCGTCGCGCCGTCGGACGGCGGGGACGGGGGCTTGGTCGTGGTCGACGCGTCCGCGCTCCCCGGCGCCGCGGAGGACGGCGGCGTCGAGCGGTCGGCGTGGGCCGTCGCCCAGTGGGCCGTCGCGACGGCGGACGCCACGAACGTCGTCGCCGTCGAGGTCGGCGACCGCCGCTGGTCGCGCGACGGCTCGACGTGGACGACCCCCGACCCGGCCGACCTCGCCCCGCTCGACCCGGGCACCCTGCGCGTCCACGTCGCCGTCCCCGACGCGTCCTGACCGACCGTCGTCGGTCTCGACGCCGGGTCGCCGACGGGGCGGACGACGAACGCCGCGCCGCTCACCGGGAGGTGAGGGGCGCGGCGTCCGGAGGAGGGCTCGTCAGCGGTCGGAGACGGCGACGTAGTCGCGCTCGGTCTCGCCGACGTAGACCTGGCGCGGGCGGCCGATCTTGGTCTGCGGGTCCTTCATCATCTCGCGCCACTGCGCGATCCAGCCGGGCATGCGGCCCAGCGCGAAGAGCGGCGTGAACATGGCGGGCGAGAAGCCCATGGCCTTGTAGATGAGGCCCGTGTAGAAGTCCACGTTCGGGTAGAGCTTGCGCTCGATGAAGTAGTCGTCGTTGAGCGCGATCTCCTCGAGGCCCATGGCGATGTCGAGGAGCTGGTCCTTCTTGCCGAGGGTGGAGAGCACGGCGTCGGCCGACTTCTTGACGATCGCCGCGCGCGGGTCGTAGTTCTTGTAGACCCGGTGGCCGAAGCCCATGAGGCGGACGCCGTCCTCCTTGTTCTTCACCTTCTTCATGAAGGTGTCGACGTCGTACTCCGCGCCAGCGATCTTGTCGAGCATGGTGAGCACCGACTCGTTCGCGCCGCCGTGCAGCGGACCCGAGAGCGCGTTGACCCCGGCCGCGACGGACGCGTAGAGGTTCGCGTGCGAGGACCCGACGACGCGCACCGTCGACGTCGAGCAGTTCTGCTCGTGGTCGGCGTGCAGGATGAGCAGCTTGTCGAGCGCGTCGACGACGACCGGGTCGGCCTCGTACTGCTGGTACGGCGTCGCGAACGTCATGCGCAGGAAGTCGTCGACGTAACCGCGCGAGTAGTCCGGGTAGAGCAGCGGCTCGCCGACGCGGCGGCGGTGCAGGTACGACGTGATGGTGCGCGACTTCGCGAGGAGCAGGACCGTCGCGAGCTCGACCGTCTCGTCGTCGAACGGGTCGAGGGACTCGGGGTAGAACGTGGACAGCGCGTTGATCGCGGACGACAGCACCGCCATGGGGTGCGCGTTGCGCGGGAACGTGCCCATGAACGTGCGGAAGTCCTCGTGCACGAGCGTGTGCCGGTTGACGCGCTCGACGAAGGCGTCGAGCGTCGCGGCGTCGGGGAGCTCGCCGTGGATGAGGAGGTACGCCACCTCGAGGAAGCTCGACCGCTCGGCGAGCTGCTCGATCGGGTAGCCGCGGTACCGGAGGATGCCGGCCTCGCCGTCGATGTACGTGATGCTCGACTCGCACGACGCGGTGTTCATGAAGCCGGGGTCGACGGTCACGAGGCCGGTCGACTTGAGCAAGGAGGACACGACGATGCCGTCGTTGCCCTCGGTCGCCGCGACCACGGGCAGGTCCTGCGCCTGGTCGTCGACGAGGAGGCGGACCTTCGCCTGCTGAGTGGTGGTCATGGTTCCCTTCCTGCTGCTGCTCGCGCCGTTGCCGCGCGGTCGACCGTACCCCGCCTCACCCGCACGTGACCAATCAGGAACCGTCACGAGAACACCACACTCGCTGTGATCCAGGTCACGCCAGCGGGAGGCCTCCGGAGAGTCGAGCCGCGGCCTCGTGGACCCGCTCGTCGGTCGCGGTGAGGGCGACGCGCACGTGCCCCGCGCCCTCCGTCCCGTAGAACGCCCCGGGCCCGACGAGGATGCCCCGGTCCGCGAGCGCGGAGACCGTCAGCCAGCAGTCGCCGGCCGCCTCGTCGGCGGGCCGCGTCCACAGGTAGAGGCCCGCCTCGGAGTGGTCGATCACGAGGCCCGCGCCGGTGAGGGCGTCGACGAGCACCTCACGGCGGCGTGCGTAGACGTCCCGCTGCGCGGCGACGTGCGCGTCGTCGGACAGGGCCGCGACCATCGCTGCCTGGACCGGCGCGGGGACGATCATGCCGAGGTGCTTGCGCGTCGCGAGCAGGTCCGCGACGAGCGCCGCGTCCCCGGCGACGAACGCCGCGCGGTAGCCCGCCATGCTCGACTGCTTGGAGAGCGAGTAGGTGACGAGCAGGCCGTCGTGCGACCCGCCGCACACCGCCGGGTCGAGCAGGCTCGGGACACCGGTCGTCGTGAAGGGCTCGGTCCACGCGAGCTCCGCGTAGCACTCGTCGCTCGCGACGACCGCGCCGGCCTCGCGGGCCGCGGCGACGACGCGCGCGAGGTGCGCGGCATCGAGCACCCGGCCCGTCGGGTTGCTCGGCGAGTTGACCCAGACCAGGCGCACGTCGTCGCGCCCGGCCCACGTGTCCACGTCGTCCGTGGCGAGGGGCGTCGCGCCCGCCAGGCGCGCGCCGACGTCGTAGGTGGGGTACGCCGTCCGCGGGTGCACGACGACGTCGCCCGGCCCGAGCCGCAGGAGCGAGGGCAGCAGCCCCACGAGCTCCTTGCTCCCGACGGTGGGGAGCACGGCGTCGGGGTCGAGCCCGGGGACGCCGCGACGGCGGGCGAACCACGCGGAGACCGCCTCGCGCAGGGCGGGCGTCCCGTGCGTCGTCGGGTAGCCGTGCGCGTCGGACGCGGCGGCGAGCGCGTCGCGCACCACGGCGGGGGTCGTGTCCACCGGCGTGCCGATGGAGAGGTCGACCACGCCGCGGGGGTGCGCTCGCGCGCGCTCCGCGTACGGGGTCAGCGTGTCCCAGGGATAGGCGAGACCGGAGAGGTCGGCGAGTCCCACGAGCGCCGGCGCCGGAGGCTCAGGCCTGCGGCGGCAGGGCGGCGATCATCGGGTCGTCCTTCTCGATGAGACCCATCTTCGCGGCACCGCCGGGCGAGCCGAGGTCGTCGAAGAACTCGACGTTGGCGCGGTAGTAGTCGCTCCACTCCGTCGGCACGTCGTCCTCGTAGTAGATCGCCTCGACGGGGCAGACCGGCTCGCACGCGCCGCAGTCGACGCACTCGTCCGGGTGGATGTAGAGCGACCGCTTGCCCTCGTAGATGCAGTCGACAGGACATTCCTCGATGCACGCCTTGTCCTTGACGTCCACGCACGGCTGGGCGATCACGTAAGTCACGACCGAGTACCTTTCTGGGTTCGTCCGGACCCGGCCCGGCGAGGGGCGAGGTCATGACAGGGGCATGCACGACTAGTATCGCTCAGGTCGGGCGGTGCCCGACCCTCTCTGACCAGCCCGTGGACGAACGTCACACGACCCGAGGAGCCGCCCCGTGCCCGACTCGCCCTGGACGACGTGGGCGCCGGGGACGCGGGTCGTCGTCCGCCGCAGGCTCTCGCCCGACGACGCCGCCGCTGCGGGCAAGCCCCTCACCGACGTGATCGGGGTGGTCGTGGAGACCACCGCGACCACGCTCGTGCTGCGCGAGGACGCGGGCGGCAGCGCCCCGCCGCACCGCGGCCACGGCCCGCGCGACGACGCCCCTCCCCTGGTCTCCGTGCCGCTCGACGCGATCGTGGCCGGCAAGCCCGTCCCGCCGCGGCCCCCGCGACGGCCCGCGTCGAGCCCGGACTGACGACCGGGGCCGACGGACGACCGGTCGACGGGGCCCGGGGACGGCGCCTGGCGACGACGTGACCCGCGGGCGACGCCCAGACCCGGCGGGCGGCCGCTCAGGCGACGACGACCGCCCGGTCCTCGACGTCCACGACGACGGCGCCGCGCGCCCCCGCCGCGGTGAGCGTCTCGCGCCAGGTGCCCGCGTCGTCGAGGTCCACGCGCTCGGGCTCGCCGGTGCCGCCCGTCGCGGCGCGCACCGGGTCGGGCCGGTCGAAGAACTCCCCCACGGGCGCGTTGGTCTCCAGCGCGCGCACGAGCTGCTCGAGGTCGCGCACGACGACGCGCAGCGCGGACGCGACCCACGCGGCGTTGTCCGTGACCATGGCCTCGGTCCGGCGCGGGTCGGTACGCCCCACGCGCGTCGCGTCGCGGAAGCTGCCCGCGGCGAGGCCCAGCGCGACGTCGCGCACGGGCGCGTCGGCGACGACGCCCAGGAGCTCGGTGGCCAGGACGTGCGGGACGTGGCTGACCAGCGCGGTGGACTCGTCGTGGACGTCGTCGGTGAGCACGTGCACCGTGCCGCCGAGCGGGCCCGTGACGAGCCGCAGCACGCTCGTGAACGCGTCCGGTCGCGTGATCGCGTCCACCGTCACGGCCCAGCGCGCGCCCGCGAGCATCGCAGGGTCCGACGCCTCGAAGCCCGAGTGCTCCGTCCCGGCCATGGGGTGCGCCCCGACGTACCGGGCGTCGAGCCCGGCGGACCGGACGGCGTCGCGCACCGCGCCCTTGACGCTCCCGACGTCCGTCACGACCGTCGCGCCCCGCACGTGCCGGGCGACGTCGGCCGCGACCGCCCGCATGGCGCGCAGCGGCACGGCGAGCACGAGGACGTCCGGCTCGTCGGCGCAGACCTCCGCGACGTCGCCGACCACGCGCAGACCGGCAGCCCGCGCCGCCGCGCGCGTGGTCGCCGTGGCGTCGTAGCCGGTCACCTCGACCCCGCGGTCGTGCAGGAGCCGGGCGACCGAGCCGCCGACGAGACCGAGGCCGACGACGCCGACCCGGACCGCCGAGCGGGACGTTCCAGGCTCCGGCGGGGCACCCGCGGCGCTCACCACAGGAGCCCCGTCGCGAGGCCCGCCGCGCCGGTCGACGCGTCGACGCTCCCGACCGGGACGTGGGCGGCGTCGACGTCGGCGCGCACCGACCCGTCGAGCTCGCCGCGCGCCGGGACGACCCCGAGCGTCTTGAGCGCGTCCCCGGCCCCGACGAGGTCTTCCAGGACCGCGCGCACCGGCGCGTCCCAGGGCGCGCCGTCGACCACGAGGACGAACGCGTAGGTGCCCGCGACCGCCTTGAGCGGGCGGGTGATGAGGCTCGAGAGGTTGACGCGCCGCGCGCCGAAGGACTGGGTGATGCGCGCGAGCACCCCCGGTCCCGTGACGACGGGCGTCACCGCGAGCATCGTGCGCCACGCCGTCTCGCCGCCGCTGCGCGCCCGGCCGAGCGCCGCGGCGGCCTCCGCGCGCGGCGCCAGCACGAGGAACCGGGTGCGCGCGCCCGCGAAGTCCTCGACCGCGCGCTCGACCGTCTCCAGGCCGTAGAGCTCACCGCAGATCGTCGGGCCGAGGGCGACCTGGTGCGGGCCGGCGTCGCGGCACGCCGCGGCGTTCGACGACGCCGCGACCGGGGCGAGGCCCGTCCGGCGCACGAAGCCCTGGCACTGCGCGAGCCCGTGCGGGTGCGCCGTCACCTCGGTGAGGTCGCCGTGGCCCGGTCGCGCGAACGCGTCGAACGAGATGTCGAGCACGACCTCGTCGACCGCGACGACGCTCGCGCTCCCGACGATCGCGTCGAGCGAAGGCACGACGTACCCCTCGACCGTGTTCTCGATCGCGACGACGCCCCGCTCGTGCACGCCCGCGGCCACGCCCGCGAACACGTCTGCGACGGTCTCGCGGGCCGCGAGCCCGGCATCCACCGGGCCGTGCTCGGCCGACCACGCGGCCGCCGCCTGGTGGGTGAACGACCCCTCGGGGCCGAGGTACCCGACGCTCACGCGTGGACGGGGTCGGGGGCGGTCGCCCAGCGCGGCTCGAGCGCGTCCGGGCCGGGCACGAACTCCTGCCCGGGCAGGACCGCGAGCACCCGGTGCGCGACGCCCCGCTCCCCGAACCCCGCGACGAGCGCGTCGAGCGTCGTCGCGTCAGGGCACGAGAACGCGCAGAAGAAGATGTGCGGCCCCGCCTGCGAGCGGTGGCTGCGCAGGTGCTGGAGGTCGATCCCGGCGGCTGCGACGAGCGCGAGCGTCTCCTGGAGCGAGCCGCGGTGGTCGTCCCGGGGCCCGAACGCGAGCCACACCTGGGCGACGCCCTCCGCCCGAGGCGCCGCGTCGCGGCTCTCCAGCAGCCCGTACCAGACGGGCGCGCCCTCGCCGAGGAGCTCGCTCCCCGGAAGCTCGGCGTAGCCGAGCGCGGCGAGCGGCCCGCGGGCCACCGAGCGCTCCACGACGAGGCTGCCGTCGGCGCCGGCGAGCGCGACCCGCTCCTCCAGCGTGGTGCGGGTCGGGACGAGCGACGGGCTGACGCCCATCGTGCGCAGCACGTGGCGCCGGTCGCGCATGCCCGCCTCGTCGACCACCACGTGCCCTGTCAGGTCGCGGGCCGCCGTCGACCGGCCGACCCAGACCCACTGCGACGGCACCGCCGACGCGCCGGTCAGCACGAGCGACGGCGGCGCCGCGAGCAGCGCGCGCTCGAGCTCGTGCGACGGCTGCGCCGGGTGGCCCAGGTGCACGACGGCGGCCAGCGCGTCGATGCTCGCGACGGTCGACAGCGTCGCCGTCGTCGACCCGAGGTCGAGCAGCGCCTCCGTCGGGTCGCCGTCGACCCATCCCGCCGCCGTGGCCGCGAGCAGCGCCTGCGCTCCCGACTCCCGTTCGCTGCGTCCGAGCATGAGACCTCCGTGGTTCGTGGGTGGACCGGGTCTACTCGCAGACGACCGCGTTGTCCGGCTTGTAGGTCCACCGGTAGGACTCGTCCTTGACGAGCTCGCCCTCGCGGTAGACCTTGCGGTAGTTCGTGATGGAGAAGCCCGGGCTGCCCGCGGGCGTCGGGGCGCAGTCGGCGCCCGAGTGCGTGACCGTCGTCGGCTGGACCACGTTCGACTTGCCGCTCGACGACGTCTCGACGTCGTAGTACTTGGTGCTCCAGACCGCGACGTGCAGCTGGCCGCCGCCGACCCAGGACTGCATGAGGACGCCGTACGGGGTGTCGTTCTTGAACTTCATGTCGATCGAGCCCACGAAGATCGTCGCCTCGCGGCCCGCGGGGTAGCGCTCGAACCAGTAGCTGTGCGGGCGGTGCTCGACGTCCTCGAGCCCCGCGAAGAAGCCCGCGTTGTACGTGGTCGTGGCCATCTGCGACAGGCCGCCGCCGACGCCCTCGGTGTGGCGCCCGCTCTCGACGATGCCGGCCGCGTAGTAGCCGCCCTCGAGCGTGATGGGCGAGAGCGTGTCGACGAGCGAGAAGGTCTCCCCCGGCTTGACGAGCGTCCCGTTCACCTTCTCCGCCCCGCGCTGCAGGTTCGCGGTGCGGACGGGGACGTTGGGGACGGGCGTCGAGAACTCCGACACCTTCTCCTTGATCCCCAGCGCCTCGAGCGCCGCGACCGACTGCTCCGGGTCCGACTCGACGAGCTCGACCGTCGCCGTGCGCTCGTCGCCCGAGGCGGCCGTCGTGACGGCCGTCGCGATGGCCGCCGGGTCGATCGTCGTGCCGGGCTGGCCGCCCTCGATCACCGGCACGCCGTCCCGGAAGACGAAGTGCGCGTCGTCGGCCGCGGTGAGCAGGTCGTTCGTCCGGTCGACCACGGACTGCACGAGCGCCGGGCCGTCGAAGGTCAGGGTGAGGACGCCGTCCGTCGCCGCGAAGGAGGCGGCCGCGGCGAGCGCCTCGGGGGGCAGCTCCGGCGACTGGCCGCCGACGGAGACGACGACGGGCGCGGACACGACCTTCTCCGCCAGGGCGAGCGCGGCGTCCGTCTCGTCCTGCGTGATCGTGGGCTCGACGGGCTCGGTGGGCAGCTCGACCGGCCCGTCGGTGACGAGCCAGCTCTCCGTGATGGTCGCGGGCACCTCGTCCGTGACGAGCGCCGAGCCGTCCGCGGCAGGCGTGCTCGTGGGCGCGCCGTCGACGAACTGCACGGCCCCGTCCACGGGCTCGATCTCCAGGCTGCCGCGCAGCGCCTCGACCTGGGCGTCGAGGGCCGCGTCGTCGACCGTGACCAGCGGCTCCGCGTCCTTGCCGCCGAACAGGTGCTGCCACAGGCGCGCCGGGTTCATCGAGAACGACGTGAGCTCCTCGGCCGTGCCCGCGGCGTCGAAGGTCAGGCCCGCCGTCGCCGGGTCGAGCGTCGTGCTCGCCTCGCCCGCGGCGAGCGTGATCGGCTCGGCCGCGCGCGGCCCGAGCTCCGACTCGAGCCGGTCCTCGGCCGCCGTCCGGGACAGGCCACCGACGTCGACGCCGGCGACGCTCGTCCCGCTCGGGACCTTGTCGGAGTAGAACCACTGGGCGCCGGTGTACAGGCCGCCCAGGACCAGGACGGCGATCCCCGTCCACAGCAGCCCGCGGGCCCAGCCGCGCCGCGGCCCGTCCTCGTCGAAGCCCTCGAAGGGCGAGGCCTCGCGCGAGTCGTCGGGCGGGACCGGCGTGAACGCGCTCGGTGCGGCGGTCCCCGCGGCGACCGCCTGCGCCGTCGCGCCGAAGCCCTCGGCCGGGGCCTCCGCCGGAGCGGTCGCGCCGGCGGCGACCGGCGCCGGGCTCGCCGGCTCGTCGGGGGACGCGGGAGACAGGATCGACGTGCGCACGACGGGCGCGGGCCGCGACCACGGGTCGACGGGCGGGATCACCCGCGTCGCGTCGGGCGCGGCGTCGCTCCCCTCGTCCGCGGGTCGGCCCTGGTCGCCCGCCGGCGCGGAGCTCACGGGCACGACGGCGGTCCGCTCGGCCGTGCTCTCGTCGGCCGGGCCTCCCCCGGTCGCGTCGGCCGACCGGTCGGCCGACGTCGGGTCGTCAGGTGTCGCGCTGCTCGCGGCCGTCGCGTCCGCGGCCGTGTCGTCCGGGGTCGTGTCGGCCGAGGTCGTGTCGTCCGAGGTCGTGGAGTCCGGGGGGACCGAGGTGTGGGCGACGGGCGCCGGGGCCTCCCGGTCGGCGGTGCCCGTGGCCTGGGCGGCCGGGGCGTCGGCCTGGGCACCCGGTGCGGGGACGAGCACCGCCGGGACGTCCGGGTCGAACGCGAACACGCGCGGGACGTACGGCTCCTCGTCGGCCTCGTCCGCGTCGCTGCCGCCGGGAGCGCCGACCGTCCGCGGGCTGCTCTCGGCCGTGGGGCCGCCGTCCGGGGTGCCGACGAGGGCCGGGCTCTCGGCAGCGCCGGCGACCGGCGCGTCGGGGGTGGTCGACGTCGGCGCGCCGCTCGCCTCGGTCGGGTCGGCCGTCGACCCGCCCGGCGCGGACGCACCCGCGACGGGCGACTCCGCGACGGACGCGTCCGGACCGCTCTCGACCGGGGTGTCCTGGGCGTCGGGCTCGAGGGCGGCGCTCGCCGAAGCACCGGCGTCCGCGTCCGTCACGGTCGTCGCGCGGGTCTCGGCGGGTGCCTCGTCCGCCGGAGCTGCGGGCGTGGTGTGGGTGGCCGGGCTCGCGTCCACGGCGTCCGACGACGAGGCGGGTGCCGGGCTCGCGGCGTCCGGCACCGCGGAGCCCTGCTCCGAGGCGGCGGTGGGCTGCGCGGCCGTCCGCTCGGGGGTCGCGGCCGTCTGCTCGGGGAGCGCGGCCGTCCGCTCGGGGGTCACGGCCGTCTGCTCGGGGACCGCGACAGACTCCGAGGTGACGAGCGGCTCCGAGGAGGCGACCTCCGGGCGGCTCCCCGCCGCGGGAGAGCCGGCCTCGGACACGTCGGCGGTGGCTGCACCGGGGGCCGGCGCGTCGCCCGCCGGGGTCGCGCCGGGTACGGGGCCGGGCTCGGCCGCGCCGGCACCCTCAGGACCGTGGTCCGCAGGCGCGGGGCCGTCCGGGGCGGTGTCCGTCGGCGCGCCCGTCGGTTCGTCCGTCGACGCGCTCGTGGACTCGTCCGTCGGCGTGGGAGCGACCGGGGCGACGTCGCCGGACGCGTCGGCACGCTGCGCGTCGGGGCCGGACGCCGTCTCGGGAGCCGCGGGCTCGACCGTCTCGGCGGGCTCCGGCACGGCGTCCTGAGGGGAGTCGAGATCGGCGTCTCGGTCGGTCGGCTGACCCATCCACTGTCTCCGTGACGAAAGGCGCGCGGCGGTCCGCGCGACGACGAGGGGTGTGCGGGGATCCGCACGGCGAATACTAGCGGGACGCGAGGGGGTTCTCGGGTCCGTCGTGCCTGGTGGGACGCCCGTGCTGGGCCGTGCGGACCGGGCGGTCGCTGAACCACGACCGGGGCAGGAAGGCCGCCGCGGCGACCACGAGCATGCCCCCGTAGATCCAGACGTACCCCACGGGCTCGGCCGGCACGAGCACGTCGCCACCCGGACCCTGCAGCGAGAGGAGCTGCACGGCGACGACCCACCCGATGCCGAAGCCCAGGAGACCCGCCATCCCGCCCCAGGCGCGGGCCAGGGTGGCCGCCGCGAGGACGGTGAGCAGGGCGAGCACGATGCCGAGCCCGGCCCCGCCCGGGAGGTCGACGCCCAGGAGGTGCGCCCGGTGCGCGACCGTGCCGACGAGCCCGACGAGCGCGCCCACGAGCGCGCACGCCACCCCGCGGCCCACGAGCCGCCCCATACCGGTCTCCACGGGCCCCAGGCTAACGCGTGGGTCCGGGCGGGACCTGGTCGCTCGGGAGAGCAGGGCCGGAGGGAGCGTAGAACTCGTGTGAAGGGACGGGCGCCAGCACGTCGTTGCTCAGGGCGTACCACCCGAGCAGCACCGGCTCGCCCCCCGCGGCGGCCGTCACGTGCTGGACCTGCGTCGCGTGCGCGCGCATCGCGCCGAGCACGTCGTCGAGCACGGGACCCACCGGCACGCTGACGAGCGCGGGCAGCGACGCGTCGGGACGCGCGAGCGGGGGCAGCGCCTCGTCCGGGTCCGGGAGCGTGAGCCGCGCGTCGGCCGCGAGCAGCTCGCGCGCGCCGGGGTGCTCGGCGAGCGCGCGGCGCGCCGCGCGCACCGTGGTCTCGGGGGCGACGACCTGCCACAGCGCGGGCAGCGGCTCGCCGTCCGCGGCGAGGAGCTCGAGCGCGCGGACCGTGACGTCGTGCGCCCGGACGTGGTCGGGGTGGCCGTAGCCGCCGCCCGCCTCGTACGTCGCCACGACGGCGGGACGGCGCTCCCGGACCACCGCCGCCAGGTGGGCGGCGGCCACGTCGAGCGGGACGCCGACGAACGCGCGCGGCGGGAGCTGCTCGGTCGCGACCCCGCCGGCCACGCCCGGCGCGACCCAGGCCATGCCCGAGTCCTCGAACCGCACGGTCGCGCCGCCGTCGGACGGCTCGACCGGGCTCGTGACGGTGTCGAGGAAGACGTGGTCCCGCACGCCCAGCGCGGCGAGCGCGCGGGCGAGCTCGGTCTCGCGGAACGCCGCGAGCGCGGGCCCGTCGCCCTCGAGGTGCCCGACGCCCGTCGGGTGCGCGGGGGTGTCGATCACCTCGCCCCGCTCGCCCCGCGTGCAGGTCACGACGGTGACCGGCTCCCCCGCGCGGGCCCAGGTCGCGAGCAGCGCGCCCGTCGCCAGGGTCTCGTCGTCGGGGTGGGCGTGGACGGCCAGCAGGCCGCCGTCGGGCACGACGGCGGCCTGCTGGCTCTGCGGGACGGTCACCCCGTGGGTGGCGTCAGGCGCGCTTCGCGCGCGAGACCGCGCGGGCGCGCTCGGTCTGGTCGAGGACGACCTTGCGGATGCGGACGACCTCGGGGGTGACCTCGACGCACTCGTCCTCGCGCGCGAACTCCAGCGACTCCTCGAGCGTGAGGTGGCGCGGCGGGACGAGGTTCTCGAAGTTGTCGGCCGTCGAGGACCGCATGTTCGTGAGCTTCTTCTCCTTGGTGATGTTCACGTCCATGTCCTCGTTGCGCGAGTTCTCGCCGACGATCATGCCCTCGTAGACCTCCTGCGTGGGGTCGACGAAGAACGAGCCGCGCTCCTGGAGGTTGATCATCGCGAACGGCGTCACCTTGCCCGCGCGGTCGGCGACGAGCGAGCCCGTCGTGCGGGTCTCGATCGCGCCGGCCCACGGCTCGTAGCCCTCGGAGATGGACGACGCGATGCCGGTGCCGCGCGTCTCGGTGAGGAACCGCGTGCGGAACCCGATGAGGCCGCGCGCCGGGACCATGAACTCCATGCGGATCCAGCCCGTGCCGTGGTTCGACATGGTCTCCATGCGGCCCTTGCGCTGGGCGAGGAGCTGGGTGACCGCGCCGAGGTACTCCTCGGGGACGTCGATCGTCATGCGCTCCATCGGCTCGTGCGTCTTGCCGTCGATCGTGCGCGTGACTACCTGCGGCTTGCCGACCGTGAGCTCGAAGCCCTCGCGGCGCATCTGCTCGACGAGGATCGCCAGCGCGAGCTCGCCGCGGCCCTGGACCTCCCACGCGTCGGGGCGGTCGGTCGGGAGCACGCGCAGCGACACGTTGCCGACGAGCTCGGCGTCGAGGCGGTCCTTGACCTGGCGGGCCGTGACCTTGTGGCCCTTGCCGCCCTTGCCCGCGAGCGGCGAGGTGTTGATGCCGATGGTCATCGAGATGGCCGGGTCGTCGACCGTGATGAGCGGCAGCGGGCGCGGGTCGTCGGGGTCGGTGAGCGTCTCGCCGATCGTGATGTCCGCGATACCCGCGACGGCGACGATGTCGCCGGGCCGGGCCTTGTCCGTGGGGACGCGGTCGAGCGCCTTCGTCTCCAGCAGCTCGGTGATCTTCACGCTCTGGAGCGTGCCGTCGTGGCGCGCCCACGCGACGACCTGGCCCTTGCGGAGCTCGCCGTTGAAGATGCGCAGCAGCGCGAGGCGGCCGAGGAACGGCGACGCGTCGAGGTTCGTCACGTGCGCCTGGAGCGGCGCGCCCTCGTCGTACGTCGGCGCGGGGATCTTCTCGAGGATCGTCGTGAACAGCGGCTCGAGGTCCTCGTTCGAGGGGAGCTGGCCGTCCAGCGGCTGGTCGAGCGACGCGCGGCCGGCCTTCGCGGACGCGTAGACGACCGGGACGTCGAGGATCGCGTCGAGGTCGAGGTCCGGCACGTCGTCCGCGAGGTCGGACGCGAGGCCCAGCAGCAGGTCCGTTGCCTCGGCGACGACCTCGGTGATGCGCGAGTCGGGCCGGTCGACCTTGTTGACGACGATGATCACCGGGAGCTTCGCGGCGAGCGCCTTGCGGAGCACGAACCGGGTCTGCGGGAGCGGGCCCTCGCTCGCGTCCACGAGCAGCACCACGCCGTCGACCATGGACAGACCGCGCTCGACCTCGCCGCCGAAGTCGGCGTGGCCCGGGGTGTCGATGACGTTGATCGTGATGCCGTCGGGCTCGCCCACCGCGGCGGCCGCCGGGCCGGCGTACCGCACCGCGGTGTTCTTCGCGAGGATGGTGATGCCCTTCTCGCGCTCGAGGTCACCGGAGTCCATGACGCGCTCGTCCACGTGCTGGTGCGCGGAGAAGGCGCCGGACTGGCGCAGCATCGCGTCGACGAGCGTGGTCTTGCCGTGGTCGACGTGGGCGACGATCGCCACGTTGCGCAGGTCGGAGCGCACAGACATCTACGGTTCTCATTTCGTGGGGTACGAGGGGCGACGACGGCCGGCCACCTCAGCGCGCACGACGGCGGGCTCGGCCCGCCGCAGCATCACGGAGCACGGGCCGTCACCCGGGCCCGGCTATCCTACCGGGTCCGCGCTCGGGACACCATGCCCGCCGTCGTGCACCGTTCGGAAGGGCTCCTCAGGTGGTGCCTCCTCCGGAGGGTGTCTTGCGCCGCGGCCGACGGACGAGCGCGCGCCATCGGTCCGGGCGGTCGGGGTAGAGCTCCTCCCACTGCTCGGAGATCGACTCCGAGACGCGCGTCGTCACGTGCTCCGTGAGCGCGGCGCGCGCGGCGCGCCGCTCGGCGCGCAGGATCGCGGCGTGCTCGACCCGGAGCGCACGCACCGTGGAGACGGCCATCCCGATCATCACCACGGAGAACGGCAGCGCGATGAGGATCGCCGCCGTCTGCAGCGCCTGGAGACCGCCCGCGAGCAGGAGCGCGATGGCCAGCAGGCCGGAGGTGCCCGCCCAGAAGATGCGGCTCCAGGTGGGCGGGTTCGGGTTGCCCCCGCTCGCGAGCATGTCGACGACGAGCGAGCCCGAGTCGGACGACGTCACGAAGAAGATGACGATGAGCACGATCCCCACCACGGCGAGGACGTTCCCGAGCGGCAGGCCGTCGAACAGCTGGAAGAGCGCGGTGTCCGTGTCGACCTCGCCGTCCACGAGCATGCTCCCGGGCTCCATGAGCTCGCGGTACAGCGCCGACCCGCCGAACACGGAGAACCAGAGCGTCGTGACGATCGTCGGGACGAGCAGGGTGCCGAGGACGAACTCGCGGACCGTGCGACCGCGCGAGATCCGGGCGATGAACACCCCGACGAAGGGGGCCCAGGAGATCCACCAGCCCCAGTAGAAGATCGTCCACTGCGACTGCCACTCGAGGCCGGCCTGGCCCTGGAAGGCGGTGGTGTCGAACGTGAGGCGCACGACGTTCTGCAGGTAGTAGCCGAGCGACTGGACCCACTCGCGCAGGAGGAACAGCGTCGGGCCGAGGACCAGCACGAGCGCCAGGACCACACCGGCCAGGATCATGTTGCCGTTCGACAGCCACTTGATGCCCTTGCCCAGACCGGACACGACCGAGAGCGTCGCGAGCGCCGAGATCGCCACGATGAGCCCGATCTGCAGCGCGGTGCTCGGCTCGACCACGTCGAGGTAGCCGAGCCCGGCGGAGATCTGGAGCACGCCGAACCCGAGCGACGTCGCGACGCCGAAGACGGTGCCGATGATCGCGACGATGTCGATGACGTCGCCGAGGCGTCCCTTCACGCGCTCGCCGAACAACGGCTCGAGCGCCCAGCGGATCGAGACGGGGCGGCCCTTGCGGTGGATCGCGTACGCGAGCGCGAGGCCCGCGACGACGTAGATCGCCCACGCGTGGATGCCCCAGTGCAGGTAGCTCTGCCCCATCGCGGCCTGGGCGAGCGACGCGTCGCTCCCCTCGACACCGGGCTTGGGGCTCACGTAGTGCGAGAGCGGCTCGGCGACGCCCCAGTAGACGAGGCCGATGCCCATCCCGGTGGCGAACAGCATCGCGAACCACACGGGCAGCCGGAAGAGCGGCGTCTCCTCGTCCTTGCCGAGCACGATGTCGCCGAACCGGCTCAGGCCCATCCACAGCGAGAAGACGACGAAGCCCGCGACGACGATCACGTAGTACCAGCCGAAAGCGCCGATGACGTCGGTCTGGAGCGTGTCCAGCACCGCCGTGACGGTGTCCGTGAAGAGCACCGTGAGCAGGACGAAGACCAGGATGATCCCCGCCGCCGGGTAGAAGACGCGCGGGTCCGGCCGACCCGTCCGGGGGGCGTCTGGATCGTGCGAGGACACGACCGGCGCGGAGCCGGTGTCCGGCCCGACGGCGTCCGTCGCCACGGCGTCCGTCGCCACGGCGTCGGCCGTCGCGGCGTCGACCGTCGCGGCGTCGGTCGTCACGGCGTCGGCCGTCGCGGCGTCGGTCCTCACGGCGCCCTCGTCGCGGGGCGCGTCGGCCCCTCCCCCGTCGGGCGCCGGCGCGGCCTCCTCGTCACGTGCTGGCTCGCGGGGCGTCTCGTGGTGCGGGGCGTTCATGGCCTCAAGGCTTGTCGGACGCGCGGGCCCCGGCAACCGGAACGCCCGCCCGGCAGCAAGAACGCCCGTCATGGCAGCAGGAGAGCGCGTCCTGCCAGCAGGAACGCCCCGGGGGCGGCCGCGTGCGCGGCCGCCCCCGGGGCGTCGTGAGGGCTCAGCGAGCCGTGAAGCGTGCGGTCAGAAGCCGGCGCCCGCGGTGGGCGGGGCGCTGCGCTCATGGTCCACGTCCTCGCGCGCCGCGGCGAGCGCGCGCTCCTCGTCCGCCAGCGAGGACACCTCGTCGTTCGCGATGTCGCGAGCGGCGGCCTCGAGGAGGGCGTCGCGCGCGGCGCGGCGCTCGCGCTGCGCGGCCGGGTCCGGGACGGGGACGGCGGCGAGCAGGCGCTGCGTGTACGCGTGCTTCGGCTCGTGCACGATCTGCGACGTGTCGCCCACCTCGACGAGCTTGCCCTTGTGCATCACGGCGATGCGGTCAGACAGGAGCTCCACGACCGCGAGGTCGTGCGAGATGAACAGGCACGCGAACCCGTGCTCGCGCTGCAGGTCGGTGAAGAGGTCGAGGACCTTCGCCTGGACCGACACGTCGAGGGCCGACGTCGGCTCGTCCGCGACGAGCAGCTTCGGCTCCAGCGAGAGCGCCCGCGCGATGCCGACGCGCTGGCGCTGACCGCCGGAGAGCTCGTGCGGGTAGCGGTTGCGCATCGCCCGGGGAAGCTCGACCTGGTCGAGCAGGCGCTCGACCTCGCGGCTGAGCTCCTTGCCCTTGACGCCCTTGTGCAGCATGAGCGGCTCGCCGATCGACTCGCCGATGGGCAGGCGCGGGTTGAGCGACGACCCCGGGTCCTGGAAGACGATGCCGACCTCGGTGCGCAGCGGCTTGAGGTCCTTGGGCCGGGCACCCACCATGTCCGTCCCGACGATCTTCAGCGAGCCGCCCGTGACGGGCAGCAGCCCGACGGCCGCGCGGCCGATCGTCGTCTTGCCGGAGCCGGACTCGCCGACCAGGCCGACGACCTCGCCCTGGTGGATCTGGAGCGAGACCTCGTCGACCGCCCGGAACGCCGCCTGCCGGCCGCGGCCCGGGTACTCGATGACCATGTCCTGCGCGTCGAGCACGAGCGGCCGCTCCGGGGCCGGGGCGCCGCCGGGAACGCGGTCCGTGGCGGTCGTCGTGCCGCGCTTGGAGCCGAGGTGCGGCACGGCCTCGAGGAGACGCACCGTGTACGGGTGCTGCGGGTTGCCGAAGATCTCGGCCGACGTGCCGCGCTCGACGACCTGGCCGTCCTTCATGACCATGATCGAGTCCGCCATGTCGGCGACCACACCCATGTCGTGCGTGATGAGGATGATCGCCGCGTCGACGCGGTAGCGCAGGTCGCGCAGGAGCTTGAGGATCTCCGCCTGGACCGTGACGTCGAGCGCCGTGGTGGGCTCGTCGGCGACGAGGAGCTTCGGGTCGCACGCGAGGGCCTGCGCGATCATCGCGCGCTGGCGCTGACCGCCGGAGAGCTGGTGCGGGTACGCGTCGAACCGGCGCTCGGGCTCGGGGATCTCGACGAGCCGCAGGAGCTCGATCGCGCGCTTCTTCGCGTCGGCGGGGCCGACGTTAAAGTGCGTCCGGATGGTCTCGACGATCTGGAAGCCCACGGTGTAGACGGGGTTCAGCGCCGTCATCGGCTCCTGGAAGATCATGGAGATCTCCTTGCCGCGGACGTGCCGCAGCGAGCCGTGCGACATGCCGATGAGCTCGCGGTCGCCGAGCTTGGCCGAGCCGCTGGCGCGGCCGTTCGGCGGGAGCAGGCCCAGCAGCGCGAGCGACGACTGGGACTTGCCCGAGCCGGACTCGCCGACGATCGCGAGGACCTCACCGGAGTGGAGGTCGTAGCTCACGTCCGCGGCCGCGGGGTACCAGGCCTTGTCGACGTAGAAGTCCACGCCGAGGTTGCGCACGGTCAGCACGGGGCTGCCCTGGCGCGCGGCCGGGGCCGCGGGAGACGTCTCGATGGCCACGCTGATCAGTGTCCTTCCTGCTGGAGCCGGCGCTCGTGGCGCCGCGACTCTGCGAGCATGGGCGCATGGGTCCCACGCTGGTCTTCCGTTCGACGTACGGCCGAGTCCTCACGCTGGCGACGGGCGCCGTCGCCGTCGCCCTGGTCGTGGTCACGGCCGTGACGGGGGACGTCGTCGCGGTCCTGGGGGCTCTGCTCCCCGCCGCGCTCGTGACGTACCTCGTCTGGATGCTGTTCTGGCGTCCCGCCGTCGAGGTGTCCGACGGCGGGGTCGAGGTCCGCAACGTCACGCGCACCGTGCACGTGCCGTGGACGGCGTACGAGGGCGTCGACACCCGCTACTCGCTCGAGGTGCGCTACGCCGGCGGACGCGTGACCGCGTGGTCCGCGCCCCGCTCGAGCGGCACGGCCCGCTGGCTGCGCAGCTCGCGACGGCGCGCCGTCGGCCAGGAGCAGGTGGTCGCCGGCGCGAGCGCCGAGGCCGTGGCCGACGCCGTGACGCAGCGCCACGCGATGCTCGCGGCGGCCGGCCACCTCGACCGGGCGGTCCAGGGCGCCCCCGGCGCCCGCTCGACCTGGCACGTCGTGCAGCTCGCCGTGCTGGGCGCGCTCGCGGTGGGGACGGTCGTGGCGCTCACCGTCTGACCGCGGCGCGCCGCGCCGCCCGAGAGGTCCACGACCTCCCGGGCGGGCGGCGACGACGGCGGTCATCAGCTGGCCCCGGCCTCGCCGGTCGCGCTCGGCGCCGTGGCGGCCGTCGGGCGGGCGACGCGCTTCGCACGGGCCATCTTGCGCTCGGAGGGGATGCGCTTCTGACGGGGGTCGAACGCGTCGCGCAGGCCGTCACCGATGAAGTTGACGCACAGCGCGATGGCGACGATGAACAGACCCGGCCACCAGAACAGCCACGGACGCGTCGCGAACGCCTCCTGGTAGTCGCTGATGAGCTTGCCGAGCGAGGTCGCCGGCGCCTGGATGCCGACGCCGAGGTAGCTCAGCGCGGTCTCCAGCAGGATCGCCGAGCTCATGAGCAGCGTGACGTTGACGATGATCACGCCGACCGCGTTCGGCAGCATGTGCTTGAAGATGATCCGCGCGTCGCTCGCGCCCGCGACCCGGGCGGCGTCGACGAACTCGCGCTCGCGCAGCGAGAGGAACTCGCCGCGCACGAGGCGCGCGAGCGGCGGCCACAGCACGAGCCCGAGGAACCCCCCGAGGATGAGCGCGTTGCTGCCGCCCGAGAGCAGGGCCAGCACCGCACCGATGACGATGACCGGCATCGTGATGATGAGGTCCGTGAACCGCATGAGCCACGAGTCGGTACGACCGCGGTAGTACCCGGAGAGCGCCCCGACGAGGACGCCCGCGATCGTCGCGATGACGCCGACGGAGAGCACCACGAGGAGCGACGTCTGCGTGCCTTGCATGACGCGCGCGAACACGTCGCGACCCGCCTCGTCCTGGCCGAAGATGTGCGCCTCGGACGGTGCACCGCCGTTGACCAGGGGGTACGTGGACCCCTGCCCGGACGGCTTGTAGGCGTACCAGCCCTGCCAGCCGCCGATGCCGATCGAGGTGATCGCGAGCGCGACGATGCCGATGAGCACGACGAGCGCGACCACGGCGCCCTTGTGGTGGAAGAAGCGCCGCCGGACGATCTGGCCCTGGGACAGGCCCTCGACCTCGCGCAGCTCGATCTGGTTCTCGACCGCGCCGCTCTGCGACGCGTCGTTCGGTGTGTTGGTCATGCGTTCACCCGGATCCGCGGGTCGAGGGCTGCGTAGATGAGGTCAGCCACGATGTTGGCGATGATGGCGAGGGCCGCGACGATGACGAGGTACGCCATGACGGGGTCGATCTCGCCGCGTTGCAGCGCGTTGAGGAAGAGCAGGCCCATACCTGGCCGGGCGAAGACCTTCTCGGTGATGATCGCGCCGCCCAGGAGCGTGATGACGTCGATCGGGACGATCGTCGCGAGCGGGATCAGCGTGTTGCGGAACCCGTGGCGCATGACGACGGTCCGTTCCGGCAGACCCTTCGCCCGCGCCGTGCGGATGTAGTCCTGGCTCATCACCTCGAGCATGCTGGCGCGCGAGTAGCGGGTGTACCCGGCGAACTGGATGAGCACGAGCGCGATCGTCGGGAGCAGCAGGTGGGTGTACTGGTCGAGGACCTGCACCCAGAAGTTGCCGCCGAGGTTCGGCGTGCTGTTGCCGATCGTCGGGATGGGCCGGCCGTTGATCGCCGGTGCGCCGAAGTACGCGGGCCAGACCGACATCACCTTGTCGACGAAGACCATGGACCCGACGAGGAACGCGGTGATGGCGGCGGCACGCGCGGACACGCCCTTGTCGGGACCGCCCCACGCGTACCCGACCCCGATACCGACGCCGACGGTGACCACGGCGAGCACCAGCACGATCCACCAGTTGTCGACCTGCTTGAGGACCGACTGGATCGGGAAGTAGACGACGACCCCGATCAGGACCGTGGTGAGCGACGCGTACAGGGCGCGGCGGTTCTTCAGGCCCGAGACGAGCGCGGTGATGGCGAAGGCCAGCGCAGCGCCCGTGACGACGATGATGACCGGGCCGAGGTTCGGCTTCTCCCACCAGCCCGAGAGCTGCAGGTAGAGCAGCGCGAGCGCGCTCGCCGCGAAGCCCAGGCCGAAGACCGTGAGCCGCCGCCGCGCGGTCCCGCCGAAGGCGAGGGACCACAGCAGGCCGGAGATCGCGCCGATGCCCACGATCACGAGGATCGAGAGGTTCGGGTCGCGGAGGAAGTCGTTGAAGCCGATCGCGCCCCACTGCTTGAGCAGGACGGCGACCCAGAAGGCCGGGAGGGAGTAGAGCACGAACGAGACGAAGATCGTCAGGTAGTCGAAGGTGCTGTACTGCCGCAGCGCGCTGACGATGCCGACCATGACGCCGAAGATCACGGCGAGGACGGTCGCGGCGGCGACGAGCTGGATCGTCGAGATGACCGCGCCCTGGAGCAGGGTCGAGACGGACTGGCCACTCTGCCAGGCCGTGCCGAGGTCACCGGTGACGAAGTCGCCGAGCCACTTGAAGTAGCGGATCACCGACGGGGTGTCGAGATCGAGGTCGGCGGTGCGCTGGGCGATCAGCTGGGCCTTGTTGGGCTTCGTGCTCGACTCGAGATCCGCGAAGATGTACGGCCGGATCGCGGCGTCGACGAGCAGGTACATCGCGAACGTGGACACGAGGAGGGTCGCCAACCCTGCCAGCACACGCCGCGAGATGAAGGAGAACATCGGAGGTCTTACCTCGCTGGTCGGTAGGGACCCCGGGTCAGGGGCCGGTCGATTCTACGCGCGGGTCTCGCGTGGTCGTGAACCGAGGGCCCGGGACGCCGCGGGTCTGGGCGTCGGGGCGGGTGCACGCGAGGACCGGGGGCCCCGGCGGACAGACCGCCGGGACCCCCGGTCTCACACCCGGACGTGCCCCGCCACCGCCGGGGCGGCGGCAGGGCCCGTCAGGGGACTCAGGGCACTCAGCCCTCGAACGTCCAGTTCCAGAACCCGTGGAAGATCGTCGGGCTGATCGTGATCGACTCGACGCCCTTCAGGTTCTCGTCCCAGCCCTGGATGGCGGGGAACTGGAAGATCGTCACGCCGAAGCCGTCAGCCCAGAGGTTCTTCTCGACCTCGAGCTGGAGCTGGAACTGCTCCTCCGGGTCGGTCGAGACCTGGAGCTTGTCGAGCGCGGCGTCCACGGCGGCGTTGTTGTACTTGCCGTAGTTGTTGACGCCCGGGTTCGGCGCCCAGCGGAAGTTGGCGTCCGACTCGGTGACCGCGGTCGAGGTCGACTGCCAGCCGAAGAGCGACGCGTCGTACTGGTCCTGGCCGGTGGCGAGGAGCGTGCCCCACTCGGCGGCCGGGCGGCCCGTGTCGACGATCTCGAAGCCGGCCTGCGCCGCGGTGTCGGTGATGAGCGCGAGCTCGTTCACGCGACGCGTGTTCTCGTTGTTGTACGCGAAGCGCACCTGGACCGGGGTGGCGACCCCGGCGTCCGCGAGCAGCTGCTTCGCCTTCTCGATGTCACCGGCCGGCGGGTAGAAGTCCGAGCCGTTCTCGGCGACCATCTGGTCGTAGTTCGGCGAGCCCGGGAGCAGGATGTTCGAGTTGCGCACCTCGGCGTCCGGGTTCAGCGGCTTGATGAGGTTGTCGACGATCGTCTGGCGCGGGATCGTCAGCAGGAACGCCTGGCGCACGGCCTTGGCCTTCTCGGTGTCGCCACCGTAGGTGTTCGGGTCGAACGGACCACCGTTCTGGAAGACCAGGTCGACGTGCTCGTACGTACCCTCGATGCCCGAGTGGGTCTCGACGCCGTCGAGGCCCTCGAGCGCCGTGCGGACGTCCGCGGAGGCCTGCGGGCCGATCAGGTCGACCTCACCGTTCTCGAGCGCCTGGACCTGGGCCATCGGGTCGTCGATGTACCGGACCGTGATGGTCTCGACCGAGCCCTTGTTCTTGCCCTTGAAGTCCGGGTTCGCCTTGAGCGTGAGGTACTGGTTCTCCTTGTACTCCTCCAGCGTGTAGGCGCCGTTGGAGACGTAGAGCGACGGGTCCTCGGGGAGCGAGGTGAACTCGAAGCCCTCGTTCCAGAACTTCGAGATCTTCGCCAGCGCCGCGGTGTCGTTGTTGAGGATCGCGTCGCGGACGGCGGCCTTGGCCTCCTCCGGGTCCTCGATCTCGAGCGCCTTCTGGCCCACGACGTGCGCCGGGACGAACTCGTTCGTCCAGCTGAGCTCCCAGTCACCGAACGGCTTGTCGTACACGACGGTGATCGACTTGTTGTCGTCCGAGATCTCGGGGTTCTGCGAGATGAGCGCGACGCCCGGGTCCGAGCCGTCGAAGTAGACACCGGCGTCCACCTCGGCCTGGTTCGTGACGTTGCCCTCTTCGTCCGTCTGGGCCTCGACCGTGTTGAACTTGCCGGACTGACCGGCCCAGTCCAGCAGGATCTCCGTCGCGTCGACCGGCGTGCCGTCCGACCACTTGGTGTCGTCGCCGAACGTGTACTTCACCGTCAGCGGGTCGTCCGAGAGCTTCTCGTACGTGCCGAACGACTCGTCCTTGACGATGTTCAGGTCGGCGTCGTAGTAGCTGAAGCCCGAGTTGAGCATGTAGTTGATGACGGCGTTCTGCGTCGCGTTGCCGTTCTGGGAGCTCAGGTTGAGCTCGTTGAGCGGAGCCTCCCACGCGACCGTGACGGCGGTCGCGGTGTTGATGCCCGCGTCGTCGCCGCCGTCGGTCTCGCCCTCACCCGACGTGCCGCTGCACGCCGAGAAGAGCAGTGCCCCCGTGACCGTCACGGCGAGGGCGGCACTCGTGCGCCTGATCTTCAATGTTCCTCCTCCAAGGGATGGTGGGCGCGGACGAGCGGACGTCGATCGCCCCTCGGCCGCCCCGTCCGTCGCACGCTCGCCCTGCGGCCGGCGCGCGTGGACGGGCATGCCCACCACGGTTTGGGCCCACGCTACCCAGCAAGTTGCGAAGGATCTCCCCCTTGCCCGGTTGCGGCAGGTGATCGTTACCGAGTTGATACTGGCCGGTACGGGCGCGTTTCCGGGCCGCGACGGCCGGGAAACACGCGCGAAACCTCCGGCCCCGGACGCACGGACGCCCGCCGCGTCTCACGATGCGGCGGGCGCCCAGGCCTGTGACCTGCGTCTCAGACGTTGAAGCGGAACTCCACCACGTCGCCGTCGGCCATGACGTAGTCCTTGCCCTCCACGCGCGCCTTGCCCGCCGCGCGCGCCGAGGCGACGGAGCCGGTCTCGACGAGGTCCTCGAAGGAGACGACCTCGGCCTTGATGAAGCCGCGCTCGAAGTCGGTGTGGATGACCCCGGCCGCCTGAGGCGCCGTCCACCCCTTGCGGATGGTCCACGCGCGCGCCTCCTTGGGCCCGGCGGTGAGGTACGTCTGCAGGCCGAGCGTGTCGAAGCCGACGCGCGCGAGCTGGTCGAGGCCGGCCTCGGTCTGGCCCGACTCCGCGAGCATCTCCTTCGCCTCGTCGGGCTCGAGCTCGACGAGCTCGGACTCGAACTTGGCGTCGAGGAAGATCGCCTGGGCGGGCGCGACGAGCGCGCGCAGGCGCGCCTGGAGGTCCTCGTCGGCGAGGCCCGCGTCGTCGGTGTTGAAGACGTAGATGAACGGCTTCGCCGTGAGGAGCTGCAGGCTCGCGACGTCCGCGAGGTCGAGGCCCGCGGCGGCCGCGCCCTGGAAGAGGGTCGTGCCGGCCTCGAGGACCGCCTGGGCCTTCTGGGCCGCGTCGAGGAGGGCGGCGTCGCCCTTCTTGATCCGGACCTCCTTCTCGAGGCGCGGGACCGTCTTCTCGAGCGTCTGGAGGTCGGCGAGGATCAGCTCGGTGCTGATCGTCTCGATGTCGCCCTCGGCGTCCGTCGAGCCCTCGACGCGGACGACGTCCGGGTCGGAGAACGCGCGCGTCACCTGGCAGATGGCGTCGGCCTCGCGGATGTTCGCGAGGAACTTGTTGCCGAGCCCCTCCCCCTCGCTCGCGCCCTTGACGATGCCCGCGATGTCGACGAACGACACCGTGGCGGGCAGGACGCGCTGGCTGCCGAAGATCTCGGCGAGCTTGTCGAGGCGCGGGTCCGGGAGGGACACGACGCCGACGTTCGGGTCGATCGTCGCGAACGGGTAGTTCGCGGCGAGGACCTGGTTGCGCGTCAGGGCGTTGAAGAGGGTGGACTTGCCGACGTTGGGCAGGCCGACGATGCCGATAGTGAGTGCCACGTCGGCCGAGTCTACGGGCCGGGACCGCGGCGCGCGGTCCCGGCCCCCGCGTCAGGCGTACGACAGCACGCGCTGGAGCAGCTCGGGCGCCCGGCGGTCGTACGTGCGGGCACCCCACCGCACGCCGAGCACGAGCACGACGGCACCCACGACCACGCCCACCGCGAGGGTGACCCACCCGAGCACGGGCAGTTCGGCGACGATCGCGATGACGCCCGGGACGAGGAACGGGAGCGACAGCGCCAGGACGAGGAGCATCGCGACCGTCTGGGCGGCGAGGGTGGCCATCGCGGCGCCCTGCGGCTGCTTGAACGGGCTGTCGCCCGGCTTGGGCACCGGGTAGAGCAGGCGCGCCGACGTCGCGCTCGAGATGCCCGTCGAGGTGAGCAGCGTGCCCGCGGTGAGACCGAGCAGCGCGGGCAGCGCGTCCCAGCGCCCGGCCACCGCGACGGAGACCAGCGCGAAGAGGAGGGTCACGGCCCCGCCGGCGACGAGCACCGGGAGCGCCCGGCCCCAGCGGTCCGCCCGCCCCGGGACGCCCGACGACACGTGGAGCGCGAACGCGGTGTGGTCGTAGGCGATGTCCGCCGAGATGGAGAAGCCGAGGATCCACGCCGTGAAGGGCGCGAGCGCGAGGAAGATCTCCGAGCCGGTGCCGCCGCCGACGACGAGCAGCACGACGGGGATGAGCGGCACGACCGCGATCGACCCGGAGTAGCGCGGGTCGCGCAGCCAGTAGGTTGCGGTGCGCGCGGCGACGGCGCCCGTGGGCGTCGCCGGGAAGCGCGAGAAGAAGCCGAGGCCCTTGGCGCGGCCGCCCCCGCCGGAGGTGGGCGGCGTGACGAGGGCGCGCGCGAGCGCCTTGTCCCACACGACCCACGCGACCGCGAGGGTCGCCAGCGCGACGACGAGCCGCGCGAGCGCGAGGCCCCACGCGCCGTCGTGCACCGCGGCGCCGAGCCCCCACGGCGCGCCGAACGGCGTCCAGGCCGCGACGTCGGCGAGGCGCGTCACCATGCCGCGCACCGCGTCGCCGTCGACCGGGCCCCCGCCCAGCTGGGACCCCAGCCACGCGAACGCGGGCCCGATGAGGACGAGCGGCACGAACGCGGCGATCGTCACGACCTCGCGGTAGCGCCGCGACTCGAGCAGGGGCGCCAGCGCGGTCGTCGTCGCGCGCGAGCCGACGACGCACAGCGCGACCGCGACCACGGCGCCCACGAGCGCGGCGAGGACCGCGAGGGGCGTGCGCCACCACGCGAACGACGCGCCGAGCGCCGCCAGGGCCGTGACGATGCCCGGGATCGAGACGACGCCCGCGACGGCGAGGCCGGCGAGCAGCCGACGCTGCGGGATGCCGAACAGCACGAAGCGCTGCGGGTCGAGGGTCGCGTCCACGCCGAACGCGAAGAGCGGGATCACCCACCACCCGAGGACGGCGAGCGCCCCGGCGAGGATCGTGATCGAGCCCGCGAGCGCGGCGTCCTCGGTGCCGAGGAAGACCATCCCGACGACGAGCATCCCGACGACGAACAGCCCGTAGAGGACACCCACGACGAAGCCGATCGTCTGCCACACGCTCCGGCGGAACGCGTTCCCCATGAGCGTGAGCTTGAGCCTTACGAACTGCGCAACCACGCGAGGCCCTCCGTGCTCTGCCGACCGCCCACGAGCTCGACGAACCGGTCCTCGAGGCTCTGGTCGCCGCGCACCGCGTCCACGGTGCCGGCCGCGAGGACGTGCCCGCCCGCGACCACCGCCACGTGGTCGCACATGCGCTGGACGAGGTCCATGACGTGCGACGACACCACGACCGTCCCGCCGCTGGCGACGTAGCCGGCGAGGATGTCGCGGATGTTGGCCGCGGAGACCGGGTCGACGGCCTCGAACGGCTCGTCGAGCACGAGCGTGCGCGGCGCGTGGATGAGCGCGGTCGCGAGCGCGATCTTCTTCGTCATGCCCGCGGAGTAGTCGACGACGAACGTGTTGGCGTCCTTCGCGAGGTCGAGGGCCGCGAGCAGCTCCGTGGTGCGCTCCGCCACCGTGTCGCGGTCCATGCCGCGCAGCAGGCCTGCGTAGGTCACGAGCTGGGCGCCGGTGAGGCGGTCGAAGAGCCGGACGCCGTCGGGCAGGACGCCGAGCTGGCGCTTGCCCGCGACCGGGTCGGCCCACAGGTCCGTCCCGTGGACGTGCGCGGAGCCGGCGTCGGGCCGCAGGAGGCCCGTCGCCATGGAGAGCGTCGTCGTCTTGCCGGCGCCGTTGGGGCCCACGAGCCCGTAGAACGAGCCTGCCGGCACGTCGAGGTCGATGCCGGCGACCGCGATCTTCTCCCCGAAGCGCTTCCACAGGGCGCGCAGGGACAGCGCGGCGGTGGGGTCCGGGGGCGCGGGCTGTCCCGGCGGAGCCGTGGGCCGGGGGTCGGGCGCGACGCCCGGCACGCTGCCGGGGACGGGCGCGCCGGCGGGCGCGACAGGTGGGGCGGGGTGGGGATCGACCATGGCGCCAAGGTAGCCGAGCCCTCGGCCGCGGGGCGGTGCCTTTTGTCACGACCTGCGCGACGGCGCCCGCCCCGCGCGCCGACCGACGGTGCTGTCGGTGCCCCGTGGGAGGGTGCGGCCATGGACTCCTCGGGATGGTTGCTCTTCGCCGTCGGACTCGTGCTGGGGCTGGTGGTCGGCGCCGCGCTCGTGCTCGCGGTGCGGCGCGCCTCGCCCGACGCCGCGGGCGCGGAGGTCCGCCGTCTCACCCAGCTCCTGGGCCAGGCGCAGCAGGACGCGGCGCGCGGCGCGGGCCTCGCCGAACGGCTCGAGGCGGAGCGCGAGGGCTTCGCGCGCCAGCTCGGCGCGGCCCAGCGCAGCGCGGACGAGCGGCTCGACCTCGCCCGGGCCACCCACGAGCAGCAGCTCGCGGAGCTGCGGGCCGCGGCCGAGCGCCGCGTCGCGGAGATCCAGGGCGACCACCGGCGGCTCGAGGCCCAGTTCGAGGCGCTCTCGCGCAAGGTGCTCGCCGCGGGCACGGAGCAGTTCCTCGTGCAGGCGGAGGAGCGCATGCGGCGCAGCCAGGAGCAGGGGGCGGCCGAGCTCGCGCGCCGCGAAGAAGCCGTGCGCCACCTGGTCGAGCCGCTCGCCGGGGCGCTGGAGAAGGTGCGCGCGGAGGTCGCCGAGGCCGAGCGGGCCCGCCTCGCCGCGCACGGGAGCCTCGCGGAGCAGGTGCGCGGGGTGCGCGACGCCTCCGAGCTGCTGCGCGCCGAGACGTCGCAGCTCGTGACGGCCCTGCGCTCGTCGCAGGTGCGGGGCGCGTGGGGCGAGCTCCAGCTCCGGCGCGTCGTCGAGGCGGCGGGCATGCTCCCCCACGTCGACTTCGTCGAGCAGGACCAGGTCGCGACCGACGACGGCGCGCTGCGCCCGGACATGGTCGTCCGGCTCGCGGGCGGCAAGCAGGTCGTGGTCGACGCGAAGGTCGCGTTCCTCGGCTACCTCGACGCGCAGGGCGCCACCGACCCGGCCGTGCGCGCGGACCGCCTGGCCGCCCACGCCCGCCACATGCGCAAGCACGTCGACGACCTCGGCGCCAAGCGCTACTGGGACCAGTTCGGCCCGGCACCGGAGTTCGTCGTCATGTTCGTCCCGGCGGAGTCGTTCCTCTCGGCCGCCGTCGAGCAGGACCCGTCGCTCCTCGAGCACGCGGTGTCGAAGAACGTCGTCATCGCGACGCCCATGACGATGGTCGCGATGCTGCGGACGATCGCGTACGCGTGGCGGCAGGACGCCCTGGCCACGAACGCGCAGCAGGTCCTCACGCTCGGCAAGGAGCTCCACGGGCGGCTCGCGGTCATGGGGTCGCACCTGGCGAAGCTCGGGCGCCAGCTCCAGAGCGCCGCGGACTCCTACAACCGGACGGTCGGCTCGCTCGAGACGCGCGTGCTCGTCAGCGCGCGCCGGTTCGCGGACCTGCACGTCGTCGACGACGAGCTGACGACGCCCCCGACGGTGAACCCGCAGCTCAGCGCGGTGAGCGCACCCGAGCTGCTCGCGTCCGTCAACGAGTCCGTGGTCGCGATCGACGAGCGCCCGGACGACCGCGACGAGCCCCGGCGGGAGCCGTCGGCCGGCGGGGCGAGCGCCTGACCGCTCCCCCGGGGCCGACGGCCGCGGAGGGCTCCGGCGCGGGCGTCAGACGGGCTGGACGGAGAGCGAGGTGCGGCCGCCGCGGGTGGGGCGCCCGCCGTCGGCCGTCGAGCCCTTGAGGTCGGCGCGCAGCTCGCGCGGCAGCGAGAACATGAGGTCCTCCGTCGCCGTGCGGACCTCCTCGACCGCGCCGAACCCGCGCTCCGCGAGGTAGGCGAGCACGTCGTCCACGAGGATCTCCGGCACGGACGCGCCCGAGGTCACGCCCACGGTCGTCGCGCCGTCGAGCCAGGCCGGGTCGATCTCCTTCGCGTGGTCGACGCGGTACGACGCCCCGGCCCCCGCCTGGAGCGCGACCTCGACGAGGCGCACGGAGTTGGACGAGTTCGCCGAGCCGACGACGATGACCACGTCCGCGTCGGGAGCGAGCTTCTTCACCGCGACCTGGCGGTTCTGCGTCGCGTAGCAGATGTCGTCGCTCGGCGGGTCCTGGAGGGTCGGGAACTTCTCCCGCAGCCTGCGGACCGTCTCCATCGTCTCGTCGACGGAGAGCGTCGTCTGGGAGATCCACACGACCTTGTCCGGGTCGCGGACCACGACGTCGTCCACGTGGTCGGGCGAGTCGACGACCTGCACGTGGTCGGGGGCCTCCCCCGCGGTGCCCTCGACCTCCTCGTGGCCCGTGTGGCCGATGAGCAGGATGTCGTAGTCGTCCTTCGCGAAGCGCACGGCCTCCTTGTGCACCTTCGTCACGAGCGGGCACGTGGCGTCGATCGTGTCGAGGTTGCGCGCGGCCGCGGCCGCCTTCACGGCGGGTGACACGCCGTGGGCGGAGAACACGACGCGCGCGCCCTCGGGCACCTCGTCGGTCTCGTCGACGAAGATCGCGCCGCGCTCGCTGAGCGTCTCGACGACGAACTTGTTGTGCACGATCTCCTTGCGCACGTAGACCGGCGCGCCGTAGTGCTCGAGCGCCTTCTCGACCGCGACGACGGCGCGGTCGACGCCCGCGCAGTAGCCGCGCGGTGCCGCCAGCAGGACGCGCTTGCGGGTCCCGTCGACGGCAGGGGTCACGACGGGGCGGTCGGTCGGGGACGCGGACGAGCCGGCGGGGAGGACGCTCACGCTCCCGAGTCTAGGCGAGCGGCGGTCGCCCGACCCCGGTGAGCCCGCTCACCCACGGCCCGGCCCCGACGTCGTCACGTCCCGCGCGCGAGGAGCACACAGACCCTCCGCAGGCGCGGCGTGCGGCACGCGTGTCGCACCCGTCCGCCGGGCGCGCCGGGTCGACGTCCGTCCCGCCGCCCCCCAAGATCGAGGGCATGAGCGACGACCCGGGCGGCACGACGTCACCCGTGCCCGACGCGCCCCGACGGCGCCGCCGCGTGTGGTGGTGGCTCGTCCCGCTGCTGCTCGTCGTCGTCGCGGCGGCGGTCGTGGTCGTCGGGACGCTGGAGCACCGCGCGTGGGTCGCCGCGGTCGAGCGCTACGACGCCGAGCTCGCGCGCGTGACGCAGGACGCGACGGACGGGCGCGCGCGGGCCGAGGCGGCGTACCTCACGCGGCTCGTCCCGACGACCGCGACGGAGGTCGCGGGCGCGGCGCTGCTCGCCGCGAGCGACGGCCAGGTGGACGACCCGGCGGTCCGCGAGCCCCTGGCCGCGACGCTCCAGGAGGCCACCGCGCTCCGCACGACCCCGGTGACCTACCCGGAGGAGGACCGCACCGTGGACGCCCTGTCCCGCCCGAACCCGCTGCGCCCGGGCTCGCGCCCCGCCGTCCACGTCGAGGTCGTGACGGGCTCCGAGCCCACGGCGGACGCCCTGGACGAGGCCGCCACCGCCGTCGTCGAGGCGGCGGAGCCCGTCGCGACCGCGCAGCGGCAGTGGGCGTACGACGGTCTGGAGGCGGCGGCGACCGAGGGCCGGCCCGTCCTCACGGAGTCGGCAGGCCTCGTCTCGGACGAGGGCACGCGCACGACGCTCGACGGGCTGCTGGCGCAGGCGACGACGACGCTGGACGCCGGCCCGGGCGGCGCCCGGGTCGCCGAGACCGTGGCGCTGCGCGACGCGGTGCTCGCGGCGACGGAGGCCGTCTGGTCGGACCGGCTGGCGCTCCAGCTCGCCCAGCGGCGCGACCAGGCGCGGGCGACGGGCGTGGACTGCGCGGTCGAGCGGTGCGTCGCGCTCACGTTCGACGACGGGCCCGGGCCCGACACCGAGCGGCTCCTGCAGGTGCTCGCGGAGAAGCACGTCTCGGCCACGTTCTTCCTCGTCGGGAGCAACGTGGAGAAGCGGCCCGACGTCGTGCGCGACACGGCGGCCGCCGGCCACCTGCTCGCGAACCACACCTGGGACCACCCGCAGCTCACGACGCTCGACGACGACGCCGTCCGTGACGAGCTCGCGCGCACCCAGGCCGCGATCGAGAGCGCCGCGGGGGTCACCCCGACGCTCTTGCGGCCCCCGTACGGGGACGTCGACGACCGCGTGCGGTCGGTCGCGCTCCGCTCCGGGCTCCAGGTGGTGCTCTGGAACCTCGACACGCTCGACTGGAAGACGCGCGACGCCGCGGAGACGCGTCGCCGCGCGGTGGAGGGCGCGCGACCGGGCAGCGTGGTGCTCATGCACGACATCCACGCCTCGACCGTCGACGCCGTGCCCGGGATCGTCGACGACCTGCGCGCGCAGGGCTACCGGCTCGTCACCGTCGACCTGCTCGCGCCCTGAGCGCGCGGCCGGCGCGCTGGTCGGGGCGCTCGGTCCCGCGGCGCGTTGGGTGGGCGTGGGTGGGGTGCGGCAGGCTGGTCCCGTGACCGCCTCCCTCCCGCTGCCCGACGACGCCCCGCGTCCGGGTGCCGCGCCCGCCGGTCCGGCGGCCCGCGGCCCCCTGCCGGCGCGCGCGCTCGAGACGAGCGCGGAGCACCCGTGGCCGGTCCGGCTCCTGTCGCGCAAGATCGAGCAGTACGTCGAGCGGATGGCGCCGGTCTGGGTCGAGGGCCAGGTGGTCCAGCTCAACCGGCGCCCGGGCACGTCGACGGCGTTCCTCACGCTGCGCGACACGGACCTCGACATGTCGCTCCCGGTGTCGGCCGCGTCCCGCGTGCTCCAGGGCACGCCGGTGGAGGAGGGCGCGCACGTCGTCGTGCACGCGAAGCCGGTGTTCTGGACGCGGCGCGGCACGCTCCAGCTCCAGGCGCGCGAGATCCGTCCCGTCGGCGTGGGCGAGCTGCTCGCGCGGATCGAGCACCTCAAGCGCGTGCTCGCGGCGGAGGGCCTGTTCGACGCCGACCGCAAGCGGCCGCTGCCGTTCCTCCCGGCCGTCGTCGGGCTGGTGTGCGGGCGCGAGTCCAAGGCGGAGCACGACGTCGTGGTCAACGCGCGCGCCCGCTGGCCCCAGGTCCGGTTCGAGATCCGCGAGGTGGCCGTCCAGGGCGCGCACGCGGTGCAGCAGGTGGGCGACGCGATCCGCGCGCTCGACGCCGACCCGGAGGTGGAGGTCATCGTCGTCGCGCGCGGCGGGGGCGCCGTCGAGGACCTCCTGCCCTTCTCGAACGAGGCGCTGGTGCGCGTCGCGGCGGCGTGCCGCACGCCGCTCGTGAGCGCGATCGGCCACGAGACCGACTGCCCGCTGCTCGACCTGGTCGCGGACTACCGCGCCTCGACCCCGACGGCGGCGGCCAAGCGCGTGGTGCCCGACGTGACGGAGGAGCGCGCCCGCGTCGCGCAGAGCCGTCAGCGCCTGCGCAGCGCGATCGCGGGGCGCGTGTCCCGCGAGCAGGCGGGGCTCGACGCGCTGCGGTCCCGGCCCGTGCTCGCCGACCCCGGGCGGATGCTCACCGACCGGCAGGAGCGGGTCGGCGGCCTGCGGGACCGCGCACGCCGGGCGCTCGACGCGCGGCTCGTGCGCGCGGCGGGCGAGGTCGGCCGGCTCGAGGCCCAGGTGCGCGCCCTGTCCCCGGCCTCGACGCTCGAGCGGGGGTACGCCGTCGTGCAGCGGGCCGACGGGCACGTGGTCCGCTCCCCCGGCGACGTCGCGACGGGCGACGCGGTGCGCGTGCGTCTCGCGCGCGGCGCGCTGGACGCGGCGGTCACCGGCGCGCACGACGACGGACCCGCTCCCGGCCGGGAGGCGTCGTGACGCGCCCGCGCCGGTTCTGGACCGCCCGCCCGACGACCGGTCGGGCCACGACGCACAGATGGGGTTGAATACTGCCGTGACTTCCTTTGACAACGCTGTCACGCCCGACGTGTCGACGCTCTCGTACGAGCAGGCGCGCGACGAGCTCGTGCAGGTCGTCGCCCGGCTGGAGGCCGGGGGCGAGCCGCTCGAGGACTCGCTCGCGCTCTGGGAGCGTGGCGAGGCGCTCGCCGCGCGCTGCCAGGAATGGCTCGACGGCGCGCGCGCCCGCCTCGACGCGGCACGCTCGCAGGACGACGCGACGGCACGCGGCACGACCGACCCCGACGACCCGACCGGAGACGACGCATGAGCACGAGCACGGACCCCGCCCAGCCCGCCGCCGCGCCCGCCGGGCACGTCCTCGTCGTCGGCGAGGCGCTCGTCGACGTCGTGCACCGCGCGGACGGCAGCGTCGCCGAGCACCCCGGGGGCAGCCTCGCGAACGTCGCGCTCACGCTCGGCCGGCTCGGGCGGGACGCCCGGCTCGCCACGTGGCTCGGGCACGACGCGCACGGCGAGGCGGTGCGGGCGTGGCTCGACGACTCGGCCGTGACCCTCACGCCCGGCAGCACCGACGCCCCCACGACGAGCGTCGCCACCGCGCACCTCGACGCGAACGGAGCGGCCACGTACGAGTTCGACCTGGAGTGGCGCGTCCCCGCGGGCACGGCTCCCGACGCCGGCACGCTCGCCGTGCACACGGGCTCCATCGCCGCCGTGCTCGAGCCCGGCGCGTCCGACGTCCGCGCGCTCGTCGCCGCGGCGCGCGACACCGCGACGATCACCTACGACCCCAACGCCCGGCCCGCCCTCATGGGCGACCCCGCCGACGCGCGCACCCGCATCGAGGCGCTCGTCGCGCTCGCCGACGTGGTCAAGGTGAGCGACGAGGACGTGGCGTGGCTCGCGCCGGGCGCGGACCCGGTCGCCGTCGCGCGCGAGTGGCTCGCCCTGGGGCCGGCGCTCGTCGTCGTGACGTTCGGCGGCGAGGGCGCGGTCGCCGTCACCGCGGCCGGCGAGCAGCGCGTCACGGCCCCGCGCGTCGAGGTCGTCGACACCGTCGGCGCGGGCGACTCGTTCATGGGCGCGCTCCTCGACGGACTGTGGGAGGCCGGCCTGCTCGGCGCGGACCGGCGCGAGGCGCTGCGCGCGATCGACGCCACCGTGCTCGGCGACGTGCTGCGCCGCTGCGTCGCGGTCGCCGCCGTCACCGTCTCGCGCGCCGGGGCCAACCCGCCGCGACGCGCGGAGCTCGCCCCCGCCTGAGCCCGGTCACCGCTCCGAGGCCGTGCCCGCGAGCCCGCCCACGAGCGCGGCCACGAGGCTGGGCACGCCTCGGCCGCCCGGGCACGAGCCCGGGCGGCCGAGACCTGCGTCAGACCTGCGCGTCCTGCTTCTGCGCCCGCTCCAGGGAGCGCTTGCGGTCCTCGACGTTCTCCTGCTCGATGCGCTCGGCCTCCGCGGTGTCGCGCGTGAGGTTCTCGCTCGTCTCCGGGTCGAAGATCATCATCTTCGTCGGGTCGAACCACAGGTCCGTCACGTCGCCGTCCCGCGCGCGCGACGCCGAGTCGAGCGCCACGACGAACTGCGTGCGCACGCCCTCGCCGTCGAGCTCGCGGTCCAGCTCGTCGAGCTGCCCCTTCACGGACTCGTGCATCTCGAACGGGACGTAGGCGTAGAGCTCCGCGCCGAGCCACTCGGTGACGTCGATCTGCGCCTCGAACGTGTGGCCCCGGTCCTTCTTCGCCGGGTCGACGAGCCGCGCGTCCTCGAAGTGCTCGGGCCGCAGGCCGACGATCACCAGGCCGCGGTCGCCGACGGCCGTCGCGATGCTCTCCGGCATGTCGAACTCGCCGAACGGCAGCGTGATCTTCCCGCCCGAGACCTCGCCGGGCAGGAAGTTCATGGGCGGCGTGCCGATGAAGCCCGCGACGAAGAGGTTGACCGGCTGCTCGTAGAGGCCGCGCGGGCTCGCGACCTGCTGGAGCACGCCGCGGCGCAGGACGGCGACGCGGTCGCCGAGCGTCATGGCCTCGGTCTGGTCGTGGGTGACGTAGACGGTCGTCGTGCCGAGCCGGCGCTGCAGGCGCGCGATCTCGGTGCGGGTCTGCCCGCGCAGCTTGGCGTCGAGGTTCGACAGCGGCTCGTCGAAGAGGAACGCCTTCGCGTCGCGCACGATCGCCCGGCCCATCGCGACGCGCTGCCGCTGACCGCCCGAGAGGTTCGCCGGCTTGCGGTCGAGGTGCTCGCGCAGGTCGAGCATGTCGGCCGCGCGCTCGACCTTCCCCCGGATCTCCTCCTCGCTGTGCTTGCCCTTCGCGAGGCGCAGCGGGAACGCGATGTTCTCCGCGACCGTGAGGTGCGGGTAGAGCGCGTAGTTCTGGAACACCATCGCGAGGTCGCGCTCGCGCGGCGCCTTCTCGTTGACGCGCACGCCGTCGATCTCGAGCTCGCCCGCCGTGATGTCCTCGAGCCCGACGATCATGCGCAGGACCGTCGACTTCCCCGAGCCGGACGGCCCGACGAGGATGACGAACTCGCCGTCCGCGATGTCGAGGTTGACGTTGTCCACGGCGAGGAAGCCGTCGCCGTAGCGCTTGACGATGTCCTTGAGGGTGATCGACGCCATCAGCTCTCTCCTCGGGTTCGGCGTGCGGCACGGTGCCCGGCGGACCGGGAGTGCGTGCGGTGGTGGACGGGGCGGGCCGGGGACGCGGTGCTCATCCCTTCACCGCCCCCTGGGTCAGGCCCGAGACGATCTGGCGCTGGAACAGCACGACGAGGATGACCACGGGGATGGTCACGACGACCGCGGCCGCGGAGATCGCGCCCGTCGGCTCCTCGAAGTACGACGCCCCGGTGAAGAACGCGAGCGCCGCCGGGACCGGTCGGGCCGCGCTCGTCGACGTGAGCGAGATGCCGTAGACGAAGTCGTTCCACGCGATGAAGAACGCGATGAGCGCGGTGGTGAACACGCCCGGCGCGGCGAGCGGGACGATCGCCTTGCGGAACGCCTGCCACGGCGTCGCGCCGTCGACCTGCGCGGCCTGCTCGAGCTCCCACGGGATCTGGCGGAAGAACGCCGCGAGCGTCCAGATGGAGATCGGGAGGGTGAGCGACAGGTACGGGATGATCAGGCCGAGCCAGGTGTCGTAGAGGCCGATGTTGCGCCAGAGGTTGAACAGCGGCGTGACGATCGACACGACGGGGAAGATCGAGACGCCGAGCGCCGTGGTGAGGATGAGGCGCTTGCCCGGGAAGTCGAGGCGGGCGATCGCGTAGGCGCACAGCGTGGCGAGCACGACGGCGATGACCGTCGCGATGAGCGAGATGCCGATCGAGTTGCGCAGCGCGGAGAGGAACAGCTCCTGCGCGGAGCCGCCGGACGCGAGGATCTGCTCGTAGTTGTCGGTGCTCCACTGCGGCGGCAGGAACGTCCCGGAGTTGATGTCGCTGGGCCCCTTGAAGCTCGTCATGAAGATCGACAGCACGGGGAACAGCGCGCCGACGAGCACGACGACGGTGATGACGGCCCACCAGATCTTGGCCTTGGTGCTGAGGACGCTGCCCATCACTTCTCCCCCCTCGCGCCGGCGAGATCCACCTTGAAGAGCTTGATCGCGATGAAGCAGATGAGCACGACGCACAGGAACAGCAGCACGGAGATCGCGGAGCCCATGCCGATCTGGAGCTGGCCGATCGAGGTGCGGTAAGCCAGCAGCGACAGCACCTCGGTGCCGTTGGCGCCGTTCGTCATGATGAAGACGTTGTCGAAGATGCGGAACGCGTCGAGCGCGCGGAACAGGACGGCCACCATGATCGCGGCCTTCATGTTCGGCACGATGACGCGGGTGAACCGCTGCCACGCGGTCGCGCCGTCGACCTTCGCGGCCTCCTCCAGGTCACCCGGCACCTGCGCGAGGCCGGCGAGGAGCAGGAGCGAGATGAACGGTGTCGTCTTCCAGACCTCGGACGCGATGATGACGAACAGGCTCGTGCCCTGCTGCGCGAACCAGTTGAGGTCGGGCCCGACCCCCGGCACCCAGTCGAACCAGTGGTTGACGTACCCGGACGTGATGTCGAACGCGTAGAACCACGCGAACGCCGAGACCACCGTGATGATGCCGTAGGGCACGAGGATCGCGGTGCGCAGGAGCCCGCGCAGGCGCTTGATCGCGCGGTGCATGACGAGCGCGAGGGCGAAGCCGAGGATCAGCTCGATGACGACCGTGACGACCGTGATGAAGAGTGTGACCCCGAGGTCCCGCCACCACACGGCGTCCGTGAGGATCACGACGTAGTTGTTGAGCCCGACGAACGACCGGTCGTCCGGCGCGGTGAGCTTGTAGTTGAAGAGCGAGTCGTAGACGGCCTGGAGGATCGGGTACAGCGTCACGGCGAGCATGACGACGAACGCCGGCCCGGCGAGGTACCAGCCGAGGCGGGCCTCGGCCCGGGAGCGGTCGCTGCGCGCGGCCTTGGCGGCGGCGTCCGGCGCGCCGCGCGACCCCGACCGGGGAGCGGCCCCGCCGCGCGGCGGGGCGTCGTCGGTCGCCGTCGACGGCGTGGTGGCGTGCCGGCCGCGAGGTGCGGGCTCGGTCGGGGGTCCGGCGTTCACAGGAGTCGCTCCCCTCGCAGGACGGCGGTGATGAACTCGGTGGACTCCTGCGGCGTCGTGTCGGGGTCGACCGACGCGGGCGGGTACCACGTCTGCTGGAGGCCCGTGGAGACCTCGTTGTAGAACGGCGTCTGCGGCCGCGGCGCCGCCTGGTCGAGCGAGTCGCGGATGACGTCGTACATGGGGAACGCCTTCTGGACGTCGGGGTCGTCGTAGGCCTTGATGCTCGCGGCCGGGTTGCCGTTGGTGACGAAGTACTCGGCCTGGTTCTCGGGGCTCACGATGCACTGCGCGGCCTCGTACGCGAGGTCGGTGTGCTTGCCGAACGCCCCGATGCCGAGCGAGATGCCGCCGTAGGGCGGCCGGGCGTCCTCGCCCTCCGTCGTGCGCGGGTACAGCGCCCAGCCGATGTCGTCGAGGAGCGCCTGGTCGAGCGACCCGGCCTCGACGGCGCTCTGGGTGGACGACCAGACGAACGGCCAGTTCACCATGAACGACCCGCGGTCGCCCTGGAACTTGGTGAGCGACGCGGGCTCGTCCTCGCTCGGCAGCCCCGGCCCGCCGACGCCCGAGGTGCCGATGCCGCCGATGATCTCTGCGGCAGCCTTGCCCGCGTCCGTGTCCAGACCGAGCTTCACCTCGTCGGCCGGGGCCTCGGGGTTGTCGATGATGTGGCCGCCCGCGCCCTCGACGAGCGCGTTGATCCACACCGTGAGCGACTCGGCCTTGGCGCCCTGGACCGCCAGGAGCTTGTCCTGGTCCTGGGCCGCCTGCATGATCTGCTCCCACGTGACGGGCTGCGACATGTCGAGCCCGGCGGCCTCGGCCACGGACTTGCGGTACCAGAGGAGCTGCGTGTTCGCCCAGAACGGGATGGCGACCAGCTCGTCCTTCCACGTCGAGGCGTCGATCGCGCCCTGCACCACGTCCTGCGTCGTCGCCTGCGCGACGTCGTCGGGCACGGGGGCCAGGAAATCGGCCTCGGCGAACTCGGCGATGAACACCGGGTCGAGGCTCATGATGTCGATCGACGAGTCCTTCGCCGCGAGGCGGCGGGCGAGCTGCTCGCGCTGCGACGCGGCGTCGCGCGGCAGCAGCTCGGTCGTGATGCGGTACGCGCCCCCGGCGGCCTCGGTGCAGGCCGCCGCGATGTCGGCCTGGCCCCCGTTGTCCGGGTTGATGTACCACGTGAGCTCCGGCGTCCCGTCGTCGCCCGGGCCGCACGCGGCGAGCGGCGCCACGAGCCCCGCGGCGACCAGGACGGCGAGCGCTCGGGTGCGTCGGCGCACGTCAGCTCCCCTCGGTCGCGCTTCCCCGAGTACCGGGGGTGTCACCCTCCATGGATACCGCCCCCCGGCGCGGCCCGCCATGCGAACGGGCACGCGGGGCACGCCCCGACCTGCGCGATGATGGGAGCCATGACCTCTCCCGCCCCCGCACAGCCGGTCCGTTCGCTCACCCCCGCCGAGGCGTGGGCGACGCTGCGGACCGGGAACGACCGCTTCGTCGCCGACGCCCCGCTGCACCCGTCGCAGGGCGCGGACCGACGACGCGAGACGTCGGCCGCGCAGCACCCGCACACGGTCCTGTTCGGCTGCTCCGACTCCCGCGTCGCGGCGGAGATCATCTTCGACCAGGGCCTGGGCGACATGTTCGTCGTCCGCACGGCGGGGCACGTGGTGGACACCACGGTGCTCGGCTCGATCGAGTACGGCGTCGAGGTGCTGTCCGCGCCGCTCGTCGTGGTGCTCGGGCACGACTCGTGCGGCGCCGTGGGCGCGGCGGTCGAGACCCTGCGGACGGGCGCGCAGGCGAACGGGTTCGTCCGGGCCGTCGTCGACCGCGTCATCCCCTCCGTGGCGAAGATCACGGGCGCCGGGAACGGCACGCTGGAGAACCTCGACCCCGCCGTGCTCCGCCGCGAGCACGTGCGCAACACGGTCGACATGCTGCACTCCTACTCGGCCGGCCTCGCCGCGGCCGTCGCCGAGGGCCGCTGCGCGATCGTCGGCGTCGAGTACGACTTCGCCGAGGGCCGCGCGCACCTGGTCGACGTCGTGGGCGACGTCGGCGAGCAGCCCCGCGCCGACGCCTGACCCCACGGCCCGGGCTGCGCGGCTGCCCCGGCGCGCTCGTCGCCGGGGCAGCGCCCGCCGACCCGCGCACGACCCTCCCCGCAGCCCGCGTGACCTCGCTCACGCGGGTTGCGGGGGCCGGCGCGCGGTGCGGCAGGATGGCCCCATGACTGCATCTCCCGAGGCTCCCGGCGCCGCCGCCGGGACGGCCGCACCGACGACCGAGTACCGCATCGAGCACGACACCATGGGCGAGGTGCGCGTGCCCGCGCAGGCCCTCTACCGCGCGCAGACGCAGCGCGCGGTGGAGAACTTCCCCATCTCGGGCACCCCGCTCGAGCGCGGCCACATCGAGGCGCTCGCCCGCGTGAAGAAGGCCGCGGCCCGCGCGAACGCGGAGCTCGGCGTGCTCGACGAGGACGTCGCCGCCGCCATCGTCGCCGCGGCCGACGAGGTCGCGTCGGGCGCCCACGACGCGCACTTCCCGGTGGACGTCTACCAGACGGGGTCCGGGACGTCGTCGAACATGAACACGAACGAGGTCCTCGCGACGCTCGCGACACGCTCGCTCGGGCGCGACGTGCACCCGAACGACCACGTCAACGCGTCGCAGTCCTCGAACGACGTGTTCCCCACGTCGGTCCACGTCGCCGCGACGGCCGGGGTCGTGCGCGACCTGGTGCCCGCGCTGGGCCACCTCGCCGAGGCGCTCGAGGCGAAGTCCGCCGAGTTCGCCACGGTCGTGAAGTCGGGCCGCACGCACCTCATGGACGCCACGCCCGTGACGCTCGGCCAGGAGTTCGGCGGGTACGCCGCCGCGATCCGCTACGGCGTCGAGCGGCTGGAGTCGGCGCTCCCCCGCGCCGCGGAGGTCCCGCTCGGCGGCACCGCCGTCGGCACCGGCATCAACACGCCCGCCGGGTTCCCCCAGCGCGTCATCGCGCTGCTGGTCGAGGACACGGGCCTGCCCCTCACGGAGGCGCGCGACCACTTCGAGGCGCAGTCCTCGCGCGACGGCCTCGTCGAGCTCTCGGGCGCGCTGCGCACGATCGCCGTCTCGCTCACCAAGATCTGCAACGACCTGCGCTGGATGGGCTCCGGCCCGAACACGGGTCTCGGCGAGATCTTCATCCCGGACCTGCAGCCGGGCAGCTCGATCATGCCGGGCAAGGTGAACCCCGTCGTGCCCGAGGCCGTGCTCATGGTCGCCGCGCGCGTGATCGGCAACGACGCGACCGTCGCGTGGGCCGGCGCGTCGGGCTCGTTCGAGCTCAACGTGCAGATCCCCGTGATCGCGCAGGGCGTCCTCGAGTCGATCCGCCTCCTCGCGAACGCGTCGCGCGTCCTCGCGGACAAGACCGTCGCGGGCATCACGGCGAACGTCGAGCGGGCCCTCGCGCTGGCCGAGTCGTCGCCGTCGATCGTCACGCCGCTCAACCGCGTCATCGGCTACGAGGCGGCGGCGAAGGTCGCGAAGCACTCCGTCAAGGAGGGCCTCACGGTCCGCCAGGCCGTGATCGACCTGGGCTTCGTCGAGCGCGGCGAGGTCACCGAGGCGCAGCTCGACGAGGCGCTCGACGTCCTGTCGATGACGCGCCCGCCGCAGGCCTGAGCGTCCGCGACCCGGGACCACGGAGGCCGGGCGGAGCGGGACGACCCGCTCCGCCCGGCCTTCGCCGTTCCACCGCCGCCCGCCCGTGGTCAGCGGCCGGGCGGTCGTTCAGCCGAGGTGGACGGCGACCTCGTCGCCCGCGGGCAGCAGCCGCTCCTTCGGGCCGCGCACCAGGGCGAACGCGAGGACCGCGCCCAGGAGCATCGTGACCGCGGCGGCCACGAAGACGGCGGAGTAGCCGTCCACGAGATCGGCGGTCGTGGGCGCTCCGGCGGCGGGCAGGGCGTTCGCGTAGACCGTCGTGAAGACGGACAGGCCGACCGAGCCGCCCACCTGCATCGCCGCGTTGACGGTCGCGCTCGCCGCTCCGGCGTCGTGCGGTGCGACGCCGGCCAGCGCCACGTTCTGCAGCGGCACGAGGACGAGCGCGAGGCCCACGCCGAGCACGACCTGCGACGGGAGGATCTCGGCGGCGTACGAGCCGCCGACCGTGACGCGGCTCAGGAGCAGCAGCCCGACGGCGGCGACCACGGGCCCGGCGACCATGAGCGGCCGCGGCCCGACCCGGGGCAGGAGCTTCGTGACGACCGGCGCGAGCACGAGGATGACGAGCGTCATCGGCACCGAGCCCAGCCCCGCCCGCAGGGGTGGCAGCCCCATGACGACCTGCAGGTGGAACGACAGGTACAGCAGCGCCCCGATCATCAGCGTGCCCACCACGGCCTGGAGCAGGAACGCGCCGGCGCGGACCCGGTCCCGCACGATCCGCAGCGGGAGCAGCGGCTGCGCCGTGCGGGATTCCACGACGACGAACGCGGCGAGCAGGACGACCCCTACCGCGAGGCAGGCGAGCGTGCCGGGCGCCGTCCAGCTGTGCTCGGCGAGGGTCAGCCCGTACACGAGAGCACCCAGACCGAGCACGACGAGCACCGCGCCGAGGACGTCGTAGCGGTTGTCGCCCTCGGCGCGGCTCTCGCGCAGCAGGAGGCTGCCCGCGACGAGACCGACGACGACCACCGGCACGTTGACCCACAGGCACCAGCGCCAGTCGGCCAGCTCGGTGAGGAGCCCGCCGAGGACGAGGCCGACGGCCGCGCCGACACCCGCGATCGACCCGAAGACGGCGAACGCGGTGTTGCGCTCACGGCCGGCGGGGAAGGTGACGGTCAGCAGCGCGAGCGCCGCCGGGGCGAGCAGCGCCGCGAAGACGCCCTGGAGGCCGCGCGCCGCGACGAGCTCACCGCCGTCGCGCGCGAAGCCCGCGAGCAGCGAGGCGACCCCGAAGCCGGCCATCCCGACGAGGAACGTCCGCTTGCGCCCCGCATAGTCGGCGATCCGTCCGCCGAGCAGCAGGAGCGCGCCGAACGCGAGGGCGTACGCGGTGACGACCCACTGGCGCTGCACGTCGGAGAGCCCGAGCTCCGCCTGGGCCTGCGGGAGGGCGATGCTCACGATCGTGCCGTCGAGCACCACGAGGAGCTGGGTGAGGGCGAGGACGACGAGCACCCACCAGCGACGGGCAGACGGCGCACGCTCCGCAGCGGCCCTCGGTGCGGGGTCGGTCGGGACGGGGACGGGTGCGACGTCGGTGGAGGGCGGGGAGAGACGTGCAGGCATGGGCGACCTTCTGCGCGGGAGGGGATCGTGGGGTTTCCAGCCCGGACCGGTCACGCTCGGCGAGACCCGGCCGCTCCAACCGCGGGGTCGGACAGACGGACCACCTTAGCCCGACGGCGGCGGCGCCCGCCGCGCCCGAGAGCGGTGACGTCGGTCACCGCGCGACGCCGTCAGTAGTCGACGGGGTCGAGGCGGCGCAGCACGACGGCGAGCAGGCGCGCGAGCTCGGCGCGCTCGGCCTCGTCGAGGTCGACGAGCGCCGCGCGCTCGCGGTCGAGCTGCTGCGGGAAGACCTCGTCGACGAGCGCCGTCCCGGCGTCGGTGAGCGCGACGAGGACGCCGCGCCGGTCGCGCTCCGCGACGGTGCGCTCGACGAGTCCGGCGCGCTCGAGCCGGTCGAGGCGCTTGGTGATCGACGCGCCGGGGGCGCCGGTCATCGTCGTGACCTCGCCCGCACGCAGCGGCCGCCCGGCGCGGCGCAGCGCCGCGAGCACGTCGAACTCCGCGCGCGAGACGTCGTGCCGTGCCGCGGAGCGCTCCAGCGCCGCCTCGAGCAGCGCCGCGACGCGACGCAGCCGCGCCCCGACCGCCGACGTCGCGGTGTCGAGGTCCGGCCGCTGCTCAGCCCACTCCGCGCGCACGCGGTCGACGTAGTCCACGGACCCAGGATAGGGCGGGCCTCACACTCTTTCACTGGTGAAACACTGAGGAATCACCGCTATGCTGGTTCGTCGATGCCCCTCTCCTCCCCCGCCCGCCCGGCGCTCGCGCCCGTGCGCGCCGCCGCCCAGGACGTCCTCGACCCCGCCCACCTCCGCGACGCCCTGCGCGTGAGCCCCGCCGACGCGACGGTCGCCGCCGCGCTGCGCTGCGGCGCCGCGGTCGCGCTCGCGATCGCCGTCCCGGGCCTGCTCGGGCGCCCCGACCTCGCGGCGTTCGCGTCGCTCGGCGCGCTCACGTCGCTCTACGGGCGGTACGACCCGTACCGGCGTCGGGCCACGCTCCTCGCGACCGTCGGCACGCTCATGACCGGCACGATCGCGGCCTTCACGCTCCTCGCCGCGGCGGGCGCGCCCGCGCTCGTCACGACCGCCGCCGTCGCGCTCCTCGCCGCCGGGGCCACGGCCTTCTGCCTCCTCGTCCGCACGGGCCCGCCCGGCGCGACGATCGTCGTCTTCGCCGCGGGCGCGGGCCTCGCGGGCGCACCGACGCTCGCCGACGTCGCCCCGCGCGCGCTCGCGGCCGCGTTCGGCGCGCTCCTCGCGGGGCTCGTGTGCACGGCCGGCGTGCTCGTCCGCCCGACGGCGCCCGCGCGCCTCGCCGTCCGCCGCGCCGCCGACGCCGTGCGCGCCGCCGAACGACCCGGGGCCCCGGAGAACGCCGCGCATGCTGCCCGCGGTGCCGTCGCCCGGGCGCGCGACGTCCTCGCGGACGACGCCTCCTGGTGGCGGACCCGGGACGCGGTCCCCGCGCTCGCCGCGGAGCTCGACGCCGTCGAGGAGGCGCTCGACGCGAGCGGCGCGCCGCGCGGCGACACCGGCCCGGCGGTCCGCACGACCCTGCGCGCCCAGGCACGGTCCCGGGCCGCAGGACCATGGCGGCTCCCGACCGTGCGCGTCGGCGTCGCCGGGCTCGTCGCCGGTGCGGTCGCCGCCGTCGCCGGCCTCGGGCACGCGGCGTGGGCGACCATGGGCTCGACCGCGGTGCTCCAGGGCGAGTCGACGCGCCACGCCGTCGTGCGGGCGCTGCAGCGCGGGGCCGGCACGGTCGCGGGCGCGCTCCTCGCCTGGCCGCTGCTCGCCGCGCCGCTCGGGTTCTGGGGGACGGCCGCCGTCGTCGTCGTGCTCCAGACCGTCACCGAGACGATCGTGGGGCGCCACTACGGGCTCGCGATGCTCACCATCACGCCCATGGCGCTGCTCATGACCTCGCTCGCGCACCCCGCCGACCCGTCGGCACTCGCGCTCGACCGCGCGCTCGACACGGTCCTGGGCGCCGTCGTCGGCGTCCTCGCGGTGGTCCTCGTCCACCCGCGGACCCGCCGCCGCGCGAGCGAGACCCCCGGTCCGCCGAGGGAGAGGCCTGGCACCGCGAGGTAGAGGCCTGGTCATGACCAGGCCTCTACCTCGGCGGCGGGTCAGACCTCGATCGACTCCAGCATCTCCGTGACGAGCGCCGCCACGGGCGACCGCTCGGAGCGCGTGAGCGTGACGTGCGCGAACAGCGGGTGGCCCTTGAGCGCCTCGATGACCGCGGCGACGCCGTCGTGCCGGCCCACGCGCAGGTTGTCGCGCTGCGCGACGTCGTGCGTGAGGACGACGCGCGACGACTGCCCGATGCGGGACAGCACCGTGAGCAGGACGTTGCGCTCGAGCGACTGCGCCTCGTCGACGATGACGAACGCGTCGTGCAGCGAGCGCCCGCGGATGTGCGTGAGCGGGAGCACCTCGAGCATCTCGCGGTCGATGACCTCGTCGAGCACCTGCGGCGAGACGAGCGCCCCGAGGGTGTCGTAGACGGCCTGCGCCCACGGGTTCATCTTCTCGGCCTCGGAGCCGGGCAGGTAGCCGAGCTCCTGGCCCCCGACGGCGTAGAGCGGCCGGAACACCATGACCTTGCGGTGCTGCCGGCGCTCCATGACGGCCTCCAGCCCGGCGCACAGCGCGAGGGCCGACTTGCCGGTCCCGGCCCGCCCGCCGAGCGAGACGATCCCCACGCTCTCGTCGAGCAGCAGGTCGATCGCGACGCGCTGCTCCGCGGACCGCCCGTGCAGCCCGAACACCTCGCGGTCGCCGCGCACGAGCTGCACGTGCTTGTCCGCGGTGACGCGCCCGAGGGCGGACCCGCGCGGCGAGTGCACGACGAGACCCGTGTGGCAGTGCAGCGGGCCGGCCGCCTCGACGACCGCCGGGTCCAGGCTCGTGAGCTCGACCGACTCGTGCTCCCAGAGCGCCGCCGCCTCCGCGTCGGTGAACGAGATCTCGCCCATGCCGGTCCAGCCCGAGTCGACGGCGAGCTCGTGCCGGTACTCCTCGGCCCGCAGGCCCACGGCCGACGCCTTGACCCGCATCGGCAGGTCCTTCGACACGACCGTGACGTCGTGACCCTCGGCCGCGAGGTTCGCCGCGACGGAGAGGATCCGGGTGTCGTTGTCCCCCAGCCGGAACCCGGCCGGCAGCACGCCCGGGTCGGTGTGGTTGAGCTCCACGCGCAGCGTCCCGCCGACGTCGCCGACGGGGATCGGGGCGTCGAGCCGGCCGTGCTTGACCCGCAGGTCGTCGAGCATGCGCAGCGCGCTGCGCGCGAAGTACCCGAGCTCGGCGTGGTGGCGCTTGGCCTCCAGCTCGGTGATGACGACGACCGGGAGGACCACGTCGTGCTCGGCGAACCGCCCGATGGCGCGCGGGTCGCTCAGCAGGACCGACGTGTCGACGACGAACGTCCGGCGCGCGCCGTCCGGTGCGCCGTCCTGCGGTGTGGGTGAGGTACCGGGGGTGGGTGAGGAATGGACCACGAGGGCTCCCCTCCGGCGCACGCGCGCCGTTCTCTCTCTGGGCGAGGCGGGCGACCGGCCGTCGGGCCGTGGGTGCCACGGCTCAGCAGCGCCGGTGCCGGCCCTCCTGAGCGGAGCGTGAACCCCATCGGCTGGCCTCCCGGAGGACGGCGAAGGTGCCGTCCGTCTCCTCGAAACTACGCCCGTGTGATTCCGGTCACCACCCCCGACACGCCTCCGCGCGAGGTTTAACCCCCCGTTCACGCGGAGGCCGCACTCCCCGGTGCGCGAGATCGACCCGAGCGCCCGAGACCGGCCCTCCGAGGGCCGGCGCCGTGACGGTCGGGTCGATCCCGGACGGGGTCAGTACTCGACGTGCTTCGGCGCCATCGCGATCGCGGCGACGAACCCGAGCACGAGCACCACGGCCGTGACCGCGAGCGTCTGCCCGACGGCGGTCGCGAAGCCCTGGTGGAACGCGGCGGTCGCGGCGTCCGTGACCTGGCGCGCGACGTCGTCGGGCACGCCCGGCGGGAGGTCGAACGACCCGCCCTGGCCCCCCTGGAGCGACCCCGCGTTCGCGAACCCGTCGACGAACTGCTGGCGGAACTGCTCGGGGAGCGAGGCCGCCGCGTCCCGCGCGGCCGCCGGGAGGGTCACCGCGAGGCGCGCGGTGAGCGTCGCGACGATCGCCGCCGACCCGATCACGCCGCCGACCTGGCGCGTCGTGTTGAAGGCGCCCGCGCCCGCCCCGGCGGTGCGGTGGTCGAGGCCCGACGTCGCGAGGTTCGCGAGCGGCGAGAAGACGCACCCGGTGCCGATGCCGAACAGCGTCATGGGGAGCACGATCGTCACCACCGACACGCCCGGCCCGACGACCGCCGCGAGCCAGCCGATCGCGACCGCGAGGACGCCGAACCCCGTCGCGACGACCCACTTCGCGGGCACGCGATCGGACAGGCGGCCTGCGAGCGGCGCGACGATCCCCGACACGAGCGAGCCCGGCAGGTTGACCAGCGCGGCGTGCAGGGGCGACAGCCCGAGGATCGACTGGAGGAAGATCGTCAGCGGGAAGAAGATGCCGATCATCGCGAACGACACGGACATGCCCGCGACGTTCGCGAGCGAGAAGTTGCGCGAGCGGAAGAGCCGCAGCGGCAGCAGCGCGTCGTCGCCGAGCCGGCGCTGCCACAGCACGAACGCGGCCAGCACGAGCAGGCCGACGCCGATCACGCCCCACACCGTGACCGGCCCGGTGATCGTGCCCCAGTCGTACGTCTGGCCCTCCTGGAGCCCGAAGACGACCGCGAAGAGCCCGACGACGGACAGCACGACGCCGACCACGTCGAACGAGCGCTTGTTCGTCGCGAGCCGCGGGAGCCGCACCAGGGCGAGCCAGAGCGCCACGACCCCGACCGGGACGTTGACGAAGAAGATCCACTCCCAGCCCCACGACTCGACGAACAGCCCGCCGAGCAGCGGGCCGGCGATCGTCGCGACGCCCGCCGTCGCGCCCCACAGGCCCATGGCCGCTCCGCGCTGCCGCGGCGGGAAGACGCGCGTGATCATGGCCATCGTCTGCGGGGTCATGAGCGCCGCGCCGACACCCTGGACCACGCGGGCGGCGATGAGCATCCCGATCGAGCCCGACAGCCCGCACCACGCGGACGCGAGCGTGAACACCGCCAGGCCGACGACGAACACCGGCTTGGGCCCGTACCGGTCGCCCAGGCGACCCGCGAGCAGAAGCAGCACCGCGTACGAGAGCAGGTAGGCGCTGTTCACCCAGCCGACCGCGACCAGCGACGCGTCGAGCTCGCGCTGGAGCGTGGGGACCGCGATGTTCACGATCGTGGTGTCCACCATGATCATGAAGAAGCCGAGGATGAGCGGCGGCAGGATGCTCCAGGCGCTGCGGCCGTGGAGGTCGACGAGGGGCACGACGCGCGAGCCGGCCTCGGCGGGTGCCGGGGCCGGGCCGGTGCCCGGGGCGGGAGTGGTCACGAGGACTCCTGAGGTGAGGTCGTGCGGGAGTGGCGGAACGCGGGCCCGGGCTCCTCGGTCCAGCTCAGCGCGCCGGACGTGACGTCCGCGACGGTCGCGTCGAGCCAGGCGATCTCGGCCCGGGTCTGGTGGAGCTCGAAGTGGGCGTCGAGCAGGTAGCGGCGGGGCAGGCCGCGCGCGACCACGTCGTCGAGGCGCTCGCGCACCCCGTCGATCGCGGCCGCGAGCGCCGCGCGACGCTCGCGGAGCAGCGCGAGGGCGTCCTCGCGCGGGAGGTCGTGCACGAGCGCGAGCCCGACAGGGAAGGCGGGGTACTCGCGCGGCGTCTCGCGGACGAGGTCGCGCGTGCGGGCGTCGTGCGCGGCCACGCCGGCCGGGGTGATGGCGTAGAGCGTGCGCTCGGGGCGGTTGCCGTCCCGGTCGACGCCCGCGCGCTCGACGAGGCCGTCCCGCTCGAGGCGGTCCACCGCGTGGTAGACGGCGCCGGGGTTGAGCCGCACGAGGCGGTCGTCGCGCCGCTTGCGCAGGCGCACGAGCATCTCGTACGGGTGCATGGGCTGCTCGAGCAGCACGGCGAGCACGAGGGTCGCCGTGGGGCTGAGGCGCGGGGAGGTCACGGTGGTCTCCGGGACGGGGTGGCGGGGTAGCAGGCCGGCGGGTGGGGAGCTCGCGCCCGGCTGGAATATTCCGGTTGGAATATACGCCTCCCGCTCGACCGGTGTCGACCGCCGGGCTCCATGCGGGCGGAGGTCACGCGCGCGGAGATCGCGCGCGCGGGTCGCGGGCGCGCGGTCGCGCGGGTGCGACGGCGCGCGTAGGTTCACGAGCCATGAGGGCCCCCGAGCTCCTCGATCTCGACGCCACCGCGCTCGCCGGTGCCCTGCGCGCCGGCGACGTCTCCCCCGTCGAGGTCCTCGACGCGACGCTCGACGCCGCCGCCGGGGTCGGTGCCGCCGTCGGCGCCTTCACCGTGCTGACCCCGGACCTGGCGCGCACGCAGGCCCTCGCCGCACAGGACGCGCTCGTGGCGGCGCGGCGCGACGGCCGGGCCGGTCCCCACGACGGCCTCCCGCCGTTCCTCGGCGTCCCCTGCCCCGTCAAGGACCTCACGATGGTCGAGGGCGTGCCGATGCGCGCGGGCTCGGCCGCGATCGATCTGTTCCCCGCCCCGTACGACGACGGCGTCGTGACGCTCCTGCAACGCGCGGGCACGGTGATGGTCGGCAAGACCTCGACCCCGGAGCTCGGCCTGCCCTGCTACACGGAGCCCGACGTCGGCCCGACCGCCCGCACCCCGTGGGACCTCGCGCGGTCCGCGGGCGGGTCGAGCGGGGGTGCGGCCGCCGGGGTCGCGGCGCGCGTCGTCCCCGTCGCGCACGGGAGCGACGGCGGCGGCTCGCTGCGCATCCCCGCGAGCGCGTGCGGGCTCGTCGGGCTCAAGCCGTCGCGCGGGCTCGTGAGCCCGGGCCCGTACGGGGTCGACGGCGCGGGGCTCGCGACGCACGGCGTCCTCACCCGGTCGGTCCGCGACACCGCCGCGTTCCTCGACGTGCTCGCGCGCCCCTGGCCCGGCGACACCTTCACCGCGCGGCTCGGCGCCCCGCCGGACGGGCGACGGCTCCGCGTCGGGCTGCTGCTGGAGCCCGTGATCGCAGCCGACGCCCCCGTGCACCCGGCGTGCGCCGACGCCGCCCGCGCAGCGGCGGAGCTCCTCGTCCGGCTCGGGCACGACGTCGTCGAGATCCCGCCCCCGTTCGGGGCCGAGCGCTGGGACGCGTTCGCGGCGCTGTGGTCCGTCGGGGCGCTCCAGGCACCCGTCCCGCCGGAGCGCGAGCACCTGCTCGTGCCGCTCACGCGGTGGCTGCGCGAGCGCGGGCGCGCGGTGAGCGGGCTCGCGTACGCGACGGCGCTCGCGGGGGTGCAGCAGCTCACGCGCGAGGTCGCCGCCGCGTGGTCGGGCGTCGACGTCGTGCTCTCCCCCACGCTCGCGCAGCCGCCCGCGCTCGTCGGCAGTCAGCGCGTCGACGACGACCCGGCCGCCGACTTCGCGGCGCAGACGGCGTTCACGCCCTGGACGAGCCTCTGGAACCTCACGGGGCGGCCCGCGGTCTCCCTCCCGCTCGGCGAGGCGCGCGTCACCGACCCCGACGGGTCTGCGGCGACCGTCCCCGTCGGGGTGATGCTCGGCGCGGACCACGGGGACGACGCCCTGCTGCTGGCCCTCGCGGCGCGCCTCGAGGAGACCGCGCCGTGGTCCCACCGTCGCCCGGGGACGTCGTCGTGACGGCGTACGCCTGCCTGCTCTTCGCCGTGAACGTGGGCGGGCGGAAGGTCCCGTCGACCGCGCTGCGGGACCTCGCGGGCGAGCTCGGCCTCGCGCACGCCCGCACGGTCGTGAACAGCGGGAACCTCGTCGTCGGGCCGGGGTCGTCCGGTGCGTCGTCGCCCGCGGACGTCGCGCGCCTCCTGCACGACGGCGTCGCCGAGCGGTTCGGCGTCGACTCCGCCGTGGCCGTGCTCACGACCGAGCGCCTCCGGAAGATCGTGCGCGGGAACCCGCTGCCCGACGACGCCGCCGACCGCCCGGCCGGGCTGCTGGTCCACGTGGGCGAGGAGCCGGTCGACCCGGACGCCGCCGCCGCGCTCGGGCCGCGCCTGACGACCGAGCGCGCCGTCGTCGCGAACGGCGTCCTCTACGTCGCCTACCCCGACGGCGTCGGTCGGTCGAGGCTGACGGCGGCCGTCCTCGCGAAGGCGGCCGGGACCCCGGTGACGGGCCGGAACTGGAGAACGACGACGCGCCTCCTCGCGCTCGCCGAGGACACCCCGCCCTGACGCGCGCGGCGGGACGAGCGCCAGGAGACTGGACCGCGAGCCGGACACGTCGACCGCGAGGGGTGCGCCGCCCCGTAGAATCGTGGGCGGTGTGCCGGGAAGTCTGGTCGGCCACGGTCCGCGACGCGGCCGTGCGACACGACAGCGACCCCGGGAGCACGATGACCCACCCCGCCCTGCCCTCCGGCCCCTCGACCACCCCGCAGACCGACCGCCCCTCCCCCGGTGCACGCCTGCGCCGCTGGGTCGGGCGCGAGACGACGGGCGGCGCCCTGCTCATCGGCGCGGCGCTGCTCGCGCTGGTCTGGGCCAACTCGCCCTGGCGCGAGTCCTACCTCACGCTGTCGAGCACCGTCGTCGGCCCGTCCTCCCCGCTGCACCTCGACCTGACGCTGTCGACATGGGCGGCCGACGGCCTGCTCGCGATCTTCTTCTTCGTGGTCGGCGTCGAGCTCAAGCAGGAGTTCGTCGCGGGCAGCCTGCGCAACCCGAGGCAGGCGGGCGTCCCGGTGCTCGCGGCGATGGGCGGCATGGCGGTGCCGGCCCTGATCTTCGTCGCCGTCCTGCTGACCACGGGCGACCCGGGCGCGCTGCACGGGTGGGCGATCCCCACGGCGACGGACATCGCGTTCGCGCTCGGCGTGCTCGCCGTCTTCGGCCGCGGGCTCCCCGTCGCGATCCGCACGTTCCTGCTCACGCTCGCGGTCGTCGACGACCTGCTCGCGATCGTCGTCATCGCGATCTTCTACACGGCGGAGCTGCAGTGGGGCTACCTCGGCCTCGCGCTGCTCGCCGTCGCGCTCTACGCCGTCCTCGTGCGCGCTCGCCGCACCCGCTGGTGGCTCCTGCTGCCCGTCGCGGTGGTCGCCTGGGCGTTCATGCACGAGTCGGGCGTCCACGCCACGATCGCCGGCGTCCTGCTCGGCTTCACCGTCCCCGCGCTCGCGGTGCACGGGGAGCGGGAGCCGCGCACGCAGCGCTTCGAGCACACGGTGCGCCCGCTCTCGCAGGGCGTCGCGCTGCCGGTGTTCGCGTTCTTCGCGGCCGGCGTCTCGATCGTGGGCGGCGAGACGCCCGTCGGGGAGGTGCTGACGCAGCCCGTCGTGCTCGCCATCGTCCTCGGGCTCGTCGTCGGCAAGCTCGTGGGCGTGCTCGGGGTCACGGCGCTCGTCACGCGCTTCACGCCGCTGCGGCTCGCGGCCGGCATCGGGGTGCGCGACCTCCTGCCCGTCGGGTTCCTCGCGGGCATCGGCTTCACCGTCTCGCTCCTCATCGCGGAGCTGTCGTTCCCCGACGCCGAGCACACCGACGGCGCGAAGATCGCGATCCTCGCGGCGTCCACGGTCGCGGCGGTGCTGGCCGCGCTCGCGCTGCGCTGGGACGCCCGCCGGGCCCGCTCGAACGACATGAACCGCGACGACCTCCCGGACGATGTCACCGACTTCATCGGTGACCCGAAGGACCGCCTGGAGCACTAGCCCGAGCGGGCCCGCCCTGCTCAGCAGGCGGCGGCGACCTCGAACCGGCCGGGCGCGGCCTCGCGCAGCGTCGTGACCGTCGCGTCGCCCTGGCCGAGGTACGCGAGCGAGCCGACCGCGTAGTACGGGTTGTAGGGGTTCACGCCGTAGGAGATCGCGCGCCCCGCGGCCCGGTGCTGCGCGTTCGTCGCGGTGCCGCACCACGGCCCGGTCGGCGCCTGCACCGTCAGCGCGACCTGCGCGGTCGACGCGTTCCCCGCCGCGTCGACCGCGCGGGCCGTGAGCACGTGGGAGCCGGGCGCGAGCGCCGTCGTGTCCCAGTCGAACCCGTACGGGGCGGTGCGCAGCGTCGCGAGCATCGCGCCGTCGACGCTCAGCTCGACGCGGTCGACCGCGCGGTCGTCGGACGCCGCGACCTCCACGCGGACCGTCCCCGAGACGGCGGCGCCCTCGGCGGGCGCGGTGATCGCGACCGTCGGCGCCGTGACGTCCGGGTCGGGGCCCGGGTCGCGGTCGACGCGCCGGTTGTTCGCGAACAGGAAGTCGGTGAGGTAGGCCGGGTAGTCGATGCTGTTCGTCGACACGTAGGACCCTCCGGGGCCGCCGCCCGCGGGCCACGCGTGCGCGAGCCCGGTGTTCTGGACCAGCGAGACGCGCGGGCCGGCGGCGTCGGACCACAGCGACCCGGTGCCCGCGCGGTTCGTGCCCGCAAGCCCGGCGAGCGAGAACGACGACGTGGTCCCGGCTCCGTAGAGGTCGGCCATGACCTGGGCGTTGAGCGTCCCGTACCCGGTCGCGACCGTCGTGTCGGCGCTGCCGAAGACGACGGACGTCACCTGCGAGCCGAAGCCCGCCGCGTGCGTCCCCGCGAAGGTCCGGCACGTCGAGCGCGCCTGCGCGAGCGTCGTCGCGACGCTCCCGATCTGGCCCGACGTCGTCCCGACCGTCGGCCCCGCCGCGATCCCCACGCCCGCGAACACGTCGGGCGCGAGGCAGCCCATGACCATCGCCTGGCCGCCGCCGGACGACAGGCCGCTGACGTAGACCTGGTCCGGGTCGATGCCGAGCGAGGCGTCTGCCAGCAGGGTCGAGACGAGGTCGAGCAGGTTGTCGTCGTGCCGCGCGGGGTTCGTGCGGCTGTGGTTCGTGTCGTAGTAGTCCCAGCAGCCGAGCAGGACACCGCCGTTCGGCGCGGCGGGGACCGCGACGACCATGCCGTGCTCGTCGGCGGTCGCGGTCCAGTTGCCGCCGTTCTTGAGCACCTGCGACGTCTGGACGCACCCGTGCAGGGAGACCATGAGCGCCCGACCGCCGGGGAGCGCGGGCGCCGTCGACGGCCGGTAGAGCTCGACCGTCATCCCGCCGGCCGTGCGCTGGGACCACGACCCGGCGGCCGTGGCCGGTGCGGTGACGAGCGGGGCGAGCACGACCGCGAGCGCCGCGCCGAGGGCGAGCGCGACGGCGCACCGGCGGGCGCGGGCGCGCTGTCTGAGGGAGTGCCTGACCATCTGAACCTCCACGTCGAGGTCGGGTCGCCGTCGGCGCTTCGCGCGCCGTGGCGCGCACCGTCGCGCGCCGGACCCGGGCGAACCGGACGCTACGTGTGACCTGAATCACCTGTCAACATCAGACCTGCCGCGACCGGCGCGCTCGCGACACCGGGCGCGCGGCGGTCCCTCCCGACGCGGGTTGACACCGCGCCGCCCGGGGATCCATGATTCCCGCAACCTGAATCGCCTCTCATGTTTGAGCGGCGCTCCCCCTCAGGACCACCCAACGAAGGGCGAAGTCATGCGGACGAAGAAGTCCCAGCGGTCGGCGCTCGCCGTCGCCGCGCTCGCGGCCGCGAGCCTCGCGCTCGCCGCCTGCGCGCCGACCGACGCGAGCGGCGGCGGCAGCGCCGGAGGCGAGACCAGCACGAGCGCCGACCCGGTCGACGTCGGCATCATCTACTCCAAGACCGGGCCGCTCGCGGCCTACGGCGAGGCCTACTACGAGGGCTTCCAGGCCGGTCTCGACTACGCGACCGACGGCACGGGCGAGGTCGACGGCCGCCCCGTCAACGTGACGTTCCACGACGACGGCGGCGACCCCGACAAGGCCGTCGGGCAGGCAAAGGACCTCATCGGCAAGGGCTACCAGATCCTCGGCGGCACGGTCGTGTCCGGCGTGGCGCTCAAGCTCGCCGAGCAGGCCGAGCAGAACAAGGTGCTCTACATCTCGGGGCCCGCCGCGGTCGACGCGCTCACGGGCATCAACGACTACACGTTCCGCTCGGGGCGCCAGTCGCTCCAGGACGTGGCGACCGCCGGCACGTTCGTCGACCCGGACGGTGCGAAGGTCGTCGTGTTCGCCCAGGACAACGCGTTCGGCCAGGGCAACCTCGCCGCGGTCGAGGCCGTCCTCGGCGCGCAGGGCGCCGAGGTGACGAGCGTGCTCGTCCCGGAGGACGCGACGGAGTTCACGCCGTTCGCGCACCAGATCGTCGACGCCGCGCCCGACCTCGTGTTCGTCGCGTGGGCCGGGGCGACGTCGGGCGCGATGTGGCAGGGCCTGGACCAGCAGGGCGTCCTCGACGCGACCACGGTCGTCACCGGGCTCGGCGACGTCGCGACCTACGGCGCGTACGGCGCCGCGGCGAGCAAGGTCGACTTCCTCAACCACTACTTCCCCGGCGCCGCGGGCACCGAGGTCGAGGCCGCGATGCTCGCGTCCGTCGAGGAGGCCGGGAAGCAGGCCGACCTCTTCACGCCCGACGGCTTCGTCGCCGCGCAGATGATCGTCCACGCGATCGCCGAGGGCGGCGACGACGTCGACGCCATGGTCGACGCGCTCGAGGGCTGGAGCTTCGACGGCCCCAAGGGCACGACGACGGTCCGCGCGTCCGACCACGCGCTCGTCCAGCCGATGTACCAGGTGAAGCTCGTGGCCGAGGGCGACGGCTGGGCTCCCGAGCTCGTCGCCGAGGTGCCGGGCGACGACGTCGCGCCGGCCGAGGCGGGCTGACGTGGGCGAGCCGCACACCCTCCCCGCGCTCGAGGTCCGCGACCTCGGGCTCCAGATCGGCGGCGCGCGGATCCTGCGGGGCGTGAGCCTCGCCGTCGGGCAGGGCGAGATGCTCGGCGTGATCGGGCCGAACGGCGCGGGCAAGACGACGCTCTTCAACCTGGTCTCGGGGATCCACCGCCCGACAAGCGGGGCGGTGCTCCTCGAGGGCGCGGACGTGACGACCACCTCGGTGGCCGCGCGCGCCCGCGCGGGCCTGGGCCGCACGTTCCAGACGTCGAGCCTGTTCCCGCGCCTGAGCGTCCGGGAGAACGTGCGGCTCGCCGCGCAGGGGCGCCTCGGCGGCGCCCTGTCGGTGCTGCGCTTCCCGCGTCGTGGCGACGCCGCGACGCGGGAGGCGGACCGGCACCTGGAGACCGTCGGGCTCGTGCGCCGCGCCGAGGTCGCCGCGGGCGACCTGTCGCACGGCGACAAGCGCAAGCTCGAGATCGCGGTGCTCCTCGCGACCGAGCCGCGCGTCGTGCTGCTCGACGAGCCCATGGCGGGCGTGTCGTCGGCCGACGTGCCCGGCCTCGTCGAGGTCATCCGCGACCTGCACGCGACCGGCTGCACGGTGCTCATGGTCGAGCACCACATGGACGTCGTGCTGGGGCTCGTGGACCGCGTCGCCGTCATGCACCACGGCGAGCTGCTCGCGTGCGACACCCCCGACGCCGTCATGGCGGACCCGACGGTGCAGAGCGCCTACCTCGGCGTCACGGCAGGAGAGGCAGCATGAGCGGCAGCAGCAGGAGCACCGCCCAGCCCGCGGTCGGGAGCGACGTGCCAGTCCTCGAGGTGCGCGGGCTGTCCGCGCGCATCGCGGGCCAGCAGGTCGTCGAGGACGTGACCTTCTCCGTCCCGGCCACCGGGGTCACGGCGGTGCTGGGCCGCAACGGTGTCGGCAAGACGTCGACCCTCAAGGCCGTGCTCGGCCTGATCGAACGCCGGGGCGAGGTGCTGCTCGCGGGCGAGCGCGTCGACGGCGAGCGCACGGACCGGATCGTGCGGCGCGGCGTCGGGTACGTGCCCGAGGACCGGGAGGTGTTCGCCGGGCTCACGGTCGCGGAGAACCTGCGCCTCGCCGAGCGCGACGCCCACCCGCGGCGCGAGCTCGTCGCCGAGCTCTTCCCGGACCTCGTGCAGCGCGCCGCCCAGCGCGCGGGCACCCTCTCGGGCGGTCAGCAGCAGATGGTGTCGCTCGCGCGCGCCCTGCTCAACGCCAACCGCCTGCTCCTCGTCGACGAGCCCACCAAGGGCCTCGCGCCCCGGATCGTCGGGGAGGTGTCGGACGCGCTCGCGGAGGCGGCCCGCACGGTCCCGATCCTGCTCGTCGAGCAGAACCTCGAGGTCATCGAGCGGCTCGCCGAGCGCGTCGTCGTGATCGACGCGGGCCGCGTCGTGCACACCGGTCCCGCGCGCGAGCTTCTCGACGACCCCGACCGCGTCCAGCAGCTCCTCGGCGTGCACGCCGAGGTCGACCACCACGGAACCGAAGGGGCGGTGGCCCGGTGAGCACGATCGTCCTCCTCCTCGTCACGGGGCTCGGCCTCGGGGCGCTGTACTTCCTCGTCGCGTCGGGCCTGTCGCTCATCTACGGGCTCATGGGCGTCCTCAACTTCGCGCACGGTTCGTTCCTCACGCTCGGCGCGTTCGGCGGCTGGTTCGTCGCGCGCTCGCTCGGCGCGGACTCGTGGGGCGTCTTCGGGCTCTCGCTGCTCGCCGGGGCCGTCGTCGGGGCGGGGGCCGCGGCGCTCACCGAGCTCCTGCTCATCCGCCCGCTCTACGAGCGGCACATCGAGCAGGTGCTCGTCACCGTCGGGCTCTCGCTCGCGTCCGTCGCGCTGTTCGAGGGCATGTGGGGGTCGGACCCCGAGTTCATCTCCGGCCCGGCATGGCTCAAGGGCACGACCGACCTCGCGGGCGCGCCGGTGCCTAACGACCGGTTCGTCGCGATCGGCGCCGCGGCGCTCGTGCTCGGCGCGATCGTGCTGTTCCTCCAGCGCACCCGCTACGGGCTCATCATCCGCGCGGGCGTCGAGAACCGGTCCATGGTCACGGCGCTCGGCATCGACGTGCGCAAGGCGTTCACGCTCGTCTTCGCGGTCGGCGGCGCCGCCGCGGGGCTCGGCGGGGTCCTCGCCTCGCAGTACTTCGGGTACGTCTCCCCGCACCTCGGCGGGTCGCTGCTCATCTTCGCGTTCATCGTCACCGTCATCGGGGGGCTCGGCTCCCTGACCGGTGCGGCGGTCGCGTCCGTGCTCGTCGCGGTCCTGCAGCAGTTCGCGAACTACTACCTCGGCTACGGCGACCTCCTCGTCGTGCTCCTCCTCGCGCTCGTGCTCCTCGTCCGTCCCACCGGCCTCCTCGGGAGGGCAGCCGCATGACCACCCAGACCGCTCCCCCGGCCCCGGCCGCCCCCGCCGACGACGCACCGCGCGCCGACCGACCCGCCCGCCGGGCGCCGTCGGGCACGCTGGTCCGCACGCTCGCGGGCGTCGCGCTCGTCGCGGTGCTCGCGTGCCTCCCGCTGCTCGCGCTCCACGTGCCGGGCGTCCTGCCCGGCCCGACGTACACGCCCGGCGCGCTCCAGATGATGGCGATGTGCTGGCTCGTCGGCGCCCTCGCGCTGAGCTACCACCTGCTGTTCGGGGTCGCGGGCCTGCTGAGCTTCGGCCACGCGCTGTACTTCGCGGCAGGGCTGTACGGGCTCGCGATCGTGCTCGACACGACCGAGATCCCGCTCCTGCCCGCCGCGGCGCTCGTGCTCGTCGGCGGGATCGTCCTCGCGCACGTCGTCGGCGCCGTCTCGCTGCGGGTCACGGGCATCTCGTTCGCCATGGTCACCCTCGCGTTCGCCCAGGCGGGCAACGTGCTCGTGCGCCGCAACCCCGGGGGCACGACCGGCGGCGAGGAGGGCCTCGCGCTCGCGACCCGGAACGTCCCCGACGCGTTCGTGGGCGTGCTCAACACGCGCAACCTCTACTGGCTCGCCCTCGCCGTGCTCGTCGTCGTCTACCTCGTGGTGCTGTGGGTCGAGCGGTCGCGCGCGGGGCACGTCGCGGCAGCGACGCGCGAGAACGAGATGCGCGTGCGCGTCATCGGCGGGCGCCCCTACCTCGTCAAGCTCCTCGTGTTCGTCCTCGCGGCGACGCTCGCGACCGTCGTCGGCATGGCGTACCTGCTGCTCCAGTCCGGCGCCGTGCCGCGCGCGACGTCCGCCGACTTCACGCTCACGCTGCTCGTCATGGTCGTGCTCGGCGGCGTCGGGTCCCGGTGGGGCGCGATCGTCGGCGGCGTGCTCTACACGATCCTCGACCAGCGGCTCGGCACGCTTGCGAGCTCCGCGGCCGTCGCGGACCTGCCGGCCGTGCTGCGCGTGCCGCTCAGCGAGCCGCTGTTCCTGCTCGGGACCCTCTTCATCCTCGTCGTGATGTTCCTGCCCGGCGGCATCGCGGGCGCCGCGTCGCGCCTCGCCGCGCGCCGCCGCCCGCGGGAGGATCGGGAGGAGGCCCGCGAGCGCCTGGAGGAGGTGGCATGACGACGCAGCACCAGGACGCCCAGGACGGCCTGCACACCCTCGGGCGCTGGACGCGCGACCGCGCGCTCGCGACGCCCGACCGCGTCGCCGTCGACGACCGCGGCGTGACCCTGCGCTACCGCGACCTGCACGAGCGCGCGAGCGCCCTGGCGGCGGCGTTCCGGGAGGCGGGCTACGGCGTCGGGGACCGCGTCGCGACCGTCACGGGCAACAGCGCCGACCAGGTCGTGCTGTTCTTCGCGTGCGCGCAGGCCGGGCTCGTCCTCGCGCCGCTGTCGTGGCGGCTGTCGCCCGGCGAGCTCGCCGCCCAGGTCGAGCAGGCCGACCCCGCGCTCGTGCTCGTGGAGCAGGAGTTCTCCGGCCTCGCGGACTCGGCGTTCGACCGGCTCGACCCGCTGCGCCGGCTCGACGGGGAGCGGCCCGGCCGCCCGCCCCGGCGGGCGGAGCTCGGGCGCAGCGGCGTCGAGGCGCACGTCCCGCCGCCGTCACGGCGGGGGCCCGCGCCGGAGCGCCGGCCCGTGCGCGACGACGACCCGCTCCTCCTCGTGTTCACGTCCGGCACGCAGGGCACGCCCAAGGGCGCGCTGCTCACGCACGCGAACTGCTTCTGGACGAACCTCTCGCTCTCGCGCACGGTCGAGCTGACGAGCCACGACGTCGTGCTGAGCGTGCTGCCGCAGTTCCACGCGGGCGGGTGGAACATCCAGCCGCTGCTCGCATGGTGGACCGGCGCGACCGTCGTCCTGGAGCGCACGTTCGAGCCAGAGCGCGTGCTCCAGCTCGTCGCCGAGCGCCGCGTCACGACGATGATGGGCGTCCCGACGAACTACCTGCTCCTCGCGGAGCACCCCGGCTTCGCGGACGCCGACCTGTCGTCGCTGCGGCACGCCGTCGTGGGCGGCGCGCCCATGCCGGAGCCGCTGCTGCGCACGTGGCACCGCCGCGGCGTCGCCCTCTCGCAGGGCTACGGGCTCACGGAGGCGGGCCCCAACGTGCTGTGCCTGCCCGACGACCAGGCCCGCGAGCGCAGCGGCTCGGCCGGCACGCCGTACCCGCACGTCGAGGTCGCCGTCGCCGACCCGGTGACGGGCCGCCACCTCGACGGGCCCGCGGCGGGCGAGCTGCTGGTCCGCGGGCCGGGGGTGTTCGCGGGCTACTTCCGCGACGAGGCCGCCACGGCCGCGGTCCTGCGCGACGGCTGGCTGCGCACCGGCGACCTCGTCGAGCGCGACGTCGACGGGTGCTACCGCGTGGTCGACCGCCTCAAGGACGTCTTCATCGTCGGCGGCGAGAACGTCACGCCGTCCGAGGTGGAGGCCGTGCTCCGCCGCCACCCCGCGGTGGCGGACGTGGCGGTGGTGGGCGTCCCCGACGACCGGTGGGGCGAGGTCGGGGCCGCGTTCGTCGTGCCGCGCGCCGGCCACCCCACCGACGCCGAGGAGCTGGAGGCGTTCTGCCGCCGCGAGCTCGCGCACTTCAAGGTCCCGCGCCGCTTCGACCTCGTCCCGTCCCTGCCCCGCACGTCGTTGCACAAGGTGTCGCGCCGCTCGCTCGCCGAGCGCGTGACCGTCCCGGAGGACTCATGAGCACCCAGCCCCGCACCGCCCGCGGCAACCGCACCCGGGCGAAGATCCTCGCCGCGGCCGAGCAGGTGTTCGCCGAGGTCGGGTACCACGACGCGTCGATCGTGAAGATCACCGAGTCCGCGGGCGTGGGTCAGGGCACGTTCTACCTGTACTTCGAGTCGAAGATCGACGTGTTCGACGAGCTCGTCGACGACCTCAACCGCCGCGTGCGGCACGCGATGATCGAGGCGAGCTCGCAGGCGACGACGCGCCTGGCCGCCGAGCGCGCGGGGTTCGAGGCGTTCTTCCGCTTCACCGCCGAGCACCCGGCGCTCTACCGGATCGTCCGGCAGGCCGAGTTCGTCTCGCCCGGGGCGCTGCGCCGCCACTACGCGCGCATCGTCGAGGGCTACATGACCGGGCTCGACAAGGCGCGCGCGAACGGCGAGGTCGGCCACGACGTCGACCCGGAGGTCGCCGCGTGGGCGCTCATGGGCATCGGCGAGATCGTCGGGATGCGCTGGGTTCTGTGGGGCGGGCGCTGGGACGAGGGCGCGGAGCCTCCGTCGTACGACACCGCGGCCGCCGAGGTCCCCCCGCACGTGTTCGAGCAGACCATGCAGTTCATCGAGCGCGCGCTCGCCGCGCCGCGGACCGCACCGCCGACCGGGACCAGGCCCGCCACCTCGACCGACACCGAAGGAGACGCGCGATGACCGTCCCCGCCACCGGCCCCGGCACCGCCCCGACCCTCGCCGGGCGTCGTGCGCTCGTCACGGGCGGCGCGAGCGGCATCGGCGCCGCGTGCGCGCGCGAGCTCGCCACGCGCGGCGCGCACGTGACCGTCGCCGACGTCGACCCCGGCGGCGCGCAGCGCCTCGCGGACGAGCTCGGCGGCGAGGCGTGGGTCGTGGACCTCGCCGACACGCGCGCGCTCGACGACCTCACGCTCGACGTCGACGTCCTCGTCAACAACGCGGGCGTGCAGCGCGTGAGCCCCATCGAGGACTTCCGCCCGGACGACTTCCGCCTGCTGCACGCGATCATGCTCGAGGCGCCGTTCCTGCTGGTCCGGGCCGCGCTCCCCGGGATGTACGCGCGCGGGTTCGGGCGCGTCGTCAACGTGTCGTCCGTGCACGGCCTCGTGGCGTCGCCGTTCAAGTCGGCGTACGTGTCCGCGAAGCACGGCCTGGAGGGCCTGTCCAAGGTGACGGCGCTCGAGGGCGGTCCGCACGGCGTGACGAGCGTGTGCGTCAACCCCGGGTACGTGCGCACGCCGCTCGTGGAGAAGCAGATCGCCGACCAGGCGCGCGTGCACGGCATCCCCGAGTCCGAGGTGCTCGCGACGGTGCTCCTCGCCGAGTCCGCGGTGAGGCGGCTCGTCGAGCCGGAGGAGGTCGCGTCGCTCGTCGGCTGGCTCACCGGCCCGGACGCGTCGATGGTCTCGGGCGCGTCGTGGACGATCGACGGCGGCTGGAGCGCCCGGTGACCGCGCCGACGACCGCGCCGGACGACGTCACCGCCGCGACCCACACCTACGCGACGCTCGACGTCCCCGTCGCGGGCGGGCGGCTGCGCGTCGGCGTGTGGGACCCGGTCGGTCCGCACGCACCCGAGCCCGGCGCCCGGCCCGACGGCGGTGTGCGCCCCGCGCCCGACGCCGTCCCGACCGTCCTCGCCGTGCACGGCATCACGGCGTCGCACCGCGCGTGGCCGGCCGTCGTCGCGGCGCTGCCGGGCGTGCGCGTCGTCGCGCCCGACCTGCGCGGGCGCGGGCGCAGCAACGGCCTGCCCGGCCCGTACGGCATGGGCGCGCACGCGGACGACCTCGCGACGGTCCTCGACGCGCTCGGGATCGACCGCGTCGTCGCGCTCGGCCACTCCATGGGCGCGTTCGTGTCCGTCGTGCTCGCGCACCGCCACCCCCGCCGCGTCTCCCGGCTCGTGCTCGTCGACGGCGGTATCCCGCTCCCGCCGCCGACCGGGCTCGCGCCCGACGCGACGCACGACGAGGTCCTGCGCGCCCTGCTCGGCCCGGCCGTCGAGCGCCTCGAGCGCACGTTCGCCGACCACGAGGAGTACCGCGGGTTCTGGCGCGCGCACCCCGCCTTCGCGAGCGCGTGGGACGAGCCGTGGGCCGACGTCGTCGCGGGGTACGTCGACTACGACCTCGTCGGCGAGGCGCCCGCGCTGCGCCCGGCGTCGTCGGGCGCGGCGGTCTCCGCCGACTCGCTCGAGCTCTACGAGGGCGGGCCGCTCGCGGACGCGCTCGCGGGCGACCACCCGCTCGACGTGCCCCTCGTGCTGCTGCGCGCGCCGCGCGGCCTGCTCGACGAGCCCGAGGCCCTCTACTCCCCCGAGCACCTCGCCGCGTGGCGCGCGCGGCTGCCGGGGCTGCGCACCCGCGACGTAGCGGGTATCAATCACTACACGATCATCATGAGCCCGCCCGGCGTCGAGGCCGTCGCGGGCGAGACCCTGCGGGCCCTGGCCGCCGTCACGAGCGACGGACCCGGACCGGCGAGTGACGAGGAGGTCACGGCATGAGCCCCACGATCGCGTCCCCACGAGGGACCGGGCTGGACAAGGTGGTCGCGTCCGCGGCCGAGGCCGTCGCGGACGTGCCCGACGGCGCGTCGCTCGCCGTCGGCGGGTTCGGCCTGTGCGGCAACCCGATCGCGCTCATCGAGGCGCTGCTCGCCCAGGGCACGCGCGACCTGTGGGTCGTGAGCAACAACTGCGGCGTCGACGACTGGGGCCTGGGCGTCCTGCTCGGCGCGGGGCGCATCCGGAAGATGACGAGCTCGTACGTCGGGGAGAACAAGGAGTTCGAGCGGCAGTTCCTCTCGGGCGAGCTCGAGCTCGAGCTCACCCCGCAGGGCACGCTCGCCGAGAAGCTGCGCGCCGGCGGCGCGGGCATCGCCGGGTTCTGGACGCGCACCGGCGTCGGCACGCAGGTCGCCGAGGGCGGCCTGCCCCAGCGGTACGACGGCGCGGGCGGCGTCGCGCAGGCGAGCGCACCCAAGGAGGTGCGCACGTTCGGCGTCGGCCCGCGCGGTCGCGACGGCGCGTTCGCCGGCGAGGCCGAGTTCGTGCTCGAGGACGCGATCACCACCGACTTCGCGCTCGTGCACGCCCTGCGCGGCGACCGGCACGGCAACCTCGTGTTCCACCGGTCGGCCCGCAACTTCTCCCCGCTCGCCGCGATGGCGGGCCGCGTGTGCGTCGCGCAGGTCGAGGAGCTCGTCGAGCCCGGAGAGATCGACCCCGACGCCGTGCACCTGCCCGGCGTGTTCGTGCACCGCGTCGTCGAGGTGGGCCCGGACGTGCCCAAGCGGATCGAGCGCCGCACCGTGCGCTCGGCCGCCGCGACCGACCAGCCCGCGCCCGCGCCGTCGGGCACCGCGACCACCGTGAAGGAGGGCTGAGCCGTGCCGCTCACCCGCGACGAGATGGCCGCGCGCGCCGCGCGCGAGCTCGAGGACGGCTGGTACGTCAACCTCGGCATCGGCCTGCCGACCCTCGTGCCCAACTACGTGCCCCAGGACAAGCACCTCGTGCTCCAGTCGGAGAACGGGATCCTCGGCGTCGGGCCGTACCCGACCGAGGACGCCGTCGACCCCGACCTCATCAACGCCGGCAAGGAGACCGTCACCGTCCTGCCGGGCGCCGCGTTCTTCGACTCCGCGCTGAGCTTCGGCATGATCCGCGGCGGCAAGATCGACGCCGCGATCCTCGGCGGCATGCAGGTCTCCGAGACGGGCGACCTCGCCAACTGGATGATCCCCGGCAAGATGGTCAAGGGTCCTGGCGGCGCGATGGACCTCGTGCACGGGGCGGGCCGCGTGATCGTGCTCATGGAGCACGTGGCGCGCGACGGGTCTCCCAAGATCCTCCGCTCATGCTCGCTGCCCCTCACGGGGCGCGGGGTCGTGCACCGGGTCATCACCGACCTCGCGGTGATCGACGTGACGCCCGACGGGCTCGTGCTGCGCGAGACCGCGCCCGGCGTGAGCGTCGACGACGTGCGGGCCGCGACCGAGCCCGACCTCGCCGTCGCGCTCGACGACGCCCCTCTCGACGTCGCCGACGCCGGCCCGGGACCGTCCACGCAGGCCGCGGGGACGCCGTCGTGACGCGCGACGTGCTGCGCCGCGACGTCCCGACCCCGCGCGGTCGGGAGCACGTGCGCGAGGTCGCCGCCGAGGGTGCGGCCCGCGCGACGGTCCTGCTCGTGCACGGCAACTGCTCGTCGTCGGCGTTCTTCGACCCGCTGCTGCGCGCGCTCCCCGCCGACGTGCGCGGCGTCGCCGTCGACCTGCGCGGGTACGGCGACGCCGAGCCCCGGCCCGTCGACGCGACCCGGGGCGTGCGGGACTTCGCCGACGACGTCGCGGCCGTCCTCGACGCGCTCGACCTCGCGCGCCCGCTCGTCGCCGTCGCGCACTCGGCGGGGGCGGGCGTCGTGCTGCAGCTCGCGACCGACCGGCCCGACCTGTTCGACGGCATCCTGCTCGAGGCGCCCATGTCGCCGTACGGGTTCGGCGGCACGCGCGACGTCGCCGGGACGCCGCTCTCCCCCGACTTCGCGGGCTCGGGCGGCGGCACGGCGAACCCGGCGTTCGTCGCGGCGCTCGCCGCAGGTGACCGCAGCGAGGACGCCGGGTCGCCCCGCGACGTGCTGCGCCGCTTCTACGTCGCCGACCCGGCCGCGCTCGGCGAGCCGCTCGGCGCGCTCGAGGAGCTCCTGCTCGACTCCGTGCTCTCCACGCGCACGGGCGACGACAGCTACCCGGGCGACCGGACGGCGTCGGGCACGTGGCCCGGCGTGGCCCCCGGGACGCGCGGCATGAACAACGCGATCAGCGCGAAGTACTGCGACCTGTCCGGCTTCGCGACGTCCGGCGCCACCGCGCCCGTGCTGTGGGTGCGCGGCGACGCCGACGCGATCGTCTCGGACACGTCGCTGTTCGACCTCGCGCAGCTCGGCGCGCTCGGCGCCGTCCCCGGCTGGCCCGGGGCCGAGACGCACCCGCCGCAGCCGATGGTCGCCCAGACCCGGGCCGTCCTCGACGCCTACGCGGCCGCGGGCGGGCGGTACCGTGAGGAGGTGCGGCCCGGCGTCGGGCACAGCCCCCACCTCGAGGAGCCGGACGTGTTCCTCGGGCTCCTGCTCGGGCTGGTCGACACTGCCGTTGCCGACGTCGACGCCGCCGCCGCACGAGCGGGCACCACACCCCCGGCGCCCGCGCAGACACCGCCGTCCGCACCCCTGGAGGTCCAGCCGTGAGCACCACCACCCCGCACTCCCCCGACGACGTCGTGGTCGTCGCCGCCGCCCGCACGCCCCAGGGCCGCCTCAAGGGCTCGCTCGCCGCGCTCACCGCGGTCGAGCTCGGCGCCGTCGCCGCGCGTGCCGCGATCGAGCGCTCGGGCCTCGGCGCGGACGCCGTCGACGCCGTCGTGCTCGGCCAGGTGCTCCAGGCCGGGGCGGGCCAGAACCCCGCGCGCCAGACGGCCGCCGCCGCGGGCGTCGGCTGGGACGTGCCCGCCGTGACGGTGAACAAGGTGTGCCTCTCGGGGCTCACCGCCGTCATCGACGGCACGCGGATGATCCGCTCCGGCGAGGCGGAGGTCGTGCTCGTCGGCGGCCAGGAGTCCATGACCAACGCGCCGCACCTGCTCCCCGGGTCGCGCGCCGGGTTCGCGTTCGGGGACGCGACGCTCGTCGACGCCGTCGCGCGCGACGGGCTCACCGACGCGTTCGACCACGCCTCCATGGGCGTCTCGACCGAGCGCACCAACGTGGGCGACGTGTTCGTCCCCCGCGAGGAGCAGGACGCCGTCGCGGCGGCCTCGCACCAGCGCGCCGCTGCCGCGGCGAAGGACGGCCTGTTCGACGCCGAGATCGCCCCCGTGAGCGTCCCGCAGCGCCGGGGCGAGCCGGTCGAGGTGCGCGACGACGAGGGCGTGCGCCCCGACACGACGGTCGAAGGCCTCGCGCGCCTGCGGCCCGCGTTCGCCCCCGAGGGCACCATCACCGCGGGCAACGCGTCGCAGATCTCCGACGGCGCCGCCGCGCTCGTGCTCACGACCCGCGCCCGGGCCGAGTCCGCGGGTGCGCCGGTGCTGGCGACCGTGCGGACGTGGGGCCAGGTCGCCGGCCCCGACACGTCGCTGCACTCCCAGCCCGCGCGCGCGATCCGGCAGGCCCTCGACCGGGCCGGGTGGACGGTCGACGACCTCGACCTCGTCGAGATCAACGAGGCCTTCGCGACCGTCGTCGCGGTCTCCACGCGCGTGCTCGGCGTCTCGCCGGACGTCGTCAACGTGCACGGCGGCGGCATCTCGCTCGGGCACCCGATCGGCGCCTCCGGCGCCCGCCTCGCCGTGCACGCGGCGCACGAGCTCGCGCGCCGCGGGGGCGGGCGCGTCGCCGTCGGGCTGTGCGGCGGCGGGGGCCAGGGCGAGGCGCTGCTGCTCGAGGCATAGGGCTCGCCTGGTTCGGGCGGACCGACGGCGCCCCGGCCGTTCGAGGGGACGGCTCGGGGTGCCGCGCCTACGATCGCGGGGTGCAGCCCACCACGACGGAGACCCGCGCCCCCGAGCCCGTCGACGAGGAGCGCCCCCGGCACGGCGCGTGGGGGCGGTGGCTCCGGCGGTTCTCCGCGACCGGGCTCGTGGTCGCGCTCGCCTGGTTCTGCCTGTCGTTCACGCCGTCGCTCATCCCGCGCGCCTGGTACTACCAGGCCGTGATCTCGGGCGTGAGCGCCGTCGGCGGGTACGCCGTCGGCGCGCTCGTCGAGTGGTTCGCCGTGAAGGTCGGGCTGCGGATCCGGTGGACCGCGCGCGCGAGCCGGATCGCGTGGTGGGTGCTCGCCGGGGCGGCCGTCGTGCTCGTGCCGCTGGCGCTGATCCTCGGGGCGCGGCGCCAGATCGAGCTGCGGCACCTGTTCGGCATGTCGGAGGACGTCCCCGGACGCGAGGTCGTCACGCTGCTCGCGGCGCTCGCCGTCGCGCTGCTCGTGCTCCAGGCGGGCCGCGGCCTGCGCCGCGTCGCCCGATGGCTGAGCGTCCTCGTCGGCAAGGTCGTGCCCGCCCCCGTGGCGCGGTTCGTCAGCGGCGTCGCGGTCGCCGTCGTCGTGGTCCTGCTGTTCAACGGCGTCATCTGGTCGGGCACGCTCAGCGCGCTGAACTCGGTCTACGCGGCGGCGAACGCCGAGATCAGCCCTCGGCTCACGCCCCCGACGCTCCCCGAGCGGTCCGGCTCCCCCGACTCCCTCGAGCCCTGGGACTCGCTCGGCGCGGAGGGGCGCAAGTTCGTCGTCTCCGGCCCGACCCTCGACGAGCTGCGCGCGTTCGCCGCGGCGGGCGACGTCGTCGACCCCGCGGACGTGCGCGAGCCGATCCACGCGTACGCGGGCCTCGACCCTGAGGGCGACCTCGACGCCACGGCGGCCCGCGTCGTCGACGAGCTCGACCGGACGGACGCGTGGGACCGGTCCGTCCTCGTCGTCGCGACCACGACCGGGACCGGCTGGGTGGACCCCGCCATGGTCGAGGCGCTCGAGCTCATGCACGGCGGCGACACCGCGATCGCCAGCATGCAGTACTCCTACCTGCCGAGCTGGATCAGCTTCGTCGGCGACCGCTCGACCCCGCCCGCCGCGGGGAAGGCGCTGTTCGAGGCGGTGTACGCGCGGTGGTCGGATCTGCCCGAGGACGACCGCCCGCGCCTGCTCGCGTTCGGCATCTCGCTCGGGTCGTTCGGGATGCAGGGCGCGTTCAGCGGCGTGCAGGACGTCGAGGCGCGCTCCGACGGCGCCATGTTCACCGGGACGCCCGGGTTCACGCCGATGTGGCGCGAGCTCACCGACGCGCGCGACCCCGGGTCGCTCGAGTACGCCCCCGTGGTGGACGACGGCCGCCAGGTCCGCTGGGGCGACCCGGTCGCGACCGGCGTCGCCGACCTCTGGGGCCCCGGCCCGCGCTGGGACGAGCCGCGCGTCGTGTACCTCCAGCACGCGTCCGACGGCGTCACCTGGTGGGGCCCGGAGACCCTGTGGTCCGAGCCCGACTGGCTCCGCGAGCCACGCGGGCCCGACGTGCTCGGCGACGTGCGCTGGTACCCGTTCGTCACGTTCTGGCAGCTCACGGGCGACCTGTTCGTCGCGGCCGCGTCCGACATCCCGCCCGGCCACGGGCACGTCTACCAGCTCGAGTACGCCGACGGCTTCGCCGCGCTGCACGCGCCCGACGGCTGGACCGACGCCGACACCGCGCGCCTCAAGGACGCGATGGTCGCCCCCGTCGAGGGCGGCTCGATCGGCTGACGGCCGACCGGCGTCCGCCGACCCGGCTCGCGCGGACGGCGCGCACCGGGCGGAGCGCGCGCAGGCACGGGCTGGCTAGTCCGGCGCGTGGGCCTCGAGGAACGAGAAGACCTCGGTCTGGTCGACGCCCGGGAACGCGCCGGTCGGCATCGCCGCGAGCATCGACGCGTGCGGACGGGCGCTCGGCCAGGCGTGGCCGGCCCAGCGGTCGGCGAGGTCGTCGGGCGGGCGGCGGCAGCACGCGCCGTCGGGGCAGCGGGACACGAGCCGCTCGGTCGTGTCGCGCCCGAGGAACCACTTGACGTGCGCGAACGGGACGCCGACGCTCACGGAGAACTCGCCGTCGGCCGACGCCTGCACGCGCGACGTGCACCAGTAGGTGCCGCTCGGGGTGTCCGTGTACTGGCTGAACGGGCTGAGCCGGTCCTCGACCGCGAAGACGGTGCGCGCGGTCCAGCTCCGGCACACGTACTGCCCCTCGACCGCGCCGAGCGGGTCGGCGGGGAAGCGCACGCCGTCGTTCTCGTACGCCTTGTGGATCACCCCGGACTCGTGCACCTTCATGAAGTGCACCGGGATGCCGAGGTGCTTCGTCGCGAGGTTGGTGAACCGGTGCGCGGCGGTCTCGTACGACACCGCGAACGCGTCCCGGAGGTCCTCGATCGAGATCTCGCGCGCGTCCTTCGCGGCGCGCAGGGCCTTGACCGCGTGCCGCTCCGGCAGCAGGAGCGCCGCGGCGAGGTAGTTGGCCTCGACGCGCTGGCGGAGGAACTCTCGGTAGTCGCGCGGCTCCGCGTGCCCGAGCACGTGCGGCGCGAGCGCCTGGAGCAGCGCCGACGTCGCGTTGGACCGCCCGCGCATCCCGTTGCTCGGCAGGTACACGCGGCGGTGGCGCAGGTCGAGCACGGACCGGGTGGAGTGCGGCAGGTCGCCGACGTAGTGCAGCGTGAAGCCGAGGTGGGCGGCGAGGTCGGCCGCGACGCGCTGGGGCATCGGCCCGCCCGCGTGCCCGACGCCGTCGAGCAGCCCGGCCGCCGCGTCCTCGAGCTCCGGGAAGTAGTTGTCCTGCGCGCGCATGGTCGCGCGCAGCTCCGCGTTCGCGCGGCGCGCCTCCTCGGGCGTCGCGGCGCGCTCGGTGTGCAGGCGCTGGAGCTCGCGCTCGAGCGCGACGATGGTCTCGAGCGCGTCGGTGGGCAGCGACTTGCCCACCCGCACGGGCCGCAGCCCGAGCGCGTCGAAGAGCGGGCCGCGCTGCGCGCGCTCCAGCTCGATCTCGAGCGCGTCCCGGCGCGACGGCGGCTCCGGCGAGAGCAGGTCGTCGAGGCTCGCGCCGAGGGCTCGCGCCACCGCCTGGAGCTGGCCGAACTTCGGCTCGCGCTTGCCGTTCTCGAGGAGCGACACCTGCGACGGCGCGCGGCCGATCGCGGCGCCGAGCTCGTCGAGCGTCATGCCGCGAGCGGTGCGCAGGTGCCGGATCCTGCGGCCGATCGTCAGGGCGTCGGGCTCGCTCTCGAGCGGGATTTCCGCATGTTCCGCGATTCCGGCCGGTCGCGTCGTCGGGATAGCCATGACTGAGAGTGACACGCACCACTCCTTGCGCACAAGAGAAGAACCGCGTTTCTTTCGTCCGATCTGGCTTGAGAAGGGCTTGCGGGCGGGAGGAAGGTCGAAGCACGGACCTCGCCGAGGTCCACCGACCGGCCCGGCCGGCCCGCACCACGTGGGCCGGCGCACCACCAGGAGGCACCCGTGAACAGGCCCACCATCGTCAGCCGCCGCTCCCCGTCCGAGTACGCGGGCGGCGCCCGCCCGCTCGGCGCCGTCGCGACGACGGCGACGGTCACCGGCCCCGGCACCGCCCCGACCTCCGGCGACGCCGCGCGCCCGTCCGCCCGTCCGGGTGACCAGACGCAGAGCGCCGCCGAGCTCGCCGAGCAGTGGGCGACCGACCCGCGCTGGGCCGGCCTGCAGCGCGACTACACGGCCGAGGACGTGGTCGCGCTGCGCGGCTCCGTGCGCGAGGAGCACACGCTCGCCCGGCGCGGCGCCGAGACGCTGTGGGACCTCATCCACACCGAGGAGTGGGTCGCCGCGCTCGGCGCGTTCACCGGCAACCAGGCCGTGCAGCAGGTGCGGGCGGGCCTCAAGGCGATCTACCTGTCCGGGTGGCAGGTCGCGGCCGACGCCAACCTTTCCGGCCAGACGTACCCCGACCAGTCGCTCTACCCCGCCAACTCCGTGCCCGCCGTCGTGCGCCGCATCAACAACGCGCTCCTGCGCGCGGACCAGATCGAGGCGGCCGAGCGCGCGGCGTCGGACGGGCAGCGGCCCGACCGCGACTGGCTCGCCCCGATCGTCGCCGACGCCGAGGCCGGGTTCGGCGGCCCGCTCAACGCCTACGAGCTCATGCACTCGATGATCGCCGCGGGCGCGGCGGGCGTGCACTGGGAGGACCAGCTCGCGTCCGAGAAGAAGTGCGGCCACCTCGGCGGCAAGGTGCTCGTGCCCACGAGCCAGCACATCCGCACGCTCAACGCCGCGCGTCTCGCGGCCGACGTCGCGGGCGTGCCGTCGATCGTCATCGCCCGCACGGACGCGCTCGCCGCGGACCTCCTCACGTCCGACGTCGACGAGCGCGACCAGCCGTTCCTCACCGGCGAGCGCACGTCCGAGGGCTTCTACCGGGTGCGCCCCGGCTTCGACGCGGTCGTCGCGCGCGGCCTCGCGTACGCGCCGTACTCCGACCTCATCTGGGTGGAGACGGGCGAGCCCGACCTCGAGCTCGCGCGGACGTTCGCCGAGGCGATCCACGCGCAGCACCCGGGCAAGAAGCTCGCCTACAACTGCTCGCCGTCGTTCAACTGGAAGAAGCACCTCGACGACGCCCAGATCGCGAGCTTCCAGAAGGAGCTCGCCGCGATGGGCTACGCGTTCCAGTTCATCACGCTGGCCGGCTTCCACGCCGTCTCGCACTCCATGTTCGAGCTCGCGCGCGGCTACAACGAGCGCGCGATGTCCGCCTACGTCGAGCTGCAGGAGGCCGAGTTCGCCTCCGAGGCCGACGGCTACACCGCCACCCGCCACCAGCGGGAGGTCGGCACCGGCTACTTCGACCGGGTCGCCACGGCTCTCAACCCCGACGCCGCCACCCTCGCGCTCGCCGGGTCCACCGAGACCGCCCAGTTCCACTAAGCCCCTCGCGAGGTAGAGGAGCGGTCCCGCGAGGTAGAGGCCTGGTCATGACCACGCCTCTACCTCGCGAGACCAGGGCCCTACCTCGGTCTACCAGAGCTCTACTCGCGACATCGACCTTCGGAGCACGCCATGACCACGCTGACCACGACCACCTCTCCCCCGTCGACCCCCGCGCCCGCGGGCGGCCCTCGCGTCACCGGGACCCTGCGCGTCACCGGCACGCTCGGCGAGCGCTACCGCGAGATCCTCACGCCCGAGGCGCTCGACTTCCTCACGCTGCTGCACGACCGGTTCGTGGCACGCCGCCACGAGCTCCTCATGGACCGCCAGCAGCGCCGGCAGGACGTCGCCGACGGCATCGACCCCGACTTCCGTCCGTCGACGCGGCCCGTGCGCGACGACCCGTCGTGGCGCGTCGCGGGCTCGGCCGGCGCGCCGGGCCTCGAGGACCGCCGCGTCGAGATCACCGGCCCGACCGACCCCAAGATGACGATCAACGCCCTCAACTCCGGCGCCAAGGTGTGGCTCGCGGACGCCGAGGACGCCTCCAGCCCGACGTGGCGCAACGTGATCGAGGGCCAGCTCGCGCTGCACGACGCGATCCGCGGGACGCTGACCCACACGGCCGGCTCGGGCGACCACCGCAAGGAATACCGCCTGCGTTCGACGACGCTGACCGACCTCCCGACGATCGTGTTCCGTCCGCGCGGGTGGCACCTCATCGAGAAGCACATGCGGTACGTCGACCGGGCGGGCGTGAGCGTCTCGGCGTCGGCGTCGCTCGTCGACTTCGGGCTGTACCTGTTCCACAACGCGCACGAGCTCGTGGCGCGCGGGCGGGGGCCGTACTTCTACCTGCCCAAGCTCGAGGGCCACCGCGAGGCCCGACTGTGGAACGACGTGTTCGTGCTCGCCCAGGAGTACCTCGGCCTGCCGCAGGGCACGATCCGCGCCACGGTGCTCATCGAGACGCTGCCCGCGGCGTTCGAGATGGAAGAGATCCTCCACGAGCTGCGCGACCACTGCGCCGGGCTGAACGCCGGGCGCTGGGACTACCTGTTCTCCGTGATCAAGGCGTTCCGCACGCGCGGCGACTCGTACGTGCTGCCCGACCGCGCGCAGGTCACCATGACCGCGCCGTTCATGCGCGCGTACACCGAGCTGCTCGTGCAGACGTGCCACCGGCGCGGCGCGCACGCGATCGGCGGCATGAGCGCGTTCATCCCGGACCGCCGTCGGCCGGACGTCACCGAGCGCGCGTTCGAGCAGGTGCGCGCCGACAAGCGCCGGGAGGCGACGGACGGGTTCGACGGCACGTGGGTCGCGCACCCCGACCTCATCGAGGTCGCGCGCACCGAGTTCGACGCGGTGCTGGGGGACGCGCCGAACCAGGTCTCGCGGCAGCGTGACGACGTCCGGGTGGGCCAGCACGAGCTGCTCGACATCGGGTCGGCCCGCCGGGCCGGGGCCACCGTCACCGCGGCGGGCCTGCGCTCGAACGTCTCCGTCGGGGTGCGGTACCTCGAGTCGTGGCTGCGCGGCGTCGGGGCCGCCGCGATCGACCACCTCATGGAGGACGCGGCGACCGCCGAGATCTCGCGGTCGCAGGTGTGGCAGTGGATCGCGTCCGGCACGCGCACCGAGAACGGCGTGCCGATCACGCGCGAGCGCGTCGAGGCGCTGCTCGCGGAGATCGTCGACGACCTGCCACGCACCCCGGGGAACCGGATCGACGACGCCGCGCACGTGTTCCGCGCCGTCGCGCTCGCCGAGGACTTCCCGACGTTCCTCACCATCGGGGCGTACTCGCAGTTCCTCGTGGGCTCCGAGGTGGACCAGCCGTAGCGCGGTCTCCCGCCCTCCACGGCCTCGGTGCCGTCGCCCACCCGGCGGCGGCACCGAGGGCGTGCTCACGGGCGCGCGCCATCGCCCTCGACGGCGGGGACCGCAGTGTGGGAGCATCCGGCCACGCACGGTGGCACCTGTCGTCCGGGCGCCCGCCCGCACGACACCGGAGCACCATGAGCACCCCTGTGACGCCGCCGTCCTCGCCGACGCCCCCTCCCGGCCCGCCGCCCTCCTCCCCCGGCCCGGCCGCGCACCCGAACCCGTACGCGGCGCCACCGTTCGCAGCGCGCCCCGGCCCTCCACACGCCGGCACCCCGCAGCCCCTCGCACCGCACCCAGGGCCGCCGTACCCCGGCGCTCCCCAGCCGGCCCCGCCGCGCGCGGCACCGGGGCGTGGCGGTCTGTCTCGGACGGCCGTCGGGCTGCTCGTCGGGGTCGTGTGCCTCGTCGTCGGCGGCGGGACGGGGTTCGCCGCGGGCGTCGCGACGGACGCGGGCGCCCGGATCGCCGCGTGGGTCACGGCCCCGACCGACGACGCGTACGACGACGAGTGGCCGGGCGACGGCTGGTCGGACGAGGACTGGCCCGAGGGCGACTGGGAGGGCACGGGCACGCGCGACGACCCGTGGCTGTTCGACGGGTACACGATCGGCGGCGAGGAGTGGGAGGTCCTCCTCGAGGAGCCCTACGAGGCGACCGCGGAGGTGCTCGCGCACGACGACGTCAACAGTCCGCCGCCCGACGGCACCGAGTACTGGATCGTGCCCGTGACCGCCACCTACACCGGGTTCAGCTCGCAGGTGACCGCGTGGGGCGCCGTCGACATCGGGTTCGTCGGCGACGACGGTGTCCCCGCCGACGGCGGGTGCGGCGCGGTGCCGCAGGCGCTCGTGGGCACGGGGCTGATCGGCTCGGGCGACACCGTGACCGGCAACGTGTGCCTCGCGGTGCCCACGGGCGCCCCCGGCCTCTGGACGCTGTCGCTGGAGCGGGAGGAGCCCTGGTACCTGCGCGCGGCCGACCCGCTCGCGGGCTGACGCTCCCCCTCGCGCGCCGCCCCCGGACGACCTCTCGCCGGTCGGCCGTCGCTCAGCCGGCGGGGCGCCGCGCGTCGAACACGTCCCGGTTCTCGCGGATGGTGCGCGTGTGGGCGAGCGCCCACTCGACGAGCGCGAGCACCGGCGGCAGCAGCGTCTCGCCGAACTCCGTGAGCGCGTAGTCGACGCGCGGCGGCACGACGGCGTGCACGGTGCGGCTCACGAGACCGTCCCGCTCGAGCTGGCGCAGGTTGAGGGTGAGCATGCGCTGGGAGATCCCGTCGATCCCGTGGAGCAGCTCGGTGAAGCGCTGCGGGCCGGCGGAGAGCATCCCCAGGATGAGGACGCTCCACTTGTCGCCCACCCGGTCGAGGACCGAGCGCACCTCGCTCGTCGCCTCCGCCGCGGCGCAGCCGCGGTCGACCGGGATGCCGTGGCGCTCGGCGAGCTCGCGCACCACCGGCACGTCCGTGCTGGGCGTCGTCGTCATGGGGGTCTCCGTCTTCTCCGGGTGCTGCTCCGTGTGCCTCACGCACACCGGTGTGCCTTTTGTACCGGTGCTCATGGTTACCCATCATGTGCCCAGGCACAAAGAGTGACCGGCCATCCTGGGCCGTCGCCGCCTCCTCTCGAAGGACTCACGCATGAACGTCGCCCTGTGGATCGCCTCCGGTCTGCTCGCCCTCGCCTTCCTCGGCGCGGGGCTCATGAAGGCCTTGCGCCCGATCCCTGTGCTCCAGGAGCAGATGCGCTGGGTGACGCCCGAGCGCGCGGCGGGCGTGCGCGTCATCGGGTGGCTCGAGGTGGCCGGAGCCGTGGGCGTGATCCTCCCCTGGGCGCTCGGCGTCGCGCCGGTGCTCACGCCGATCGCGGCAGTCGGGCTCGCCCTCACGCAGGTCGGCGCGATCCCCCTGCACCTGCGCCTCGGCGAGGCGAAGGCCGTCCCGGCGAACGTGGTGCTGCTCGCCCTCGCGGCGTTCGTCGCCGTCGACCGGTTCGCGGCGCTGTGACACGCGGGCGGGCCGCGGCCCGCCCCCAGGTCGCCGCGGGGCTGCGGGGAGCGCGCTGACGGCCTCGCGCAAGGGCGACAGGTCGGCCCTATCCCGACACTCTCGCGCGGCCGGCGGTCCGCTGGCAGCCCCGCGGCCTCCGCTACGCCCCGCGGACGAGCGGGTACCGGCGGCGCAGGACGAGGCGCTGCCCGAGAGTCCACGTCACCGTCACCAGCAGGTACAGGCCCGCGGCGAGGGGCACGAAGCAGGCGATCACGGCGGTGACGAACTGCAGGGCACCCAGCGCGTTCTGCAGGCCCGGGCCGGAGAGCACCGCCGCACCGGGCACGCTCGGCCCGGTGTCGGCGCCGGGCGTCGTCCGGGGCAGCGCGAGCCGACCGCCGGGCAGGGAGGCGCGGCGCGTGAGCTCGCCGACGAGGGCGATCGCGAGCACGACCACCCCGGCAACCACGACGGTCGGCACACCACCCGCCCCGAGCCCGCCGACGAGGCTCGAGCCCAGGGGCGCGCCGAACAGGGTGTGGCCGAGCAGCGCGTTGCCGTGCCCGGCGATCTCCGCGTGCAGGAACAGCGCGTAGACCACCCCGACCACGGGCGCTTGGGCCAGCATCGGGAGGCACCCGGCGAGCGGTGTCGTGCCCTCCCGGGTGTACAGCTCCACGGTCGCGCGCCGCAGCCGCTCGGGGTCGTTCCGGTGGCGACGCTGGAGCTCGGCGAGCCGCGGTGCGAGGCGCGCGCGGTCGCGCTCCGCCTTCGCCTGCGACACGCCGACGGGGACGAGCAGTGCGCGCACGGCGAGCGTCAGCAGGACGACGGCCGCCGCCGCCGCGGCGCCGCCCGCGAGGGGTTCGAGCAGGTCGGACAGGCCCATCAGCGCGCGGTACGCGGCGTCGAGCACGGTGGAGACGAGCGGGAGGTCGAGCAGGTTCATGGTGGTGTCCTCGGTCGAACGTGCGGGGTACGCGTTCGCCGATCACCCTGCGGTGGGCAGGCAGCAGCACGCCGCGCAACGACGCGGGTGCGATGAGGTCCCTCGGCCGGGTGATCAGCCGAGGGGTCGGCCGGGAGCCCGGGGCCGGGCACGACCCGGGGCGTCCGGGTCGCTCTGCGTGACGGCGGGACCGACGTCGACCGTGTCGCGCAGGCGGCCCGCGGGGCGAGCCGCCACACCGAGCGCGAGGGGTGCGCCCCAGCGCGCGGCCACGGCAGCCACGGCCGCGACGAGGGCGGTGGCGCCGAGGAGGAAGAGCGTGGCCGTGAGGGTCGACGTGCCGAGCAGGAGCGTGAGCGCGGAGGCGAGGTCGCGCGCCACGACGAGCAGGTCGTTCATCGCACCGCCTCCTCTCCGGTCCCGGGCCGTCGCGGCCCCGCTGCGGGGCCGGTCCTGGAGCCCGTCGCAGAGCTCGTCGGTGAGGTCAGCCTAGGCCACGTCGAGCGCCGCCCACTCCTCGTCGGTGAGCAGACGCGACCGGATGATGAAGCGCACGCCCTCAGGCGCCTCGACGCTGAACCCCGCGCCGCGGCCGGGCACGACGTCGATCGTCAGGTGGGTGTGCTTCCAGTACTCGAACTGCGCGCGGCTCATCCACACGGGCACGACGAACCGGCCCGCTGCGCCGTCCGCCGCGGCGGGGCCGTCCGCGGCAGGGCCGCCCGCACCGGGACGGGGCGCGCCGGGACCGGGCACGTCGACGACGAGGTCGCCGAGGTGGACGTCGGCGTCGCCGAGCAGGAAGTCGCCCTGCGGGTAGCACATGGGCGACGACCCGTCGCAGCACCCGCCGGACTGGTGGAACATGAGCTCGCCGTGGATCGTCCGCAGCCGCGCGAGCAGCGCCGCGGCGTCGTCGGTGAGCGCGACCCGCGCGGGTGGCGCACCAACCGGACGGACCGAGGAAACGTCGTCGGCCACGAAACCCTCCACGTGTCAGGCCGACCAGGCGATCCCGGCGCCGCGAGCAGGTGGTCCTGGTCCGTCCGGACGGCCGGACGAGCCAGGACCACCTGCTCGGCGGCCGGGGGGGGAGGGAGCCGAGCCCGTGGTCGGTAGGGCGGGCAGGGCTGGTGGGGTTGGCCTAGAAGAAGCCCAGCTTCTGGGCCGAGTAGGAGACGAGGAGGTTCTTCGTCTGCTGGTAGTGGTCGAGCATCATCTTGTGGTTCTCGCGCCCGACGCCGGAACCCTTGTACCCGCCGAACGCGGCGGCGGCGGGGTACGCGTGGTAGCAGTTCGTCCACACGCGCCCGGCCTCGATGGTGCGGCCCGCGCGGTAGGCGGTGTTGCCCGACCGCGACCAGACGCCGGCCCCGAGCCCGTACAGGGTGTCGTTGGCGATCGTCATGGCGTCGTCGAAGTCGGAGAAGTCGGTCACCGCGACGACGGGCCCGAAGATCTCCTCCTGGAAGATCCGCATCGAGTTCTTGCCCTCGAAGATCGTGGGCGTCACGTAGTACCCGCCCGCGAGGTCGCCGCCGAGCTCGGCGCGCGATCCGCCCGTGAGCACCTTCGCGCCCTCGGCCTTGCCGATCTCGATGTACGACAGGATCTTCTCGAGCTGGTCGTTCGACGCCTGCGCGCCGATCATCGTCTCGGTGTCGAGCGGGTTGCCCTGCCGCACGGCCTTCGTGCGCTCGATCGCGTCGCCGAGGAACGTGTCGTAGATCGACGACTGGATGAGGGCGCGCGACGGGCACGTGCACACCTCGCCCTGGTTGAGGGCGAACATCGTGAACCCCTCGAGAGCCTTGTCGTAGAAGTCGTCGCGAGCGTCCGCGACGTCGGAGAAGAAGATGTTCGGCGACTTGCCGCCGAGCTCGAGCGTGACCGGGATGATGTTCTGGCTCGCGTACTGCATGATCAGGCGGCCGGTCGTCGTCTCGCCCGTGAACGCGATCTTGCGGATGCGCGGGCTGGACGCGAGCGGCTTGCCCGCCTCGACGCCGAACCCGTTGACGACGTTCACCACCCCGGGCGGCAGCAGGTCCCCGATGATGTCCATGAGGAAGAGGATCGACGCGGGCGTCTGCTCGGCGGGCTTGAGCACGACGCAGTTGCCCGCCGCGAGCGCCGGGGCGAGCTTCCACACGGCCATGAGGATCGGGAAGTTCCACGGGATGATCTGGCCGACGACGCCGAGCGGCTCGTGGAAGTGGTACGCGATGGTGTCCTCGTCGATCTCGGAGATCGACCCCTCCTGCGCACGGATCGCGCCCGCGAAGTAGCGGAAGTGGTCGATCGCGAGCGGGATGTCGGCGGCGAGCGTCTCGCGGACGGGCTTGCCGTTCTCCCACGACTCGGCGACGGCGATCCGCTCGAGGTTCTCCTCCATGCGGTCGGCGATCTTGTTGAGGACGTTGGCGCGCTCGGTCGCGCTCGTGCGGCCCCACGACCGGGCTGCGCCGTGCGCGGCGTCGAGCGCGCGCTCGATGTCGTCGGCGGTGCCGCGCGCGACCTCGGTGAAGGTCCGGCCCGTCACGGGGCTCGGGTTCTCGAAGTACTGCCCGCCGGCCGGCGCGACGTACTCGCCGCCGATCCAGTGGTCGTACCGGGCCTTGTACTCGGCGATCGCCCCGTCCGTGCCGGGGGCTGCGTAGACCGTCATCGTCTGCCTCCTCGCAGTGCTGACTCGCAGTGCTGGTCCTCGCCGCGCCCTGGGGGAGGTCGCCGTCGGGCGGGGAGCGTCCGACGGCGGTGCGCGGCCCGGCGCCTCGTCGCGCCGTGCGGCCGACGCTAGGCGGCGCAGGGTTGCAGGACCGTTGCAGCGGGCGGCTCCCACCCGAGCTCAGGCGAGCTCGTCGTCGAGCAGGTCGAGGTGGGCGCGGGCGCGCAGCCACAGCGGGCTGCCGTGGTCCGCGACGCGCTGCAGCCGCGTCCACGCGGCGTGGTCCTCGGCGCCGTCGTCGGTGCGCGTCCACGCGTCGAGCACGTCGGCGCCGCCCGCGGCCACGACGGCGGTGCGCAGCTCGGCCGCGAGCTCCGCGCGCAGGTGCTCGACGGCGGGCGCACCCGAACGCGGCAGGAGCGGCGCGCGGTAGGCGGCGACGGCGCCGCGGACATCGCCCACCGCGAGGTGGTCCCGTACGACGTCGGCGTCGGTTCGCAGAGGCCGGGCGAGCCGGTAGGGGCGCGACCCCGCGAGGAGCGCGCCCGCGACGCGCCGTAGGCGCGACACCTCGGCGCGGACGGTCACGTCGGAGAGCTCGCCGGGGTGCAGCAGGACGGCGAGCTCGTCGGCGGACAGCCCGCGGGGGTGCGCCGCGAGGAGCACGAGGATCTCGGCGTGCCGCAGCGACAGGCGGTGGTCGAGGCCGTCCGGCGAGCGCAGCACGGGCGCCGTCCCGAGCACGAGCAGCTCGGGCGCGCCGTCGCGGGGCGGTCCCGGGAGCCGGCCCGGGCCGTCGTCGGGCCCCGTCGCCGCGGCGCGCTGGGCGAGCTCGCGCTCGAGGCTCAGCACGGTCGCGCGCACGAGCGAGAGCACGACGCCCGACGCGGCGGACTGGCGCCCCGTCACGTCGAGCACCCCGAGGACGCGCCCGCTCGCGGGGTCGTGGACGGGCACGGCCGTGCAGCTGAACGCCTGCACGGGCCGGGAGAAGTGCTCGGCGCCGAGGACCTGGACCGGGCTGCGCGTCGCGAGCGCGGTGCCGGGCGCGTTCGTCCCGACCCGTTCCTCGCGCCAGACCGACCCCTCGACGAACCCGACGCGGTCGACGGCGTCGCGCAGCGCCCGGTCACCCTCGACCCACAGGAGGCGGCCCGCGTCGTCGGACACGGCGACGACGAGGCCGTCGTCGGCGGCGGCGTCCACGACGAGCTCGCGCACGACCGGCATGACGCCCGCGAGCGGGTGCGCCTCGCGGTAGGCGACGAGGTCGTCGTGGGCGAGGCCCGAGTCGGTGCGGGGCGCCTCCGGGTCGACACCGCTGTGCACGGACCGGCGCCACGAGTCGGCGACGAGCGGGTGGACGCCGCGCGGGAGGACACCGTGGTCGAGGAACGAGCGGTAGGCGGCGCGCACGGAGCGCGGGTCGCGGCGCGCGTCGGGGCGGCGCGGGTGCTCCTCGGAGCGGGGCGGCGGTGCGGGAGTGCGCGGCACGGGACCTCCACGTCGTCGTGCGGTGCTGGGGCCAGTGTAGGTCGCGCGGGATCCGGCGCGAGCGGGCGTCAGCCGGTGCCGGGCGGCGCGGGACCGGCGACCTCGCGCGCGACGCGGCGCAGGGCGCCGAGGACGGCGGTGGTCGCGGCCGTCGGCGCGGCCCCGCGGCGCACGGCCGCGTACACCGGGCGGGTCCGGGGCGCGCGGAGCGGGCGGGCGTCGACGGCGTACCGCGGGTCGACGGCGAGGCCCGGCAGCAGCGCGACGGACAGCCCGGCCTCGACGTGCACGAGCAGCAGCTCGTAGCTGGGCAGCCGGGCGACGACGCGCGGCTCGAAGCCGGCCTCGCGGCACGCGCTCTCGACGAGCGTGGACAGGTAGCGCCCGGGGAGGTCGGCCGCCCACGGCGCGTCGGCGAGGCGCGCGAGGTCAACCGGTTCGCCGGGGGCCCGGTCGCCGCGCGCCGTGACGAGCACGACCGGGTCCTCGAGCAGCGGGACGGTCGCGACGTCGGGCCCGGCGAGCAGCGCGCCGTCGAGCAGGTCGGCGGTCACCGCGACGTCGACGTCCCCGCGCCGGAGCGCGGGCCCGCTCTCGCGCGGGTCGAGCTCGTCGACCTGCACCTCGACGCGCGGGTGCTCGACGGCGAGCCGCGTCGCGAGCGGGATGACGAGCGCGCGCACCGCGCTCGAGAACGCGGCGACGCGCACGACGCCGGCCGGCTCGCCGTCGGGGTGGGCGAGCTCGGCCTCGGCGAGGGCCATCTGGTCGAGGATGACGCGCGCGTGCCGGGCGAGCGTGCGGCCGGCGGGCGTGAGGCGGACGCGTCGACCCGTGCGCTCCAGGAGGCGCGCGCCGGTCTCGGCCTCGAGCGCGGCGAGCTGCGCGGAGACGGCGGACGGGCTCAGGTGGAGCGAGGTCCCGACGGCGCGCACGGTCCCGAGGCTCTCGAGCCGCGCGAGGATCTGCAGCCGGGCCGCATTGAGCACGTGCGCTCCTCTCTGTGCGGTTTCTCCGCACAGACTGTACGCAGACTCGCGCTGGTCGCGCACAGCGGCGCGTCCCTACGCTCGGAGGATGACGTTCCCGCCCTCCCCCGCGCCCGCACCGCCGTCCGCCCCGTCCCCCGGTGGGGGCCGGGCCGCCGCGGACGACGCCGCGCGGTTCTGGGCCGACGCCGACCGCCACCTCGTGCGGTACGGCGGGCCGTTCACGCCCGAGATCGTCGAGAGCGCGGCGGGCAGCTTCGTCACGACGACGGACGGGCGCCGCGTCCTCGACTTCACGTCCGGTCAGATGAGCGCGATCCTCGGGCACAGCCACCCCGCGATCGTCGAGACGGTGCGCCGCCAGGTCGGGACGCTCGACCACCTGTTCTCCGGGATGCTGTCGCGCCCGGTCGTCGACCTCGCGCGCCGGCTCGCGGACACGCTGCCCGACCCGCTCGAGAAGGTGCTCCTGCTGACGACCGGGGCCGAGTCGAACGAGGCCGCGATCCGGATGGCGAAGCTCGTCACGGGGCGGCACGAGGTCGTCTCGCTCGCCGGGTCGTGGCACGGCATGACGCACGCCGCGGCCTCCGCGACGTACAGCGCGGGCCGCCGCGGCTACGGCCCGACGGCGCCCGGCAACCTCGTCGTCCCCGTGCCCAACGCGTACCGGCCCGACCACCTCGCGCCCGACGGCACGCACGACTGGCGCCGCCAGCTCGACCTCGCGTTCGACCTCGTCGACGTGCAGTCGACGGGCAGCCTCGCGGCGTGCCTCGTCGAGCCGATCCTCAGCTCGGGCGGGATCGTCGAGCTCCCACCGGGCTACCTCGCGGCGCTGCGCGACAAGTGCCACGAGCGCGGGATGCTCCTGATCCTCGACGAGGCGCAGACGGCGCTGTGCCGCACCGGGTCCTGGTACGCGTTCGAGGGGCGCGACGGCGACGAGCCCGTGGTGCCGGACATCCTCACCCTCTCCAAGACCCTCGGTGCCGGGCTCCCGCTCGCCGCCGTCGTCACGAGCGCCGAGATCGAGGCGCGCGCGCACGAGCGCGGCTTCCTCTTCTTCACGACGCACGTCTCGGACCCGCTCGTCGCGGCGGTCGGCACCACCGTGCTCGACGTGCTCCAGGCTGAGCGGATGGATGCCCGCGTCCGGGTGCTCGGCGACCGCATGCGCGCCGGGCTGCTCGACCTCCAGGACCGCCACGCGACGATCGGCGACGTCCGCGGGCGCGGGCTGCTCCAGGGCATCGAGCTCGTGCTCGACCGCGAGACGAAGGAGGGCGCCGACGCCCTCGGCGCGCTCGTCACCCGGCGGGCGCTCGAGCTCGGGCTCCACATGAACGTCGTACAGCTCCGCGGCATGGGCGGCGTGTTCCGCATCGCGCCGCCGCTGACGGTGAGCGAGGAGGAGCTCGACCTCGGTCTCGGGCTGCTCGACCAGGCGCTCGGCGACGCGACGCGCGAGCTCCTGGGCTGACCGCCCGTCATCCGGACGGGACGTCCTCCGGGCGCGCACCGACGGCGCCCACCCCCCACCGTCCGCAGCGTCCGTTTACACCGTCTCAGCATGCGTCGTCCGCCTTCCGTGATGCGGACGGCCGACCTAGCCTGACGAGCGAACGCCCACCACGCGCCGGAGGACACCATGCCCGCACCGCTCGACACCAGCGAGAAGATCACGCAGTACGCCCACCCCGACCGCCTCGTGAGCACCGACTGGCTCGCCGAGCACCTGGGCGAGCCGGGCGTCGTCGTCGTCGAGTCCGACGAGGACGTGCTGCTCTACGAGACCGGGCACATCCCCGGCGCAGTGAAGATCGACTGGCACACCGACCTCAACGACCCCGACACGCGCGACTACATCGACGGCAAGGGCTTCGCCCAGCTCCTCGGCAGCAAGGGCATCGCGCGCGACACGACGATCGTCGTCTACGGCGACAAGAACAACTGGTGGGCGGCCTACGCGGCGTGGGTCTTCACGCTGTTCGGCCACGAGGACGTGCGCCTGCTCGACGGCGGCCGCGGCAAGTGGATCGCCGAGGGCCGCGAGGTCACGACGGACGTCCCCGAGCCGGTCGCGGTCGAGTACCCGGTCGTCGAGCGCGACGACGTGACGATCCGCGCGTTCAAGGAGGACGTCCTCGCCCACATCGGCAACGGGCCGCTCGTCGACATCCGCTCCCCGCAGGAGTACACGGGCGAGCGCCTGCACATCCCGGACTACCCGGAGGAGGGCGTGCTGCGCGGCGGCCACATCCCGACGGCGCGCAACGTGCCGTGGGCGACGGCGGTCGCGGAGGACGGCACCTACAAGTCGCGCGAGCAGCTCGAGGCGATCTACCAGGAGGGCGGCCTCGGCCTCGCGACGGACGACGAGGTCGTCACGTACTGCCGCATCGGCGAGCGGTCGAGCCACACGTGGTTCGCGCTCACGTACCTGCTCGGCTTCGACAAGGTCCGCAACTACGACGGCTCGTGGACCGAGTGGGGCAACGCCGTGCGCGTGCCGATCGTCAAGGGCGAGGAGCCCGGCGAGGCCCCGGCGTCGCTCAACTGACCCGCGTCCCGCGCGAGCGTGCCCGACGGCGCGCGGCCCGTCCTCCACGACGGGCCGCGCGCCGTCGTCGTGCCGCGGGCATACGACGCGTCCGCGGAGCGTTCCGCACGGTGGGACTGCCGTCCCGCCGCCCCGGCCCCGATGCGAGGATCGCCCCCATGAGCTCCCCCTCCGACGCTTCGCCCGACCTGCCCGCGACGCTCGCGGAGATCCGCGAGGACTTCCTCGCGATGCCGGAGCGCGAGCGCCTCCAGCTGCTGCTCGAGTTCGCGAACGAGCTGCCCGACCTCCCCGAGCGCTACGCCAGCGCGCCCGGTCTGCTGGAGCGGATCGAGGAGTGCCAGTCGCCGGTGCGGGCCTTCGCTGAGGTCGACGACGCGGGCGTCGTGCACTTCTACGCGACCGCCCCGGCCGAGGCCCCGACGACGCGCGGCTTCGCGTCGATCCTCGCGCAGGGCCTCTCAGGCCTGACGGTGCAGGAGGTGCTCGACGTGCCCGACGACTTCCCGATGTCGATCGGCCTGACGCGCGCGGTGAGCCCGCTGCGCATCGGCGGCATGAACGGCATGCTCACGCGCGCCAAGCGCCAGGTCCGCGAGCAGGTAGCGGCCCGCGGCTGACGGAAGTCCCACCCGGACCCGCCGAGCATGCGGTCGTCGCCCGCCCGGCCGCCGCGACGGGACGCCTCCGCATGGTCGGCGTCAGTCGGGTCAGGGGCGTCAGTCGCGGAGGGCCAGGCGCCGCGCCAGGACGGCGCAGACGACGAGCTGGAGCTGGTGGAAGACGATCACCGGTACCGCCACGACGCCGGCGACCGCGACGGGGAACAGCACGCTCGCCATGGGCAGGCCCGTCGCGAGCGACTTCTTCGACCCGCACATGAGCAGCGCGACCCGGTCCTCGGTCGAGAGCCCCAGCGCCGCGCCGCCCCACCACGTGGCCGCGAGCATCACGGCGAGGACGAGCGCGCTCACGACGAGCAGCGCGACGATCGACCACCCGGACACGCTCGACCAGACGCCCGCCGACGACGCCGCCGCGACCGCGCCGAACACCACGACGAGGATCGTGCCGCGGTCGACGCCGAGCGTGAGCCAGCGCCGCGCCCGGACCCAGTCCCCCGCCCAGGGCTGGAGGAGCTGCCCGACGACGAACGGCAGCAGCAGCTGGAGCAGCACGGTGCGCAGCCCGCCGAGCCCGCCCGTGGGCCCGTCGGCTCCCCCGCCCGTCCCCGTCATGAGCCACAGCACGAGCAGCGGGGTGATCACCATGCCCGCGACGTTCGACACCGTCGCGCCGCAGATCGCCCCGGCGACGTTGCCGCGCGCGACGGACGTGAACGCCACGGACGACTGCACGGTCGACGGGAGCAGGGAGAGGTAGAGCATGCCGGCCGCGAGCGGCGCCCCGACGAGCGGCTCGATCGCCCACGCCGTGACGAGCCCGAGCACCGGGAAGACGACGTACGTCGCGGCGAGGATCCCGCCCTGCAGGCGCCAGTTGCGCAGCCCGGCCCAGACCTCCCGCGTGGACAGGCGCATGCCGTAGACGAGGAAGAGGACGGTGACCGCGACGTCCGCGGCGGCGTCGACCACGCGCTGCGCGCCCGGCCCCACGGGCACCACGAGCCCGAGCACGAGCACCACGAGCAGGGTCACGACGAAGGGGTCGACCCACCTGCCCAGGACTGCGCGCACGGGGACCGAGCCTAGCCCGGCGCACGACCCGGGACGGCGCCCGCCCGGTCAGAACAGCGTGTAGCCGCCGTCGACCGTGACGACGGCGCCCGTCATGAAGCTCGACGCCGCGCTCGCGAGGAAGACGACGGGCGGTCCGATCTCCTCCGGCTCCGCCCAGCGCTGCATCGCGGCGGGCGCGACGCAGTCGTCGTAGTACTCCGGCTGGTCGACCGGCGACGCCTCCGTGCGCACGTACCCGGGCGCCACCGCGTTCACGCGGATGCCGTGCGGCGCCCACTCGGCGGCGAGGCCCTTGGTGAGCTGGTGCACCGCCGCCTTGGACGCGAGGTACGCGGGCTGCCAGCGGGGCCGGTTGACGATCGACGCGGACATCGAGCCGACGTTGACGATCGTCCCCGGCCGGCCCTGCGCGACGAGCTCCCGTGCGACGGCGCGCGAGCAGTACCAGACGCCGTCGAGGTTGGTGGCGAGCGTGCGGTGCCAGACGTCGTCGCCGATCTCGAGGGCCGCGCCGCCGATCGACACGCCCGCGTTGTTGACGAGCAGGTCGACCGTGCCGAGGTCGGCGGCGGCGCGCGCGACGACGTCGTCCACCTGCTCGCGGTCGGTGACGTCGAGCACGTAGCCGCGGGCGTCGGTGCCGGCCTCCCGGAGCGCGGCGGCGGCCTCGTCGGCCGCCGCCGCGGTGGTCGCCGTGACCGCGACGCGGGCCCCCGCCTCGCCGAGCGCGCGGGCGACGGCGCGCCCGATGCCGCGGCTGCCGCCGGTGAGCAGGGCCGTGCGGCCGACGAGCGAGAACGAGTCGAGGACGGTCACGCGGGACAGTCGACCACGGGGCGCGTCAGAAGTCGAAGAGGTCCTCGAGCCAGGACTCCTTCTTCTTGCGCTTGCGGTAGCGGGGGTCGTAGCCGTCGCGGCCGTCGTACCGGCGGTCCCGGTCGTCGCGGTACCGGTCGTCGCGCGAGCGCTCGTCGTAGCGGTCGTCGCGGTACCGGTCGTCGCGGTAGCGGTCACGGTCGTCGTCGCGGCGGTCGCCGTACCGCTCCCCGGAGCGCGGGGCGGGGCTGCCGTAGTCCGCGGCGGCGGCCGGCGGGTACGACGTCGGGGCGGGCGCGGCGGGGGCGGGCGGCACGGCGGCGGCCGGCCCCGCGGCCTCGGCGGCGATCTCGCTCTCCACCGAGCGGTCGATGATCTTGTCCAGCTCGCCGCGGTCGAGCCACACGCCGCGGCACGTGGGGCAGTAGTCGATCTCCACGCCCTTGCGCTCGGTCATGACGAGCACGGTCTGGTCGGTGGGGCACAGCATGTCTGCCTCCTCGCGAGATGGGCCGGGCGCCGTCGGCGCCCGCACCGGTACTGCGCAGTCCAACGCGGCTCCCGCGCGAGCGGTTCCCGGCCGGGCAGGTCTGCCGGTGCGGCTCAGCCCGTGCGGCGCTCGCTCGCGAGGCGGTCACGCAGCTCGTCCGCGAGGTGCACCTCGTCGTCGAGGGCGGCGAGCGCGTCGGCCACGCGCGGGAGGAAGTCGGCCCCTGCGCGGAACCACTCCGCGCCCTCGAGGAACCGTGCGGCGGCTGCGTCGTCGTGCAGGGCGAGCGCGAGGTCGGCACGGAGCACCAGGGCGCGGAACCGGACGCGCTCGGCGACGGTGCGGGTCCGCACGCCCTCGGCGGCGAAGGCCCGGTCCAGGACCTGGGCGGCACCGGCCGGGTCTCCCGCCGCGCGGAGGATGCGCGCGTGCTCCAGGGCTCGGCCCAGGTCCGGCGGTTCCTCGGCGCCGCGGCGGGGCAGCCCGGGCACGAAGGCCCCACCAGCCACGCCGCACCTCCCGCCTCCCGCCGACAGCGCGCCCACACTAACCCTGGACGTGCGGCCCGGCACGGCGGGAGACGGGAGGCCGACGGTTCAGCGCTGCACGCGCGCGCTGCCGCCCGACGCGAGCTTGCGGACCTCGGCGAGCGACGCCGTCGACGTGTCGCCGGGGGTCGTCATCGCGAGCGCCCCGTGCGCCGCGCCGTACTCGACGGCCTCCTGGATCGAGCCGAGCTCCATGAGCCCGTACGCGAGGCCCGACGCGAACGAGTCGCCGCCGCCCACGCGGTCGAGGATCTCCAGGCCGGGGCGGTGCGTCGCCTCCGCGAAGCCCTGCACGCGCGACCACGCGATCGCGCCCCAGTCGTTGACCGTCGCGGTCCGCACGCCGCGCAGCGTCGTCGCGACGACCTGGAAGTTCGGGTACTCCTCGGCCGCGCGCGTGATCATCGCGCGGAACGCGGACGTGTCGAGGTCGGTGAGGTTCTCGTCGACGCCCTCGACCTCGAACCCGAGCGACGCGGTGAAGTCCTCCTCGTTGCCGATCATCACGTCGACGTACCGCGCGAGGCGGCGGTTCACCTCCTGCGCGCGCTCGACGCCGCCGATGCCCTTCCACAGCGAGGGGCGGTAGTTGAGGTCGTAGGAGACGACCGTGCCGTGGCGGCGCGCGGCGGCCATCGCCGCCTCCGCGACGTCGGCGGACGACTCCGAGAGCGCGGCGAAGATGCCCCCGGTGTGGAACCATCGCACGCCGCCGCCGAACACGGCGTCCCAGTCGACGTCGTCGGGCCGGAGCTGGGCGATCGCGGTGTTGCCGCGGTCGGAGACGCCGACCGCGCCGCGCACCCCGAAGCCGCGCTCGGTGAAGTTGAGCCCGTTGCGCACCGTGCGGCCGATGCCGTCGTCCTCGCGCCACCGGACCCAGCGCGTGTCGAGGCCGCCCGTGAGCATGAGGTCCTCGACGAGGCGCCCGACCTCGTTGTCCGCGAGCGCGGTGACGATCGCGCCGCGCAGGCCGAACGCGCGGCGCAGACCGCGCGCGACGTTGTACTCGCCGCCACCCTCCCACACGTCGAAGCGGCGGGCCGTCTTGATGCGGCGCTCCCCCGGGTCGAGGCGCAGCATGACCTCGCCGAGCGCGACGACGTCGTAGGCGCAGTCGGCCGCGGGGCGGACGGCGAGCGGGGCGCGGGCGGTGGTCGTGTCGGTCATGGGTCAGGCTCCTTCGGCGGGGTGGGGGGCGGTCGCGGCGAGCGCGACGGCCTCGCGCGTGCGGCGGGTGATCTCGACGGTGTCGCCCGCGCGCACGAGCGCGGCGTCGACCATCCAGGAGCCGCCGGCGGCGAGCACGGCGGGCAGGGCGAGGTAGTCGAGCAGGTTGGCGGCGCTCACGCCGCCGGTCGGCACGAACCGCAGGCCGGGGAACGGCGCGGAGAACGCCTTGACCGCGGCGGGCCCGCCGACGACGTTCGCGGGGAACAGCTTGACGACGTCGAGGCCGAGGTCGAGCGCGGCGATGACGTCCGACGGCGTCGCGACGCCCGGGACGACGGGCACGCCGAGCTCCTGGGCGCGACGCACGACCGCGGCGGAGAGGCCGGGCGAGACGAGGAACCGCGCCCCGGCGTCGACGGCCTCGTCGACCTGGGCGGCCGTGACGACGGTGCCCGCCCCGACCAGCACGTCGGGCACCTCGCGCGCGATGGCCTCGATCGCCGCGCGCGCCCCGGCGGTCCGGAACGTGACCTCGGCGACGGGCAGACCGCCGTCTCGCAGCGCGCTCGCGACGAGGACGCCCTGCGCCGCGTCGTCGACCACGACGACCGGCACGACGCGGGCACGGGCGATCCCCTCCAGGGGTCCCAGGGATGACATCCAGGCTCCGTTTCGCTATGGTGAACACCTGTTGTTCACTACGGAACGCACTCTAGGCGAAGGAGTCACCATGGCGGAAGCCGGCCGTGCGCCGTCGGGCACCCCGGGGTCGGCGGAGAGCCCGCTCGGCAGCGTCGACAAGGCCCTCGTCGCGCTCGAGGCGCTCGCCGCGGCCGGCCCCGACGGCGTCGCGCTCGGGGACCTCGCGCGCTCGCTCGGGCTGCACAAGGCGTCGCTGCACCGCACGCTCGCGGCCCTGCGGTTCCGCGGGTACGCCGAGCAGGACGCGACGACCGGCGACTACCGCCTCGGCCCCGCGGCGACGGCGCTCGCGACGGTCTACCTCGGCGAGGAGAACCTCCCCGCGCTCCTGCACCCGGTGCTCGTCGCGGTGTGCCGCGCGACCGACGAGCTCGTGCACCTCGGCACCCTCGCCGGGACCGAGATCGTCTACCTCGACAAGGTCGAGCCGGCCCGCGCCGTCCGCGTCTGGTCGGCCGTCGGGCGCCGCCGCCCGGCGGCGACCACCGCGCTCGGGCGCGCGCTGCTCTCCCAGCGGACCCTCGACGACGGCGCGCTCGCCTGGTACGCCGGCGCCGCACCCGAGGACCACCCCGTCACGCCCGCCGCGCTGCGGGCGACGTGCGAGGCCACGCGCGCGACGGGGTTCGCCACGGAGACGGAGGAGAACGAGCCGGGCATCAGCTGCGTCGCCGTCCCGGTCCTGCGCGCTGGGCAGCCGGTCGCCGCCGTGAGCGTCACGGCGCCCGCCGAGCGGCTCGGCCCCCGACGGCGGCGGGAGATCGAGACGGTCCTGCGGGAGGTCGTGCCGCCCCTGCTGCCCCCGACCCTGGCGGTGCCCGACGCGGTGCTCCGCGGCTCCGGCGACGGGGCGACCCGCCGACCGGCGACGGACGCCGCGCTGTGAGAGAGTTCAACCGCAGCACGACGGAATGACGGAAGGGCCCGCGCGATGACCGTCCTCGTGGCGTACAACGACTCCCCGCAGGGCGAGACCGCATTCCGGGCGGCCGTCGCCGAGGCGGTCCACCGCTCGACCGCGCTCGCGGTCCTCGTGCTCACGCCGCAGGACGCCGACGCGGGCGTCCCCGCGAGCCTCGCCCACCTGCTCGACACGCTCCCCGCCCAGGTCGCGCGCCCCGAGGTGTCGTACCGCCCCGAGCACCGCGACCCGGCCGAGGCGATCATCGACGAGGCCGAGCGCACGACCCCCGACCTCGTCGTCGTGGGGGCGCGCAAGCGCTCACCCGTCGGCAAGTTCCTGCTCGGCAGCACCACGCAGCGCGTCCTGCTCGACTCGCCCGTCCCCGTGCTCGTCGTCAAGGCGTCCCACTGACGGACGCCGTCGCGCGGCCGCCCGGTCGCCCGGACGGCCGCGCCGTCCGGCTCAGCCCTGCGCGACGGCGGCGCGCAGCCCGTCGACGAGCGGCGTCGTCGGGCGACCCAGGAGCCGGCGCAGGTCCTCGGTGACCTCGGCGAGCAGGCCGTCGCGGATGTTGCCGTCCAGCGCGACGACGAACCCCGCCGTCCCCTCGTCCAGGCCGGCGCCCAGCAGGAGCGCGCGGTGCTCGTCGGGCGACACGCGCCGGTAGACGACGGGGCGCCCGAGCACCTCGGCGGCCGCGGCGGCAAGGTCGTCGTACGTCCACGCGACGTCACCGCTCAGCTCGTACACGGCGCCCGCGTGCGCGGACGCGTCCTCGTGCGCGGCGAGCGCGACGACGGCCGCCGCCTCGGCGAAGTCCGCGCGGCTCGCGCTCGCGACGCGGCCGTCGCCCACGCTCGCGACGATCTCGCCGGACTCGCGCGCGCCGAGCACGTCGCCGACGTAGTTCTCGGTGTACCAGTTGTTGCGCAGCACCGTCGTGGCGAGACCCGAGGCGGCGAGGAGCTCCTCGGTCGCCTTGTGCTCGGGCGCGAGGACGAGCGCGGACGTCGTCGCGTGCGGCGCGCTCGTGTAGACGACACGCGCGACCCCGGCGGCCTGCGCGGCGTCGACGACGTTGCGGTGCTGCTCGACGCGCTGCCCCACCTCGGAGCCGGAGACGAGCACGAGGACGTCCACCCCGGCGAGCGCCGGGGCGAGCGTCTCGGGCCGTGCGTAGTCGGCCTCGCGGACCTCGACGCCGCGGTCGGCGAGGTCCGCGACCTTGGCGGTCGTGCGCGCGAGCGCGACGACCTGGGACACGTCGGCCCCGCGGGCGAGGAGGGACTCGACGACGAGGCGGCCGAGGTGGCCGCTGGCTCCGGTGACGGCGATGGACATGCGCGGGCTCCTTCGAGTGCGGGGAGCGCGGCCGGTCGGCCGCACGACCACCAGCATGCGCTTACTTTTCGTAAGTGCCAACCAGAGGCGAGTGCGTTCAATCTCACAGTGCTGTCCGCGCGAGCGCGCCGTATCCTGGGGCGATGACGACCGACGCCCGCCCCGCGGAGGACACCGGACCCACCGACGCGATGGTGGCCGACGTCTTCCAGCGCGGCTGCACCTCGCGCCACGTGCTCGAGGCCGTGACCGGGCGCTGGGGCGTGCTCACGGTCGCGGGCCTGCGCGACGGCGCGGTGCGCTTCAACGCGCTCCGCCGCCGCATCGACGGGGTCAGCGAGAAGATGCTCGCGCAGACCCTCCAGTCCCTCGAGCGCGACGGCATCGTCGTGCGCGAGGTGCGGGCGAGCATCCCGCCCCACGTCGAGTACTCCCTCACCGACCTCGGGCGCCGCGTCGCGGACAGCCTCTCGGGGCTCATCGACGTCCTCGAGGGCGCGGTCGACGAGGTGTCGGCGTCCCAGCGCGCGTACGACGCGCGCCGGGACTGACCAGCTCACGTCTGCGAGCGCACGTACCACCAGACGAGCGCGGCGACCACGAGCAGGCCCGCGACGACCGCGAGCACGATCTTGCCGACGCTGTAGGGACGCCGCCCGACCACCTGTCCCGTGTTCGCCTTGACCATCACCTGCCACTGCCTGCCCGCGTAGACGTACGTCGCGACCCACAGCGGCAGGAGCACGAGCTTGAACATCACGTCGGCGTACGCGGTGCGGACCGACGCCGCCCGCTGCTCGTCACCGCCGATGTCGCGCTCGACGTCCCGCCGTGTCGCGGTGGCCGCCGACCCCGGGTCGGCGGCGACCTATCCTGGCCAGGTGCCGAAGCCGCCGACGACCGCGCCCGCGACACCCACCGTCGCCGTCCTCCTCGCGGCCGGGGCCGGGACGCGCCTCGGGCGCGGGCCCAAGGCGCTGCTCCCCCACCGTGGCGCGGCGCTCGTCGAGCACGCGACGGCGACCCTGCTCGCGGGCGGGTGCGACGCCGTCGTCGTGGTGCTCGGCGCCGAGGCCGCGCGCGTGCGGGCCGGGTCGTCGCTCGACGGGCCCGGGGTGCGCGTCGTCGACAACCCCGACTGGGCCACCGGGATGGCATCGTCCCTGCGCGTCGGCGTCGCCTCCGCTCTCGGCCGCGCCCCCGCCCGGGTCGTCGTCGCGCACGTGGACCAGCCCGGCGTCGGGCCCGACGACGTCGCGCGCCTCCTCGCCGCGCACCGCCCCGGGCGCGTGACCGCGTCGCGGTGGCTCGCCGGGGGCGCCGCGGAGGACGCTGCGGGGGCGGACCGCCCTCGGTGGGCGCACCCGCTCGTCCTCGACGCCGCGCTCGCGGGGCCCGCCGCCGCGAGCGCCCGCGGCGACCACGGAGCGCGCGACTTCCTGCGCGCCCACGCCGACCTGGTCGACGTCGTCGAGCACCCGGGCGACGGCCGCGACCTCGACACCGCGGCCGACCTCGCCCTCCTGGACGACCCCACGCCTCGCTGAGTGCGGGAAGCAGTCGCGCCGACCGGCGTCGGACGGGACTGCTTCCCGCACTCAGCGGGTGGAGGCGGCGGCCTTGATGCCCAGGTAGACGCGGTCGCGCGCGAGCGGGAGCTCGGTGAACCGCACGCCCGTCGCGGCGCGAATCGCGTTGGCGAGCGCGGGTGCGACGGGGTTGAACGGGCTCTCGCTCATCGACTTCGCGCCCATCGGGCCGACCGTGTCCGACGTCCGCGCGAAGTAGACCTCGCTGCGCGGGGTGTCCGCGAACGTGGGCAGGTGGTACTGGCGGAAGATGTCCGTCGTCACGCGGCCCGTCTCGTCGACCACCACGTTCTCGTAGAGCGCCGCGCCGAGGGCCTGGGCGATGCCGCCCTCGACCTGGCCGCGGCACTGGCGGGGGTTGACGACCTCCCCGGCGTCGGCGGCCTGGACGGACTGGAGGATGCGGATCTCCCCCGTCCCGCGGTGCACCGCGACGCGGAAGCCGTGGACGTTGAACGCGACCGAGCGCGGGGTGCCACCCCAGCGACCCTCGGCGACGAGCGCGATCCCGGCGTCGTCGGCGGCGCGCGCGACGTCGGCCAGCGGCAGCACCGTCCCGGCGCAGTCGACGCCGCCGGGCACGAGCCGGCAGTCGCCGGGCGCGGCGCCCGCGACCCCGGCCGCGACCTTGAGCACCGCCTCGGCCAGGTCCTGCGCGGCGGCGAGCGACGCCTTGCCCGCGACGACCGTGCCGGTGGAGCCGAACGCCCCGGTGTCGTGCTCGACGAGGTCGGTGTCGGACTGCCGCACGACGACGTCGGCGGCGTCCTGCCCGAGCGCGCTCGCGACGAGCTGCGCGTGGACGGTCGTCGTGCCGTTGCCGAACTCGGCGGTCCCGACCTCGGCCTCGACGACCCCGTCCGGCCGCAGCCGCACGCGCGCGTGCGAATAGTGCCCGCGGGGCGGGACGGTGTCGATCATGGACAGCGCCGTCCCCTCCCCGACGCCCCACTCCGGGCCGAGGTCCGGGAGCACGTCCGGCCCCGACCCGGCGCGCGCGCCGTACGCGGCGACGTCGCGCGCCCGGCCGCGCGCGAGCGCGTCGGCGGCCAGGTCGAGGCACTGGTCGAGCCCGTAGCTGCCGTAGAGCACGTCCTCCTCGGGCGTCGGGTGCGTGGAGAGCATGGGGTCGCCGTCGCGCACGACGTTGCGGCGCCGCAGCTCGACCGGGTCCATGCCGAGCTGCCGCGCGAGCTCGTCGACCGCGGACTCGACGGCGAAGATCATCTGCGACAGCCCGTACCCGCGGAACGCGCCCGCGGGCACCGTGTTCGTGTAGACGCAGTGGGCGTCGACCTTCTTGTTGTCGCACCGGTAGACGGCGAGGGACTCGCCGCACCCGTGGAACATGACGCCCGGGCCGTGGTTCCCGTACGCCCCGGTGTTGCTGAGGACGTCGAGGTGCAGCGCCGTGAGGGTGCCGTCGCGGCGCGCGCCCGCGCGCACGCGGATGCGGAACGGGTGGCGCGTCGTCGTGCCGACGAACTGCTCGCGGCGCGTGAGCTCGAGCTGCACGGGCCGGCCGAGCCGCAGGGTCGCGAGCGCGACGACGTCCTCCGTGAGCACCTCCTGCTTGCCGCCGAACCCGCCGCCCACGCGCTCGCAGTGCACGCGCACGCGCTCCGGGTCGAGGTCGAGGACGCGCGCCAGGTGGCGGCGCGCGAGGAACGGGACCTGCGTGGACGACCGCACGACGAGCCGCCCGTCGTCGTCGAGGGACGCGACGGCGCAGTGCGTCTCGAGCGCGGCGTGCTGCACGCGGTGGGTGCGGTACGTGGCCTCGTGCACGACGTCGGCCTCCGCGAGCCCGCGCTCGACGTCGCCGAGCTCGCTGTGCACCTCGGCGACGACGTTCGCCTCCGGCCGCGAGACGCGCGCGGCGGCGGCGTCGAGCTCGGGGTGCACGAGCGGCGCCCCCGGCGCCATGGCCTCCTCCGGGTCGACGACGGCGGGCAGCGGCGCGTACTCGACGCGGACCCGACGCACCCCCTCCTCGGCGGCGGCGACGGTCTCGGCGACGACGGCCGCGACCCGCTGGCCGACGTGCCGCACGACGTCGTCGAGGATCCGCGTGTCGTCGGGGTCGTCGGTGAACAGCTCGTGCTGCGCGGTCGAGAACCGCGTCGCGGGCGCGTCCTCGTGCGTGAGCACGGCGTGCACCCCGGGCACCGCGAGCGCGTCCGTCGTGTCGATCGCGACCACGCGCGCGTGCGCGTGCGGCGACCGCACGAGCTTGAGGTGGAGCAGGCCCGGGTAGTCGGCCGGGTCCACGTCGAGCGTGTACCGCACCGTCCCGGTGACGATCCCCCGGCCCGCGGGCGCGGGCACGTCGCGCCCGAACGCCCGGCCCGCCTCGCCAGAGCCCTCCCCCGCCGAGGTAGAGCCCCGGTCCGGCGAGGTAGAGGCCCGGTCGCCGCCCGACGGCGCACGCTCGCCCGTGCCCGGCGCGGTCCCGGTCGTGTCGCCGCGCCCGAGGACCGCGTCCTCGATCGCGCGGTACCCCGTGCAGCGGCACAGGTTGCCCTTGAGGTTGCGCGGCAGGTTCTCGCGCTGCGCGTCGTCGAACGTCGCGGCGGTCATGATCATCCCGGCGGTGCAGAACCCGCACTGGAAGCCCTGCGCGTCGAGGAACTGCTGCTGCACCGGGTGCAGCGCGTCCTGCGGGCCGTGGTCGCACGCGCCCGCCGGCTCGTCCCCGGCGGCACCGCCCGGGCACGACGTCGCCGCGAGCCCCTGGATCGTCGTCACCTCGTGGCCCGCCGCGCGCCGCGCGGGGTAGACGCACGAGTGCACCGGGACGCCGTCGACGTGCACGGTGCACGCGCCGCAGTCGCCGCCGTCGCACCCCTTCTTCACGCCGAGCGCGCCCTGCTCGCGCAGGTACGTGCGCAGGCACTGGCCCGCGCGGGGCTCGGTGCGGGCCGTGCGGCCGTCGATCGTCACCGGCGGGGCCGGGTGCGGGGCGGGCGTCGTCGTCATCGGAGGCCTCCGTCCGAGGTCGTGCCGTCGACGAGCTCCGCGCGGATCTGCTCGCCGAGGCGGTAGGTCATGTCCCGGCGCCACTCGGGCAGCCCGTGGATGTCGTCGTGGTAGAGGTCGGCGGGGACCGCGGCGTCGAGCGTGGCGACGAGGTCGGCGGCCGTGGGCAACGTGTCCGCCGCGAAGCGGAGCTGCACGGGGCGGCGCGTCGAGGCGGTGACCGTGAGGACGAACGTGCCCCCGGCGTCGGGCGGGTCGACCCGGCCGACGAGCAGCACGCCGGAGCGCCCGAGGTTGGACAGGGACAGGCGGCGGAACGCCGTCCGCGAGCGCAGCGCGTGGTCCGGCAGACGGATCGCGCGCAGGAGCTCCCCGGGCGCGAGCGTGTTGCGCAGCTCGCCCGTGACGAGGTCGACGACGGGCTGCTCCCGACGGGTGCCGCCCGGCCCCCAGACCTCCGCGACGCCGTCGAGCGCCGCGGTGAGCGAGATCATCGGCCCGGCCGGCAGGGACGTGCAGACGTTGCCCCCGACGGTCGACGTGTTCCAGATCTTGAACGACGCGACGAAGCTGTCGCAGCACGGCCGCACGAGGTCCAGCGCGCGCCACCGGTCGCGCACGGACGCGGCCTGCGCGCTCTCCTCGAACGCCCACAGCTCGGCGACGGTGCACGTCGCGGCGATCTCGAGGCCCTCGTCGGTGACGGTCAGCGCGGGCCACCCCGCGCTCGTCAGGTCGAGCAGGCGCCGGAGAGTCTCGCTGCCGTAGGAGAACAGGACGGTCCCGCCCGCGAGCCACGCGTCGCCCTCGCGCCAGTCGGCGGGGTCGGCGGTCGGGACGAGGTCGGTGACGGTGCCCAGGTCCATCAGGGGGCCTCCTCGGGGTGGGGGCGGTGCGTCGGTGCACCGTCCGGTCGTGCTGCGGGCTCCGCGTGGAGCGGGCCCGAGCTGCTGCTGAGCGGGACGACGGCGGAGCGCCCGTGCCGGGTGGCGACGAGCTCCGCGGTGATGGAGACGGCGACCTCCTCGGGCGTGACGGCGCCGAGGTCGAGCCCGATGGGCGACCGCAGGCGCGCGAGCGCGGCCTCGCCCACGCCCTCGGCGCGCAACGCGGCGACGCGCTGGGCGTGCGAGCGGCGCGAGCCCATCGCGCCGACGTACGCGAGCGGCAGGTCCAGCGCGAGCCGCAGGAGCGGCACGTCGAACTTCGCGTCGTGCGTGAGGACGGCGACGGCGGTCCGTGCGTCGAGCCGGCCCGCGGCGGCCTCGGCGGCGAGGTAGCGGTCGGGCCACTCGACGACGACCTCCGCCTCGGGGAAGCGGCGCGGGTCGGCGAACACCTCGCGCGCGTCGACGAGCGTCACGCGGTAGCCGAGGAGCCGGACGTGCCGCACGAGCGCGCCCGCGAAGTCGTTGGCCCCGCACACGAGGAAGCGCGGCGCGGGCAGCCGCGTCTCGACGAGCAGCGTGACGGGCTCGGCCGCGTCGCACGCGTCGGCGGCTGCTCCTGCCGGGGCCGGCGCGGCGGCGCACCCCTCCGAAGGCGACGGCGACGGCGCCGCGCCCGGGCCGCCGTGCGCCGCGTGCACGGTCGCCGTGCCGCCCGCGCGCAGCACCGCCACGACCTGCGCCGCGGCGGCGGTCAGGCTGTCGGGCCCGACGAGGCCGCGCAGCGCCCGGGCGACCGCTGCCTCGTCGGCGGCGTTCGGGTCGTCCACGACGACGGCCGTGCGCGCGCCGCCGTCGATGCGGCGGACGAGCGCCACGGGCGGGGCGGGCTCGGCTCGCGCCGCGAGCGCGTGCAGGGCGCGCGTCGCGTCGTCGTCGGGGAGCACGGGCTGGACGTGGACGTCGAGCGTCCCGCCGCAGCTCAGCCCGACGGCGAACGCGTCGTCGTCGCTGTACCCGAACGTCTCGCGGTGGCTCGTGCCGGACGCGATCGCGTCGAGCGCCGCGGCGTGGACGGCGCCCTCGACGCACCCGCCGGACAGGCTGCCGAGCACGGCGCCGTCGGCGCGGACCGCCATCGCGGTGCCGACCGGGCGCGGCACGGACCCCGACGCGGCGACCACGGTCGCCACGGCGAAGGGCGGCTGCCCCGGACCGAGCCAGGGGGCGAGCCGGTCGACGATGTGGAGCATCGTGGCCTCGCTTCCGCAGGGTGCCGGCGTACCGGCGTCCTTCCAGTGAACCCTTGCGGTGAGTCCCCTGCGTGTCCTGGCCCGCGTCCGCTGTGACGCGCCCGAAACACAGGGCTTGAATCCGCCGTGGACCCCCTCCGACCCACGGAGAGAAGTTCCGTCTAATGGAATTGCAGTTCCACTCGACGGACTCCACGCTAGCACGCGGTGAGGCGCAGGTCACCGTCCCGGAGGGACGGACGACTACGATCGGCCCATGACCGCCGTCTCGCTCGGGATGCCCAGGGTGCGGCCCGCCGTGCCCTCCGGCGCCCCGGACGACCTGGACCCGGCCCGCCCGGCGACCGACGCGCTCGTCGACCGGTACGGCCGCGTGGCGCGCGACCTGCGCATCTCCGTCACCGAGAAGTGCTCGCTGCGGTGCACGTACTGCATGCCCGCCGAAGGGCTGCCCGCGATCCCCCGCGAGGACCTGCTCACGCCCGACGAGATCGGCCGGGTCGTGCGGGTCGCGGTGGAGCGGCTCGGCATCACCGACGTCCGGTTCACCGGCGGCGAGCCGCTCCTGCGGAACGACCTCGCCGACATCCTGCGCGCCGCGCGCGACGCCGCGCCGAGCGTGTCCCTCTCGCTGACGACCAACGCGATCGGCCTCGACAAGCGCGTCCGCGGGCTCGTCGACGCCGGGCTCGACCGCGTGAACATCTCCCTCGACTCGGTCGACCGCGCGCACTTCGCGCGCCTCACCCGGCGCGACCGCCTCCCCGACGTGCTCGCCGGGATCCGCGCCGCGCTCGACGCCGGCCTCGCGCCGGTGAAGCTCAACGCCGTCCTCATGCCCGAGACTCTGGCGGGCGCGGCCGACCTCCTCGCGTGGGCCGTCGAGCACGGCTGCCACCTGCGGTTCATCGAGCAGATGCCGCTCGACGCCGACGGGCGCTGGACGCGCGCCGACCTCGTGTCGGCGACGGACCTCCTGGCCGTGCTGGGCACCCGCTTCGACCTGCTCGAGGTCGGGCGCGACGACCCGTCGGCGCCCGCCGAGGAGTGGCTCGTGGACGGCGGACCCCAGACGGTCGGCGTCATCGCCTCCGTCACGCGCTCGTTCTGCAGCGCGTGCGACCGCACCCGGCTCACCGCCGAGGGCACCGTGCGCTCGTGCCTGTTCGGCGACGACGAGACCGACCTGCGCGCGATCCTGCGCTCTGCGGACCTCGCCGAGGACGAGCGCGACGACGCCCTCGCCCGCGCGTGGCAGGGCGCGATGTGGCGCAAGCCGCTCGCGCACGGCAGCGACGCCCCGACGCTCGCCGCCGACGCCTTCGCGGCGACGACACGCAGCATGGGCGCGATCGGCGGCTGAGGCGGGCGGCCGGCGGTGGCGCAGATCATAGGGTGAAGCCGGTCACCTCGGTGCATCAGCCCAGGTCAGAGCTGCCGTCTCTTCCTACCATGGATGTCGTGACGACGATCTCTCCTGCACCCACCAACCGCCCCTCCTCCTCGATCTCCGGCGCGTCCTCGACGACCCAGGACAACGCCGCGTCCGCGCTCCCGATCTACCGCACCGACGAGCGTTCCGCCGCCTGGAAGGCCGGCACCAAGAGCGTCCTGGGCGCGGCCGTCGGCGCCGTCGTCGGGGTCGTCGTGCTCAGCTGGTTCGGCCTCGTCCTCGGCACCGCCGTCGGCCTCGGCATCGGCATGCTGCTCGACAACCGCCCCGCCGAGCGCTGACCCGACCCTCCCCCTCCCGGCCCGCACGGCCGGGTCCCCGCCCGACATCGTCGTCGCCCGGCGGATCAGACTGCTCACGAGAGGCGAGAAGTGGCCCCTCCCCGGCTCCGGCCGGGGGCCACTTCTCGCCTCTCGTCGTCTCGCGGGCGGTCCAGGGTCGCGTCCTACAGCCCGACCCACTCCGAGACGCCGTCGTCGAAGTGCTGGCGCTTCCAGATCGGCACCTCGGCCTTGATGCGCTCGACGAGCAGCGAGCAGGCCTCGAACGCCTCCCGGCGGTGGCCCGCGGCGGCCGCCGCGACGAGCGCGACGTCGCCGATCCCCAGACTGCCGTACCGGTGGACCGCGGCGACCCGCAGCCCCGTCTCGGCCGCCACGTCCGCGACGCAGCGCCGGATCACGGCCGTGGCGTCGGGGTGCGCCTCGTAGTCGAGCCGCGTCACGCCCCGGCCGCCGTCGACGTCGCGGACCACGCCGCGGAACGTCACGACGGCCCCGCACTCGGGGCCCCCGACGGCGTCCTCGACGGCGCGCGACACGGCGTCGTCGAGCACGTCCGTCGTCACACGGCTGGGGTCCGTGGGCGGCGCGCCGCCGTCCGTCGTCTGCGTCACAGCTCCCGCACCTCCACCTCGGTCCCGGCGTCCCACTCTGTCACGTCGGCCGGGACGTCCACGAGCACGTCCGCGCGCGCCATCGACGCGACCAGGTGGGAGCCCGCTCCCCCGACGACGCGCACCGTGCCCCCGGGGCCGGTCGCGCCTCGCAGGAGCTGCCGCTTGCCCGCGGGCGACGTCAGCGGCTCGGCGAGCACCGCCGCGCGCACGCGCTCGACGCCGGGCAGCCCCGCGGCCCGCTCGAGCGGCTCGCGCAGGAACATCGCGAACGAAACCTGCGCGCTCACCGGGTTGCCCGGGAACGTGAGCACGGGCGTCCCGTCCACGGTGCCGAACCCCTGCGGCCCGCCCGGCTGCATCGCGACGGAGCGGAACGTCACGTCCGACGACGCACCGCCGCCGAGGACGTCCTTGACCACCTCGTACGCGCCCTGCGACACGCCTCCCGACGTCACGACGAGGTCCGCGACCGCAGCGGCCTCGGCGAGCACGGCGGCGAACCGCTCGGCGTCGTCGCCACAGCGGGCCGTGAGCGCCACGTCGCCCCCCGCGCGCCGCACGGCGGCGCCGAGCGCGTCGGCGTTGGCGTCGAAGACCTGCCCGGGTCCCGGGGCCTCCCCCGGGCCGACGAGCTCCGACCCGGTCGACAGGACCGCGACCCGCGGACGTGCGACGACCCGGACGCGCCCGACCCCGCACGCCGCGGCGGCCGCGAGGTGGTGCGGCGCGAGGACGGTCCCGTCGGTCAGCAGGGCGTCGCCCGGGCGGACGTCGGAGCCCGCCTCGCGCACGAAGTCGCCCGCCGCCCGCGGCACCCGGACCTCGACGGACTCCGGGTCGGCCGGCGTCGTGGAGGCCTGTCCGGCCGCCGGGTCGGTGACGCCCGCGCGCGCCGTGCCCGCGGGCGTGCGGGCGAACGTCCCGGTCGCGGTGTCCTCGACGGGCACGACGGCGTCCGCCCCCTCGGGCACGGGCGCGCCCGTCATGATGCGGGCAGCCGTGCCCGGCGCGAGCCGGGGCGGGACGCCCGGCGCCGCCGCGATCTCGGCGACCACGGCCAGCCGGACGGGCGCGTCCCCCCGCGCGTCGGCGACGTCCGCGGCGCGGACGGCGTACCCGTCCATCTGCGCGTTGCGGAACAGCGGGACGGCGACGGGCGCGACGAGGTCCCCCGCGAGGACCCGGCCGAGCGCGTCGGCGAGGTCGACGTCCTCGGTGCGGGCGCGGCGTCGGGCCGCGTCCACGAGGGGTGCGAGGAGGGCCGCGACGTCCGCGCGGTGCTCGTCGACGCTCACCCGTGCTGTTCTTGCCATGCCTCGCCCTTCCCGCTCCCCGCACGCCGACGGGCCACCCCCAGGAGCGGGCGACCCGTCGGCCGTGCGGTCGATGTCGAGGCTCAGCCTCCCACGGCCGCGGTGAGCGGACCGCGCACGAAGTACACGACGAACCCGGCCGCGACCACCCACAGCAGCGGGTGGACGTCGCGCGCCCTCCCGCACGCGGTCCGCAGCAGGACCCACGTGACGAACCCGATGCCGATGCCGTTCGCGATCGAGTACGTGAGCGGCATCGTCACGATCGTGAGGAACACCGGCAGCGTCACCGTGAAGTCGGTGAGGTCGATCTCCTTGATCTGGCCCATCATCATCGCGCCCACGACGACGAGCACCGCGCTCGCGACCTCGATCGGCACCACCGCCGTGAGCGGCGTGAGGAACATCGCGACGAGGAAGAGCCCACCCGTGACGACCGAGGCGAGGCCCGTCCGCGCCCCCTCGCCCACGCCCGCCGCCGAGTCGACGAACACCGTGTTCGACGACGACGACGTCGCGCCGCCAACGACCGCCCCCACGCCCTCGACGACGAGCGCCGACTTGATGCGCGGGAAGTTGCCGTCCGCGTCGGCGAGACCGCCCTGCTTGGCGAGCCCCGTCATCGTGCCCATCGCGTCGAAGAAGTTCGTGAAGAACAGCGTGAACACGAGCATCGTCGCCGCGAGCGCCCCGATCCGGTCGAACGCGCCGAACGAGAGCTGCCCGAACAGGCTGAGGTCGGGCACCGAGACGAGCGAGCTCGGCATCGCCGGCACGGTGAGGTGCCAGCCGCCGGGGTTCGTCTCCGACGCCGGGCCGAGGTGCAGCACGGACTCGGCGACGATCGCCACGACGGTCGTCGCGACGAGCCCGATGAGCAGCCCGCCCTTGACCTTGCGCGCCACGAGGACGCCCATGGTGAGCAGCCCGACGACGAACACGAGCGTCGGGACCGAGGTGATCGACCCGCCGTCGCCGAGCTGGACCGGCGGCCCGCCCGGGGTGCGCGTGACGAACCCCGCGTCGACGAACCCGATGAACGCGATGAACAGGCCGATGCCCACCGTGATCGCCGCCTTGAGCTGGCGCGGGACGGCGTTGAAGATCGCCGACCGCGCGCCCGTCACGGCGAGCAGCACGATGAGCAGGCCGTTGACGAGCACGAGCCCCATCGCCTCGGGCCACGTCACGTCGCCGATCACGGCGACCGCGAGGAACGAGTTGATGCCCAGCCCGGCCGCGAGCGCGAACGGGAGGTTCGCGACGAGCCCGAACAGGATGGTCAGGCCGCCGGCGGCGAGGCCGGTCATCGCGCCGACCTGCGCCGTCTGGAGCCACCCGCCCGCGACGTCGACGGGCGCGTTCGCGGCGCTCGTCCCGCCGAGGATGAGGGGGTTGAGGATGACGATGTACGCCATCGCGAAGAAGGTCACCAGCCCGCCGCGGAGCTCGCGCCCGGTGGTCGAGCCGCGCTCGGTGATCCGGAAGAAGCGGTCGAGCCGGCCGGGGGCCGGTCCGGTGCCGCGTGCGTCGTCGTTCCCGGCGGTCTCCCGCCGCATGCCGAGGAGAGTCACGTCCTTGTGCCCTTTCCTGAGGTACTGACCGGCCGCGCGGCCGTCAGTACTCGACCCGGGACTCGAGGGCGCGCCAGGCGTCGAACGGCGCGGTGGCGGTGGCCGTGCGCTCGTGCACGACCTGCATGACCCGGTCGGCCGGGTCGGCGTCGAAGAAGTCGTAGAAGGCGGCGTCGTCGAAGCCGGCGCGCGCGGCGTCGTACCGGTCGGCGGCGTAGTGGACGGCGTGCACGCGCGCCCAGAGGGCGGACGCGAGGCACATGGGGCACGGCTCGCAGCTCGAGTAGAGCGTCGCGCCCGTGAGGTCGAAGGTGCCGAGCGCGGCGCACGCGCGCCGGATCGCGGTGACCTCGGCGTGCGCGGTCGGGTCGTTGTCCTGCGTGACTCGGTTGTTGCCCTCGAACACCTGCCCGTCGGCGGTGACGACGACGGCGCCGAAGGGTCCTCCGGCGTGCGCGACGCTGTCGACCGCGAGGGCGACGGCTCGGTCCAGGTGTGCGGTGTCCACGACAAGAGTGTTCATGGGGAGTCTCCACGGTTCGGGCAGCGACGCCGGGTGCTCCGCCTCCGGCGTCCGGGCTCGTCGGTGAGCCGGGAGGAGGCGGCCGGCGGGCCGCTGCAGGCGAGTTGTCACGTCCGCCTGGTAGGTAGCTGCCGGTGTCGGATCGAACGTGTCGACCACCGAGCGTGTCGCTCGGCCCGGGCCCGCCGTTGGCACGCTCGACGCTAGCAGCGCGTGACGGACGCCACAAGAGTTTCGGAAGAACTTTTCCGATATGCGGATGTGTCGACGAACAGAGCCCCGCGCTCAATGCTCCCGCGAGGTCTGTTGCGGAAGGATCTGCCGCCCGGAAGAGTTGTCCCAGCGCAGGTCCGACGCCCGGGGCGTCGCCCCGTCCCGACCCACCCGGAGGCCCAGTGACCGAGCCCGCTCCGCCGTCGTCCCTCCCCGTCGTCCGCGTCCCCGCCCGACCGGGCCCGCCGCTGCGCTTCCAGCTCCGCCCCGTGGCGCCCTCGCTGCGCTCGTTCCTCGCGACCGAGGCGGGCGGCGCCGTCCTGCTCCTCGCCGCGACGGTCGTCGCGCTCGTGTGGGCGAACTCCGCGTGGTCGGGCGCCTACGACGCGCTCTGGTCCACGGAGGCGGGCTGGCGCGTCGGGCCGTGGGCGTTCGAGATGGACCTGCACCACTGGGTCAACGACGCCGCGATGGCCGTGTTCTTCCTCGTCATCGGCCTCGAGATCAACCGCGAGGTCACGAGCGGCGAGCTCCGCAACCGCCGCACCGTCGCCGTCCCCGCGCTGGGCGCGCTGGGCGGCCTCGCGGTGCCCGCGCTCATCTACGTCGCGTTCAACGCGGGGTCTCCCGCGGAGCACGGGTGGGGCATCGTCATGTCGACGGACACCGCGTTCCTCGTGGGCATCCTCGCCCTGTTCGGGCCGCGCTGCCCCGACCAGCTCCGGCTCTTCCTCCTCACGCTCGCCGTCGTCGACGACATCGGCGCCATCACCGTCATGGCGCTCTTCTACACCGACGACCTCTGGCTCCCGGGCCTCCTCGTCGCCGCCGTGCTCGTCGTCGTGATCCTCGTGCTGCGCTGGCTCGGCGTCTGGCGCCTGGCGCCGTACGCGCTCGCCGGGATCGCGCTGTGGGGCGCGGTCTACGCGTCGGGCGTGCACGCGACGCTCGCGGGCGTGCTCGTGGGCCTGCTCGTGCCGTCGCGCTCGTCGCGGCCCGTGGACGTCGCCGTCGTGCCGAAGTACGCGAAGCGGCTCGCGCAGGAGACGACGGCGGAGCGCGAGCACCTCACCGAGCTCGCGGCGCGCGCGGCCGTGCCCACGAGCGAGCGCCTCCAGCGCGTGCTGCACCCGTGGAGCGCGTACGTCGTCGTGCCCGTCTTCGGCCTCGCGAACGCGGGCGTGCAGCTCGACGGCGAGTCGCTGCGCGCGGCGGCCACGTCGCCCGTGACGATCGGCGTCGCCGTCGCGCTGGTCGTGGGCAACGCCGTCGGCATCTTCGGGGCCGCGACGCTCGCCCTGCGCCTCGGCCTCGGCGACCTCCCGGGGCGGGTGCGGTACTCCCACCTGCTCGGCGGGGCGATCCTCGCCGGCATCGGGTTCACCATCTCGCTCTTCATCGCCGAGCTCGCGTTCGACGACGAGGCGCTCGTCGAGCAGGCCAAGATCGGCATCCTCGCGGGCTCGCTCGTCGCCGCCGTGCTCGGCTCCGTGGCGCTCCGGCTCTTCGGCGAGCGCTGGCCCCTGTGCTCGCCCGGCGCGGACGGCCCGCCGCCCGAGCTCCCGCCGCTCCCCTGGCACCCGCCCGCGACCACGTGACCGCGCGCCCGAGCGCACGGCACGGCACCCCACGGGTACGAGTGTGGTCGCCGCCCGGGCGCCCCGACCCCGCGAGCGCCCTACGGCCGCGCGGCGGCGGCGACGGCGGCCCGCAGGCCCTCCGCGGTGACGCGCCCGCGGTAGCGGACGCCGTCGACGAAGAGCGTCGGGGTGCCCTGCACGCCGACCGCGAGCGCGTCGGCGTAGTCGCGCTGCACCGGCGCGGCGTACTGCTGGGCCGCGTCCCCGACGACCGACGCGCCGTCGAGCCCGAGCTCCTCGGCCCGCTCGGCGAGCCCGGCCTCGCCGAGCTGGTCCTGGTGCGCGAACAGCGCGGCCTGCATCTCCCAGAACCGGCCCTGCGCGGCGGCCGCCTCGACGGCGAGCGCGGCCGACAGCGCGTGCGGGTGGATCTCGAACAGCGGGAAGTGGCGGAACACGAGACGCACCCGGCCGCCGGAGGACTCGACGACCTGCCGCAGCACCGGGGCGGCGGCGGCGCAGTACGGGCACTCGAGGTCGCCGAACTCGACGATGGTGACGGGCGCGGCCGGGTCCCCGAGGACGTGCGCGTCGGCGGGGACGAGCTGCTCGGCCGGGATGCGGTCGGGGGTCTGCTCGCTCACGCTGCCCAGCATGGCACGGGCGCGGTGCCCGTGGTCAGGCGAGCGCGAGCGGCCGGGTCTCCTGGGCCGCGCCCGGCACGGGCTCCACGAGGCGCGCGAGGTCCGGGCCCGCGCTGTCGCGCCACCAGGCGAGGTTCCGCGCGTGGCGCGCGTAGACCGACGCGGGGTCGGCGCTGAGCGTCACCGCCGTCTCGGCGAGGTAGACGGCGTCGACGGTCTCGGGCGGGGTGGGCACGCCCGCGAGGACGCGCAGCGCGCCGCGGAAGCGCGGGCGGTGGTGCAGGCGCTTGACGAGGTTGAGCGCGCCGAACAGCAGCCCGGGGCGGACGCGGCAGACGAGCTCGTCGTCCCGGTGGAGCTGCGCGCGCAGGCGCTCCTCGTCGACGACGAGACCGCGCCCGACGGCCTCGCCGAGCATCCACAGCAGCGCGGTGTCCGAGAGGGCGCGCGCCCGCGCGCCGCCGCCGACGTCGCTGTGCCCGCCGGGGAACCAGACCTGCTTGACCCGGGGCGCCATGGCCACGGGCACGTCCCACAGGCACGGCTCGAAGGTGATGCGGCGGTCGTCGATGGCGAGCGCCTGGCGGGCGCACCGCACGTCGGTCGACAGGCGCAGGTCGTGGAACCGGCTGCGGCGGCGCGACAGGCCGGGCACGCCGAGCGCGCCGACCGTGTCGAACACCCCGAGGAACGCTACCGGCACGTGGTCGTGGCAGTACGCGGCGCGGAACGTGCGGGCACGCTCGGCGCGGCGGGCAGGGTCGCGGTCGCGGTAGACCTCCTCCGCCTCGCACAGGTGGTCGCGCGCCAGCGCGTCCTGGGTGAGCAGGCCGACGGTCGCGACCATCCCGACCACGCTGCGCGCGGTGTACGCCCCGCGGCTGAACCCGAACACGTAGATCTCGTCGCCGGGCTCGTAGTTGAGCGCGAGGTGGCGGTACCCCGCGACGACGTTGCGCGTCAGGCCGTAGCCGAACGCCCCGCCGAGGAGCCGGTCGACGAGGTAGCCCTGCGCCCCGACGCCCTCGACGGAGAACACCATCTGCTGGACGCCGTCCGGTCCGATCCCGGTGCGGACGGAGCGCGCGATCTTCTCAATGTTCGACACGCTCGCGTTCACCGGCGAGTTCCACGTGCCGTCGCAGCACAGCACCAGCCGCTTCATGGTCCCTCCTCGATCCGCCCCCGGCGGCGCGTCGGGGACACCATCTGGGGAGGGTCGCCGCGCCCCGGCTGATGCACGACGGCGCCCGCCGACGCACGGACCGGTCGGGGTTCGTGAGCAAGCCGTGAGCGTGTCCGTGCGCACCCCCGGATCCGTCCGGGAGGGTCGCCGTCGTGCCGTAGGTTCTGGCGGTGTGACCGCCACGAGCACCGCCCCGCCCACCGGCCCCGCGGACCACCCGCCGGGCGGCCGGGAGCGTCGGCACGCGCGCGTGCCGCGTCGGCACCGGGCTGCGTGGATCGCGGCCGTCGTGGCGCTCGTGCTCGTGCTGGGCGGGGGCGGCGGCGCGTTCGCCTGGTACCGGGACACCGAGTACGACGCGCTGGCCGACCGGGCCGCGACCGCCGAGGACCTGCTCGCGGCGTCGGACGGGAAGGTCGCGGACCCGGCGGTGCGGACCGCGCTGACGACCGAGGTGGACGACGCCCGCGCCCTGCTCGCGGCGCCGTTCCTCGACCGGATGACCACGGGCACGGACGCGACGGACCGGTCGCTCGTGTCGGCCTCGGACGCCGTGCACGCCTCGATGCTCGACCACGCGCGGAGCGAGGTGACCGCGGCGCGCGCGAGCCTGGCGACCGCCAGCGCGCTGGGCGAGAAGATCTACGCCGCGACGGAGGGGCTCGGCGCCGACGAGGCGGTCCGCGGCCGGCTGCGCGACGCGCTGGACACCGCGGCCGCGGCCGACGCCGCCGCCGACGCGGGGCTCGCGGGCGACGACCTCGCGAGGCTCGAGCAGGCGGTGCTCGACCTGGGCGCGGGCCTCGGGGTCGTGAGCACGTCGACGGAGGAGACGTCGGTCGCGCAGGACGCCGTCTCGTGCCCGGCGCCGGACCAGGTGTGGGACCCCGACGGCGGCCGCGTGCCCGACGCCGCTCTCGCGCCGATCCCGTGGTCGCCCGGCGACCGGGTGCGCGCGGACGTGCTGGACGGGCTCGTCGCCCTCGACGCCGCGTACGTCGAGCGGTTCGGCGTGCACCTGACGATCAACTCCTCCTACCGGACCTTCGAGGAGCAGCAGGGCCTGTACGACCCGTCGTCGCCCATCGCGGCGCCGCCCGGGTGCTCGAACCACGGGCTGGGGTTCGCCGTCGACCTGGGCGGCGGCGTCCAGGCGTTCGGCACCCCGCAGTACGAGTGGCTCAAGCAGCACGCCGAGACCTACGGCTGGACGCACCCCGACTTCGCCGAGCCCGACGGGCGCGTGCCCGAGCCCTGGCACTGGGAGTCCGTGCTGGCACGCGCGGACGGCTGAGCCCGCCGCCGGTCGCGCCGGGGACCCCGGGAGCGCCGGGGCGCGTCCTCAGGAGGCGTGCGCCCGCTCGACGTCGACGTGCGTGACGTCGCCCGGCGTGGGGCCGTCGCGCAGCCAGGCGACGAGGCGGTCGACGGCGTCCGGCGCCCCGGACGCGACGACCTCGACGGTGCCGTCGGGCCGGTTGGTCGCGGTGCCGTCGAGGCCGAGCCTGGCGAGCCGCTCGCGCGTCGCCCAGCGGAAGCCGACGCCCTGCACGCGCCCGTGCACGCGCGCTCGCACGGCGGCGTCCGCGGCACCGGGCGCCGCGCCCTCCCCCGGGCGCGTCACTGGTGCACGTGCGCCGGGGCGCCCGTCGACGACGCGATGTCCGACTCGGCGTCGTCCAGCAGCCGGTCCGCGAGCCGGCGCAGCGCCCGCCCGACGGCGATCTCGTCGCCGATGAGCGGGACGTCGCGGTCGTGCGGGTCGCGCCGCGCCCGCCCGACGGTCCGCACGTGCTCCGGCGTCTCCGCGACGAGGACCGCCTCCGCCGTCGTCCGGCCCTCCGACTCGACGACGCTCACCTGCACGCGCCACACCTTCGTGGTGTCCGTGCCGTCGCCCGTCTCCGCTCCCGGGACGTGCTCGACGTAGCTGTCCGACCCCGGGTAGACGAGCGTCCGCTCGCCCGTGTCGGCCCACTCGACGAGGTACGGCGGCGAGCCGTCCTCGTGCCGCAGCTCGACCACGACCCCGTCGCGCACCGCCCCGCCGACGACGCCCGAGGCGGTCACGATCCTGTCCCCGACCGATGCCCTCATGGCTCCTCCTCGTGCCGCACCGTCCTTCCATCATGCGACCGCCGGGAGTGCGCTGCACCCCCGGTCTCAGGGTGTCCGGGCGCCGAGCTGGTCCCGCAGCGCCGCGGGGTCGTGCACCGGGAGCCGGCACACGAAGTCCGCGCAGAGGTAGGCGCCCGGCCCGCGGTCGGCGAGCAGGGCGACGCCGTCGGCGGCGAGGGTCGCGGCGTCGTCGGGCGTCGCGGCGAGCAGCAGCGCACCCGGGTGGTACCAGTCGCGCGCGGCGGCGAGGAACCCCGCGTGCCGGTCGGCGTCGGCGACGACCACGAGCTGGTGGGGCGGCTCCGCGAGCCCGACGGCGACGCGCAGCACCCCCGCCGCGCCGAGCGGGTGCTCGCTCGCCGCAGCGGACGCGGCGGCGTGCGCGAGCGCCGCGTCCCGGTACCGCGGCTCGCCCGTCGCGAGGTGGGCGAGCAGCGCGGCCCGGGCGGCCGCCGTCGTGCCCGAGGGCACCGCGCCCTCCGACGGGTCGGCCGCCGCCCCGGCCGCCAGCCCGAGGTCGGTGAGCACCGGGTCCGTGCCCTGCGGGGGCGTGAGGTCGCCGCCCGGGCCGACCGTCGCGTCGACGAGGCGCAGACCCTCGCGCACGTACCGCGCCTCCCCGGTCAGGCCCCCGAGCACGAGGAGCGCCGTCGCGAGCGCGCCGTGGTCCTCCAGCGTCGCGACGGCGTCCGAGGCGACCCCGCCCTCCGACGCGCGCACGAGCGACCCGTCGGCCCGGACGTGGGTCGCGAGCAGCCGGTCGGCGGCCGCCCGCGCGGCGTCGGTGAGGTCGGGCAGCGCTAGGTGGTGCCCGGCGCGGGCGAGCGCCTCGATCGCGAGCCCGTTCCACCCGGTGAGCACCTTCGTGTCCAGCGGCGGCGGCTCGTGGTGCGCGCGCTCGCCCGGCGGGAGCAGGTAGTACCCGCCCTCGACGCGCTCGCCGTCCACGACGGACTCCGAGTCCTGCGCGCTCGCGAACGCGCCGTCGGCCAGGCGCAGCACGCGCAGGAGGAAGCGCCCGACGTCACCCGCCACCTCGGCGGTGTCCTCGCCCGCGTCGGGCGTGCCGGGCGCCTCGGCGGGCGTGCGCAGCGGTCCGTCCACGGGCCCGGTCCGGCGCAGCACGGCGAGCGTCGTCGCGGCCGAGAGCAGCTGCGCGTTGTCGTAGAGCATCCGCTCGTAGTGCGGCTCCGACCAGTCCGGCCGGGTCGCGTACCGGAAGAAGCCGCCGTCGACGTCGCGCAGCGGGCTCGCCGCCATCGCGTCGACCGTGCGTCCCGCCAGGACGAGCGCGCGCCGCGCGACCTCCGGGTCGACGACGGACGACGCCGCGACGTCGAGCAGGAGCTCGAGCGTCGGGGCGACGGGGAACTTGGGGGCGCCCCCGAAGCCGCCGTGCACGCGATCCTCCGCCGCCTCCAGCCGCTCGACGACCCGGCGGGCGTGCTCGGCCGGGTCGGCGACCGGCCCGGCGTCCGCGCCGCCCGACGCCCCCGAGCCGTCGACCGCCGTCGCCGCCGCGCGCGGCACGCCCGTCCGGCGGCCCGCCGCCGCGTCGCGCAGCGCCGCGCGGATCGCGTCCCCCGTCTCGACCGCCTGGTCGCGCCGCTGCTCCCAGGCCTGCGCGACGGCGTCGAGCACGTCCCGGAACGCGGGGCGTCCGGCCACGGGGACGGGCGGCCAGTACGTGCCCGCGTAGAACGGGGCGCCGTCGGGCGTCGTGAACACCGTGAGCGGCCACCCCAGGTCCGGGGTGAACGCGCTCGCCGCGGCGAGGAGGCTCGCGTCGACGTCGGGGTGCTCCTCGCGGTCGACCTTCACCGCGACGAACCCGCGCGCGAGGAGCGCGCCGATGTCCGGGTCCGAGAAGCTCTCGCGCGCCATGACGTGGCACCAGTGGCACGTGGCGTACCCGACCGAGATCATGACCGGCACGTCCCGGCGGCGCGCCTCCGCGAACGCCTCGGCGCCCCACGGGTACCAGTCGACCGGGTTGCCGGCGTGCTGGCGCAGGTACGGGCTCACGGCGGCGGCGAGGCGGTTGACCATGACGTCCAGCCTCCCAGGTCGACGCGCCGCTCGCGGCCCGGGCCGTCGGAGTTGTCTGCTCCGTCCCGGAGCGGCGCGCTTGTAACGTTGCGCCCATGCCCGGCCCCGAGCAGCCCGCCCTCGCGGTGGCGACCGACGTCTCCGTCCGACCTGCTGTCGCTCCGGACGCCTCCCCGGACGCCGGGCGGGGCCCCACGCCGCTGCCCCGCCGGCCCGTCCGCCAGGTGCCGGCGAGCGGTGACCGCAAGGGCCCGTTCACCCTCGGCGACGTGCTCGGGCACGGCGGGTTCGCGCACGTCTACCGCGCGACGGACGCGGACGGCGCGGAGGTCGCCGTGAAGGTGCTCACGGGTCTCCAGGAGGGTTCCCGCGAGCGCTTCGCGCAGGAGGCGAGGCTGCTGGAGGCCGTGGGCGGGCGCGGCTTCCCCGCGTTCGTGCGCTCGGGCCTGGACGACGACCAGCCGTGGTTCGCCATGGAGCTGGTCCCCGGCACCACGCTGCGCGAGCAGGTCCGCGCATCGGGCCCGCTGGACGGACGGCAGGCGCTGCGGCTGGCGTCGCACGTCGCGGAGGCCCTGCTCGTGCTGCAGGAGCAGCACTGCGTGCACCGCGACCTGAAGCCCGCCAACATCATGGTCGACGGCGACCGGGCGGTCCTCATCGACCTCGGCATCGCCAAGCTGTTCGACACGGCGACATCCACCCAGCCCGTCGGGACGCTCGCGTACATGGCGCCGGAGCTGTTCGCCCGCCGCGTGCACCCCCGCTCGGACGTGTACGCGCTCGGCCTGCTCCTGATCTTCGCCACCACGGGGGTCGTGCCGGCGGACCTCAACTTCCTCGGCCGCGACCTCGAGGCCGACGACCTCGTGCGGGAGGTCCCGGACGACCTGGTCGGGGTGCCGGCCGGGACGGAGCCGGCCCCGTCCCCGGCCGAGCCGCCCGAGATCGACCCCCACCTGCAGGACCTCATCCTGTCGACGACCCGCTACCAGCCGAACCACCGGCCCGCGCTCGAGAGCGTCGTCGGGGTGCTGCGCGCCCGGCTCGCCGGGGAGGCCCCCGACGACACCCTGCTCCTCACGTCACGGATCGTGGCCGACGGCGCCACCGCGGCCGAGCGCGCGCTGGGTCCCGTCGCCGGGCTGGCCGCCGCCACCGGCGCACCCGTCCGGGCCGAACGGGCGGAGGAGGTCACGCCGGTCGGCAGGGCGGCCGACGCGGCCCGTGTCCGGGAGCCGTGGCACGCCCTGGTCTACGACGCGACGCTGATGAGCGTGCTGGCCGAGGTGCACGGCGACGGGTTCGACGGCGCGGCCGCCGAGGTCATCGCGGACCACGTCGCGAGCATCGGCGCGCACGTGGCCGACGGCCGGACCCCGGCGGAGCTCAAGGACTGGCTCTGGCAGGCGATGCGGTGGCAGGCCGCGGCACCGCCCGCCGGCCACCCCGACACCCTGCGCGGGTGGCGCGAGTATCGTCGCCCGACGCACCCGATGCTCCCCGTGCCAGGCTCCGGCGCCGAGCCCGTGGCCCGGGCCGCGCGGTCGCGGACGGCCGGCCCCGTCCCGGTGCCGGAGTCCGGCTCCCCGGACCCGCGTCCCTGGCCGGTGCCTGTGCAGCGGGTCTCCACGCTGGGTCGTGGTCCGTCGGGGCGGCCCCGGCCGGAGCCGGTCCCGCCCGCCGTCGGACGGACCCGCGTCATGGACTCCCCCGACCTCGTCGCCACGCAGGTCGGCCGGCCGGTCCCGCCGTCGGTCCCGCCGCGCCGGAGCCCCGTCCGGCACCTCGGCCCGACGCCGTCGTCGCCCGCCGTGCGTCCGGAGTCCGTCCGGCCGCGGATCACCGGTGCGGCGGTCGCGAGCGCCCCGGCCCCGCGCGCCGCCGGCACGTCCGCGGCCACGACGGCGCCGCGCCAGGAGGCGGCCCCGGCGTCCGCCGCGCGGTCCGCACGTCCCGTCCGACCCGCCGCGTCGTCGTCCTGGGACCGTTCCCGGGTCGGAGGCGCGCTCCTGCGCGCCCTGCCGCGCGTCCTCGCGGTCCTGGCGGTGCTGCGCACGCTGTGGCTCGTGCCCGACGGCGCGGCCCGCCAGAGCCAGCCGTTCGTCCCCCTGCCGCCACAGCTCCTGGAGACCCTGCGCGTCTCGGTCGACCTGGCCCCGCTCGTCGACGGTCCCGTGCTCGCCCTGGCCGCGCTCGCGGTGGCCGTGGTGCTGCGCGTCGCCGGGCAGCGCACGTGGACGTGGCCGTACGCCCTCGTCGCCTGCGCGTCGGTCGCTGCGACGGTCGTGCTCGTGCTGCGCGGCTGATCGAGGTTCGGGCCGGGTCGGGCGGTGCTCGGCGCGGTCCCGAGGGGCGGGTTCAGGCGTGCAGACGGCGCAGGAACGCGCGGGTCCGCTCGCGCTGCGGGTCGCCGAGCACCTGCTCGGGCGTGCCGCGCTCGTGGACGCGGCCCTCGTGCAGGAAGCACACCTCGTCGGCGACGCGGCGCGCGAACCCCATCTCGTGCGTCGCGACGAGCATCGTGCGGCCCTCCGCGCGCAGCTCGGCGAGCAGGTCGAGCACCTCGCCCACGAGCTCGGGGTCGAGCGCGGACGTCACCTCGTCGAGCAGGAGCAGCTCGGGGCCGTTGACGAGGGCGCGCGCGATCGCCGCGCGCTGCTGCTCGCCGCCCGAGAGCTGGTCGGGATAGGACGTCACCTTGTGACCGAGCCCGACGCGACCCAGCATCTCGACCGCCGCCGCCTCGGCCTCGTCGCGCGAGCGCCGGTGCACGAGCCGGGGTGCGAGGGTCACGTTGTCGAGCACCGTGAGGTGCGGGAAGAGGTTGTACGCCTGGAAGACCATGCCCATGCGCGCCCGCACGCGGTTCGCGTCGAGGCGCGGGTCGGCGACATCCTCGCCGTCGAGCAGGATCTGGCCGTCGTCGACCTCGTCGAGCAGGTTGACGACGCGCAGCAGCGTCGACTTGCCCGAGCCGGACGACCCGACGAGCACGACGCACCGGTGCGCGTCGACGTCGAGGTCGATGCCGTCGAGCACGACCCGCCGCCCGCCCGGGGCGCCCGCGGCCGGGTACGTCTTGCGCACGCCGCGCAGGGACAGCAGGTGACGCGCGTCCTGGGGGATCGCGCCGGACGTCGCGGACGCGCTCATCGGATGTCCCCTGCCCCGCTCACCGTCGCGAGCGACCGGCCCCAGCCGCGACGCGCCTGGTACGCGTCGACCGCGCGCGTCAGCGGGAACGACACGAGGAAGAACAGGATCCCCGCGACGACGTAGGGCGTGAAGTTGTAGCTGCCCGTCGTCGCGATCTGCGCGGCGCGGATCGCGTCGACGGCACCGAGGACGGAGATGAGGCCCGAGTCCTTCTGCAGCGAGACGAGGTTGTTCGCGAGCGGCGCGGTGACGTTGCGCACCGCCTGCGGCAGCACGACGCGCCGCGTCGTCTGCGCGCGCGTGAGCCCGAGCGAGCGCGCCGCCGCGACCTGCGACGGGTGCACCGACTCGATGCCCGCGCGGAACACCTCCGCGAGGTACGCGGTGTACGTGAGGACGATCGCGAGCGCGCCGAGGAACGCGCCCGACGTCGGCAGCCACTCCAGCCGCAGCGCCGGCAGCCCGAACCCGACGAGCAGCAGCACGAGCAGGAGCGGCACGCCGCGGAACAGGTCGACGTACACCGTCGCGAACGCCCGGAGCGGGAACAGCGCCGGGATGCGGCTCGTGCGCGCGACCGCGAGACCGAGCCCGAGCACCGTGCCGACGACGCCCGCGACGACCCACACGCGCAGGTTGAGCCACAGCCCCTCGAGGATCGCGGGCAGCGACTCCCACGCCATCGCCGGGTCGAAGAACGCGGTCCGCGCCCGCTCCCAGCCCGGCGCGTTGACGACGACGAGCACGACCGCCGCGACGACGAGCACCGTGCTCACGAGCGCGACGAGGAGCGACCGCCGCCGCTGCGCGCGCCGGAACGCCGCCCGGTCGAGCGCGAGCGGCGACGGCGACCACGCGGCGGCCGGGACGGCGTCGGGCGACCCGACGCCTCCGGGCGGGCGCGCGTCGTCGGGCACGGTCATGGCAGGGTCACTGGAGGACGGGGATGTCGTCCGACTTGAGCCATGTCGTGCGCAGCTCGGCGAGCGTGCCGTCCGCCTCCAGGTCGTCGACGGCCTGCGACACGCAGTCCGTGAGCTCCGAGCCGAGGTCCAGGACGAGGCCGTACTGCTCGACGACGCCCTCGTCGGGCAGGGTGCCGATGACGACGGAGTCCGGGAAGTACTCGGTCGAGGCGGCGACGCCCTGGTCGACGTCCATGACCATCGCGTCGATCGTGCCGGACTGCAGCGCCTGCATGCCGTCGCCCGCGGCGCTGTACGGCGAGATGTCGGCGTCCTCGCCCCACGCGGCCTCCGCGAGCGTGAGGCTCGTCTGGGCGGCGGTGACCCCGATGCGCGCGCCGTCGAGCTCGGCCAGCGTCGTCGCGCCCGCGTACGGGCCGTCCTCCATGACGATGACGCCCTGGCGCGTCGTGAGGTACGGGCTCGAGAAGTCGACGGCCTGCTTGCGCTCGTCCGTGATCGACGTCTGGTACGCCGCCACGTCGAACGGCTTCACGGCCGGGCTGATGATCTGCTCGAACGTCACCGTCTCCCACACCACGTCGTCCGCCGCGTAGCCCAGGCGGTCCGCGACGGCGTAGATCAGGGCCGACTCGAAGCCCTCGCCCGAGTCCTGCTCCCCCACGTACCACGGGGAGTACGGCTCGCCCGCACCGACGGTCAGCACGCCGTCGGTGAGCGTCGGGAGCGCACCGGGCTCGCACTGCGCGTCACCCGACGCGCTCGCGCTCGGGCTCGCGGCGTCGCCGCCGTCGTCGGCACCCGACGAACAGGCCGCCAGCGTAAGCGCGGCGACCGCCGTGACGGCGGTCAGGACGGCGGGACGGGGACGCAGACGACGCATGGTGACCTTCCGGGTGTCGGGCGCCCGCGGGAGTGGTGGGCGCCGGCCACTGACGATAACGCCGGGCCGTGGGCCGTGGCTTCCCCCGCCCGCGCCTCGGCCGGGTGGGGCGCGTCACAGCACGAGGGCACCGCCCGTGCAGGGGACAAAGCAAGAGGCCCTCGGTCAGCATTTCTGCTGACCGAGGGCCTCTCAGGAGTAGCGGGGGCAGGATTTGAACCTGCGACCTCTGGGTTATGAGCCCAGCGAGCTACCGAGCTGCTCCACCCCGCGTCGGTGATCACTACTCTACGTGAGGTTCCGGACCAGGCCAAATCGGGTGGACGAGACGTGGGTCACGCCAGGACCTCGACCCCGAAGGCGAACTCGCGGACGGCCCCCGGCTCGAGCCGCACGTCGGCGGCGCAGTCCGCCCGGTTGAACGCGTCGGTCAGCGTCTCCACCGGCTCGACGGCGATCGCCGCGCGGCCGCGCCGTGCCAGGCCGTCGCCCGTGTAGACGTGCACGAGGCCGCGCTCCTGCCAGACGGCGAGCCCCTGCCCGGTGGCGGGGTCGCGCACGACCGTGCGCGCGCGGCCGTCGGCGTCGGCCCGGAGGTCGGCGAACGCGTGGTCGAGGCGCACGCCCGCGAGCGGCAGCGGGCCGACGCCGTCGATCGCCCCGAACGCGGCCTCCCCCGCGAGCGGGAGCATCCCCGCGTCAGTCACGACGGCGCGGCGGGCCGGCACCGTGAGCTCCAGCGCGTCGACCGTGCCGTGCCCGGGGACCCGGAGGTAGGGGTGCCAGCCGAGCGAGACGGGGGCCGCGGTCGTCCCGACGTTGCGGGCGCGCAGCGTGACGTCGAGGGATCCGGCGCCCAGGACGTACCGGACCTCCAGCACGAGCGCGAACGGGTAGCCGGCGTGCGCGTCGGCGTGGACGACCGTCCGGAGCGTCACGGACTCGCGCTCCGCCCCGTCGACGGCCGCCGCGTCGCGCGCAGCGACCCCGCCCTCCCCCGCATCCTCGACGACCGCCCAGTCGAGCGTGCGCGCGAACCCGTGCATGGCGAGCGGCTCCCAGGGGAGCACCGGGGGTACGCGGTGCCGGACGCCGTCGAACACGTACTCGCCGCCCGCGAGGCGGTTGACGAACGGCGCCATGAGCGCCGACCGCGCGGCGTCGTGCGCGGCGACCTCCGCCTCGTCGGCGTACCCGTCGACGAGGCCCTCGACGCGCTCGATGCCGTCGGCGCCGCGCCAGGGGGCGCGCCACGCGAGGACGGCGGCGCCACGCAGCGCGACCACGAGCTCGGCGCCGGACGTGTGGTGCAGCCGCACCGCCGGCACGGTCGTGGTGTCGTCGCCCGCCGCGCTGAAAGCGTTGCTGCAAACCGTTGCAGAAGTCACGAGGAGCGATCCTCCCGCCCGGGGCGGGAAATGACAACTCCGTCCCGAACGGCCGCAGACGACGGACGGGCGGGGACACCCGCTGGTGTCCCCGCCCGTCCGTGGCGCTGCGTCGCTCGCGCGACCGGTGCGTCAGCCCGCCGACGACTCGGTGTCGAGCGCCTGCTCGGCCGCGAGGGCCGACTCGAGCGCCTGCTGCAGGCGGTCCTGCGCCTCGCCGTAGGCCGCGAAGTCGCCCTCGGCGAGCGCCGCCTGGCCGTCCTCGATGGCCTGCTGCGCCTGGCGCAGCGCCTGGTCGAGCTCGGCGCGCGCGCCGCCGTCGACCGTGCCGCCGTCGGCCGGCGGGGCCGGCTCCTCGGTCGCCGGGGGCTCGGTGCCGGGGTCGGTCGTGCCCGGGTCGGTCGTGCCCGCGTCCGGCGACTCGCCGTCGGCCGGCTGGTCCGGGACCTCGGTCTCGACGCCGCCGTCCGCGTCACCGGCGTTCGCGCCCGAGTCGCCGCCGAACACCTGGTCCAACGCCTCGTCGAGCGTGTCGGCGAAGCCGATCTCGTCACCGAAGGAGACGAGCACCTTGCGCAGCAGCGGGAACCGCGTGCCCTCGGTCGACTGCACGTACACCGGCTGGACGTAGAGCAGGCCACCACCGACCGGCAGCGTCAGCAGGTTGCCGTTGATGACCGTCGAGTCACCGCGGCGCAGTGCCAGCAGGCCGTCGGCCGCCGTCGGGTCGGTGTTGAAGTTGTTCTGCACCTGACCCGGTCCGGGCACCGTCGCGTTGCGCGGCAGTTCGAGGAGCCGCAGCGTGCCGTAGTCCTCCGACCGCACGCCCGCCTCGCTGCCCGGTTCCGCGTCGACCGCGAGGAAGCCGGTGAGGATGTTGCGGTCCGAGCCACCCCCCGGGATGTACGTCGACATGAGCGAGAAGGTCGGCGCCTCCTGGCTCGGCATCTGCAGCGTGAGGTAGTACGGCGGCTGGAGCGGCTTGTTGTCCCCGCTCGCCGTCGGGTCCTCCGGGCTGCGCCAGAAGTCCTGGCCCGAGAAGAACTCGTTCGCGTCGTCCACGTGGTAGCTCGCGAGGAGCGTGCGCTGCACCTTGAACAGGTCCTCGGGGTAGCGCAGGTGGCTCATGAGGTCGCCCGAGATCTCGGACAGCGGCTGCACGGCGTTCGGGAAGACCTGCGTCCACGCCTGGAGGACCGGGTCCTCCGTGTCCCACGCGTAGAGGTCGACGGAGCCGTCGTACGCGTCGACGGTCGCCTTGACCGAGTTGCGGATGTAGTTCACCTGCTGCGGCGCGAGCGCCTCGACCGAGTTGGCCGCGACGAGCGAGTCACGCGTCGAGTCCTCGAGCGACTCCGACGTGGAGTACGGGTAGGCGTTCGACGTGGTGTAGCCGTCCACGATCCACTTCACGCGGCCGTCGACGACCGCCGGGTACACGCGGCCGTCGAGCGTGAGGAACGGCGCCACCTTCGCGACGCGGTCGCGCGGGCTGCGGTCGTAGAGGATCTGCGACTCGTTCGTCACGCGGTCCGAGAACAGGATCTGCTCGGAACCGAACTTCAGGGCGTAGAGCACCTTGTTCACGAACGACCCGACGCTGGGACCGGCCGCGACCTCGTCGGTGGGGAAGGTGTTGTTGACCTGTCCGCCCGCGTCGTCCACCGGGTAGTCGAGCTCCCACGGCTCACGGTCCTCGGGTGCACCGACGATCGAGTACTCGGGCGCCTCGGGCGAGAAGTAGATGCGCGGCTCGTAGCCGCCCGCGTCCGTGAACGCACCCGTCGACGGGATCGAGCCCTCGTAGAACGCGGGCCTGCCGTCGGGGCCGATCTGGTTGCCGTACGCCGCCACGACGCCGAAACCGTGCGTGTAGACCGTGTGGTCGTTGACCCAGTTGCGCTGGTCGGCCCCGAGCCCGTCCTGGTTGAGCTCGCGCACCGCGATGACGGTGTCGCGGCTCTCGTCGTCGATCGTGTAGCGGTCCACCGACAGCGAGCTCGAGAACTGGTAGTACTGCTTGTTCTGCTGGAGCTGGCTGAACGACGGGCTGACGATCTCCGGGTCCAGGAGGCGGATCGACGCCGTCGTGTCCGCGTCCTCGCGCAGGGCGCCGGCCTCGGCCTCGGTCTTGGCGTTGTACTGCTCGGTCTCGACGTTGTCGATGCCGTAGGCGGCCTTCGTCGCGTCGATGTTGCGCTGGATGTACTCCTCCTCGAAGTCCTGCGCGTTCGGCGTGACCTGGAAGCGCTGGACGACGGCCGGGTAGATCCCGCCGATCGCGATGGCCGAGACCACCATGAGGCCCACGCCGATGGCCGGCAGGCGCCAGTTGCCGCGCACCGCGGTCACCACGAACAGGGCCGCGACGAAGAGCGCGACGACCGTGAGGATCGCCTTGGACGGGATCACCGCGTGCACGTCCGCGTACGACGCGCCGTCGAACTTCGCGCCGCCCGACGTGAGGATCGAGTACCGGTCGAGCCAGTAGTTCGCGCCGATGAGGACGAGCAGCAGCGCCGCGATCACCGAGAGCTGGACGCGCGCGGCCGTCGTCGTGCGCGGGCCCGCGTCGGAGCCGCCGCCGATCCGCAGGCCGCCGTAGAGGTAGTGCGTCGCGACCGCGGCGATGCCCGCGATGATGACGACCGCCATGAGGAAGCTCACGACGAACCGGAGGGCGGGCAGCGTGAAGACGTAGAAGGACAGGTCGATGCCCCACTGCGGGTCCGTCGTGCCGAACGGGACGGAGTTGAGCGCCAGGAGGACCGTCTGCCACTGCGAGGACGCCGCCGCGCCGGCGAAGAAGCCGACGAGCGCCGGGGCCACGACCATGACGACCTTGCGCAGCGGCTCGATCGCCTCGCGGTACTGGTCGAGGGTCGCCTGCTCGGGGGTGGACGGCGCGTAGATGGGCCGCGACCGGTACGCGAGCGAGAACGACAGGAAGACGAGCCCGCCCATGACCAGGAAGCCCGCGACGAACAGGGCGATGCGCGCGCCCCACTGGGTCCACAGGACGTTCGCGAAGTCGAGCTGCTGGAACCACAGCACCTCGGTCCAGAACTGGGCGAGCAGGAGCAGGAGGACGACGAGGGCGCCGACGACGGCGATCGCGATCCCGATCGGGCTCCGGCGCCGGGCGGGCCGCCCCCCGGAGGACGGCCGGCGGGGCGCTGCGGCGAATGACACGGTGGGTATACCTCTTCGGTCGTGGCTCGGGCGTGCACCGGGGTCAACGCCCGGTCCTCCCCCAAGGTTCCCACGGTCCGGCGCCTCGTGGGGGACGGCCGGCACCCGGCCCGCGGCGGCGCGGGGCGGCGCCGATGAGGGACGATGGGGTCATGCCCCAGCCTGACGACGCCGCCCCCGGTCCCGACGCCACCACCCCCGCGCCCGGACCCGACGCCGGTCCCGACCCGGTCGCGCCCGGCGGCCCCACCCCGCAGCACGCCCTCGCGCTCGCGGTGCACGAGATCGAGTCGCACGCGGCCGACGCGGGCTGGGACGTCCCGCCCCGGCTGTTCGCGCTCGTCGGGACCGCGGGCGCCCTCGGCGCCGACCCGACGCTCGCCGACCGGCTCCCGCCCGACGTCGTGGCCGCGGCCGAGGCGGACCCGCACCACCTGCTGTCGATCGAGCAGGAGGGCTTCGCCGTGGACGGCGACCTCGAGGACGGGCTCGCCCGCGTCGCGTGGCCGGCGACGGTCGACGGCGCCGCGCTCGTCGTCGAGCGGATCGTGCTGCCGCCGGCCGCCGAGGAGGGCGTCCCCGACGACCCGGACGCCGCGCTCGACTACCTCACGAACCACCCTGACCGGCAGGACGTGCGCCTCGCCGTCGGCGTGCTGCGCGACGGCACCACGTGGTGCGCCGTCCGCTCGCGCGCCCACGACTCGGCGACGGACGTCGCGGGCGGACCGGACCTCGTGCCGGGGCTGGTCGAGGCGCTGCGCGCGACGCTCGAGGACTGACGGCGCGCGGCGTCGTCAGCCGCGCGCCTCGCACGTGGGCAGCGAGTCGCCCTCGCCCGCGCCGATGGCCTCCATCGCCGCGCGCGCGTCGGCGAGCGTGGAGACCGCCGCCACGTGCAGGCCGTCGGGCACGTTCCCCACGACCTCGGGGCAGTTGGCCTGCGGGGCGAGGAACCACGTCGCGCCGTCGCGCAGCGCGCCGTAGAGCTTCTGCTGGATGCCGCCGATCGGCCCCACGTCGCCCTCGACGCTCATGGTGCCCGTGCCCGCGATGACGACGCCGTTCGCCTCGTCCTCGGGCGTGAGCTGGTCGACGATCCCGAGCGCGAACATCGTGCCCGCGCTCGGGCCGCCGATGTCCTCGATCTGGATCTCGACGTCGACGGGGAAGTCGAACGCGGGGTCGATGAACACACCGAGCAGCGCGGTGTCGCCGCCGTCGGTCGTCGCGACCGTGAGGTCCGTCTCCGCGCCGTCGCGCTGCACGCGCAGCGTCACGTCGTCGCCCGGGTCGACCGCGGCCAGCCCGTCGATGAGGTCCTGGTACGTCCGCACGGGCGCGCCGTCGAGCGCGACGATGACGTCGCCCGGCTCGACGACGCCGTCGGACCCGCTGTCCGGCACCGTCCCCTCGACCGTGAGCGTCGCGGGCACGTCGTACCCCAGCTCGGTGAGGGCGGCGACCGTCGCGTTCTCCTGCGAGCTGATCATCTCGGCCTGGCCCTGCTGCTCGGTCTCCTCCTTGGTGCGGCCCGTCGGGAAGACCTCCTCGACCGGGCGCACGCTGCGCGACCGGTCGAACCAGCCCTGCACCACCTGGCCGAGGTTCACCGGGTAGCCCGGGCCGCCGGCGACGGACACGGTCGTCAGGAGCAGCTCGCCCGTCGAGTCGTACGTCTCGGCGCCCGTGATCGAGATGAGGGGCGTGCCGTCCTGCTGGCCGAGCGTGTCCTCCGTCGGGCCCGGCGACCGCACCGCGTACGGCGCGGGCAGGATCGCGAGGCCCGCGACGAGCAGCGTCGTCGCGAGCAGGGAGATGCCGAACGTCAGCGACCGCCGGGTCACGGGCGGCGGGTCGTGCTCGTCCTCGGTGAGGAGGGCGTCGAAGGAGGGGGCGTCGCTCACCGGGACATCATCCCCGAGGTTGCTGGGATCTCCCTGCCGACGGCGGGGACACCGCCCGGGAGCCGCCCCTACGGGCGGCGCGAGCGGGCCTGCCGCCAGACGGCGGCCGTGCCCAGGACCGCGACGGCCGCCCCGGCCGCGCCGAGCGCCGCGGCGTCCCGGCCGCCGAACCGGCGGCCCCCGACACCCGTGCGGCCGCGCACCTCGGCCAGGAGCACCTCGAGCGCCGCGGCGCCCGACCACTCCGGGCGCCACCCGGCGTCGTGCAGGCGCCGCGCCGAGACCGACCACGGGTGCACGACGAACGCGAGGTCGTTCGCCGGGGACGGGAGCGCACCGACCCGGTGCAGCCGCTCGGCGGTGCCGAACGCCGTCGCGGGCGGGAGCTGGACCGTGCGCATCCCGGCCGCCGCGGCCACCGTCTCCGAGTCGAGCGCGTCGGGCTCGCCGTCGCGCACCGGCCCGGCCGTCAGTCCGCCGACGAGACCCTGGTCCAGCGCGACGCGCACCGCGCCCACCACGTCGTCGACGTGCACGAGCTGCCACGTGCGGCCGCCGCCGCGCACCGTGAGCAGGCGCGGGGCCTCGAAGTGCCGCGTGAGCACGGTGTCCACGCCCGGGCCGACGACGACCGCCGGCCGCACGAGCGCGAGCGGCACCCCGTCGAGCGCGTCGCGCAGCGCGTCCTCGAACGCGACGAGGTCACCCGCGAAGCCGGGCCCGTCGTCGGCGGCCACGGGGTCGTCGTCGTCGATCACGCCCCGCTCGGGCGACGCGCCGTGCACCGCGGCCGACGACACGGCGACGACGTGCTCGATCCCGGCCGCGACCGCCGCCTCCCCCGCGCGCCGACCCAGGAGCGCGAGGCGCGCGCGCTGCTCGGCGTCCGTCCGTGCGCGCGGCGTCCCGAACTCCCCCGCGGGCGCGACCACGACGAGCCGTCGCGCCCCGGCGGGCCAGACGAGCGCGTCCACGGGCGACGCCTCGGCGGCGCCCAGGCCCGCGCGCACCGCGTCCGCGACCTGCCCGACGCCGACGACCACCACCGGGTCGGGGTCGGCGACCTCGTCCGCCGGGGCGGTCACCGTGCTCGCCGTGGGGTCCTCCCCCGGACCGGCCGGGGGCTCGCCCGCCGCGGGGAGCGCCTCGCTGCGCCGTGAGCGAACCCGGCCCTCGGACATGGCCCAGCCCCCGTTCTCGGCGCTCGATCGTGGTTACGGTGATCACCGACGCTACCGTGAGGAGTCGCCATGAGCAGCCTTCCCCCCGACCGCACGCCCGGACCGGACGACGACACGCCCTTCGACCCGCGGTTCGAGGAGCTGCTCCGCTCGATGCTCGGGCCCGACGCCGACGAGGCGCTGCGCGAGCTGCGCGCCCGCGGGCTCGACCCGCAGGCGCTCGCCGCGGGCGGCGCGGCCGACCCACAGCTCTTCCAGCACGTCCTCGCGCAGGTGCAGCGCATGCTCTCGACGCCGAGCGACGGCCCGGTCAACACGGACGTCTCGCACGACGTCGCGCGCCAGGTCGCCGTCGCCGAGGGCGACCCGTCGATCTCGCCGGCGCAGCAGCGCGCGGTCACCGAGGCGCTGTCCGTCGCCGAGCTCTGGCTCGACGCCGTCACCGACCTGCCGCCGTCGGGCGGGAAGAGCCAGGCGTGGAGCCGGTCCGAGTGGGTCGAGCACACGCTCCCCGCGTGGAACGAGCTCGTCGCCCCGGTCGCCGCTTCCGTCGCGGACGCGCTCGCCACGGTCCTGCGCGACCAGCTCCCCGAGGGCATGGGGGACGACACCTCGGCCCTGCCGGGCGTCGGGTTCACGCTGCCCGGTCTGCCGGCCGGTGCGCTCGGGCTGCCCGCGGGCGACCCGGCCGCGCTCATGCGGCGCCTCGGCTCCGCGGTGTTCGGCATGCAGGTGGGCCAGGCCGCCGGGACGCTCTCGCGCGAGGTCTTCGGCGCGACCGACGTCGGGCTGCCGCTGCTCGACCGGCCCGCGACGGTCCTCCTGCCGACGAACGTCGCGGCGTTCGCCGAGGGCCTCGACGCCCCCGCCGAGGAGGTCCGCCTCTTCCTCGCCCTGCGCGAGGCCGCCCACGCGCGCCTGTTCACGCACGTGTCGTGGCTGCGCGGGCACCTGCGCGGGCTCGTCGACGCCTACGCCCGCGGCATCACCATCGACCTCTCCGCGCTCGAGTCGCAGCTCGCCGACGTCGACCTCGCGGACACCGACGCGCTCCAGCGCGCGCTGTCAGGCGGCGTCTTCGGCCTGCAGAACACGCCCGAGCAGCAGGCGACCCTGCTGCGCCTCGAGACGACGCTCGCGCTCGTCGAGGGCTGGGTGGACGAGGTGACCGCCGTCGCGGCGCTCCCCCACCTGCCCCACGCCGTCCCGCTGCGGGAGATGCTGCGCCGTCGTCGGGCGGCGGGCGGGCCCGCGGAGCACACGTTCGCGACGCTCGTCGGCCTCGAGCTGCGCCCGCGGCGCTCGCGCGACGCGGCCGCCCTGTGGGCGCTCATCGCGGCGCAGTCCGGCGCGGGTGCGCGCGACGCGGTGTGGGACCACCCCGACCTGCTCCCCGACGGGACCGACCTCGACGACCCGTCCGGCTACGAGGGCCGGCGCGCCGCGACCCGCGCGGAGGAGGCCGACGTCGACCGCGCGCTCGAGGAGATCTTCCGCGCCGCGGAGGGATCGCCCACCACCGAGCCGGGGCCGGCGACGGCCGACGGCTCGGACGACGACGCCCCGGCGGACGACGCGCCCGCGGACGACTCGGACGCAGCCGGACCGACGGACGACGGCGGGACGGGCGACGCGACCGGCCAGGGCGGCGTGCCGCGCTGACCTGACCCGGACGTCAGTCCCCGGCGTCGGCGGGCGGTGCCGCGGTTTCCGCGGCGCCGTCCCCCGGCTCGACGTCCGCGTCGTCCGGCTCGAGGTCCGCGTCGTCGGGCTCGAGGTCCGCGTCGCGCGAGAACGACACACCCTCCAGGAACCCTCGCGCCCGCTCCGTGCGCGGGTAGGCCTCGAGCAGCTTCCAGAACCCCGGGCCGTGGCCGGCGTGGAGCAGGTGCGCGAGCTCGTGCAGGAGCACGTAGTCGAGCACCCAGGACGGCATCCCCCGGACGCGCGTCGAGATGCGGATCGTGCCGTCGATGAGCGTGCACGAGCCCCAGCGGCGGTCCTGGTTGCCCGCCCACCGCACGCTCGTGGGGCGGGCGCGGCCGTCCAGGTACTTGTCGGACAGCTCGACGGCGCGGCGCGCCAGCTCGGCGTCCGACGGCCGCCGCCGACGCTCGGAGTCGGCGAGGCGGTCGAGCATGCGCTGGACCCACTCGCGCTCCTGCGCGCGCGTGAACCGCGCCGGGATCGCGACGATCGTGCGCTCGCCGTCGCGGTAGGCGCTCACCGTGCTCTTGCGTCGGCGGCTGCGCCGAACCTCCACGATCGTCTCCCGGACCACGCCTCAGACCGTAGTGGTTCTCGCCACGAAATGGCAGGGGCGCGCCCGGAGTGGCGCGCTCTCCCGCGACGTTCGGTCGAGCGGACGACGTGGAGACCTGTGGCGACGGCAAAGAAATCCTCCCCGCGGGACCATCGCGAGGAGCCTGTGGACAACCGTCGGCGCGCCTCGGGGCCGTGCCAGGCTGACGGCGGGCGTCCGGTCGGGCGCCCGGACGACGACGGACGGAGGAGCCGTGCAGCGACGACGTGTGCTGCGACCGGAGGCGCCGCTCCTGCGGCGCGGCCCCGGCGAGGTGCAGGTCGGCTCCGACCCCCGGTGGTCGGTGCGACTCACCGGGCTCGATGCCGACGACGAGCGCTGGCTGCGCGCGCTCGCCGGGCCCGCTCGGCGCGGCGACGCACCCGACGTCCCGGGCTCCCCGGCGCAGCGCACGCGCCGCGCCGCGCTCGTCCGCCTGCTCGACGAGGCGCACCTCCTCGTGGCGGCGCGTCGGCGCCGGCCGGCGTCGCCCGCCCCGGGTCACGGCGCGGCGGATCTCGCGGTGCTGTCGGCCCTGCTGCCCGACGGCGCGGGGCACCGCGTCCTCGCGGCGCGCGCCCGGGCGACGGTCGGGGTCGTCGGGCTCGGCCGGGTGGGTGCCGCGCTCGCCATCCACCTCGCGACCGCGGGGGTGGGCGTGCTCGTGCTCGACGACCCGGGCACCGTGCTCGCCACGGACGTCGGAGGCGGGGCGTACCGGCTGCGGGACGTCGGGTCGCCGCGCGAGGGCGCAGTGCGGCGGATCGTCGAGGAGGTCGCCCCGGGCGTCGTGACGGCCTCGACCCCGGTCACGCCGGAGGAGGCACGGGCACCCGCGCCCGACGTCGTCGTCGTGGTCGAGCACGGAGCCGCGGACCCGGTCCGGGTCCGGAGGTTGGTGGGTGCAGGGGTCGCGCACCTGTCGGTCGTGGTGCGCGAGGCCGACGTCGTGGTCGGGCCGTTCGTCCGACCGGGGCTCGACCCGTGCCTGACGTGCGCGGACCTGCACCGCGCGGACGTGGACCCCTGCTGGCCGCAGGTCGCGCGACAGCTGCGCGAGGCGTCGGTGCACCGGGGCGAGGAGACGCTCCTCGCGGCGTCGGCGGCGGCCGTCGCGCTCGGTCAGGTCCTGGCAGCCCTGGACGGGCTGGTGCCCCGCGCAGCCACGGCCGGCATCGAGATTCCTGCTCCCGATGCCGTGCCGCGGCTGCGCGGGTCGAGCCGCCACCCGCGCTGCGGGTGCGGCGAGCTGGCGCGCACGCCCCCGGACGGGGCGCCGCTGCCCATGTCAGGCCGCCGTCGAGGCGCCGACTGACGCCTCGGTCCGTGCGGCCTCGTGGGCCTGGCGCTCGGCCTCGCGGGCGAGCACCTCGGCCTTGCTCGGACGGCCGCGGCCGCGCTTGCGCGCGACCACGACGCCGTCCACGAAGACCTCGCCGCCCCAGACGCCCCAGGGCTCGCGGCGCTCGACCGCACCGGCGAGGCAGCCCTCGACGAGCGGGCAGGTGCGGCACAGGGCCTTGGCCTCCTCGACCTCGGCGGTGCGCTCGGCGAACCAGAGCTCCGGGTCGTTGGTGCGGCAGGGCAGCAGGCCCGCGAGCAGGCGGTCGAACTCCGCGGAGTCGTTCTCGCCGAGCGGCGTGGCCAGCGGTTGGTGGGGGACCCAGGGGCCGGATCCCCCCTGAGCGGTGATGTTGTCGAGCAGCGCGGTGAGCCGCACGATGTCCTCCAGTGATGTCCTGTCGTGGGTGTGAACGTCGTCGTCACAGGACCCTGAGGACAGCGGCCCCGTCTCGTGGAGACGGGTGGTGCCGGTGATCCTCATCGGCGGACGTGCTCGGAGAACACGAAGGCCGCGGGTCCTAGAGGGACTCCGCGGCCTGGAAGGTTCCGGTCGGTCAGACCGGGTTCGTCCTGGGGGCGGAGTCGGGAGCGGGGCGGGCGATGAAGGTGCCGCCGCGGTGCGCGATGGCACGCGGACGGAGCTCTCCTGGCGTGCCCGTGTACACGGACGCCTGATCCAGCAGGTTCGCCATGGCGATCTGGTTGTTCATCAGCTCTCCCACCCCCTCTCTCCATCAGGCGCCCGCCTCTCGGCGCGCCCCTTCCCAACAGGACTCGTCGACCATATGCCGCCCCTCGCAGGAGGCACAACTTATTTACGGGAATTTCTTCGACGAGTTCACCCGGCCCTCGTCGAGGGCCGGGCAGAGCGCCTCGTCAGCGCTCCGCGCGGCGCACGATCTCGAGGATCGTGGCCCCGTACCGCTCGATCTTCGCGGGCCCCAGACCGTTGATGCGCGCCAGCCCGGCCGGGCTCGTGGGGCGCGTCTCGGCGATGGCGGCGAGCGCCGAGTCCACGAGCACGGTGAACGCCGGCTTGTCCGTCTCCTGCGCGACCTGGCGACGCCACTCGCGCAGCTCTTCGAACAGCGCCTGGTCGTACTCCCCCGTGAGCCGGACCTTCGCCTGCCCGGCGCGAGCACGCCGCGTCCCGCGCGCGCCGGGCTCGTCGGGCCAGAGCCCGTCGAGGAAGCGCGTGCGGCGGCGCGTCGCCCGGCCGCCCGGGTTGCGCGAGCGCGCGAACGAGAGCTCGAGGTGCTCGCGCGCCCGCGTGATGCCGACGTAGAGCAGCCGGCGCTCCTCCGCGACCGCCTCGTCCGTCTCGGCGAGGGAGATCGGCATGAGCCCCTCGCTCATCCCCGCGAGGAAGACGGCGTCCCACTCGAGCCCCTTGGCCGCGTGCAGCGACGCCAGGGTGACACCCTCGACCGTCGGGGCGTGCTGAGCGGCGGCGCGCTCGTCGAGCTCGGCGATGAAGGCCGCGACGGTCGGGGGCGGGGCGTCGGACGCGGCGGCGAGCCCCGCGACGTCGTCGGCGAGCGCGACGAGCGCCTGCGTCGACTCCCAGCGCTCGCGCGCCGCGCCCCGCGCCGCCGGCGGCGCCGGGGCCCAGCCCGCGGCGGCCAGGACGTCGCGCACCGTCTCGGGCATGGGGACGTCCGGGTCGGCGGAGCGCGCCGCGCCGCGCAGGAGGACGATCGCGTCGCGCACCTCCTTGCGCTGGAAGAAGCGCTCCCCGCCCCGCACGAGGTAGCCGATGCCCGCGTCGGCGAGCGCCGACTCGAAGGCCTCAGACTGCGCGTTGGTCCGGTAGAGCACGGCGATCTCGCTCGCGCGCGTGCCCGCGGCGAGGAGCCGCCCGATGCGCTGCGCGATCCCGCTCGCCTCGGCCTCGTCGTCGTCGTACGCGGTGAAGGCGACGGGCGGCCCGGCCGGCCGCTGGGCGACGAGCTCGAGCGCCTGGTGGGCGCCGCCCGCGCGGCCCGCGCGCGCGAGGAGCTGGTTCGCGAGGTTCACCACCTGCGGCGTCGAGCGGTAGTCGCGCACCAGGCGGATCACCTGGGCCTTGGGGTGCGTGCGCGAGAACGTGAGCAGGTGGTGCGGCGTCGCGCCGGTGAACGAGTAGATCGTCTGCGACGGGTCCCCGACGACGCACAGCTCGTCGCGCCCCCCGAGCCACTGGTCGAGCACGAACTGCTGCAGGGGCGACACGTCCTGGTACTCGTCGACGACGAAGTGGCGGTACTGGCGCCGCACCTCGTCGGCCACCGAGCCCTGCGTCGCGAGCATGTCGCCGAGCATGAGGAGCACGTCCTCGAAGTCGATGACCGACCGCTCGGTCTTCACGTCCTCGTAGGCCGTGAGGAGGCGCGCGACGGTCTGGTGGTCGTAGCCGGCGGGGGGCTCGCGGTCGATCGCCTCGCACGCCCGGACGTAGTCGTCGGCGGTGACGAGCGAGACCTTGGCCCACTCGATCTCGGACGACAGGTCCCGCACCGCGACGCGGTCCACCCCGACGCCGAGCCGCCGCGCCGACTCCGCGACGACGGGCGCCTTGTGCTCGAGGATGCGCGGCGGCGCCCCGCCGACGACCTTGGGCCAGAAGTAGCCGAGCTGGCGCAGCGCGGCCGCGTGGAACGTGCGCGCCTGGACGCCCGTCGCGCCGAGCTCGCGCAGCCGCGTGCGCATCTCGCCCGCCGCGCGCGCCGTGAACGTCACGGCGAGCACGCTCGTCGGCACGTACACGCCCGTGCGGACCCCGTACGCGATGCGGTGCGTGATCGCGCGCGTCTTGCCCGTCCCCGCGCCGGCGAGCACGCACACGGGCCCGCGCAGCGCGACCGCGACGTCGCGCTGGTCGGGGTCGAGCGCGTCGAGGATCTCGTCGGCGGAGCGGTGGGCGAGCGGGCGTGAGACCGGTGGCGTGGACATCACCCGCGATTCTCGCAGCCCCCGGTGACACGTGGGCGGGGAACAGCCCGCGCTCCCCCGGTGTTACCGTCACGACCCGACCGCCCGCGGCACGCGCCGCCCGGAACCGCAGCAGGAGAGCCCTCGATGAGCACCGCCCCGACCCTTCCCGACGCCGGCTCGATCGTCATGTACTCGACGACCTGGTGCGGGTACTGCCGCCGCCTCAAGACGCAGCTCGACTCCGAGGGCATCGGCTACACCGAGGTCAACATCGAGGAGACGCCCGGCACCGCCGAGTTCGTGGAGTCCGTCAACGACGGCAACCGCACCGTGCCGACCGTCGTCTTCCCGGACGGCTCCGCCGCGACGAACCCGTCCCTCGCGGAGGTCAAGAAGCGCCTCGCCGCCTGACGCGGTCGTGGGAGGGCCCGGTCCGGACGTCCGGACCGGGCCCTTCCACGTCCCCGAGCACGGACGGCCCGACGGCGGTGCGTCGCGCCTCCCGCCGCCCTGAGCGGCCCTGAGCCGCACTCAGTCGTCGGCGAGGCGCGCGCCGAACCAGTCCTCGACGAGCGCCCGCGCGATCGACGACCGGCCCGGCAGCAGCACCTCGCCCGACCGGACGGCGTCGGCGAGCTCGGCCCGCGTGAACCAGCGCGCGTCGGTGAGCTCGACGCCGTCCACGTGCAGCTCGGTCGTCAGCGCGCGCGCCGAGAACCCGAGCATGAGCGAGGCGGGGAACGGCCAGGGCTGGCTCCCCCGGTAGGCCACGTCGCCGACGACGACGCCCGCCTCCTCCGCGACCTCCCGCCGCACCGCGTTCTCGAGCGACTCCCCGGGCTCGACGTAGCCCGCGAGGGTCGAGAACCGCCGCTCCGGCCAGTGCGCCGCGTGCCCCAGCAGCAGGCGCTCGTCGGCCCCCTCGCCGTGCACGACCGTCATGATGACCGCCGGGTCCGTGCGCGGGTACAGCTCGACGCCCTGGGCCACGCAGCGGCGCGTCCAGCCGCCCTTCTCGACGGTCGTCCGGCCGCCGCAGCGCGGGCAGCGCGGGTGGTTCGCGTGCCACGCCGCGAGCGCGACGGCCTCCGTCGCGAGCCCCGCGACGGGCGCCCCGACCTCGCCGACGAGGTCCCGCAGCCCCGACCACGTCCGCTCGCGCGCGAGCACGGCGAACGGTTCGGAGGCGTCCACGCCCTCGATGTCGACCTCCTCGGCGTCGGCGTCGTCCGGCAGGACGAGCGCGAGGTACGCCGTGCCGTCGCCCTCGCCGAGGAAGAGCCAGCGGCCCTGGTCGTCGTCGGTCGCCGGCTCGACGTCGCGCAGCTCGGCCGGGTCCAGGAGGGCGACGCCGTCCGCCGCGCCCGGGCCCCCGAGCGCGAGCCGGCCGCGGTGGACCAGCAGGACGCGCGTCGTCGGCTGCGACCGCAGCGTGCGCACGAGGTCCGGCTCCGCGCGGCGGTGCTCCGCGCGGTCGACGAACGCGCCGTCGAGCGGCAGCGGGAGGTGGTCCAGCGGGGTGCGCGGCAGGGCGCCCGGCCCGGGTCCCGTGCCGGTGCCGGTGTCGGTCGGGGCGTCGGTCGGCGTGGCCGTGGGTCGGTCCGGGGCCGCGGCGGGGTCGCTCGTGCCCGACGACGGCCGGGCGGCAGGGGTGCTCACCCCCCGACCGTAGGCCACCCCCGAGCGTGCCACCCGCCTGCGCATGGCGCCGTCGCGCGGGGTGCGGCGTCGGACGGCGTGGGTCGACCGGGCGCGTGCGGGGACCGACTACCGTGGTCGCGTGCCTCGCTCTCCGTTGACCCTCGCCGCGCTCGCGACCGCCGCCGTGCCCGGCCTGGACGCCCGCAGCGCGCGGCCCGTCGAGGACCCGGGCGACTACGACACCGCCGTCGTGACCGACGCCGACGGCGCCCGCTGGACCGTGCGCGCACCCCGCAGCCTCCAGGCCGGCGCCGCGCTCGAGGCCGAGGCGGAGCTGCTGGGCTCGTTGCAGCACTACGCCGAGTCGGGGGTGCTGTCGTTCGCCGTGCCGCGCGTCAGCGGCACCGCACTCCTGCCCGAGGGCGGGCGGGCCGTCGTGCACCCGGCGCTCGAGGGCGAGCCGCTCGACGTCGACAGCCTGCGGCCCGGACCGGGCCTCGCGGCCGACCTGGGCCGCGTGCTCGCGTCCGTCCACGAGCTGCCGCGCACGATCGTCGACGACGCCGGCCTGCCGGGCTACGAGGTCGAGGAGTACCGCGCGCGCCGCATGGCGGAACTCGACGAGGCCGCGGCCACGGGCAAGGTGCCGCCGACGCTCCTGCGCCGCTGGGAGACCGCGCTCGAGGACGTCTCGCTGTGGCGGTTCCAGCCGGTCGTCGTGCACGGCGACCTGGGCCCGGAGCAGGTGCTCGTCGCCCGCGGACGCGTCGTCGCGGTGACGGACTGGGCGAGCGCGCGCGTCGCGGACCCCGCCGACGACCTCGCGTGGCTGCTCGTCTCGGCACCGCCCGAGGCCGTCGACTCGATCATGGAGGCGTACCAGCTGCGCCGCACCGAGCTCACCGACAAGCACCTGCTGGACCGTGCGCTCCTCGTCGGCGAGCTCGCGCTCGCGCGCTGGCTCCTGCACGGCGTGCGCAACGGGCTCGACGACGTGGTGGCCGACGCGCTCGACATGCTGGCCGACCTCGACGAGGCGACGCAGGACGCCGACGACTGAGGCGTCGCCGGCTCAGTCGGCGACCAGCAGCGCCTCGATCTCGGCCTCGCCCAGCAGCCGGCGCGGACGCACGGTCTCGTCGGACGCGACGTAGTAGAACGCGGCGTTCACCTTCTCCAGCGACACCCCCGTCCAGCGCGACCACGCGAGCCGGTAGACCGCGAGCTGCACCTCGCGCACGCTGCGCGCCTCCGGGTCGGACGGCGCACGCCCCGTCTTCCAGTCGACGACCACGACGGCGTCGCGCGCCCCGCCCGCGTGCTCCGGGAGCTCGGGGAACACCGCGTCGATGCGCGACCGCAGGACCGTCGACCCGACGGGCGTCTCGACGTCGACCTCGACCGCGACCGGCGTGCGCGTGGCCCACTCCGAGGCCAGGAACGTCCGCTGGAGCGTCTCGAGGTCGGCGTCGGGGTCGAGGTCGTCGTCGTCCGCCCCGGGGAGGTCCTCGACGTCGAGCAGGGACGACGTCGTGAAGTAGCGCTCGGCCCACAGGTGGAACCGGGTGCCCCGGCGCGCGTGGACCGTGGGCTCGACCGGGACCGGGCGGCGCAGGTGGAGCGCGTACTCGTCGCGGTCCGCCGCGAGCCGCACGAGGCTCGACGCCGAGACGTGCGCCGGCAGCTCGACCTCCCGGCCCGAGCGCTCGGCGCGCTCCGCGAGCAGGACGCGCGCGAGCGCGACGAGGTCACGGCCCTCGGCGTCGACGAGGACTCCCGACGGCGCCGTGAGACCGGCGGGGCCGCCCGTGCCGTCCGCGCTCCCCCGCCCGGGCACGGCGTCGACCGCCCCGGCCCCGGCGGGCGCGGCGCGGTCCGCCGCGCCACGTCCTGCCGCGTCACGCTCGGCTGCCGCACGCTCGGCCGCCGCACGCTCGACGGCCACCGCCGTGTCCCGTAGGACGGACCGCGCGGACCCGCCGGGAGCGTCGTCGGGCACGGGCCACGTCCCGGTCACCTCGACGTCCTCGAGCGGGTTGGAGTCGTCGGGGCCGGGAGGTGCCGACCACCCGTCGGCCGTCACGACCCCCGCCTCGACGAGCTCGACGAGGAACGGCGACAGCGCGCGCGGCCGAGAGCCCGTCTGCCACCAGGACGCCGTGAGGTACAGCTCGCGCCGCGCGCGCGTGAAGGCCACGTAGGCGAGCCGTCGCTCCTCGGCGAGCTGGTGCTCCCCGCTCGCCGCGCGGAACTCGTCGCGCCGCGCCACGAGCTCCTTCGTGTCCGCCGCGAGGTCGAAGCGGAACTCCGGCAGGTCGGCGGCGTCGCCGCGCAACGGGTACGGGAGCTGGCTCACGTCGGTGAGCCAGCCGCTGTCGGCCCGCACCCCCGACGACGACTGCGCCGTCGTGGGGAACACGCCGTCCACGAGCCCGGGCACGACGACGACGTCCCACTCGAGACCCTTCGCGGCGTGCGCGGTGATGACCTGCACCGCGTCCGGGTCGGGCTCGCGCACGGGCAGGTCGAGCCCGTTCTCCCGGGTCGAGGCGACCCCGAGCCAGGCGAGGAACGCCCCGAGCGTCACGACGTCCGCCGTCTGCGTGAACGTCGCGGCGACGTCGCGGAACGCGTCGAGGTGCTCGCGGGCCCGGTCGCTCACGGCCTCCGGGTCGACGAGCCGCCGCGACGCGAGCAGCGCCTCGTTCGTCACGGCCTCGACGTCAAGGCCCAGGGCCCGCTCCGCCTCGACGACGAGCTCCGGCAGCGACAGGTAGGTGAGACCGCGCAGCGCGCGCAGGGTCCGGGAGAGCGCCGAGAGCCGCGCGTGGCCCTCGGCGGAGAGCGTGCGCCCGTCCGCCGCGGGCTCGCCCGGGTCCGGGAGGTCGTCGAGCGCGTCGACGATCGAGCGGTGGTCGGCCACGTCGCCCTCGACGACCACGAGCCCCGACTCGGCGTCCTCCGCGGCGGGGGTGCGACGGCGCGAGCCGAGCGCGCCCTCGAGCCGCGCGAGGTCCGCCGCGCGGCTCCCGAGCGCGTGCAGGTCGGCGGCGCCGAGGTTGAGCCGCGGGCCGGTGAGGAGACGCACGAGCGCGTCGCCGCGCGAGGGGTCGTGCACGGCCTCGAGCAGCGCGACGACGTCGACGACCTCGGGCGTCGTGAGCAGCCCGCCGAGTCCGACGACCTCCACGGGGAGCCCGCGCCGCCGCAGCGCGACCTCGACCGCCGCGAACTGGCTGCGCTTGCGGCACAGCACGGCCGCGGTGACGCGCCCCCCGGGCGCGCTCGCCGGGCGCCAGCGCGCGGCGACGCGCTCGGCCACGGCCGCGGCCTCCTCCTCGGCGGTCGCCGCCACGTGCGCGGCGACCGCGCCCGGGCCCGCGCCGGGGCGCAGCGCGAGCGGCGGCACCTCGACCCGGTCGCCCCGGCCGCCGGCGACGGCACCGCGCAGCGGACCGGCCGTGACGTTCGCCGTCGCGAGGACGGCGGCGTCGTTGCGCCACGACGTCGAGAGGAAGCGCACGGCCGAGCGGTCGCCGCCCGCGCGCGGGAAGCGGTCGGGGAACCGCGCGAGGCCGCCCGCGCTCGCGCCGCGCCACCCGTAGATCGACTGGTGCGGGTCGCCCACGGCCGTCACGGGGTGCCCGCCGCCGAACAGCCCCGCGAGGAGCTCGACCTGCGCGTGCGACGTGTCCTGGTACTCGTCCAGGAGGACGACGCGGAAGCGGGCGCGCTCGGTCTCCCCCACCACGGGCACCTCGCGCGCGAGCCGCGCCGCGAGCGCCACCTGGTCGCCGAAGTCGAGGGAGTCGGTCGCGCGCTTGCGGCGGCGGTACTCCGCGACGACGTCGAGCAGCCGGACCCGTTCCGCGACGTCGCCGACGAGCTTCTCGACCTCCTTGGTCCGGGCCTTCTGCCGCGGCCCGAGCGGGAGTGCGTCGAGCTGCTCGACGATCTCGGCCAGGCGGTCCCGCGCCTCGGCGGGGTCGAGGAGGTGCTCGCCGAGCGCGCCGGAGAGGCCGAGCACCGCCGCGACGACCGTGCTCAGCGCGCGGTCGGTGCCCAGGTCGTCGTCCCAGGACTCCACGACCTCGGACGCGAGCTGCCACTGCTGCGCCTCGCCGAGGAGGCGGGCCCCCGGCTCGACGCCGACGCGCAGCCCGTGGTCGCCGACGAGCGACGCGGCGTACGCGTTGTACGTCGCGACGGTCGGCCGGTCGAGCAGCGAGAGCGCCGACGCCGCCCCGCCCCGGGCGCGCGCGAGCTGGGCGAGCCGCACCTGGACGCGCTCCGCGAGCTCCCCCGCCGCCTTGCGCGTGAACGTGAGGCCCAGCACCGCGTCCGGCGGGACGAGCTCGTTCGCGATGAGCCAGACGACGCGCGCCGCCATCGTCTCCGTCTTGCCCGAGCCGGCCCCGGCGACGACGAGCGTCGGCTCGAGCGGCGCCTCGATCACCTCGACCTGCTCCGGGGTCGGGCGGGGACGTCCGAGGAGGTCGGCGATCCGCGTCGCGGAGAGCGTCGGCTTCGGCGGCTCCGCCGCCCGGTGCCCGTCGCCCGGGGCGTCGGCGCTCTCGACCGGGAGGCCGTCGGCCGCGACGAGACGCACCGTCGGCCCGCTCGCGCCCGCCTCCGGGAGCTCGAACAGCTCGCTGCTCACGCCACCACCCTCCTGCCCTCGGGCTGCACCGGGCACGCCCGGCGCACGGGGCACATCTCGCACAGCCCGTTCTGGCGGGCGGTGAACGTCGCCGCCGACATGGTGCCGGCGGCCTCCTCCACGAGGTCGCGCGCCCAGCTCGAGCCGTCGGGCTCCGGCTCCAGCGCGGGCTGGGCCACGACGGCGGGGCCCACGTGGGTGCTCCCGACGTAGACGAGCTGCGCGCCCGCGCTGCGCGTGCCCTCCGGCACGTCCAGCGCGCCCGCCTCGACCGCGAGCTGGTAGGCACCGAGCTGGGGATGCTCTGCGCCCTCCGCCTTCGTCGCGGTGCGCCGACCGGTCTTGAGGTCGACGACGCGCACCGAGCCCTCCCCCGCCGCCTCGACCCGGTCGATCGTGCCGCGCAGCCGGGCGCGGCCGACGGTGACGTCGAACGACGGCTCGACGAGGAGCGGCTCGCCCGCCTGCGCGACGTAGGCCGCGAGCTTCTCGACCATGCGCTCGGCCCGGCGCCGGAGCTGGCGCGCAGGCCAGCCGTCGGGCAGCGCGAGCTCCGCCCACCGGCGGTCGAGCTCCGCGCGCAGCTCGGCGAGCGACCCGGACGGGTGGGTCTCGGCGATCGAGTGGACGAGCGTGCCGAGGCTCTGGTGCGTCGCGTCGGGCGCCGTCCCGCCGGCCGCCTCGAGCGACCACCGCAGCGGGCACGTCGAGACCGTCTCGACCTTCGAGGGCGACACCGTGACGGTCTCCTCCGCACCGCGCAGCGGCGCCGTGCTCGACACGCCCGCCACGCCGTACCACGTCTCCGGGCGGGCCTCCGCGACGCCGAGCGCACCGAGGTCCGCCAGGAGCGTCGCCGCCGCGACGGCGCGCTCGTCCGGCCCCGACGCTCCGGCGCCGCCGGCCTCGCGCGCCGCGGCCTCGACGAGGACGCCACGGGCCGCGGCGACCAGCCCGCGCAGGTCGAGCGGCGCCCCGACGCGCACGTGCCTCCGCTCGGCGGGCTCGACCTGCCCGCCCCCGACGTCCGCGAGCCCCGGGCCGACGGGTGCGCGTCCGACCGGCGCCGGACCGGAACTCGCCGCGGGACCGGCGGGTACCGGGCCGGCGCCCGCCGCGGGTGCGCCCGGGCCGTCCTGGGGACCACGCCCGTCGGGACCGTCCGTGCCGTCGGGGCCCTCGGGCGCCGACGGCGGCACGACGAGGTCGCAGAACACCGACGGCGCCTCCTCGGCGTCCTGCACGGCCGTCACGACGAGGCGACGCGTCGCACGCGACGTCGCGACGACGAAGGCCCGCAGCTCGTCGGCGAGCACCTGGGCGCGCGCCTGCGAACCGACCCCGTGCGCGTCCTGGGCGCGGCCGGCGAGGAGCTCGACGAGCGCCTGCGAGCCGAGCAGCGAGTCGCGCAGCCGGAGGTCGGGCCACACGCCGTCCTGGACGCCCGCCACCACGACGACGTCCCACTCGCGCCCGGCCGCACCGGCCGGGGTGAGCGCCGCGACGGCGTCGGCCCCGCTCGCGCTCGCCGCGAGCGAGTCGGCGGGCAGGTCCTGCGAGGCGAGGTACTCGACGAACGCCCCGGCGGGCGCGCCCGGCATGCGGTCGACGAACGTCTCCGCGGCGCGGAACAGCGCGAGCACCGCGTCGAGGTCACGGTCCGCGCGCGCCCCGGCGGGGCCGCCGTCGAGCGCCGCCGAGCGCCAGCGCTCCGCGAGACCGGTCGCGGCCCACACCGCCCACAGGACCGTCTGCGCCGTCGCGCCGGGCTCCGCCGCCGCAGCCCGCCCCGCCGCGAGCGCCCGCGCGACCGCGACCGGTCCGCGACGCACCGTGGGCGGGAGCGTCGCGGCGCGCGCCGGGTCGAGGAGCAGCTCGACGAGCAGCGCGTCGGACGAGCGCCCGCCCCCGCCCTCGAGCTCCTCGGCCCGCAGCGCGCGGCGCAGACGGCGCAGCGCGACGACGTCGAGCGCGCCCACGGGCGACGTGAGCAGCGCCGCCGCGGTGAACGGGTCGAGGGCCTCGGGGTCCTCCGCGTCGGCGACGCACACGCGCACGGCCGCGAGGAGCGGCGCGACCGCCGGCTCGTCGCGCAGCGGGACGTCGGAGCCGAGCAGCGTCACGGGGACCGAGGCGGCGACGAGCTCGCGGCGCAGCGCCGCGAGCCGCGTCCCCGTGCGCGCGACGACGGCCATCCGGTGCCAGGGGGTGCCGTGCAGCAGGTGCTCCGCGCGCAGCTCGCGGGCGACGAACGCGGCCTCCTGCGCGACGGCCGAGAGCACCGCGACCTGCACGGGCGGGACGCCGGGGCCGACGTCGGCCGCCTCGCCCGGACGCCCGTCGGCGTCCCGCGGCGCGGCGCCACGGTGCACCGCTCCGGCGACGGTGCCGACCTGCGCGGTCACGCGGCGGGTCACCTCGCGCAGCGGCGCGCTCTGGCGCCAGGCGGTGCCCAGCACGGCGACGCGCGCGCCCAGCTCGCCCCGGCGCGCGCCGTCCCGCCGGGCCGGGGCGGACGCCCGGCCCACGAGCCCCGGGCTCGCGCCGCGGAACGTCTGCACCGCGGCGTCGGGGTCGCCGAGCAGCACGAGGCGCGCGCCGTCGTCGTGCAGCACGTGCAGGAGGCGCGCGGTCGCGACCGTCGCCTCCTGGTAGTCGTCGACGACCACGAGGTCCCAGCGCGGCCGGGCGGCGTCGGGCACCTCGTCGTCCCAGGCGAGCAGGGCCTCCGCGGCCTCGTCGACGACGATCGCCGGGTCGAACCGCGACCCGGCGTCGGGCGTGCCCGTGCGCAGGGCGGTGACGTCGAGGTACTCCGCGAAGAGCTGGGCGCCGAGCGACCACTCCGGGCGGTCGTAGCGCTCGCCGAGGGCGGCGAGGTCGGCCGGGGTCAGGCCGCGCTCCGCCGCGCGCATGAGGAGGTCGCGGAGCTCCTGGCGCAGCCCCCGGAGACCGAGCGCCTCCTCGGGCAGGCCCGCGGGCAGCGCGAGCGGGGTGCCGAGGTGCGCGAGGCCGCCGTCGAGGTGGCCCTCCAGGAGCTCGGCGAGCACGAGGTCCTGCTCCGGGCCGGAGATCAGCGTGGGGGCGGGCTCGCCCAGCGCGGCCGCGCGCTCGCGCAGGACGGCGAAGGCCGCGGACGCGGCGGTGCGCACCAGAGGCGCGCCGACCGTGCGGCGCGCGCGGGCCGACAGGCGGTCACGGAGCGCGGCGGCGGCGCGGCGCGACGCGGCGAGGAGGAGCACGCGCTCGGGCGCGACGCCGTCGCGCAGGGCCGCGAGCACGACCTCCTGCGCGACGAGGGTCTTGCCCGTCCCGGGTGCGCCCACCACGAGGGTCGCCCCGGGGCCGGCCGCGGCGGCGAGCGCCGCGCGCTGGGAGTCGTCGAGCACCGCGTCGGCCTCGAGCTCGCGAGGCCGCGCGACGAGGCGGGGGGCGATCGTCGTCCGGGGCACGGACCCGATCCCATCACGCGCCACCCACACCGTCGTGCGCCCGGCGTGGCGTGGCGCCGGGTGGTTACGGGACGGGCCAGCCGTTCGTCAGGCAGCCCTGGGCCGAGATGGACTGCTGGACCATCACCGGGGCGACGGCGCCCGGCGCGGGGCAGTCCTCGTGGCCGTGGCCGAGCACGTGCCCGACCTCGTGGTTGACGAGGTACTGCCGGTACGTGGCGAGGTCGTCGCCGAAGTCGGGCGCCCCGAGGACCCAGCGCTCGAAGTTCAGCACGGCAGCACCCGTGACCGAGTTCCCGCACGAGTAGCGGCTCTCGGTCGCCAGCGGGGCGCACAGGCGGTCGGTCGTCGCGGGGCTCGCGAGCACGACCCGGATCGACGCGTCGTCGGCCGCCGTCCGCGAGAACGTCACGCCGTCGGGGACCGACCAGCCGCGCGGGTCGTTGAGCGTCGTGAGCACCGCGGCGGCGAACACGTCGCCGTCGACGGGGAGCCCGGCCTCGACCTCGACCCGGACGGAACGGACGGTGCCCGTCCCGGGCGCGGGGCTCTCCCCCGGCACGACGACGAGCGAGCCGCCGAGGTCCGGCGCGACGACGACCGTCCCGAGCAGGCCGGAGCCCGGCTCCGCGACCGGGGCCTCGGGCGTCTCGACGGGTGCCGGCTTAGCGAGGGGCTCGGGCGCCGTCGTCGGGACGGGCTCGGGCGCGGTGACCGCGTCCGGGCGCGGCGCGATCGGACCGAGGAGGCCCGGGCCCCGCTCGACGGCGCCCGCGCGCTCGACGGACGACCGGCTCACGGCCGCCGACTCGTCGCGCTCCGGGGCCGGCGGCTCCACGCGGACGTCTGCGGCGGGAGCGGCCGCGGTGCCCGCCGCCCCGCCCAGGTCCCAGACCTCCGCCGTCGCCGCACCGCCGCCGAGGCCGACGACGAGGCACGCGGCGACCGCGGCCCCGTGCCGCAGACCCGTCGCGCGACCCCCGGCACGGGCGGTCGAGAGGCGGTTCGGGGGGGTATGTCTGTCGGGCACCCGCCCATCGTCCCACTCCTCGCGACGCGAGGTCGACACGAACCGCGGTTTCCGTATCCTCCCCCCATGGGAGCCACCGAGGGACGCACGCGCGGCGCGGCCGCCGCTCCCCCGGGACTGCGCACCCGGATGCCGCGCGACGAGCGCCGCGCGCAGCTCCTCACGATCGCCGAGGAGCTCTTCGCCTCCCACGGCTACCACCACATCTCGATGGACGACATCGCCGACCGTGCCGGGGTCGGCAAGCCCGTGCTGTACCGGCACTTCCCGTCGAAGCTCGACCTCTACCTCGCGATCGTCGACGACCAGGGCGAACGCCTCGTGGGAGCCGTGCACGCGACGCTGGACCCGTTCCGCGAGCCCGCGCCGGGGAACCGCGCGGGCGACCTCGACGCCCTCGCGGTCGACGGCCTCGCCGTGATCGAGGGCATCGTGCGGGCCTACGTCGCGTACGCGCGCGCGGCGGGCCGCTCGGCCGCGCTGCTCTTCGAGTCCGACGTCATGCGGGACCCGGTCGTCCGGGCGCGGGTGCTCGCGCCGGACACGACGATCGCCGGCGCGTTCGCCGACGTGCTCGTGCGCATCACGGACCTCGACGCCGACGAGGCGCTCGTCGTCGCCCGGACGTGCACCGCCGTCGGGCGGGCCGCCGCGACGGAGGTCGTACGCCCGGACGGCGGCGCGACGGCCGACGACGTCACCCGGCTCGTGCCGCGCCTCGTGTGGCGCGGGGTGCGCGGCATGCTGCGGCGGCCGCTGTCGGGCGCCCCCAGCGCGCCCGGCGGGTCGGCGACGGGAATCTGACTACTATCGATCGCGTTGTCGCCGGTGGGACGCCCGCCGGCGGCCCGAGGCCCGTCGTCGCTGCGCCTGGCGCAGCCGCTGTGAGGAGAGCTGAGTGGAAGTCACGATCGGTGTGCAGAACCTGGCCCGTGAGATCGTCGTCGACACGGACCTGACCGCCGAGGCCGTGGCCACGGCGGTCGCCGACGCGCTCGGCGGCGCCCCCGCCCTCGAGCTCACCGACTCGCGCGGTCGCCGCGTGATCGTCCCGACGGCGTCGCTCGGCTACGTCGAGATCGGCACCGAGGAGCAGCGCCGGGTCGGCTTCGGCTCGCTCTGAGCCTGCAGGTCCGAGCGTCGGGCGACCCTCGGGGCCCCGACCGTCACGTGCCGCCGTCGCGCCCCCGGGCGCGGCGGCGGCTTCGTCATGCCGCGAGGCCCAGGCGGTCCATCCGCCGGGAGTGCTCCGCCGTGAGGCGCGCGAACACCCAGGACTGCGTCGCGGGCGCGGGCCCGCTCCCGCCGCCGGCGGCGACCGGCTCGGCCCCCGCCGCCACGAGCCGGGCGAGCGCGGGACGCCTGGACAGCACGTCGCCGACGACGCCGAGCGCCTCCCCGACGAGGCGCCGACCCCACAGCGCGAGGCGCGACGCGAGCACCGGATCCTCGGCGGCGACCTCGGCGATGACCGGGGCGTAGCGCTGCGACGGGGTGTCGTGCGTGAGCGCCTCCACGACGACGTCGCGCGAGCGCTCGTCGAGACCCTGTGCCGCGAGGAGGCAGAAGTCGTCCGCGACGCCCTGGCCCACGTAGCCCTTGAGGATGCCCTCCCACCACGTGCTCGGCTTCGTGCGCGCGTCGAAGTCGTCGAACAGGCCGTCGAACGGGCTCATGCAGTCCGCCGGGTCGCCGCCCAGCTCCTCGACGCGCACGAGCACGCGCTCCTGCCGGTCGAGCATCGCGGCCGCGAGGCGGGACAGGGCCTGGCGCTGGCGCAGCGTGGGCGCGTGCGCGGCGTCGCCCGCGAGGCGCCCGAAGCTCGCGAGCTCGGTGTACGCGACGAGGCCGAGCAGCTCCACCGCGTCGGTGTGGTCCGCCGGGGGCAGGGTCGTGGGGCTCGCGTGCTCGGCGTCGCTCATCGGGCCAGGATAGTTCTCCGATATCATGGCCGACGTACATCGGTTGCCCGGTCGTCCAGACCTCACGCTCGTCACGCGTACGACGACGGCACGGCACGGTCCGCAGCGCGGGCCTGGCCACGACATCCCACGATCGGCTGCCGGCCACGAGGTGCGCACGACCGCGACCGGGAACCTCCCCGGCTCCGGGCCCCGACGGGCCCGCCGACGGTCGCGCGTGCCCGAACGAGACAGAGGCACCAGTGACCACCACAGACGCCACCACCACCGACGCGACGCCGGACGTGAGCGCGGACGCGACGTCCGTCGCCGCGAGCGTCCACGCGGACAACACGACCTTCGCGGACTTCGGCGTGCGCCAGGAGATCGTCGACGCGCTCTCCGACGCGGGCATCGTCCAGCCCTTCCCCATCCAGGCGATGACGCTCCCCGTCGCCATGTCCGGCCACGACATCATCGGCCAGGCCAAGACCGGCACCGGCAAGACCCTCGGCTTCGGCGTGCCGCTCCTGCACCGCGTCGTCGCCCCGGGCGAGCCCGGCTTCGACGAGCTGCCCTCCCCCGGCAAACCGCAGGCGCTCGTCGTCGTCCCGACGCGCGAGCTCGCCGTCCAGGTCGCGAACGACCTCACCACGGCCTCGAAGCGCCGCTCGGTGCGCATCGTCCAGCTGTACGGCGGTCGCGCCTACGAGCCGCAGGTCGAGGCGCTGACGCGCGGCGTCGAGGTCGTCGTCGGGACGCCCGGCCGCATGATCGACCTGATGAACCAGGGCCACCTCAACCTCACGCGCGCCGCGACCGTGGTCCTCGACGAGGCGGACGAGATGCTCGACCTCGGGTTCCTCCCCGACGTCGAGAAGATCCTGGCGCGCACGCCTGCGCAGCGGCACACGATGCTCTTCTCGGCGACCATGCCGGGCGCCGTCGTCTCGATGGCGCGCCGCTACATGAAGCAGCCGACGCACATCCGCGCGAACGACCCGGACGACGGCGGCCAGACGGTCAAGAACATCGAGCAGGTCGTCTACCGCGCGCACGCGCTCGACAAGGTCGAGATGCTCGCGCGCATCCTCCAGGCCGAGGGCCGCGGGCGCACGATCGTGTTCGCGCGGACCAAGCGGACCGCGGCGAAGGTCGCGGACGAGCTCGTCGACCGCGGCTTCGCGGCCGGCTCGATCCACGGCGACCTGGGCCAGGGGGCGCGCGAGCAGGCGCTGCGCGCGTTCCGCAACGGCAAGATCGACGTGCTCGTCGCGACCGACGTCGCGGCGCGCGGCATCGACGTCGAGGACGTCACGCACGTCGTGAACTACCAGTGCCCCGAGGACGAGAAGACGTACCTGCACCGCACCGGCCGCACCGGTCGCGCGGGCAACAAGGGCACCGCGGTGACGTTCGTCGACTGGGACGACATCCCCCGCTGGTCGCTCATCGACAAGGCCCTCGACCTCGGCATCCCCGAGCCGGTCGAGACGTACTCGAGCTCGCCGCACCTGTACACCGACCTGCACATCCCCGAGGGCACGAAGGGCCGCCTCCCCAAGGAGCGGCGCACGCTCGCGGGGCTCGAGGCGGAGGAGATCGAGGACCTCGGCGAGACCGGCAAGCGGCACACGCCCGCGGGCGGGTCGCGCGGGCGCCAGGGCGGCCGGTCCGACGGCGGTCGTGGCCGCTCCGAGGGCGAGCGGGGCCGGTCCGGGGGTCAGGGCCGCTCGGGCGGTCGTCGCGGCGAGACCGAGCGCACGGGCGCTCGTGCCGAGGGCGAGCGCACCGAGGCGTCCGAGGGCGCCCCGGCGACCGAGAGCGGCGAGCGCCGCCGTCGGTCCCGCAGCCGTCGCCGCACGCGCGGCGGCCGCCCGGTCGAGCAGCAGGGCGGCGGCGCCGAGGCGACCGCCCAGCCCGCCGAGTAGCCGCTCCACGGCCCGACGCCGGACCCCGGGTCGCGCGCCCACGGTCACCAGACCGTGGGGACGCGACCCGGGGTCCGTCGCGTCCGGGGTCAGTGCACGTGCGCGTCGCGCCCGGCGAACCACACCGCGACGCCCTGGACGGCCGCCGCGGCGACGAGGAGCAGGAGCGGGAGGGTCCACGCGCCGGTGACGTCGTGCGCGAGCCCGAGGCCGAGCGGGCCGGTCGCGGCGAGCAGGTAGCCGGCGCTCTGCGCCATGCCGGAGAGCTCGGACGTGTGCGCCGCGTCGCGCGCCCGCAGCGCCATGAGGGTGAGCGCGAGGCTGATCCCGCCGCCCTGCCCGAGGCCGACGAGCACGACCCAGAGCGCCGCTGCGCCGGGCGCGACGGCGAGCCCGAGCAGCCCCGAGCCGACGAGGACCACGAGCACGAGGCCGATGCCGCGCTGGCGCGGCATGCGCCCGGCGAGGACCGGGGTCACGAACGAGCCGACGATCCCCGCGAGGTTGCACAGCGCGAGGAGCCAGCCCCCCGCCTCCGGCGTCCGGCCGAGCGCGACCATGATCTCGGGCAGCCAGGCGTTGACCGCGTAGAACGACAGCGACTGCATGCCCATGACGACGGTGACCGCCCAGGCGAGCGGGGAACGCCACACCGCCGACCGAGCGGCGGCCGGTCCCGTGCCGGGTCCGAACGTCACCGTGCCGGCGGGGTCGGGCCGCAGCGCGCGCGGCACCCAGACGATCGCCCCGAGCACGGCGAGGACGCCCCAGGTCGCGAGCGCACCACGCCAGTCGAGACCGGCCGCGGACGCGACCGGCAGGGTCAGGCCCGCCGCGAGCGCCGCCCCGCCGGAGAGCGCCATCGAGTAGAGGCCGGTCATGAGACCGATGCGGTCGGCGAAGTCGCGCTTGATGAGCGCGGGCAGCAGCACGTTCCCGAGCCCGATCGCGCACCCCGCGACGACCGTCCCGGCGAACAGCCCCGCGGTCGAGGGCACGAGGCGCAGCCCGAAGCCGACGCACAGCAGCACGAGGCTCACGAAGAGCGCGCGCTCGAGCCCCCAGCGCCGCGCGAGCACGGGCGCGAGCGGCGCGAGGAGCCCGAAGCACAGGACGGGGAGCGTCGTGAGCACGCCCGCCGCCGTCGCGCTGAGGCCCAGGTCCGTGCGGATCTCGCCGAGCACGGGCGAGATCGCGACGACGGCCGGCCGGAGGTTGAGCGCCGCGAGGACGATCGCGACGACGGCGGCCAGCCCCAGCGGACGGCGCAGCCCGCTCACGCCTCGACCTCGCCGGCGTCGGCGTCGGCGCGGCCGGGACCGTCCGCGGCGGCCTCGACGAGCTGCGCCCGCACGGCGTCGATCGTCGCGACGACGGCGGCCTCGGCCGCCTCGGCGTCACCCGCCCGGACCGCCGCGACGACCTCCGCGTGACCGGGGACGTCGCGGTGGTGCCGACGCTGCCCGCCGGCCGGGAGCGTGCGGACGAGCGCGTGGTCGAGCCCGTCGTAGAGGTCGGCGAGCAGCGGGTTGCCCGCGGCGCGCACGACCTCGCCGTGGAAGGCGACGTCGGCGGCCTGGAAGGCCTGCTCGTCCCCGTCGCGCGCCGCGACCTGGGCGGCGAGCGCCGCGTCGAGGCGGTGGAGCGCGTCGGCGTCGGCCTGCCCGGCGGCGGCACGCGCCGCGCCGCGCTCGAGGATCTCCCGCACCTCGAGCACGTGGAGCGCGTCCGTGGTGCGGGCCCGCCGGGTCAGGGCGGCGTCGAGCCCGTCGGCCGCGCGCACGTAGGTGCCGTCGCCGCGCCGCGGCTCGAGGATCCCGGCGTGCTCGAGCGCGCGCACGGCCTCACGCACGGTGTTGCGCCCGACGCCGAGCTCGGCGACGAGCTCCGGCTCGGCCGGGATGCGGGTGCCGACGGGCCACTCCCCGCGCTCGACGCGCTGCATGAGCCGTTCGACGACGAGCTCCGACACCTTGCGGGGAGGGATGATCGGCTGGTCCACCGAAAGAACCTAACATCCCCTGTTTGGCTCGGTGACGAGACGGGGCGTACGGGGTCTCGCGTACGGGGGTTGACCAGCGCGCGGCACCGCGAGGACCTTGCGACAGGACCGCTCCTTCGACGACGAAAGCGAGACCACCATGGACCCCACCCCGTCACGACGCCGACGACTGCGCAGCCTCCTCGCCCTCGTCGCCTCCGCCACGCTCGTCGGGACGCTCCTCACCGGCACCACGACCGCCGCGGCCGCGGACACCGAGCTCGCCGTCAACGGCGGGTTCGAGTCCGGACTGTCCGGGTGGACCTGCTCCGGCTCCACGGGGCAGCAGGTCACGAGCCCGGTCCGCACCGGCAGCGGGGCGCTCCGGGCCACGCCCGCCGGGACCGACACCGCGCGCTGCTCGCAGACCGTCGCCGTCCGGCCCTCCTCGACCTACACGCTCAGCGCGTGGGTCCAGGGCTCCTACGCGTACCTCGGGGCGAGCGGCGCGACGGCGCAGGACGTCACTACCTGGACGCCCTCGGCCGCGACCTGGCAGCGGCTCAGCGTGACCTTCACGACGACCGCGACGGCGACGTCCGCGACCGTCTTCGTGCACGGCTGGTACGGCCAGCCGGCCTACGTCGTCGACGACGTCAGCCTCGTGGGCCCGGGCGGCGGCGCGGCGCAGCCGCCCGCGACCCCGACCGGCCTCACCGCCGGGACGCCCACCGCCACCAGCGTGCCCCTCACCTGGGGCGCCGTCGCCGGCGCCACCGGCTACGCCGTCTACCGCGACGGCACGCGCGTCGCCACGACCACGGCCCCGTCCACCACCGTCTCCGGGCTCACCGCCGCCACCGCCTACTCCTTCCAGGTCACCGCGACCAACGGCGCGGGCGAGTCGCCCCGCTCCGCCGCCGTCGCCGTCACCACGGCGACCGGCGGCACCGGGGGCGGACCCGGCGCCGGGCTGCCGGCGCACGCGCTCGTCGGCTACCTGCACACGTCGTTCGCCAACGGCTCGGGCTACGTCCGGATGGCGGACGTCCCGGACTCGTGGGACGTCATCAACCTCGCGTTCGGCGAGCCGACGAGCGTCACGTCCGGCGACATCCGGTTCAGCCTCTGCCCGCGGACCGAGTGCCCGAACGTGGAGTCGGTCGCGGAGTTCAAGGCCGCCGTCGCCGCCAAGCGCGCGGCCGGGAAGAAGGTGCTCCTGTCGATCGGCGGGCAGAACGGCCAGGTCCAGCTCACGACGACCGCCGCGCGGGACGCGTTCGTCGCCTCCGTGAGCTCGATCATCGACACCTACGGGCTGGACGGGGTCGACATCGACTTCGAGGGGCACTCCCTGTACCTGAACCCGGGAGACACGGACTTCCGCTCCCCGACCACCCCCGTGATCGTCAACCTCATCTCCGCGCTCAAGTCGCTCACGGCGCGGTACGGCGACGACTTCGTGCTGACGATGGCGCCGGAGACCTTCTTCGTCCAGAACGGCTACCAGTTCTACGGCTCCGGCCCGTGGGGTGGCCAGGACCCGCGCTGCGGCGCCTATCTGCCGGTCATCCACGCCCTGCGCGACGACCTGACGCTGCTCCACGTCCAGCACTACAACTCGGGGCCGATCATGGGGCTCGACGACCAGTACCACTCGATGGGCGGCGCGGACTTCCACGTCGCACTGACCGACATGCTGCTCACCGGCTTCCCGGTCGCGCGCGACACGACGAAGATGTTCCCCCCGCTGCGCCCCGACCAGGTCGCGATCGGCCTGCCGGCCAGCACGCAGGCGGGCAACGGCCACACCCCGCCCGCGCAGGTCGCCCAGGCCCTGGACTGCCTCACGAAGGGCACGGGCTGCGGGTCGTACCGGGCCCACGGGCGCTGGCCGGGGCTGCGCGGCCTCATGACGTGGTCGATCAACTGGGACCGCTTCAACGGCGGCGAGTTCTCCCGGAGCTTCGACGCGTACTGGCCCTGACGAGCGGGCCACGGCCGCGCACGCGACCGGCGTCCGGGGGACCCGCCCCCGGACGCCGGTCGCCTCCGACGGCGGGACGCGGTCAGGCGGTCTGGACGAACTCGATCACGGCGTCGGCGACGAGCTGCACGGCGATGGCTGCGAGCAGCAGACCGGCGATGCGGGTCACGAGGATCGTGCCCGAGTCGCCGAGGACGCGGTTGATGACGTTCGCGAAGCGCATCGAGAGCCACAGGCACACGTGCACAGCGACGACGCCCGCCGCGATGGCGACCCACTCGGCGACGCCCCCGCCGCGCTCCCCCGCGCGCTGCACGAAGACCATCGTCGCGACGATCGCGCCCGGGCCGGCGAGCAGCGGCGTCCCGAGCGGCACGAGCGCGACGTTGACGCCCTTGTTGCCCGACGGCTGCGGCTCCTCCATCTTGCCGGTGAGGAGCTCCATCGCCACGAGGAGCAGCAGCAGGCCGCCCGCCGTCTGGAGCGCGGGCAGCGAGATGTGCATGTAGTTGAGGATCTGCTGGCCGAACACCGCGAACGCGACGATCACGCCGAACGCCACGAGGATCGCGGTGCGCGCCGCCTGGTTGCGCTGCTTGGCGCCCATCGCGCTCGTCAGGCCCAGGAACACCGGCACCGTGCCGGGCGGGTCCATGATGACGAACAGGGTGACGAAGACCTCCGTGAAGAGCCGGACGTCGAAGAACTCGCTCATCGTCCGATCATCGGATCACGTCCAACTGTCCCAGCTCCTCGATCTGCTCCAGCACGGTCGGTGCTGTCGTGTTCTCCCCGAGCCGGTTCGGTTTGCCGGCCCCGTGGTAGTCGCTCGACCCGGTGACGAACAGGCCCAGGGTCCGGGCCAGGTCCTCGAGCCGCGCGCGCTGACGCTCGTCGTGGTCGCGGTGGAACACCTCGAGCCCGGCGAGCCCCGCCTCGGCCATCTCCTCGATCACGGCGTCGGCCACGACGCGGCCGCGACCGTCCGCGCCCGGGTGGGCGAAGACGGGCACGCCGCCCGCGGCGCGGATCCCGCGCACGGCCACGACGGCGTCGGGCGCGTAGTGGGGCACGTAGTACGGGGTGTCCGTGGCGAGGATGGTCGCGAACGCGGCGGAGCGGTCGGGCGCGAGCCCGGCCGCGACGAGCGCGTCGGCGATGTGCGGTCGCCCGATCGTCGTCCCCGCGACGGTCTGGGCGAGCACATCCTCCCACGTGATCGGGTAGTCCTCGGCGATGAGGTCGACCATCCGCCGGGCCCGGCTCGTGCGCGCGTCGCGCGTGCGGTCCAGCTCGGCGAGGAGGGCGGCGTGCGCCGGGTCGTGCAGGTAGGACAGCACGTGCACGCTGATGCCGCCGGAGCGGGCCGAGATCTCCGCGCCGCGCACGAGCGCGACCCCGTGCGCGAGCGCCGCGTCCGTCGCCTGCGCCCAGCCCGCCGTCGTGTCGTGGTCGGTGAGCGCGACGACGTCGAGCCCGGCCGCGGCGGCCGCCTCGACGACCGCCCCCGGCGCGTCCGTGCCGTCGGACGCCGTCGAGTGGGTGTGGAGGTCGATGCGCACGGGGACCAGGATAGTGACGACGCACCGAGGCGGCGGCACGGGACCCCCACACGATGTCCACACGGGGCGCGGCCCCTCCCCACGGTCGTCTCAGGCTGGGGTGCCAGAGTCGGGAGCGATGACCCTCACGACGCCCCCCACGGCAGCCCTCGCCCCGACCTCCCCCTCGACCCCTTCGACGCCGGTGTCCCCCGACCCTGCGCAGGCCCCGCCCGCGGTGGTCTTCGTCCACGGCATGCGCACCTCGGGCGCGATCTGGGACCACCAGGTCGAGCACGTGCGCGCCCTCGGCCACGAGGCCGTCGCGGTCGACCTGCCCGCGCACGGCGCCCGCGCGCACGAGCGCTTCACGCTCGACCGCTCCTTCGAGGTGCTCGACGAGGCGGCCGCGTCGTTCGGCCCCGACCGCCGGGTCGCGCTCGTCGGCCTCTCGCTCGGCGGCTACACGTCGCTCGCCTGGGCGGCCCGACGCCCCGCGAACCTCGCGGGCGTGGTGGCCGCGGCCTGCACGTCCGACCCCAAGGGCAAGCCCGTCGCGCTGTACCGCGACGTCGCGCGCCTCGTCGTCGCCGGGGGCGGCGCCGTCGGCCGCGGCGCGCGCTGGGCCGCGCGCACGACCGCGACCGCGTGGGGCACGATCGCCCGCGGCGGGCGCGGCCTGCCGGGCGGTGCCGCGTCGTCGTACGCGCTGGCCGGGCCGGCCGACGCCGGGCCGCCGACGCCGGTCGCGCCGGGCTGGCACGTCGTCACCGACGCGCTCACCCAGCTCGCGGGCCGCTCGTGGCTCGCCCACGTGCGCGACGTCGACGTCCCGGTGTGGCTCGTCAACGGCGCGCGCGACCACATGCGCCTCGACGAGCAGCGCTACCTGGCCGCGGCCGCGGACGCGGCGCTCGTCGTCGTGCCGCACGCCGGCCACGACGTCAACAGCGAGGCCCCCGAGGCCTTCAACCGCGTGCTCGGGCGCGCGCTCGCGGACTTCGGCCGCGTGCGCGGTGCGAGACTGGGGGCATGACCGACGCCACCCCCGTCACGCCCGCGCCCCTGTCCGAGACGCCCGACCAGGCCACCGAGCACGCCGGCCCCGGCGAGACCCAGGACCTGGCCGCGCGCGGGAGCAACCGCTCCCAGCGCCCGGACTCCGACGCGTTCAAGGCCTTCATCACGAGCGGCTGGGCGCCGCGCGCCGCGCTCGACGTCGAGCCGCTGCCGGCCGCGCCGTTCACCGTCGCGCGCCGCGCCGCGCTGTCGGCCCGGTTCCCGGGCGCGCGCCTCGTCGTGCCCGCCGGCCCGCTGAAGACGCGGTCGAACGACACGGACTACCGCTTCCGCCCGCACTCGGCGTTCGCGCACCTCACCGGCTACGGCACGGACCAGGAGCCCGACGCGGTGCTCGTGCTGCACCCCGTGGAGCCGGGCACCGGGGACGCCGGGTCCGACCACCACGCCGTGCTGTACGTCCGCCCGCTCGCCGCACGCGACACGGAGGAGTTCTACGCGGACGCGCGGTACGGCGAGTTCTGGGTCGGCGCCCGCCCGTCGCTCGACGACGTCACGACCGCGACCGGCGTGGAGGCGCGGCACGTCGACGAGCTGCGCGACGCGCTCGCGAAGGACGTCGGCGCCGGCGGGGTGACGCTCCTCGTCGTGGCAGGCGCGGACGAGGCCGTGGAGGCGCTCGTCGAGGCGATCCGCGCGGAGGCGGGCGTCGACGACGTCGAGGCGGCCGCGTCCGCCGAGGACCAGCAGCTCTCCGAGGCCGAGTGGCTCGCGCGCGCCGAGGCCGCGTACCGCCGCACGGACGCCGCGCTCGTCGAGGCCGTCTCCGAGCTGCGCCTGGTCAAGGACGCGCACGAGGTCGAGCAGATGCGCGAGGCCGTCGCGGCGACGATCGCGGGCTTCGAGGAGGTCGTGCGGAGCCTGCCGCGCGCCGTCGGGCACCGCCGCGGCGAGCGCGTCATCGAGACGACGTTCGACGCCCACGCGCGCCTCGAGGGCAACACCGTCGGCTACGAGACGATCGCCGCGGCCGGCGAGCACGCGACGACGCTGCACTGGATCCGCAACGACGGCGTCGTGCGGACCGGCGAGCTCGTGCTGCTCGACGCGGGCGTCGAGGTCGACGCGCTCTACACGGCCGACGTGACGCGCACGCTGCCCGTCGACGGCGAGTTCACCGACGTCCAGCGCCGCGTGTACCAGGCCGTGCTCGACGCCGCGGACGCCGCGTTCGCGGTCGCGGTGCCGGGCGCGCGCTTCCGCGACGTGCACGCCGCCGCGATGGAGGTCATCGCCGCGCGCCTGGAGGAGTGGGGCCTGCTCCCGGTGAGCGCCGCCGAGTCGCTCTCGCCCGAGGGCCAGCAGCACCGCCGCTGGATGGTGCACGGCACGAGCCACCACCTCGGCCTCGACGTGCACGACTGCGCGCAGGCGCGCCGCGAGCTCTACCTCGACGGGGTGCTCGAGCCGGGCATGGTCTTCACGATCGAGCCGGGGCTGTACTTCAAGGCGGACGACCTGGCCGTCCCGGCGGAGTACCGCGGGATCGGCGTCCGCATCGAGGACGACGTCCTCGTCACCGCCGACGGCAACGAGAACCTGTCGGCCGCGCTCCCCCGTCGGCCCGAGGACGTCGAGGCCTGGATGGCGCGGCTGCGCGGCTGAGCGGGCCCGGCTCACCGGCGGAGGAACTGGGCTATGGTGGCCCGTTCATCCACCGGTGAGGGGAGGTGAACTCACGTGGCGAAGAGCATCAAGAAGGAAGCGTCGATGTCCATCAAGGAGAAGCGCGCCCAGAAGCGCGAGAGGGCTGCCGAGACCGCAGTGAAGTCGCGGAAGCGCTAGCGGCGCTTCCGCCGAGGGCCGGCCGACGGACGACGACGTCCGACGGCCGGCCCTCGTCGTCTGCTCCGAGAGACGTCCCGGACGCCCCGGGAGCGGTGCGTCAGGCCGGGCGCTCGGGCTGGTCGGGGTGCGCGCCGGGTGCGGGTGCCTGCCCGGGTGCGGCGTCGGGCGCGGGCGCGTCGGTCGGCTGGTCCGACGTCGGGCGCATCGCGCCGTAGCGCGGCTCGCCCGACGGCGTCGTCCAGCGCGGGTCGGGCGTGCGGGTCGGGGGCGCCGCCGGAGGGGTCGGCGCGGGGACGCCCGCCGAGGGCTCCGGGGCCGGCGCGTGCGGAGCGGCGGGGGGTGGGGTGCCGGGGGTGCCCCAGCCGGGGTTGGCCGGGGCGGCGGGCCCGCGGACACCGCCCGCGCCCTCGGGCATGCGGCCCAGGAGCTGGCGCGCCTCGCCCGCCCGCTCGGGCGCGCAGAGGATGCCGTAGGACGAGGCGACGATCTGGCTCTGCGACGTGAAGTCGCGCTTGCCCTGCGTCAGCGCGTACGACAGCACCGAGAAGAGCAGGCCGAACCCGGCGCCGATCCCGACGGCGGTGAGCACGAACCCGCCCTGGCCGGAGAACATGAAGAGCAGCAGGCCGACGAAGAGGCCGAACCACGCGCCGGACGCGGCACCCGCGATCGCGACGCGACCGTAGGTGAGACGGCCCGTCACGCGCTCGACCATCTTGAGGTCGGTGCCGACGATCGTCACGAGCTCGACCGCGAACTTGTTGTCCGAGAGGAAGTCGACCGCCTTCTGCGCCTCGAGGTAGGTCGCGTACGACGCCACCTCCTCGCCGCGCGGCGGGGTGGGGACACGGGGGACGGCGCCCGGGCGTGACATGCTCATTCGCCCAGTCTGTCCTACCCGGGCGGAGCGCGCGAGGGCCGTCCCGTCGCCCGGCCCGCGACCGACGGCCGGGAGGCGACCGGTGACGCCCGCCACCTGCCGGGACGGAGCGCGGCGACGGGGGCGCGTGCGTAGGCTGGCGGCGTGAGTGCAGCCACCACCGTCTTCGTCGCGCGCCTGGCCGGGACCAGCGTGTTCGACCCCATCGGCGACCAGGTCGGGCGGGTGCGGGACGTCGTCGTGCTCATCCGGCCCAAGGGAGCCCCGCGCGCGGTGGGCCTGGTCGTCGAGGTGCCCGGCCGGCGTCGGGTCTTTCTGCCCCTGACGCGCGTGACGAGCATCGACGCGGGCCAGGTCATCTCCACCGGGCTCGTCAACATGCGCCGGTTCGAGCAGCGCGCGATGGAGACGCTCGCCGTGAGCGAGCTCCTGGAGCGCACGGTGCAGTTCGTCGACGGGTCGGGCTCGGCGACGGTCGAGGACCTGGCGATCGAGCGCCAGCGCACCGGCGACTGGCTCGTCACCAAGCTGTACGTGCGCCGGCAGGCGCAGCACAAGGGGACGCTCGGGCTGCGCCGACGGGGCGACGCGCTCGTCGTCGACGTCGACGCCGTGACCGGGCTCGCCGGGAGCACCGAGGCGCAGGGCGCCGCGATGCTCCTCGCGGCCTACGACGACCTCAAGCCCGCCGACCTCGCCGACGTCATCCACGACCTCGGCGACACGCGCCGGCTCGAGGTCGCGGGCGCGCTCGACAACGAGCGGCTCGCCGACGTGCTGGAGGAGCTGCCCGAGGACGACCAGGTCGCGATCCTCTCCGGGCTCGACACGGACCGCGCCGCCGACGTCCTCGAGGCGATGCAGCCCGACGACGCGGCCGACCTGCTGCACGAGCTCCCGGAGGCCCAGGCCGCCCAGCTCCTCGAGCTCATGGAGCCCGACGAGGCGCGCGACGTGCGCCGTCTCCTGTCATACGCCGAGGACACCGCGGGCGGGCTCATGACGTCCGACCCGGTCGTGCTCGGCCCGGAGACCACCATCGCGACCGCGCTCGCGCAGATCCGCCGCAAGGACCTCGCGCCCGCGCTCGCGTCGATGGTGTTCGTCGCGCGCCCGCCGCTCGAGACGCCCACGGGCCGGTTCCTCGGCGTCGCGCACTTCCAGCGCCTGCTGCGCGAGCCCCCGCACGCGGCCGTCGGCTCGGTGCTCGACTCCGACGTCGAGGGCGTCACGCCCGACGCGCCGCTCGGGCGCGTGACCCGCATCCTCGCGACCTACGACCTGCTGTGCGTGCCCGTGCTCGACGCGGAGAAACGCCTGCTCGGCGCGATCAGCGTGGACGACGTGCTCGACCACATGCTGCCCGACGACTGGCGCGAGACCGACGACGACGTCGACACCGGCGCCGCGCGTGCCGCGGTCGCCTCCGGCCGGGTCCGCCCCGCCTCGACGGGACGTTCCGGCGCCGCGGGGGTGGTCCGTGGCTGACCGCCTCGACACCCCGAAGACCGCGCGCCGCACGTTCTTCCCGCGGGTCAGGGTCGACCAGGACGCCGTCGGCCGCTCGACCGAGGGCATCGCGCGCTTCCTCGGCACCCCGCGGTTCCTCGTCTACCTCACCGTCTTCTGCGCGCTGTGGATCGCGTGGAACTCGTGGGGCCCGGAGGGGCTGCGGTTCGACTCGGCCGAGTTCGGGTTCACCGCGCTCACGCTCATGCTCTCGCTCCAGGCGTCGTACGCCGCGCCGCTCATCCTGCTCGCGCAGAACCGGCAGGACGACCGCGACCGCGTCACCGCCGAGCAGGACCGCCAGCGCGCGGAGCGCAACCTCGCGGACACCGAGTACCTCGCGCGCGAGATGGCCGCGCTGCGCATCGCGCTGAGCGAGGTCGCCACGCGCGACTTCGTGCGGTCCGAGATCCGCAACCTGCTCGAGGAGCTGGAGGAGAAGGCGGCGCGTCAGCCCGACGACGAGGTCGCCGACCGCTGACCTCGGGGCCCTACTGCGTGCCCTCCGCCGCGACCCGGCGCAGCCGCTCGGCGAGGGCGGGGTCACCCGCGACGGCGAGCCCGTCCGCCGGGCCCCGGCCCCACAGCCACAGGTCGAGCGCCCAGGCCGGGCCGGAGACCTGCGTCGTCGTCGAGCCGGGCAGGTCGACGAGCTGGGCGACGTCGAGGTCGTACGCCGCCCCCGACTCCGGACCGGTCCCCGTGAAGCGGCCGAACGCGAGCTCCCAGCTCCGCGGCCGCTCCCCCGGCCCGTCGACGACGACGGAGACCGTCGCGCCGTCGGGCGTGAAGACGCCCCACCCGGGCACCCCGTCGACCATGACGGACAGCACCTCGTCGACCCCGTCTGCCGCGACGGCCGGGTCGGCGGGCGTGACGTCGCGCCCGGCCGTGAGCTCCGCGTCGGCGCGGTGGACGAGCGCCTCGTGCGCCTGGCGTCGCAGCACCCAGCCGACGTGCCGGCCGTCGTCGTGCCACGACCAGCACGACTCGTCGGGGTCGCGACCGGTGAGCGCCGCGACGAGCCGGCTCGTCGAGCGCTGGAGCAGCGCGGGCAGCTCGGCGTCGGACGCCGGCCGCGCGAGCGGCTCGACCTCGTCGCCGTCGACCCCCTCCCCGGGAGCCGCGCCGACGACGCGCGCCCAGAAGTCCTGCACCTCGGCGAGGTGGTAGAGCAGGTCGGCGCCCGTCCACTCGGGGCACGCGGGCACGCGCGCGTCGGGCGGGGCGCTGCGCACGGCGTCGCCGAACAGCTCGCTGTCCCGCGCGAGGGAGGCCAGGGCGTCCATCCGTGCACGGTAGCGCCGATCCGCGGCGCTCGTCGTGCGACGGGGCTCACGTCCGGTCCGGGACCTCCGACCCGGCCGACCGGGCTCCGGCCGCGCCTACGATGGGGGCATGCCCGACCCCGCCGCAGACCCGCTCGAGCACGCCGTCCGGCAGGCCCTCACCACGGTCCTGGACCCCGAGATCCGCCGCCCCGTCACGGACCTCGGCATGATCCGCTCGGTCGACGTCGAGCCCGGCGCGCCGGGCGCCGTCGTGACGGTGGGCGTCGACCTCACGGTCGCCACGTGCCCGATGCGCGACACGCTCGCGCGCGACGTCGACGCCGCGGTGCGCGCGGTCGACGGCGTGGCGGACGTCCGGGTCGACCTCGGCGTCATGACCGCGGAGCAGCGCGCCGAGCTGCGCACGATGCTGCGCGGCGGCGTGGGCGAGCCCGAGATCCCCTTCGCCAAGCCCGGGTCGCTGACGAAGGTGTACGCGATCGCGTCGGGCAAGGGCGGGGTGGGCAAGTCGTCGGTCACCGCGAACCTCGCGGTCGCGCTCGCCGCGCAGGGCCTCGAGGTCGGCGTCGTCGACGCCGACATCTACGGGTTCTCCATCCCGCGCATGCTCGGCGTCGACCGGCAGCCCACGCGCGTGGACAACATGCTCCTGCCGCCGATCGCGCACGGCGTGAAGGTCGTCTCGATCGGCATGTTCGTGCCCCCGGGCCAGCCCGTCGTGTGGCGCGGACCGATGCTGCACCGCGCGCTCCAGCAGTTCCTCGCGGACGTGTTCTGGGGCGACCTCGACGTGCTGCTCCTCGATCTCCCGCCCGGCACGGGCGACATCGCGATCTCGGTCGCGCAGCTCCTGCCCGGCAGCGAGATCGTCGTCGTCACGACGCCGCAGGTCGCCGCCGCGGAGGTCGCCGAGCGCGCCGGGTCGGTCGCGACGCAGACCCAGCAGGGCGTCGTCGGCGTCGTCGAGAACATGTCGTGGCTCGAGCAGCCCGACGGGTCGCGCCTCGAGGTGTTCGGCGCGGGCGGCGGCGAGCGCGTCGCGGCGAACCTGTCGCGCGCCACGGGGACCACCGTCCCCCTCCTCGGCCAGGTGCCGCTCGACGTGTCGCTGCGCGAGGCGGGCGACGGCGGCACCCCGGTCGTGCTCTCCGACCCGGGCTCCCCCGCCGCAGCCGCGCTGCGCGACGTCGCCGCGGGTCTCGCGCGCCGGCCCCGCGGGCTCGCGGGGCGGTCGCTCGGGGTCACCGTCGTCTGACGCGCGGCCTGCGGACGTCAGCCGGTCTTTCACCGTCCTTTTCCTGTCTTTTCCGCGCGCCACGGTATAGTCTCGCCCGCATCTCGTCCGGGGGGACGGCCGTCGGGCCGGTGAGGGGGATCGTGTCGTGGCATCGCCGCCGCTCCGCCCTGCCCACATCTCGCGCGCGATACCCCTGACCTGCGACGCCGCCCCCGTTGCCCGGGCAGAGCGCTGCTGTCCGCCGGGAGCGCACGCCCGCCCCACGTGGTCACGTCGACCTGACCGGTCGGTGACCCGTCAGTGACGAAGCCGCGACAGAACTCCTCCCCAGGGATGACGACACCGTCCGTGTCGCCGCCCTAGCCTCGGGCCGGGCCGTCGTCGGCCCCGCCAGGAGCGCCCGCTCGCCGTCCCGCCACCGTCGTCCCAGGAGCCCGCACGTGGGTATCACCCGCCGGATCGTCTTCCCCGCCCTCCGCATCGTCATCTGGGCGGCGATCGCCGCCCTGCTCGCCGTGATCGCGTTCCGCTCGGCACCCGAGCCCGCGACCGACCCCGCGTTCCCCACGGCCGAGCTCGTGGAACCCCGCGTGGCCGTCTCCACGGGAGACGTCACCAACACCGTGAAGCTGACCGGGCAGGTCGTCGCCGACCCGGCCGCTCCGCAGAAGGTGACGCAGCGCGGGGTGGTCACGGCGGTGCTCGCCAAGCCGGGCGACGTGGTCCAGGCGGGCGCGTCCCTCCTCGAGGTCACCCTCGAGGAGCCCCGCGAGCCCCTCACCGAGACCGACCCCGAGACGGGCGAGGTCACGGTCACCGAGCGCCGACCGAAGGTCACGCGCGAGACCGTCGAGGCCACCATCGGCGGGACGGTCGCCACGTTCACCGCGCTCAAGGACCAGGAGGTGGCCGTCGGCGACGACTTCGCGACCATCTCGCCCGGCACGCTCTCGGTCACGGCCAGCATGGTCGCCGAGCAGCAGTTCCGGCTCCTCCAGATCCCCGGCGAGGCGACCGTCACGGTCACCGGCGGCCCCGCGCCGTTCGTGTGCACGAACCTCCGCATGGGCGCCGCCGCCGCCCCCGAGAACGCGCACGAGGAGGGCGCACCCGACCCGGCCGGCGGTGCGTCGTCCGCGAGCGTGACGTGCGCCGTCCCGGGCGACGTCACCGTCTTCGCCGGGCTCGCCGCCGAGCTCGAGATCACCGCGGGATCCGTCGAGGGAGCCCTCGTGGTGCCCGTGACGGCGGTCCTCGGTCGCGTCGAGCAGGGCAAGGTGTGGGTCGTCGGCGCGGAGGGCGAGCCCGAGGAGCGCACCGTGACGCTCGGACTCACCGACGGCGCGGTCGTCCAGGTGACCGAGGGACTCGCCGAGGGCGACGAGGTCCTCGAGTTCGTGCCCGGCCAGGACGTCATGCCGGTCATGGACGACATGATGATGACGGACGACAGCGAGGCCTCGTACTGATGGGCCTCCTGGAGCTCAGCGGGGTCACCCGCTCGGTGCTGCTCCCCGACGACCGCGAGCTCGAGATCCTGCGCGGCATCGACCTCACGGTCGGCGCGGGCGAGCACGTCTCGATCGTGGGGCGCTCGGGGACGGGCAAGTCGACCCTGCTCAACATCCTCGGCCTCCTCGACAGCCCGACGAGCGGGGACTACCTGCTCGACGGCGTCCCGATCGGCCGGCTCTCGGGCCGCGCCCGGGCGCGGCGCCGCGGCACGGACTTCGGGTTCGTGTTCCAGCAGTTCAACCTGCTGCAGGGCCGTACCGCGCTCGAGAACGTCGTCGCCCCGCTGCTCTACGCGCGCGGACGGCAGTTCTGGCAGCGGCGCACGCTGGCCGCCCAGATGCTCGAGCGGGTCGGCCTCGGCGACCGGCTCGACACGACCCCGGAGAAGCTCTCCGGCGGCGAGCAGCAGCGCGTCGCCATCGCGCGTGCGCTCGTGCGGGTCCCGCGCGTCATCCTCGCGGACGAGCCCACGGGAGCGCTCGACGTCGACACGGGGAGCGAGGTCATGGACCTGCTCGACGCCATCGCCGGCGAGAACGGGTCCGCGCTCATCGCGATCACGCACGACCTCGCCGTCGCGTCGCGCGCCGCCCGCCAGTTCCGGCTCGCGGACGGCGTGCTCACCCCGATCTCCATCAGCGCGCGCAGCGCCGGGTCCCTCGGGGCGCTCGGCACCGCGCCGAGCACCGACCACGATCCCGGGACCGACCCCGGGACGAGCCACGACCACCAGGCCGAGCACGTGGCCCGCCCGCTCGTCGGGACCGGCCCGGTGCTCGCCGCCCGCACCCCGGCAGGAGCCTCGGTCGGCGGTCCGGCGGGCAGCTCGACCAGCGTCTCGGCCGGCACCGGGCACGACGCGGGAGAGACGGCATGACCGGCGTCGTCGGCGCCCTCCTCGAGGCGTGGGACGAGCTGCGCGTCCACAAGGTCCGGGTGCTGCTCGCGCTCGTCGGCGTCGCCGTCGCGGTCTGCGCGATCACCACGATCTCGGCCGCCGGGGAGATGCTGCGCCAGGTCTCGGCCGAGCAGAACGAACGCTGGGGCGGTCGCCCCGCGACGCTCCAGGTCTCGGCATGGCCCACGGGCGACGGCGGGAGCGTCATGCCCGCGGCGGAGGAGTACGAGCAGGTGTTCGACGAGATCGTCGACCGCTACGGCATCGGCTACTCCTCGATGCTGCGCGACGCGCCCGCACCGGTGCGGTTCCCCGGCGGCACGCGCGAGATCACCACGACGGGGGTGGAGCCCGACTGGGCCACGATGCACCGCTTCCAGGTGACGTCGGGTCGCTGGTTCACCGAGGCGGACGCGGACCGTCTCGCGCCCGCGCTCGTCGTCAACCAGGCGTTCCTCGACGCGCTCGGCGGCGTGACCGTGGCCGAGCACCCGACGGTGACGATCGGCGGGGACAACCCGGTCGTCGCGACCGTGGTCGGGGCCTTCCCCGACGACTGGCCGGACATGGACCCGGTCGCGTACGCGCTGGTCGACGCCCAGTCGACGTGGGTCACGCCCGAGTCGCTGGAGATGATGGGGCCGCCCCGGCTCGAGCTGTGGGTGCCCGACGACATGTCCGACGCGCTCGTCGAGACGGTGCGCCGCGACGTGGCGGGAGCGCTCGAGGGCGTCCAGGCCGACGTCTACCGGTCCGACTCGCCGTCGGCGACGGTCGTCGACGGCGCGATCCGGTGGGTCGTGCTCGGCGTGAGCGCGATCGCGCTGCTGCTCGGCGGGCTCGGGCTCGTGAACATCGCGCTCGTCACGGTGCGGTACCGGATCCGCGAGATCGGGATCCGCCGCAGCTTCGGCGCGAGCTCGGGGCGCGTCTTCTTCTCCGTGATGATGGAGAGCGTCGTCGCGACGACCGTCGCGGGCGTGCTGGGCGTGACGGTCGCGGTCGTCGTGCTGCACAACGTCCCGCTCGACGTGCTCATGGGCTCGGCCGTCCAGGACGCGCCCGGCTTCCCGTTCTCGGCCGCCGTGACCGGGATGCTCGCGGCCGTCGGGGTCGGCGCGCTCGCCGGGCTCCTCCCGGCGCTCGTCGCCGTGCGCGTGAAGGTGATCGACGCGATCCGCTACTGACCCGCCGGCCCGGCCTCGTCGCCGGGTCGAGCGATGTTCGGTCGTGTTCGATCGTGTTGGATTTCTCGACGATGTGGACAATACTGTCCGCATGCTCGCCTCACAGCGCCAGGAGCGCATCCTCGCGGAGATCCGGGACCACGGCGCGGTCCGCATCGGCGACCTGACCCGGGAGCTCGGGGTGTCGGACATGACGATCCGGCGCGACCTCGTCGAGCTCGCCGACCAGGGCCTGGTTCGCAAGGTGCACGGCGGCGCCGTCGCGCCGCACACGACCGCGCACGAGCCGGGGTTCGCCGCGAAGAGCTCGCGCGAGGCCGCGGAGAAGGAGGCCATCGCGACGGCCGCCGCCCGCCTCATCACCGCGAACGCGTCGGTCGCGCTGAGCGCCGGCACGACGACCCACCTGCTCGCCGCCCGCATCGCCGCGGATCCCGCGCTGCGCCCCCTGACGGTCGTGACGAACTCCCTTCCGGTCGCCGAGATCTTGCACCGGGCGAACGACCCGCGCCTGGAGACGATCCTCACCGGCGGCAGCCGCACGCCGTCCGACGCGCTCGTCGGTCCGCTCGCCGAGGCTGCGCTGTCCGGGCTGCGCGTCGACCTCGCGTTCGTCGGGGCGCACGGCGTCGACCCGGAGATCGGGCTCACGACGCCGAACCTCGACGAGGCCGCCACGAACCGCGCGCTCATCGAGTCCGCCGGGCGCACCGTCGTCCTCGCCGACCACACGAAGTGGCACACCACGGGGCTGCGCGTCTTCGCGACGTTCGCCGACGTGGACGTCCTCGTCACCGACGCCGGGCTCGCCGAGGACGAGCGCGCCCGCGTCCAGGACCTCGTCGAGCAGCTCGTCGTCGCCTGACCGGCGACCTCGTCCCCCGCTCCCCGCACTCCCCACGCACCGCGATCGGAACACCCCACGCATGAACCCGCACCTGCGCCGCACCTCGACCCGGCTCGCCGACGGCCGCGAGCTCGTCTACTTCGACGACTCCCCCGCGTACGTCTCGGGCGAGCGCACGCGACGGCTCGACGACCCGCGCCCGCTGCCGGACCGCTTCGCCCCGGTGCCGGGCCCGGACGGGACCCCGCACCCGTACGTCGGCCCGGAGATGCGCCGGGACCCGCTCACCGGCGACTGGGTCCCGCTCGCCGCGCACCGGATGAACCGCACGTTCCTGCCCGCCGCGGACTCGTGCCCGCTGTGCCCCGCGCGGCCCGGCAGCGCGTACTCGGACGGCGAGGTGCCCGACACGGACTACGACGTCGTCGTCTTCGAGAACCGCTTCCCGTCGCTCCAGCGCGTGCCGGGCGCCCCGGACGCCGTGGTCGAGGACGCGCCGCTCCAGCACCACGCCCCGGCGGCGGGCCGGTGCGAGGTCGTGTGCTTCTCGAGCGACCACCGCACCTCCTTCGGCGCGCTCCCGCCGCAGCGGGTGCGCACGATCATCGACGCGTGGGCGGACCGCACCGCCGCTCTCGGCGCCCAGCCCGGGGTCGAGCAGGTCTTCTGCTTCGAGAACCGCGGCCAGGAGATCGGCGTCACCCTGCACCACCCGCACGGCCAGATCTACGGCTACCCGTACGTGACGCCGCGCACGCGCACGCTGCTCGACCAGGCGCGCGAGCACCACCGCCGCACCGGCCGCAGCCTGCTGCGCGACGTGCTCGAGTCCGAGCTCGCGGACGGCCGCCGCGTGGTCCTCGAGACGGAGCACTGGGTCGCGTACGTGCCCTACGCGGCGCGCTGGCCCGTCGAGGTCCACCTCGCGCCGCGGCGCGACGTCCCCGACCTGCCCGCGCTCACGGACGCCGAGCGCGACGACCTGGCCACCGCCTACCTCGAGCTGCTGCGCCGCCTGGACCGGTTCTTCGAGACGGCCGACGGCGAGCCCATCGCCCTGCCGTACATCGCCGCGTGGCACCAGGCCCCGGCCCGCGAGGGCCGCTCGGTCGCCGACGGCGGCACCGACGACGTCACCCTCGCGCGGCTGCACCTGCAGGTGTTCTCCGTGCTCCGCGCGCCCGGCAAGCTCAAGTACCTCGCGGGCTCGGAGTCCGGCATGGGCGCGTGGATCAGCGACACGACGCCCGAGCGCATCGCCGCACGGCTCCAGGAGCTCGCCCCGACGAGCGCCGCCCGGGGCTGGGTGCCCGCGCTGTCGGACGACGACGGCGCCGCGCGCGCCCGTGCCGTGCTCGCCGAGGCGTTCGGCGCGGACGAGCCCGGCGAGGAGGTCCGCGTGTGGGCCGCGCCCGGGCGCGTCAACCTCATCGGGGAGCACACCGACTACAACGCGGGCCTGTGCCTGCCGGTCGCGCTGCCCCACCGCACCTACGTCGCGCTGCGGCCGCGCACCGACTCGCTCGTCCGCCTCGCGTCCGCGCAGGCGCCCGGCGAGACGTGGACGGCCCGCCTCGAGGACGTCGGCCCGGGCGAGGTCGCCGGCTGGGGCTCGTACGTCGCGGGCGTGGCCTGGGCGCTGCGCGAACACCTCGTCGCCCAGGGCGCAGACCCCGCCGCCGTCCCCGGGTTCGACGCGGCCGTCGACTCGAGCGTCCCGTTCGGCGCCGGGCTCTCGTCGTCCGCGGCCCTCGAGTGCGCGGTCGCCGTCGCGCTCGACGACGTCGCCGGGCTCGGCCTCGCGGCGACCGACGCGGGCCGCGCCGTCCTCGCCACGGCGAGCGTCCGCGCCGAGAACGAGATCGCGGGCGCGCCCACGGGCGGCATGGACCAGTCGGCGGCGCTGCGCGCGCAGGCCGGTCACGCGCTCCTCCTCGACTGCCGTCCCGGGCTCGACCCGGTCGAGTCCGCCACGCAGGTGCCGTTCGACCTCGACGCCGCGGGTCTCGCCCTGCTCGTCGTGGACACCCGGGCGGAGCACCGGCTCGTCGACGGCCAGTACGCGCAGCGCCGCGCCACGTGCGAGGACGCCGCCCGCACGCTCGGGATCGGCTCGCTGCGCGAGCTCGCCGACGCGGTGGACGCGAGCGACGACCCGGCGGCCGCGCTCGCCCGGGCGCTCGACGCGCTGCCCGACGACGTCGCGCGGCGCCGCGTGCGCCACGTCGTCACCGAGATCGGCCGCGTCCGCGCGTTCGTGGCGCTCCTGCGCGAGGGCCGGCCGGACGCCGTCGGGCCGCTGATGAACGCGTCGCACGCGTCGTTGCGCGACGACTACGAGGTGTCGAGCGTCGAGCTCGACGTCGCGGTCGACGCGGCGCGCGTCGCGGGCGCTCTCGGTGCGCGGATGACCGGCGGCGGGTTCGGCGGCTCAGCGATCGCGCTCGTGCGCGGGGACCGGGTCGAGGCCGTCGCCGACGCCGTGCGCGCCGCGTTCGAGCGCGAAGGGCTCGGCGCCCCGGGCTTCCTGCTCGCGACGCCGTCCGCGCCCGCCGAGCGGGTCGCCTGAGCGGTCCCGCTCAGACGTCGTAGGTGACGACGAGGGGCGCGTGGTCGCTCCAGCGCTCCTCGTGCGACGGCGCGCGGTCGACCTCGACCTTGACCGCGCGCTCCGCGAGGGAGGGCGTCGCGAGCTGGTAGTCGATGCGCCAGCCCGAGTCGTTGTCGAACGCGCGCCCGCGCCAGGACCACCAGGTGAACGGGCCCGGGCCCTCGCCGCCGTGGACGCGGCCCAGGTCCACGAGCCCGACCTGGTCCAGCCACACGTCGACGTAGGCGCGCTCCTCGGGGAGGAACCCCGCGCTCTTGAGGTTGCCCTTCCAGTTCTTGATGTCGACGTTGCGGTGCGCGATGTTGAGGTCGCCCGCCAGGACGACCTTCTCGCCCGTGGCCGCGAGCTCCCGCAGGCGTGCCGTGACCTTCTCCAGGTAGGCGTACTTCGCGACCATCGTCTCCGGCTGGCTCACGGTGCCCGAGTGGATGTACGCCGAGACCACGGTGAGACGGCCGCCGTCGGGCAGCTCCAGGTCGGCCTCGACCCAGCGGCCGGTGTCGACCGGCGGCTCGGGCTCGCCGGCCCCGAGGCCGACGCGGACCGCGGACACCGGCAGGCGCGACGCGACCGCGACCCCGGCGCGGCCCTTGATGTCGCACGCCTGGTGGGCGACGTGCCAGCCCTCCAGCAGGTCGTTGACGACCGAGTCGGGCGCGCGCACCTCCTGGAGCAGCAGGACGTCGGGCGTCCGGGACGCGATCCAGGCGTCCATCCCCCGGCGGTAGGCGGCGCGGATTCCGTTGACGTTGGCGGTGGCGAGGGTCAGCACGCGGGCCATCCCATCACACGCCACCGACAACGACGGGCCCCGGCGTCACGCGGGCGGCGTGGCCTCGCTCACGGGCGCCGCGACGACGCGGGCGGGCCGGAACGCGCTCGCGAGGACCGCCGAGACGGCGGCGAGGACGGCCAGCACGACGAAGCCGACACGGAGGTGGTGGGCGGTCGCGAAGACGCCGGTGAGCACGCCGCCGAGCACGGCGCCCGCGTAGGTGAAGACGTTGAGCCGCGCGACCGCACGGTCGGTGACCGTCGCCACGACCCCGGCGGCGGGCTCCCCCGCCGCTCCCGCCCGGCCCGACGCGACCGCCTCCCGGGCCCGGTCCCCGACCGCCGAGAACGCGAGCGGCGCGACGACGCCGAGCCCGAGGCCGGTCACCGCGAGGCCGAGCACGGCGACGGGCCAGGCCGGGGCGGCCGCCACCGCGACGAACCCCAGGGCGCCGAGCGTGCCGCCCAGCCGCACGACCCGGACCCGGCCGAGGCGCTCGACGAGACCGTCCCCGACGAGCCGCGACACGATGAGCGCCGCCTGGTACGCCGCGTACCCCAGCGGGGCGGCGGCCGCGCTCGCCGCGAGGACGTCGCGCAGGAACGTCGCGCTCCAGCTCGACACCGCGGAGTCGGCGACGGGGAACGCGAGCATCCCCGCGCCGAGCAGCGCGATCGTGCCCGCCGCGACCCACGTCACCGGTCCGGACGTCGCCACGGCGCCCGGGCCGGCCGAGGCGTCCCGCACGACGGCGTCTCGGACCACGGCATCGCTGACCACGGCATCCCGGACCACGGCGTCCGGGGCGACGGCACCTGGGACGGCACGGCCGCCGTCGGGCAGGTGCAGCGCGAGCCAGGCCGCGCCCGCGGCGACGAGCAGCGCCGCGAGCGGGAGCGCGAGCGGCTGGCCGAGACCGGCCAGCGCGCCGCCCGAGACCGCGAGCGCGCCGAGCACTCCCCCGGCCGCGTTCGCGGCGTAGAACGACGCGAGCAGGCTGCGGCCGTGCGCGCGCTCGACGTCGATCCCGAGCATGTTCATCGCGGCGTCGACGGCGCCGAGCGCGAGCCCGTAGAGGCCGATCGACCCGAAGAAGAGGGGCCACGACGGCGCGAGACCGATCCCCGCCACCGCCGCCGCGGCGAGCAGCAGGCCGCCGACGACCGCGGCACGCGCGCCGCGGACGGCCGCCACGACGCCCGACAGCGCGCTGCCCAGGCCGGCGAGGACGCACACGCCCAGCACGACGAGCGTGACGACGTCGTCGCCCATGCCGAGCCGGTCCTTGTATCCGGGGATGCTCGTGAGCACCACCGCGAACCCGAAGCCCTGCACGGCGTACGCCGCCGTCGTCGCGATGCGCTCCGTCACCCGCGCAGAGTAGCGTCTCGACGGCGCGCTGGAGCGTGCACCGCTCGCGCCGTACCGTCGGCGGTATGAGGGCGATGATCGTCAAGGAGCTCCGGGAGCTCGTCCGTGACCGGCGCACCCTGGGTCTGCTGATCGCGCTGCCCCTGCTCCTGCTCGTGATCTTCGGGTACGCCGCGAACTTCTACGTCTCGACGGTCGAGACCGCGGTGGTCGGCCCGCAGGCCGAGCAGGTGGCCGGCACCCTCCCGGACTTCTTCGACGTCACGACGACCGCGCCGGCCGACGACGAGGCCGACGCGCGCGACATGCTCCGGGACAACGCCGTGGACGTCGCGATCGTCACCGGCGCCGGCACGCCGAAGGCGCTGGTGGACGGCTCCAACCTGTTCGCCGCGCAGTCCGCGCTCGCGGAGCTCGCGCGCGTGGGCGCCGGCTCCGGGACGCCCGTCCCGACCGAGGTCCTCTACAACCCCGACCTGGAGACGTCGTGGGTCATGGTGCCCGCGATCATCGGCTTGATCCTCACCTTCATCGGCACGATCATCACGAGCATCGGCCTGGTGCGCGAGCGCGAGGCGGGCACCTTGGAACAGCTCGCCGTGATGCCCATCGCGCCGAGCACCGTGATCCTCGGCAAGATCGCGCCGTACTTCCTCCTCGCCGCCGCGGACATGATCGTCGTGACCGTGCTCGGGGTGCTGTTGTTCGACGTGCCGTTCAACGGCAACGTCCTCACGTTCGCCCTCGGGGCCGCGATCTTCCTCTTCGTCGTCCTGGGCATCGGGGTGTTCATCTCCACGATCTCGCAGACCGCCGGGCAGGCGATCCAGAGCGCGTTCTTCGTCCTCATGCCGCAGATCCTGCTGTCGGGCATGATCTTCCCCCTGGACGCGATGGCCGCCGGCGTGCGGTGGATCGGCTATCTCCTGCCCCTCACCTACTTCACGATCATCTCCCAGGGGGTCATGCTGCGCGGCGCCACGTTCGGGTCCCTGTGGTGGGCGTTCGCCGTGCTCGCCGTCATGGCTGTCGTCATCTTCTCGGCAGCGACCCTGCGGTTCCGTCGGGACCTCGCCCCCGAGCGGCGCGTCCGGGACGCCCCCGGCAGGGCAGCCGAGCCCGCGCGGGGCGCGGCATGAGCTACGGCGTCACGTCCGTCAGCGTGTCCTTCGGCGAGCGGCGCGCGCTCCAGGACGTCACGGTGGAGGTGCCCGCCGGCCAGGTCGTCGCGGTCGTCGGCGGCGACGGCGCCGGCAAGACGACGCTGCTGCGGACCCTCGTGCGGCAGGTCGTCCCCGACTCCGGGCAGGTCAGCTCCCCGGAGAAGGCGCAGCTGGGGTTCCTCCCTGCCTCGTCCGGGAGCTGGGCGGCCCTCACAGTGGCGCAGAACATCGACTTCGTGGGCGGGGTCTACGGGCTCACCGGGGCGGCGCTGGAGTCCCGGCGCGCCACCCTGCTGGCCGGCGCCGGCCTGACCGGGGCGTCCGACCGGCTCGCCTCCCGGCTCTCGGGAGGGATGCGCCGCAAGCTCGGGTTCTGCCTGGCCGTCGTGCACGAGCCGAGGCTCGTCGTCCTCGACGAGCCGAGCACGGGCGTCGACCCCGTCAGCCGCGTCGACCTGTGGCGGCTCGTCTCGCAGGCCGCGGCCTCAGGGGCGGCCGTCGTCCTGTCCACGACGTACCTCGACGAGGCGGAGCGGGCGGGGCACCTCGTCGTCCTCGACGAGGGCCGGGTGCTCGTCCAGGGCTCGTACGACGACGTCCGTGCCGGCTTCCGCGGCACCGTCACCCGGGGGCGCGTCGCGCGGCGCCCGGCCTGGTCGTGGCGTCGCGGCAGGGAGCGGCACGAGTACTGGCCCGGCGCGGCCGCCCCGCCGGACCTGCCGGTCGTGGAGCCCGACCTGGAGGACATCGTCATCGCGCTCTCCCTCGCGCGGCGCTCACCCCAGGAGGTCCTCGGATGACCGACCCCGTCCTCGTGGCCCGGCGCGTGACGCGCCGGTTCGGGTCGTTCCCCGCCGTCGACGACGTCTCGATGCGGGTCGGGGCGGGCGAGGTCGTGGGACTGCTCGGGGCGAACGGTGCCGGCAAGACGACCCTCATGCGGATGCTGCTCGGGCTCCTGCCGGTGACGGCGGGGAGCGTGCAGATGCTCGGCGGTCCGCCGAACCGCGGCCGTCGTCGTCGCATCGGCTACCTGCCGCAGAACCTCGGCCTGTACACGGACATGACGCTGCGGGAGAACCTCGACTTCGTCGGCGCCACGTACGGCACCGGTGCCGCGCGGATCCCGGACGATCTCGCGGGCGACTCCGACGTCCTCGTCGGCGCTCTGCCCCTCGGCACGCAACGCCGGGCGGCGTTCGTGGCGGCCCTGTCCCACGGCCCGGAGGCCGTCCTGCTCGACGAGCCGACGTCCGGGGTCGACGCGCTCGCCCGCGCCCGCCTGTGGGACACGATCCGGGAGCAGTCCGACCACGGCGTGGGTGTGCTCGTCACCACGCACTACATGCAGGAGGCGCAGCAGTGCGACCGGCTCCTGCTGATGTCGCAGGGACGGCTCGTCGCGCAGGGCAGCGAGCGCGACATCATCGGTGACACGCGCGCGCTCGCCGTGCGGACCGACGACTGGGCGACCGCGTTCTCCGCGCTCGACCGCGCGGGGCTCCCGGTGACCCTCGACGGCCGGTCAGTGCGTGTCGCGGACTCGAGCGTCGAGAGCGTCCGCACCGCTCTCGCGGGCACGGGGACCGAAGCGCGCGTCGAGCCCGTGCCCGCGACGATCGAGGAGCGCATGCTCGTCCTGGCCCGTGGGGGGACCTGAGGCCGGACGGTCGCCGCCACGTCCGACGGTCCTCGCCGCACCGCGTCCGGAGCCCGGCCCGGCGCACGGGGCGCCGGGCCGGACCGCTCGGGACGTCAGGCGGAGGCGCGCTCCGCCGCGTCGACGACGTTCGCGAGGAGCATCGCGCGCGTCATCGGGCCGACCCCGCCGGGGTTCGGCGAGATCCAGCCGGCGACCTCGGCGACGTCGGGCGCGGCGTCCCCCACGACGCGGCTCTTGCCCGTCTCGGGGTCGACCTCGCGCGAGACGCCGACGTCGATGACGACGGCGCCGGGCTTCACCATGTCGCGCGTGACGATCCCACGGACGCCCGCGGCCGCGACGACGACGTCGGCGCGGCGCACGAGCGCGGGGAGGTCCGTCGTGCCGGTGTGCGTCAGCGTCACGGTCGCGTTGACCGCGCGCCGCGTGAGCAGCAGGCCGATCGAGCGGCCGACGGTGACGCCGCGCCCCACGACCACGACCTCCTTGCCCGCGAGGGAGATGCCGTGCCGCTCGACGAGCTCGATGATCCCGCGCGGCGTGCACGGGAGCGGCGACGTGACCTCCTCGTTGACGCGCAGCACGAGCCGGCCGAGGTTGGTCGGGTGCAGCCCGTCCGCGTCCTTGGCCGGGTCGATGAGCTCGAGCACGCGGTTCGTGTCGATGCCCCGCGGGAGCGGGAGCTGCACGATGTACCCCGTGCAGGCCGGGTCCTCGTTGAGGCGTCGGACGGCGGCCTCGATGTCCTCCTGCGTCGCGTCGCCCGGCAGGTCCTCCCGGATCGACGCGAGCCCGACCTCCGCGCAGTCGCGGTGCTTGCCCGCGACGTACCACTGCGACCCCGGGTCGTCGCCGACGAGGAGCGTCCCCAGGCCGGGCACGACGCCCTTCTCCGCGAGGACCGCGAGGCGGTCCTTGAGCTCCGCCTTGATCGCGGCGGCGGTGGCCTTGCCGTCGAGGATCCGCGCGGTCACTGCTGGAGGCCCGGGTACAGCGGGAAGTCGGCCGTGAGCTTCTGCACGCGGGCGCGCAGCGCGTCGGTGTCGGTCGCGGCACCCTCGCGCAGCGCGGTCGCGATGATCTCGGCGACCTCGGTGAACTCGGCGTCGCCGAAGCCGCGGGTCGCGAGCGCCGGCGTGCCGATGCGCAGGCCGGACGTGACGCGCGGCGGGCGCGGGTCGAACGGCACGGCGTTGCGGTTCACGGTGATGCCGACCTCGTGCAGGAGGTCCTCGGCCTGCTGGCCGTCGAGCGCCGAGTGGCGCAGGTCGACGAGGACGAGGTGCACGTCGGTGCCGCCCGTGAGGACCGAGACGCCGGCCTCGGCGACGTCGGCCTGGGTCAGGCGGTCCGCGATGATGCTCGCGCCGCGCAGGGTGCGCTCCTGGCGGTCGCGGAAGCCGTCCGTGGCCGCGACCTTGAACGACACGGCTTTGGCCGCGACGACATGCATGAGCGGGCCGCCCTGCTGGCCCGGGAACACGGCCGAGTCGATCTTCTTGGCGTACTCCTCCTTGCTGAGGATGAAGCCGGAGCGGGGGCCGCCGATCGTCTTGTGGACCGTGGAGGACACGACGTCCGCGTACGGCACCGGGGACGGGTGCAGGCCCGCGGCCACGAGGCCCGCGAAGTGCGCCATGTCCACCCACAGCTTCGCGCCGGCCTCGTCCGCGATCTCGCGGAACGCCGCGAAGTCGAGGTGGCGCGGGTACGCGGACCAGCCGGCGATGATGACGTCGGGGCGGGTCTCGAGGGCCTGCTTGCGGACCTCGTCCATCTCGACGCGGTACGACTGCGGGTCCACCCCGTAGGCGGAGACGTCGTAGAGCTTGCCGGAGAAGTTGATCTTCATGCCGTGCGTGAGGTGGCCGCCGTGCGCCAGCTCGAGGCCGAGGATCCGGTCGCCCTTGTTGATGAGCGCGTGCAGGACGGCGGCGTTCGCCTGGGCGCCCGAGTGCGGCTGGACGTTGACGTGCTCCGCGCCGAACAGCGACTTGGCACGGGCGATCGCGAGGTTCTCCGCGATGTCGACCTGCTCGCAGCCGCCGTAGTAGCGGCGGCCCGGGTAGCCCTCGGCGTACTTGTTGGTGAGCACGGAGCCCTGCGCCTGCAGGACGGCGCGCGGGACGAAGTTCTCGGACGCGATCATCTCGAGGGTGTCGCGCTGGCGCGCGAGCTCCCCGTCGAGGACGGCCGCGATCTCGGGGTCGAGCTCGGCGAGCGGGGTGTCGAGGACGTTGTCGGCTGGCTGGGCGCTCATGGCGTCTCCTCCGCGGGTGTCTGGCAGTCGTCGTCGGTGGTCACGTTCCCGGCTCGCCGGGTACGCCCCACCAGGGGGTGACCCGGGGCCCAGGCGAACGACCCGTCGTCTGCACAGCGTGCCGCTCCCCGGTGGTGATCCACCATCCCCCGGCCCACGGCTCGTGCGGGGCACGAGGCGTCGGGGCGGGTTGCGCCAGTCGCGACGCGATCGATCCTAACCCACGCCCCCGGGCCGCGGGAGCCCTCCCGGACGCGCGCCGTCGGGCACCCCCGTGCGGAGGTGCCCGACGGCGCGCCGCCCGCGCGGGCGGTCAGCGCAGGGCCGCGCGGCGCTTGCTGACGATGTCGAACGCGACCGCGGCGAGCAGGACCAGGCCCTTGATCGCCTGCTGCCACGCGGCGTCGACGGCCATGATCGACAGGCCCATGTTGAGCACGCCCATGATGAGCGCACCGATCATGGCGCCCGAGATGCGACCGACGCCGCCCGTGACCGCGGTCCCGCCGATGAAGCACGCGGCGATCGCGTCGAGCTCGTAGTTGACGCCCGCGCCCGCGACGCCGGCTCCGGCGCGCGACGTCGTGATGACCGCGGCGACCGCGGCGAGCACGCCCATGTTGACGAAGATGCCGAAGTCGACGCGCTTGGCGCTGACCCCCGACAGGACGGCGGCGTGCCGGTTGCCGCCGATCGCGTAGACGTGACGGCCGAACACGCTGCGGTTGAGGACGAACGAGTACGCGATGATCAGCGCGCCGACGATGAGGAGCACGATCGGCGTGCCGCCTGCGCTCAGCGCGAGCCAGTACGTGACGACCCCGATGAGCAGGGCCGCGACGACGACCTTGACGACGTAGGCCGACATCGGCTCGACCGAGAGCCCGTGCTTGCGCAGCGCGGTCCGCGAGCGCCACTGCGCGACGGCGAACGCGACGATCCCGATCGCCCCGACGCACAGCGTGACGACGTCGAGGTCCCCGACGAACCCGAACCAGTTGGGCAGGGAACCGTTGCTGATCGCCTTGAAGCCGCCGGGCAGCCCCGCGACGGTCGTGCCGACGAGGACGATCGCGAGCCCGCGGAAGACGAGCATCCCGGCGAGCGTCACGATGAACGCGGGGATGCCGACGTAGGCGACCCAGAAGCCCTGCCAGACGCCGACGAGCGCCCCCACGACGAGCGAGAGCAGCACGGCGACGAGCCAGGGCAGCTCCCACTGCGTCATCATGATGGCGCACAGCCCGCCGACGAAGGCCACGACGGACCCGACGGACAGGTCGATGTGCCCGGCCACGATCACCATGACCATGCCGATCGCGAGCACCATGACGTAGGCGTTCTGCTGCACGAGGCTCGCGACGTTGTTGGGGTAGAGCAGGCGCCCGTCGGTGAGCACCTGGAAGAGCAGGACGATGACGAGCAGAGCCGCGACGATGCCGTACTGGCGGACGTTGCGGCCGAGGTACTCCCTGACGGCGTTCATCGGACGGTGACTCCCTTGTCCATGGTCATGTAGTGCATGAGGGTCTCCTGCGTCGCCTCGGCGCGGGCGACCTCGCCCGTGATCCGCCCCTGGCTCATCGCGTAGATGCGGTCGCAGATGCCGAGGAGCTCGGGCAGCTCGGAGGAGATCACGAGGACGGCCTTGCCCGCGTCGGCGAGCGCGTTGACGATCGAGTAGATCTCGTACTTGGCGCCGACGTCGATCCCGCGCGTGGGCTCGTCGAGGATGAGGACGTCGGGGTCGGAGAAGACCCACTTGCCGAGCACGACCTTCTGCTGGTTCCCGCCGGAGAGCTTGCCCACGAGGGACTCCACCGTGGGCGACTTGATGCCGAAGTCGCGGCGGTAGCGCTCCGCGACCGTGACCTCCTCCTCGCGCTGCACGACGCCCCAGCGCGCGACCTTGCCGAGCGCGGACGCGGAGATGTTCTCGCGGATCGTCTGGATGAGGTTGAGGCCGTAGCGCTTGCGGTCCTCGGTCGCGTACGCGAGCCCGTGCGAGATCGCCTCCGCGACCGTGCGGGTGCGCACGGGGACGCCGTCCTTGTAGACGGTCCCCGAGATGCGCGTGCCGTACGCGTGCCCGAACACGCTCATGGCGAGCTCGGTGCGGCCCGCGCCCATGAGGCCGGCGAGCCCGACGATCTCGCCCGCGTGCACCGTGAGGTTCGCGTGGTCCACGACGACGCGCTCGGTGTCGACGGGGTGGTGCGCCGTCCAGTCCTCGATCCGCAGGACCTCGGCCCCGACCGACGGCTCGCGCGCCGGGAACCGGCTCTCGAGCGCGCGCCCGACCATCCCGCGGATGATCCGGTCCTCGCTCACGGGCTCGTCGCCGTGCAGGTCGAGCGTCTCGATCGTGCGCCCGTCGCGCAGGATCGTCACGCGGTCCGCGATCGCGGCGATCTCGTTGAGCTTGTGGGAGATGATGATCGAGGTGATGCCGGCCTCGCGGAACTGGTCGATGAGGCCGAGCAGGTGCGCGCTGTCCTCGTCGTTGAGCGCCGCCGTCGGCTCGTCGAGGATGAGCAGGTCGACGCGCTTGGACAGCGCCTTGGCGATCTCGACGAGCTGCTGCTTGCCGACCCCGATGTCCGCCGCGAGCGTCGCGGGGCTCTCGGCGAGCCCCACCCGCTCGAGCAGGAGGGCCGCCTCAGCGGCCGTCCGGTTCCAGTCGACGACGCCGCCGCTCGCCTTCTCGTTGCCGAGGAAGATGTTCTCGGCGATCGAGAGGAACGGGACGAGCGCGAGCTCCTGGTGGATGATGACGACGCCGCGCGCCTCGCTGTCGCGGATCCCCCGGAACTCGCAGGGCCGGCCGTCCAGGAGGACGTCGCCCGTGTACGAGCCGTGCGGGTACACCCCGGACAGGATCTTCATGAGGGTCGACTTGCCGGCCCCGTTCTCCCCGCAGATCGCGTGCACCTCGCCGCGACGCACCTCGAGCGTCACGTCCTGCAGCGCCTTGACGCCGGGGAACTCCTTGCTGATGGCGTGCATCTCGAGGATGTTCCCCGTCTCGAGCACGTTCTCGAGAACCATCCCAGCTCCTGTCTGGTCCACGGGCGGGTCGACGACGCCGCCCGGCGTTCGGGTGGTCCCGCCCGGCCCCACGAGTGGTCGTGGGGCCGGGCGGGCGGGCGGGGCGGCGCGCGGCAGCCCCGCCCCGGTCACAGACCGAGCTGCTCGGCGGTGTAGAAGCCCGACCCGACGAGCCGGTCCTCGACCGTGTCGGCCGTGACGACCTCCGGCGGGAGCAGGTACGAGGGCACGACCTTGGCGCCGTTGTCGTACGTCTCGGTGTCGTTGACCTCGACCTCGCCGCCCTCGACGATCTGCTGGACCATCGTGGCGACCTGGTCGCCGAGCGTGCGCGTGTCCTTCCACACCGTCATGGACTGCTTGCCCGCGAGCATGTTCTTCACGTTCGCCTCGTCGGCGTCCTGCCCCGTGACGATCGGCCAGTCCTCCGGCGTGTAGGCCGCGCCCTCGAGCGCCTGCTCGATGCCGAGCGCGAGCGAGTCGTTCGGCGACAGGACGACGTCGACCTTCTTGTCCGTGTAGAAGGAGTTGAGCCGGTTCTCCATCTCCGACTGGGCCTTCGCGGACTCCCAGCCCTGGATGCCGATCGACGCCCAGTCGTCGGCCGTCGCGGGCGCCTTGCCGGACGGCACGACGAGCTGCCCCGACTCGATGTAGGGGCTCAGCACGTCCCACGCGCCCTTGAAGAAGAACTTCGCGTTGTTGTCGTCGGGCGAGCCGGAGAACGGCTCGAGGTTGAACGGCCCGGCGCCGCCCTCGAGGCCCAGCTGGTCGACGATGAACTGGCCCTGGAGCGTCCCGACGAGCTCGTTGTCGAACGTCGCGTAGTAGTCGACGTGCTCGGAGCCGTTGATGAGGCGGTCGTACGCGATGACCGGGACGTCGTTCTCGGCCGCCTGGTCGAGCACCGGGCCGAGCGCGGTGCCGTCGATCGAGGCGATGACGAGCACGTCGGCGCCCTGGTTGATCATGTTCTGGAGCTGCGTGATCTGCTGGTCGACCTTGTTGTCGGCGTACTGCAGCGTCGTCTCGAACCCGGCCTCCTGGAGCAGGCCCTCGAGGTGCTCGCCGTCGTTGTTCCAGCGCTCGAGGCTACGGGTCGGCATCGCGATGCCGACGAGGGTCTCCCCCGCGTCGGCGGTCGTCTCGCCGTCACCCGACTCGCTCGCCCGCTCCGCGCTGCACGCGGCGAGCGAACCGACCAGGAGTGCGGTCCCCGCGAGCGCGGCGACCCTTCTGCGCAAGGACGTCATCGTCGTTCCCTCTCGTCGTCGAAGGCCGTGCCCCCGTTCCCGGGCGGCACGACGGGCCGTGGCTCTCGTGCGGGCGTCCGACGTCGGACGGGACCGCTTCCACGGGCACGGCAGGGAACGTAGCCAGGGTTGAGTTCGACAGTCAAGCGCTAGGTGGCCACCTTTACCGAATTGTGTTCGAGGCTCTAACTCATCGGGTGAGCCGCGCTCCGACCCGTCCGAGAACGGGCCGAACGTGTAATCTGCGGCCTGTGAACAGCGACCGGTCCACCCCCGGATCGCAGACCTCCCTCCGAGAAGCGAACCGACTCCGGATCGTCGACGCGATCCGTCGCTACGGAGGGCTGACCCAGGTCGAGCTCGCGGAGGCGACGGGGCTCTCGACGGCGACCGTGTCGACGATCGTCAAGGAGCTCACGGGCGCCGGGGTCGTCGACACACGCCCCACGTCTCGCTCCGGGCGCCGCGCGCAGATGGTCACGCTGGCCCGGCGGCTCGGCGTGGTGGCCGCCGTCCAGTTCGGGCGGCGTCGCCTCACCGTGGCCCTCGGGGACCCGAACCGCGAGATCCTCGCCGAGCAGCACATGCCGCTGCCCGTCGACCACCGCCTCGACACGGGCCTCGACCGTGCGGCGCTGCTCGTCGTCGAGCTGCTCGAGCGCGTCGGGGCCTCCATGGACGAGCTGCTGACCGTCGGCGTCGCCCTGCCCGCCCCCGTCGACGAGGACACCGGGATGATCTCGGTGCGCGGCGTCCTGCGGGGCTGGGACGACGTCCACGTGGGCCAGGTGCTCGCCAAGCGCCTGGCCCGGCCCGTGCTGGTCGACAACGACGCCAACCTCGCGGCGCTCGCCGAGCACCAGCTCGGCGCGACCCGGGGGTACCGCGACTCGATCTTCGTGCGCGCGTCGTACGGCACGGGCGCCGGCATCGTGCTCGGGGGTCGGCTCCACCGCGGCTACGCCGGCACCGCGGGCGAGATCGGCCACGTCCAGGTGGACCCGTCCGGGCCCATCTGCCGGTGCGGCAACCGCGGGTGCCTGGAGACCGTCGTCGGCTCCGACGCCCTGCTCGCGCTCGTCCGCACGAGCCACGGGGAGCTCACCCTGAACGACCTCGTCCAGGAGGCGCTCGACGGCGACCCCGGCTGCCGGCGCGTCGTCGCCGACGCCGGCGACCGCATCGGCGCCGTGGTCGCCGCTCTCGCGACCGCGCTCAACCCCCGGGCCGTCGTCGTGGGCGGCGAGCTCGCCGCGACCGGTGACGTGCTCCTCGGCCCGCTGCGCGAGTCGATGCGCCGCCACCTCGTGCCCAACACCATCGCCCCGGTCGAGGTCCTCGCCTCCGACCTGGGCGCCCGCGCCGAGATCCTCGGCGCGCTCGCCCTCGCGCTCGCCGCGACCGACCTGGCCAACGACGGCCTCGCGGTCGCGCCCTCCCCCTCCACCGAAGGTGACCCGTCGTGACCTCCACCCCCGCCCCGCCGGCGCTCGCGCTGCACGGCATCGACAAGTCCTTCGGCGCCGTCCAGGCGCTCACCGGCGTCGAGCTCGAGATCCACCGCCACGAGGTCGTGGCGCTCGTCGGCGACAACGGCGCCGGGAAGTCGACCCTCGCGAAGATCGTCGCGGGCGTGCTCACCCCGGACGCCGGCATGATCGAGTCCGACGGCGTGCCCGTCACCATCCCGAGCCCCGTGGCCGCGCACGCCCTCGGGATCGCCACCGTCTTCCAGGACCTCGCGCTGTGCGACAACCTCGACGTCGTCTCGAACCTCTACCTGGGGCGCGAGCTGCGCCGCGGTCGCGGGCTCGACGAGGTCACCATGGAGGAGACCGCGCGCCGCGTGCTCGCCGACCTCAACGCCCGCGTGCCGTCGGTGCGGGTGCCGGTCTCGACGCTCTCCGGCGGGCAGCGCCAGAGCGTCGCGATCGCGCGCACGCTGCTCGGCGAGCCCCGGATCGTCGTGCTCGACGAGCCGACCGCGGCGCTCTCTGTCGCGCAGTCCGCGGAGGTCCTCACGCACATCCAGCGGCTGCGCGACATGGGGCACGCGGTCATCCTCATCAGCCACAACATGACCGACGTGCGCGCCGTCGCCGACCGCGTCGAGGTGCTGCGCCACGGACGCAACAACGGCAGCTTCTCCGGTCCCGGCGCGAGCTACGAGGAGATCATCGCCGCGATCACCGGGGCGACGACCGGCGTCGGCGGCTCGCGCGACCGGGTGAACGCCGGACCCTTCGGCCCGCGGGGCTGAGGGCCCCCGCGACGCCCGTCAGGCGCGGGGCTCGTCGCCCACCTCGGCGGCGCCGAGGATGCGGCGCAGGTAGGTGTAGGTGAGGTCGCCGGCCGCCTTGTCGTACTGCTCCTCGTAGCCGTGCTTGGTGTACATGGCGAGGTTCTGCTTGGAGTCCTTGCCCGTGAAGACCCAGATCTCGGTGGTCTGCTCCGGCAGGTACGGCAGCACCTCGAAGAGCATCTGCGTGCCGATGCCGCGTCCCTGCATGTCGGGTGCCACGGCGAGCCGTCCGAGCGTCGCCTTGGTCTCCTCGATCTCGACGCGCACGGAGCCGACGAGGCGCGGGCCGAGCCAGGCGCCGATCGTCACGACGTCCTCGCGCGCGAGGTCCTCGCGCAGCTCGTGGAGGGTCTGGGTCAGCGGGGGGATGTTCGGGTCCTGGTACAGCTGCGCCTCGGTGACGAACGCCGCCCGGCGCAGGGTCAGGAGCTCACCTGCCTCGGCGTCGGTGACGAGGCGGGTCGTGATCTGCGCGTCGCTCATGGGCTCATGGTGTCAGACATCCGCGCGCGGTACCGCGGCGTCCCGGGTGATGTCGGGCGCCCCCGTCCGCGGGCGGGACGACGGCCGCACCCGCCGGGGTGCGCGACTACCCTCTGAGGGGTGTCCACGACTGACCCCGGCGTCGCGCCCCGCGCGACCGACGCCCCCGCCGCGCAGCCCCCGACCGACGACCCCACGCACTGGGTCCTCACGCTCTCGTGCCCCGACGGTCCGGGGATCGTGCACGCGGTCGCGGGGGCCCTCGCGCGCCTCGGCGGCAACATCACCGAGTCGCAGCAGTTCGGCGACCCGCTCTCGGGCCTGTTCTTCATGCGCGTCCAGGTCACGGCGGCCGCGTCGCGCGACGCGATCGAGCACGCCGTCGGCGAGGTCGCGGCGCGCTTCGCGATGACGTGGCAGCTCGACGTCGTGGGGCGCCGGGTGCGCACCCTGCTCATGGTCTCGAAGGCGCCGCACTGCCTCGTCGACCTGCTCTACCGCGAGCGCTCGCAGGGCATGCCGATCGACGTCGTCGGCGTCGTCGGCAACCACCGGGACCTCGAGGACATCGCGACCTTCTACGGCAAGCCGTTCCACCACGTGCCCGTGACCCGCGACACCAAGGCCGAGGCGGAGGCCCGGCTGCGCACGCTCGTCGACGAGCTCGACGTCGAGCTGGTCGTCCTCGCGCGCTACATGCAGATCCTCTCCGACGACCTGTGCCGCGAGATGCCCGGCCGCATCATCAACATCCACCACTCGTTCCTGCCGAGCTTCAAGGGCGCGCGGCCCTACGCCCAGGCGCACGACCGCGGCGTCAAGCTCATCGGCGCGACGTCGCACTACGTGACCGGCGACCTCGACGAGGGCCCGATCATCGAGCAGGACGTCGAGCGCGTGGACCACTCCCGCCGCGTCGAGGACCTGGTCGCGATCGGCGAGGACGTCGAGCGCCAGACGCTCGCGCGCGCCGTGCGGTGGCACGCCGAGCACCGGGTGCTGCTCGACGGGCATCGCACGGTCGTCTTCCGCTGAGGCCCGGACGGCGGCCGCGCGCGGCCGCCGTCAGAGCGGCAGCTTGAACCCCTCGTGGGACTGCTCGTAGCCGAGCGACCGGTAGAAGCGGTGGGCGTCGTCGCGCCGCTTGTCGGACGTGAGCTGCGCGAGGGTGCAGCCGCGGTCCCGCCCCCACGCGTGGGCCCACGCCATCATGGCCCGGCCGACGCCCCGGCCCCGCAGCCGGCGGTCCACGCGGACCGCCTCGACCAGCAGCCGGGAGGCTCCGCGGCGGGAGATGCCCGGGACCACGGTGAGCTGCATGGTGCCCACGACCTCGCCGTCACGCTCCACGACGACCAGGGCGTTGTTCGGGTCCGCGTCGATCGCGGCGAACGCCGCCTCGTGCTCCGGGCCGACGTCGCCGGTGCGGTCGCGGGCGATCGCGTCGTCGGCGATGAGCCCGACCACGCGGGGCAGGTCGGCGGCGACGGCCGGGCGGAAGGCGAGTCCCGCCGTCGGGCGGACGGCGGGCCGGGGCGAGGTGGTCACGGCTCGCGACCGTAGCACCCGCCCCGCGAACAGAGCACAGGGAGCTCCCGAGGGAGAGCCGAGGTCCCCCGAGGGAGAGCCACGGTCCGCCGAGGTAGAGCCCTGGTGAGGACCAGGGCTCTACCTCGGCGTTCGGCTCAGGAGCAGGTGACCGCCTCGTGCTCGACGGTGAAGGTCGAGGTGACCTCCTCGCCGTCGACCACCGCGGTGGCGGTCACCGTGGCCTCGCCGGCCGCGACCGCCTTCTGGCGCGTCGCGAACGACTGGTAGGCGTTCTTGCCGGGCGCGACGTCCGCGACCGCCTTCTGCCCGAACGGCGTGGCGAGCCGGACGTCGACCGGCACGGCGCCGTCGTTCGTCGCCCGGACCGCGACGTACGCCTTGCCCGCGAGGCAGCGCGTCTGCACGTCGACGGACACGGGCAGCTCCGCCCCGGCCTGCGGCTCCACGAGGACGGCGACGGACCGCCCGGGGACGGTCACCGTGCCGGTGGCCACGTCCCAGGCGGTGCCGCGCACGACGTCGTCGCTCCCCTCCTGCTGCACGGGCGAGAGCACGTACTCGCGGCCCGCGAGCGCGGACAGCGGGACGGTGACCTCGTCCGGGGAGGCGTTGAAGACGGCGAGCAGACCGTCGAGCGCGGGGTCGACGTCGGTGCCGACGGTGTCGTCCACCGCCATCGCCACGACGCCCGGAACCTGGTCCGGCCCGGCACCCGGGAAGGTGACCTTCTCCCGGATGAGCTCCGGGTCGCCGAGCCGGAACAGCTCGGTCGAGTGCCGCAGCCGCAGGAGGTCCTGCGCCTGCGCAGACGCGGTGGCGATGTCGTCGGGCGACGGCTTGAGCGCCGGGTCCGCGAGGAGCGGGGCCATGAGCGGCCACTTGTCCTCGTTGTCGGCCGCCATCGGCAGGCCCTTGCCGAACCCGTTGTCCTGACCGGTCCAGTCGATCGCGTTGAACCAGTCGCCCGAGTCGTAGCTGTTGCGGTCGAGCGACTTCGACCGCAACAGGTCGGTGCCCGCGTGCCAGAACGACGGCGTCTGGGAGAGCGCCGCGGTCGCGAGCGAGACCGTGTTCATGCGCACGCGCTCGTCCATCGGCGTGTCGGCCGGGAGCTTGAGCGCGAGCAGGTCGAACAGCGTCTCGTTGTCGTGCGCGTCGACGTAGGTCACGACCTCCTCGGGCGAGTCGGCGTAGCCGGCCGGCGCCCCGCGGTAGTCGATCTCGTCGCCGCGCTTCTCCTCGCCCGTCGACGTGACGAGCGTGTAGTCGCGCAGGTTGCCCGCGAGGCCGAGACGCACGAGGTCGGTCTGGTGACCGAGGTCGGCGAGCTCGTCTGCGGACCCGTCGTTCACGGTCCCCGGCTCCCCCGCCCGGGCGGGCTGCCCGTTCGGGTCGGTCGCCAGGCCCGTGCCGAAGCCCTGCGTGAACGTCGTGGCGCCGTCGACGGGCGAGCCGCCGTGCACCGCGTCGCGCAGCCGGTCGGAGAAGGTCCCGATGCCCGTGCCGCCGAGCTGGCCCTGCGTGGCCTGCTCGAACAGCGCGTTGCCCGCGACCTCGCCGAAGTCCCAGCCCTCGCCGTACAGGTAGACGGACTTCCCGTCGACGCCGTCCTCGGCGAGCGTGAGCTCGTCGAGCGCGGCCCGGACGTCGAGCATGTTCTGCTTCGAGTGGTGGCCCATGAGGTCGAAGCGGAACCCGTCGACGCGGTAGTCCTTCGCCCACGTGACGACCGAGTCGACCATGAGCTTGCCCGCCATCGCGTGCTCGGTCGCGACGTTCTGGCAGCACGTGCTCGTCTCGACGGAGCCGGTGGTCGGGTTCTGCCGGTGGTAGTAGCCCGGCACGACCTTGTCGAGGACGGACTTCGCGTCCTGCCCGCTCGCGGCGGTGTGGTTGAACACCTGGTCGAGCACGACCTGCAGCCCGGCACCGTGGAGCGAGCCGACCATGGTGCGGAACTCGGCCACGCGCGCGCCGCCGTCCGCGTCGACCGCGTACGACCCCTCCGGCGTGCTGAAGTGCCACGGGTCGTAGCCCCAGTTGAACCCGTCCTGCGCCTGCACCGCCGCGACCGCGGCCTGCTGCTCGGGCGAGTCGGGCGCGAACCCGGTGAGGTCGCCGGTCGTGGCCTGGGCCGCGCGGTCCTCGGGGATCGACGCGATGTCGAACGTCGGGAGCAGGTGCACCGTGGTGACGCCCGCGTCCGCGAGCTCGCGCAGGTGCGTCATGCCGGCCGAGTCCTTCTCCGCGAACGCGAGGTACGTGCCGCGCCGCTCCGCCGGGACCGTCTCGTCGGCGATCGAGAAGTCCCGGACGTGGAGCTCGTAGATCGTCTGGTCGACCGACCGCTCGACGACCGGGGCGGGCGTGCCCTCCCAGGCGCTCGGGCGGAACGCGGGGTCGTCGAGGTCGACGGCCACCGAGTGCGTGGAGTCGAGCGTCAGGCCCACCGAGTACGGGTCGGTGACGACGTTCGTCTCGACCTTCCCCGTGCTCGGGACGTAGACCTGCACCTCGTAGAGGTAGCGCGCGCCCTTCCAGCCGACGGCCGCGCCGCCGAGCTTCTTGTCGGCCGCCTTGCCGTCGAGGGTCCACGTGCCGTCGGCCTGGCGGGCTGCCTCGAACCGGCGCGGGTCGTCGTCGAGCGACGCCCCCGCGGGCCACGCGAGCACCGAGACGGCCTTCGCCGTCGGCGCCCACAGCGCGAACGACGCCCACTTGCCGTTGGCGTGCCACGAGACGCCGAGCTCGCGCTCGGCGGCGTCCTCGGCGAACAGGTCGTCGACGACGCCCGGCACCTGGACCCCGGTCGCGGCCGTGAGCGCGCCGTCGTCGGCCCGGGTGACGAGCAGCTGGCCCATGAGCGCCGCCTCGACCTCCGCGCGGTCGAGCGGCTCGCCGTCGTCGAGCACGCGCAGCGCGGTGTGCCCGGCGAGCGCGGGGAACTCGGCCGCGACGTCGTCGGGCAGGCCCGACGGGTCGACCTGGAGCGTGTACGACGCCGTGCCCTCCGGGGCCTGCACCTCGCCGTCGGCGCCGCCCGGGGTGACCGAGAGCCCGCCCTCCGGGGCGGACCACAGGGTCCACTCGTCGCCCGTGCCGAGGTCGCCCGGCCAGGCGACGACGCCCTCGCGCACCCAGTGCGCGGCCTGCTGGCCGGTGCCCGGGAGCGGCGGGTTCGCGACGTCGATCGTCAGGACGTGGGACGCGAGGTCGTAGGAGAACGTGACCAGCTCGCCGTCGCCGACGGAGAACTGGTAGTTCGCCCCGTCGCGCGCGCCGCCGACGCCGTAGTTCTCGGCCCAGCTCAGGCCGTGCGCGACCTTGCCCTCGTACGCGCCGGCCGCGAGGCGGTCGGTCGACCAGGTGTAGACACCGTCGCCGTCCGGGTCCTTGAGCCAGGACGCCAGGCAGTCGGGCGCCCACGAGCCGGGGCAGCCGACCTGGTCCTGGAACGAGCCCGCGAGCGTGACGATCGGCCCCTGCGCGGTGCTCGAGAAGTCCTTGCTCACCGGGTCCCAGTAGAACGTCACCGGGCCGCCGGCCGTCGTGTACGTCGCGTTGGTGCCGTCCTGCACACCGCCGACGCCGTAGTTCACGGTCCACGAACCGTTGATCGCGACCTTGTACTCGTACGTCCCGGCGGGGACGTCGAACGTGCCCGCGTAGACGCCGTCCGCGCGCTTCGTGAGCTTCGCGGCCTCGCAGCCGGGTGCCCAGTCGCCCGCGCAGCCCATGGCCGCGTTGTGGCTGCCGGGCACGGTCACGAGGTCGATCTCGGGCTCGGGCTCCTCGCCCACGACCCCGCTCACGTCGACCCCGACGCTCGCGAACGTGGACGCGGCGGCGCGGTCGCCGTCGGCGTCGGTCGTCACCGCGCGGTACTCGACGAGCGTGCCGTCGGCGAGCCCCGCGACGTCGTGGAAGACGCGCGGTGCCGTGTCCTCCGCGGTGCCGAGCGGGTGCCACTCGGCGCTCCCGACCTCGCGCCACGCGAACGACGTCTCGGCCCACGCGTCCGGGTCGACGGTGGCGGTCACCGGCGCGACGCCCGTGACCGCTCCCCCGGCCTGCGGCACGGTGAGGGCGATGTCGCCCGACGAGTCCGCGCCGACCTCGCGGTCGGCCCGCAGCACGACCGTGCCCGTCGCCGGGACGGTCAGCGTGACGACGCCGTCGGCGTCGGCGGTGACGGGGGCGGCCTGCTCGCCGTAGAGCACCTCGTACGAGGCGCCGGGCGTGAGGGTCGTGAACGTCGCCGTCCGCTCCTGCGCCGCGTTGTTCAGTGCGACCAGGTGCTCGACCTTCTCCTCTCGGTCGACGCGGCTGAACGCGTACACGCCCGCGCCGTTCTCGACGTAGCGCTCCACCTGGGCGCCGTCGCCCAGCGCCGGGTGCGCCTCGCGCAGCGCGGCGAGCTCGGCGATGTGCGCGTAGAGCGGCGCGTCGGTGCCGAAGCGGTCCACGCTGCCCGCCTGCTCGCCGGTGACGAGCGGCTGGTCGGCGTACTCGTCGACCTGGGTCGCGAACAGGGTCTGGCGCGCGTCCTTGTCGCCGCCCTTCCCCGCGAAGCCCTGCTCGTCGCCGTAGTACACGACCGGCTGCCCGCGGGTCAGGTACATGAGGTCGTGCGCGAGCTCGTCGCGCGCGAGCGGGTCGTCGGTGCTCGCGAGCATGTACCCGACGCGGCCCATGTCGTGGTTGCCGAGGAACGTCGGCAGCGCCTGCGCGTTCGTCGTCGGCGTCGTGTACATGTCGTCGCTCGCGAAGAGCGACGCGAGGCCCTTGGCGCTGTTCCCGCTCGCGAAGCTCGTCGCGGCGGACTGGAACGTGAAGTCCAGCGTCGAGCTCATGTCCGTCTTGCGCACGTAGGGCGAGAGCTTCGCCGCGTCGGCGTCGTACACCTCGCCGAACATGAAGAAGTCGTCCTTGCCCTGCGCGTGCGCGTAGTCGAGGACCTCGGTGGTCCACGTCTCCCAGAACTCGAAGTTCACGTGCTTGACGGTGTCGATGCGGAAGCCGTCGATGCCGAGGTCGATCCAGTCCTGGTAGACGTCGACGAACCCGTCGACGACCGTCGGGTGCTCGGTCATGAGGTCGTCGAGGCCGTCGAAGTCCCCGTACGTCACGGACTCCCCGGTCCACGTCGAGTTGCCGCGGTTGTGGTACAGCGTCGGGTCGTTGAGCCAGGCCGGGACCTTGAGGTCCTCCTTGCCCGCGGGGACGACCGGCGTGTACGGGAACGACGTCGCGGCGTCCAGCGCCGGGAAGTCGCCGGTGCCCGCGTGGTCCGCCGGGTCGAACACGGTGCCCTCGGCGTCGCGGTACGGCGACGTGGCCTGGTCGACGTACGAGTACTGCTTCTCCTCGTAGTCGATCACGTCGGCCGTGTGGTTCGTGATGATGTCGAAGTAGACCTTGATCCCGCGGTCGTGCGCCTCGTCGATGAGCGCCTCGAGCTCGGCGTTGGTGCCGAGGTGCGGGTCGATCTGCGTGAAGTCGGTGATCCAGTAGCCGTGGTAGCCCGCCGACGCGTCGGCGCCCGTGCCCTGGACCGGCTGGTTCTTGAACGACGGCGTGAGCCAGATCGCCGTCGTGCCGAGGCCCTCGACGTAGTCGAGGTTCTGCCGCAGGCCCGCGATGTCGCCGCCCTGGTAGAAGCCCTTGTTCGTCGGGTCGAACCCGGAGACGAGCGGGTCGTCGCCGAGCCCCGCCGTGTCGTTCGACGGGTCGCCGTTCGCGAACCGGTCGGTCATGACGAAGTAGAAGCGCTCGTCCGACCCGGGCTGGCGCACGGGGGGCACCACGAGGTCGGCGTCCTGCGCCTCGTCGTAGCCGCCCGCGAGCCCGAGCGGCGTGAGCGCGATGCGGTGGGTCGACTCGTCGAACGTGACGCGCACGGTCGCGTCGCCGCCGAGCACGAGGGGCGCGTTGTCCTGGCCGCCCTCGCGCCCGTACGCCTCGTCCCACGCGTCGTCGTAGGCGACCTTGTACTCGTAGGTGCCCGCGGGCACCTCGAAGTCGGCGGACCAGATGCCGGCGGCGTCGGTGGGCGCGAGCTCGGTCGCCGCGCACGCGGGGTCCCAGTCGGCGGGGCAGCCGAGCTCGGACTGGAGGTCGCCCACGAGGGCGAGCGTGCGCTCGTCGGCCCCCGCGGCGGGGGCGGCGAACGCGGCGAGCGTGACGCCCGCGAGGCCCGAGGTGGCGAGCGCGACGGCGGTGACCGACGCCGTCGTGCGGGCCCCGCGCGTGCGGCGGGGCGTGGTGTCGGATGGGTGGGGCGACGGTGTGCGCGGGACGCGGCGACGTCGCGGCGTGGAGGTCATGAGGACTCCCTCGTCCGGTGGCTGGTGCGGGACCGCAGGCGTGAGCAGGCAGGTGCCGGCAAGGACGCGGACGACGGGACCAGCAGCGGGCGACGTCGACCGCGGCTTTCTCAGCGTACGGCTGAGCCGAACTGTACTGGTTGCAGAAAGTTGCAGCAAGGTTCGGCAAACGACGCGCCCGCGCCGTGCAACGCCGTTGCCCGGACACGACGAACCCGGGGTCGCCCCGCTCAGGAGGTCCTGACGGGGGCGGCCCCGGGTCCGGGAGGTCGCGGTGGTCAGCCCGCGAGATGGCCCCAGCGCGGGGCGAGCTCGGACCACGGCCCGACGGCGGCGACCCGGCCCTCGTCGAGCACGACCACGCGGTCCGCCCGGGCGAGCGCCGCGCGCTTGGACGTCGCGCCCACGACCGTGGTCCCCCGCTCGCGCAGCGACTCCCACAGCTCGATCTCCGTCGCCGCGTCGAGCGCGCTGGAGACGTCGTCGGCCAGCAGCAGCTCGGCGTCGGTCGCGAGCGCCCGCGCCAGGGCGAGCCGCTGGACCTGGCCGCCCGAGAGCCGGACGCCGCGGTGCCCGACGAGCGCCTCGTGCCCGCCCGCCTCGACGACGTCCCGCTCGAGACGCGCGGCCGCGACGGGCCCGTGGACGTCGCGCTCGTGGCCGAGCCGCACGTTGTCCGCGAACGTCCCGGAGAGCACGCGCGGCACCTGCGCGACGTGCGCGACCTGGCCCGGCCGCAGGAACGTCTGGGCGTCGACGACGTCCGTGCCGTTCCAGCGGATGCGGCCCGTGTGCTCCATGAGGCCCGCGAGCGCCGAGAGCAGGCTCGACTTGCCCGCGCCGACCTGCCCGAGCAGCAGGACGAGCTCGCCGCGGCCGACGGACAGGTCCACGTCCTGGACGCCGATCGTGCCGTCGTCGTGCAGCGCGGTCACGCCGTCCAGGTCGATCCGCTCGAGCGGCCGCCGGGGGCCCGGGTCGGGCGTGGGGGCGGCGCCCGTGAGCAGGTCGACGCCGGGCGGCAGGTCCATGAGGTCCGTCCCGGCGGCGAACCGGCTCGTCGCGCGCTGCCACGAGCGCGTGCCGGGCGCCTCGGTCACGACGGCGCCCGCGACGACCCCGAACCAGCCGAAGCCGGTCACGGCGTTGGCGACGAGGAGCGCCGTCGCGAGGTCCCACGTCCCGGTGAGCAGCCCGGCCCACGCCGCGACGACGCCGAGCTGGATCATGACGAGGGGGACACCGTCGAGCGCGGCCTGCACGCGGTGCTCGAAGACGGCGGCGCGCACGCGCCCGGCGTCCACCTCGCGCAGGTGCGCGTGCACCTGCGGCGTGCGGGCGGCGAGCTTCACCGTCCGCGCGGAGTCGAGCGCCGAGACGAGCGCGCGGCCGAACCGGGCGCGCGCGGCCGACGAGCGGGTCGCCGACCGCCCGGCGATCGGCCGCCCGAGCGCCGACGCCGCCGCGGACACCACCATGACGGCGAGGAGCACCGCGCCGGCGAGCCACGACCGGCTGAGCAGCGCGGTGACGCCCGCGATGACGAGGCCGTTGACGAAGTCGACCCAGCGGTCGGCGTACCGGACGAACCGGTCGGCGTCCATGGCGCGGGCGACGACCTCGCCGGGCGGCGTGGCCGTGAGCCGGTGCTGGCGGGTCTGGCCCGCCATGACCGCCATGCGCACGCGCAGCAGCACCTCGACCCACCAGCGCGGGTAGACGTACAGCGCCCACGCGAGGCACAGCGGCGCGACCACGAGCAGCACGGCGAGCGGCACGAGCTGGCGCGCCGGGAAGCCGGAGTCGAGGTCCTGGACCGCCTGGCCCCAGAGGAAGCCGGTGACGGCACCCTGGGCCGAGACGAGGCTCGTGACGAGGAACAGGACCGCGCCCACCACGCCCCACGCGGGGCGGACGAACAGGGCGTGCGCGACGCCGCGCGCGAGGCTCGGCCCGTCGCCCGGGTCGTCGAGGACCGGTGGCTCGCCGCGCCGTCGGCGTCCGCCGACCGCGTCGGAGGCGGGGGCCGCGGGCGTGTCGCCCTCGGCGCCCGCATGGTCCTGCGCGGCCGCGGGCGCGGCGGCGGGCGCCGGGTCGCCGGGCGCGAGGTCGTCGACGTCGTCGCCGCGCGGTCCGCCGTCCTGCGCGACGCTCGCGACGAGCAGGTCGCGGTAGGGACCGGGGGCGTGGGCGAGCGCGGCGCGCTCGCCCTGCTGCACGACCCGGCCGTGGTCGAGGACGGCCAGCAGCCCGGCCCGCTCGATCGTCGTGAGCCGGTGCGCCACGAGCACGCCCGTGCGCCCCGCGAGCAGCCGCTCCGACGCGGCGACGACGCGCGCCTCCGTGAGCGGGTCCATGCGCGCCGTCGCCTCGTCGAGCACGACGACCTGCACGTCGCGGACCAGCAGGCGCGCGAACGCGACGAGCTGCTCCTCCCCCGCCGAGAGCGACGTCCCGCCGGGACCGAGCAGGGTGTCCAGGCCGTCGGGCAGGCCCGCGACCCAGTCGTCGAGCCGCAGCTCGCGCACGGCGGCCTCGACGTCGGAGCGCGGGACGTCCGCGAACAGCGCGACGTTCTCCGCGAGCGTGCCCGCGAGGATCTCGGTGCGCTGCGTGACGACGCCGACCGCCGCGCGCAGCGCCTGGAGGTCGAGGTCGCGCACGTCCACGCCGCCGACGAGCACGGCGCCGCGCGGCGGCTCGACCGCGCGCGAGAGCAGCGACGCGAGGGTCGACTTGCCCGAGCCGGTGCGCCCGACGAGCGCGACCGTCTCCCCCGCGGGCACGTGCAGGTCCACCCCGTCGAGCGCGAACGTGCCCTCGGCGTAGGAGAAGTGCAGGTCGCGCACCTCGATCCCGACCGGCCCGGCGGGCAGCGTGCGCCCGCCCGTCGGCTCGGGCTCGACGGCGAGCATCTGCCGGATGCGCGTGAGCGCGCCCAGGCCCTCCTGGATGTCCGGGAGGTGGTGGACCAGGTTGTCCACCTGCCCGACGAAGAGCGCGGTCACGAGGAACAGGGTGACGAGCCGGTCGACGCCCAGGTCGCCGTCCGCGGCGAGCGCGGCGCCCGCCACGGCAACGCCCGCGAGCAGCGAGGCGAGCACGAGGCCGGCACGGCGGAGCATGCGCGCCTCGACGACGAGCACGGCCTCGAACTTCCGGTGCACCCGGGCAGAGCGCTCGGCGAGGCGCCGGATCGCGAACGACTGCCCGAGGCTCGTGCGCAGGTCGTCCCGCGCGGCGACGGACTCCTCGAACGCCGCGGCGTGGTCCGTCCACGCCATCTCCTCGATGACCTTGCGGCGCGCGATCTCGCCCAGCATCGGGCGCACGATGAACCACGCGACCGCCCCCAGCACCGGGAAGAGGACCCACGCCGGCCACCAGGTGAGGCCGGCGACGACCCACATCGGCAGCACGCCGACGACGGTGCGGCCCGCGCCCCAGAGCTGACGGCGCACGAGCGTGCCGACGGCGTGCGTGTCGTCGTCGACGCGGTCGAGCACCTCGCCGACCGCCTGCTCCGTGAGCGTGGCGAGCGGCTGGTGCAGCGCCGCGGTGAGGAGGTCGCCGCGCAGGCGGCCCTCGGCGCGGTCGACGACGCCCGCCCACACGACCTGGCCGACGGTGTCGAGCAGCGCCGCCCCGACGACGCACGCGGCGAGGAGCTGGAGCGTCGCCGTCGTCGGGTCCTCGGCGAGCCACCCGGCGATGACGGTGCCCAGCGCGGCGCCGACCGCGCCGACGGTGAGCGCGAGCAGCGCGAGGACGGCCTGCGGCCCGCGCAGGCGGCGCCAGTCCAGGCGCCGGGCGGGGTCGGTCGAGCGCGGGGCGGCGGCCGACGGCGCGGCGTGCGGGTCGGACGGGGGGTTCGTGGGCTGCTCGGTCGGCAGGGAGGCGTCGATCATGGCCCCACGACCCTACGGCGACCCACCCCCGCCGACGCAGGGATTTTCGCCGCCCGCAGCCCCTGCCCGGCCCGGTCGGCGCGGGGACGACCCGGGCCGGCCAGCGTCGGCTCGGGTCGGCCCCGGACGCAGCGCGGCCCGGGTCCCGAAGGACCCGGGCCGCGGCGGTACGGCTCAGACCAGGCCGAGCTCCTCGACGGCCTGACGCTCCTCCTGGAGCTCCGCGACCGACGCGTCGACGCGCCCGCGCGAGAACTCCGAGAGCTCCAGGCCCTGGACGATCTCCCACGACCCGCCGCGCGAGACCACCGGGAACGACGAGATGAGGCCGGTCGGGACGCCGTACGACCCGTCCGACACGACGCCCGCGCTCGTCCAGTCGCCCTCGGGCGTGCCGAGGACCCAGTCGTGCACGTGGTCGATCGCCGCGTTCGCCGCCGACGCCGCCGACGAGGCGCCGCGCGCGTCGATGATCGCCGCGCCGCGCTTCGCGACGGTCGGGATGAACGTGCTCTCCAGCCACTCGCGGTCCTCGGCGAGCCGCGCGCCCGGCGTGCCCGCGACGTCCGCGTGGAAGAGGTCGGGGTACTGCGTGGCCGAGTGGTTGCCCCAGATGGTCACCTTGCGCACCTCGGACACCGGGACGCCCGCACGCTTCGCGACCTGCGTGAGCGCGCGGTTGTGGTCCAGGCGCGTCATCGCGGTGAACCGGTCCTTCGGGACGTCGGGCGCGTTCGACGCCGCGATGAGCGCGTTCGTGTTCGCGGGGTTGCCGACGACGAGGACGCGGACGTCGTCCGCCGCACCCGCGTTGATCGCCTGGCCCTGCGGCTTGAAGATGCCGCCGTTCGCCTCGAGCAGGTCGCCGCGCTCCATGCCCGGGCCGCGCGGACGGGCGCCGACGAGCAGCGCGACGTTCGTGCCCTCGAACGCGGGCGTCGGGTCGTCGAAGATGTCGATGCCGGCGAGCAGCGGGAACGCGCAGTCGTCCAGCTCCATGGCCGTGCCCTCGGCGGCCTTCACACCCTGCGGGATCTCGAGGAGGCGCAGGCGCACGGGGGTGTCGGGGCCGAGCATCTGGCCCGACGCGATGCGGAACAGCAGCGCGTAACCGATCTGACCGGCCGCGCCGGTCACCGTCACGTTCACGGGGGAAGTCATGCGCTCACTCTCCCACAACGCGACCCGCCCGGACGCGCGGGGCGGCGCGCCCGCCGGTGCCGACTCTCGCTCCCCGAGCACACCCGGGCACGACGACGGCGGCGCCCCCTGCGCAGGGGACGCCGCCGTCGGTCGTGCGGTGCGGGCCGGTCAGCCCAGGCGCGCCTTGAGGTTCTCGTCGAGCGCGGCGAGGAACTCCTCCGTCGTCAGCCACTCCTGGTCCGGGCCGATGAGGAGCGCGAGGTCCTTCGTCATCTTGCCGGACTCGACCGTCTTGATGACGACGTCCTCGAGCGTCTGCGCGAACTCGGTGACCTCCGGCGTGCCGTCGAGCTTGCCGCGGTGCATGAGGCCACGCGTCCAGGCGAAGATCGACGCGATCGGGTTCGTCGACGTCGGCTTGCCCTGCTGGTGCTGGCGGTAGTGGCGCGTCACCGTGCCGTGCGCGGCCTCGGCCTCGACGGTCTGGCCGTCCGGGGTCATGAGGACCGACGTCATGAGGCCGAGCGAGCCGAAGCCCTGCGCGACGGTGTCGGACTGGACGTCGCCGTCGTAGTTCTTGCAGGCCCAGACGTAGCCGCCCTCCCACTTCATGGCCGAGGCGACCATGTCGTCGATGAGGCGGTGCTCGTAGGTGAGGCCCTTGGCGGCGAACGCCTCGGCGAACTCGGCGTCGAACACCTCCTGGAAGATGTCCTTGAAGGCGCCGTCGTAGGCCTTGAGGATCGTGTTCTTCGTCGAGAGGTACACGGGGTACTCGCGCTGGAGGCCGTACGCGAACGAGGCGCGCGCGAAGTCGCGGATCGACTCGTTGAAGTTGTACATGCCCATCGCGACGCCGCCCTCCTCGGGCATGGTCACGACCTCGAACTTCTGCGCCTCGGAGCCGTCGGCCGGCTCGAACGTCATCGTGATCTTGCCCGGACCAGGGACCTTGAAGTTCGTCGACTTGTACTGGTCGCCGTGGGCGTGGCGGCCGATGATGATCGGCTTGTTCCAGCCCGGCACGAGGCGCGGGATGTTGGAGATGATGATCGGCTCGCGGAAGACGACGCCACCGAGGATGTTGCGGATCGTGCCGTTCGGCGAGACCCACATCTTCTTCAGGCCGAACTCCTCGACGCGCGCCTCGTCGGGCGTGATCGTCGCGCACTTGACGCCGACGTTGTACTGCTTGATCGCGTGCGCGGCGTCGATCGTGACCTGGTCGTCGGTCGCGTCGCGGTTCTGGATCGACAGGTCGTAGTACTTGAGGTCCACGTCGAGGTACGGGTGGATGAGGCGGTCCTTGATGAACTGCCAGATGATGCGCGTCATCTCGTCGCCGTCGAGCTCGACGACCGGGTTGACGACCTTGATCTTGCCCATGCGCAGATCGCTCCAACTGTCGGGGACTGGAGCCCCCGGGTGTCGGACGGCGACCGTGCGGCCCGTGGGCCCGGTCCGTCGCACACGAGGGCGTTGCTGACCGCGGTCCAGGGTACTCGACTTCTCGACGTCAAGATACTTTGGCGACGCCCGGCGGACCGTTCGGATCGTGAGACCCGGCGTCCGTTCTCAGGTGCAGCACCGCAGATTTCCACGCATCTCCCGGGTGGTGGTGGCAAGATGCCCCCAGATGCCGGAATGGCCGGGCACTCGGTCAGGCATCGTGCCGTCGTCCCGACGGCCCGCCGGTGCCGCACCGCGGCACACCGGGCCGGGACTGCCCGAAGTTCCCACCGAACCAGACAGGATCATCATGTCCCAGGACACCACCGCTCCCGGCGCACCGGAGGGCTACGTCGACGACGCGCGCCCCGCGCAGACCGAGGCCGTCGCTGTCGTCCAGCCCAGCCTCCTCGCGCGCCTCGGCGCCGAGGTCTTCGGCACGTTCTTCCTCGTCCTCGCGATCATCGGTGTGGCGCTGTACACCTTCGTCAGCCAGCAGAACGCCCTCGCGGTCGCTCTCGCGGGCGGCCTCGCGCTGCTCGCCGGCGCCGCCGCCGTCGGCAACGTCTCCGGCGGCCACTTCAACCCGGCGGTGACGCTCGGCGCCGCCATCGGCGGCCGCACCGCGTGGCGCGACGTGCTGCCCTACTGGGTCGCGCAGCTCGTCGGCGCGCTCCTCGCGGGCCTCGTCCTGCTCGCCACCGTCCCGAACTCTCTGCCCGCGCTCGTCGGGCAGGAGGACCGCGGCGGCCTGTTCGTCTCGACCGCGAACGGCTACGGCGACTTCTCGTCCCTCTCCACGGCGTCGCAGGGCGGCACCGAGTTCGGGCTGCTCGCCGCGCTGCTCATCGAGACCATCGCGACCGCGGTGTTCGTCGGCGTGATCCTCGGCGTGACCGACAAGCGCGCGACCGTGCAGTACGCGCCGGTCGTCATCGGCCTCACCCTCACCGCCCTGATCCTCGTCGCGGTGCCCGTCACGAACGCCTCGCTCAACCCGGCCCGCTCCATGGCGTCGGCCGTCTTCGCGGGCGACGGGGACCTGTGGAAGCAGCAGTGGGTCTTCTGGGTCGCGCCGCTCCTCGGCGCCGCGATCGCGGGCCTCTTCTACCGGGCGTTCGCGTTCGCCCCGAAGCAGGACGACCTGCTCGGCGAGGACCACGTCGTCACGCTGACCGAGGCCGAGGTCGCCGGTGGCGCCGCCGCCGGTGCGGGCGCGGCCGTCGTCGGCGCCGGTGCGGGCACCGTCGTCGAGGAGGCGGTCGTCGTCACGGACGAGAACGGTGACGTGGTCGCGGTCGAGGAGGTCGTCGAGACGGACGACCCCGACGCCCCGGCCCCCGGTGAGGGCACGGCCCCGCGGGCCTGACCCTTTCTCGCACGCCCGACGGGCCCGGACCGCGCACGCGGTCCGGGCCCGTCGTCGTGCAGGTCGCACCTCGTGCCGGTCGCTCGGCGTGCGGGGCGCTCGTCGCGCGGATCGCACGTCGGCCGTGCTCCGCGCGGGGAGGTCAGAGCTCGCCCTGGTCCAGGCTCAGCGCGAGGAACGCCATGACCGCGGCGGGGGCGAGGAAGAAGAAGACGTCGAGCCCGCGCGACCGGACGGTGATGCCGACCGGGCCGGGGCCCGGGATCGCCGCGCGGCACACGCCCGCGACGGCGAGCAGCCCGGAGAGCGCGAAGCAGCCCGCCCGCGCACCGGCGAGGACGGCCACGACCGTGGCGACGGCGACGCCCGCGAGGACCAGCCACATCGCGGGCTGGCGGGACGGCGCGAGGCTCGCGGGCGGCTCGGGCACCGGGGGCGGGGTCGCGTCGTCGGGCACCGGGGCGCCCTCGGGAGCCGTCCCGTCGCCGGTCTCGTCGTCGACGTGGTGCCACACCGGCACGAGCGTCGCGCGTGGCCGGTGCCGCGTCCCCCCGTCCGCGGTGACGTCGCTCACGCTGCTGCACCTTCCACGCCCGGAAGCCTACCGTCGTGCCCTAGCGTGACGTGCATGCCGTCCGTCGTGCCGCCGGTCCCGTCCGCTCCCCCCGCCACCTCGACCGATCCCGCGACCGGCCCTGCGGCCGGCCCGGCGACCACCCGGCACGACGGCGGGCCGCCGTCGTCCGTGGTCGTCGTCGGCGCCGGGCTCGCGGGCGCCCAGACCCTCGCCGCGCTCCGCCGCCGCGGCTACACCGGGCGCGTCACGCTGCTCGGCGCGGAGGGCGTGCCGCCGTACGACCGCCCGCCCCTGTCGAAGGAGCTCCTCAGCCGGCCCTCCCCCGCGTGGCTCGCCGACGACCTCGGGGTGGACGTCGACGCGCTCGCCGACGACGTCCGCCTCGCCGACCCGGCCGTGCGCCTCGAGCGGGTCGGGACCGCCGACGCTTCCGGCTGGTCCGTCGAGACGCGGTCGGGCGACCGCCTCGTCGCCGACGCCGTCGTGCTCGCGGTCGGCTCCGTGCCCGTGCGGCCGCGCGGCTGGGAGCACGCGCGCGTGCTCCACACCACGGCCGACGCCGACGCCCTGCGCGCCGCGCTCCGGCCGGGCCTGCGCCTCGTCCTCGTCGGGGCCGGGTGGATCGGCGCGGAGCTCGCCGGCGTCGCGGCGGGCGCCGGTGCGCACGTCACCGTCGTCGAGGCCGCGGGTGCGCCGCTGCACCGCCAGCTCGGCCCGGACGTCGGGGTGCACCTCGCGCCCTGGTACGCGGCCGCGGGTGCCGAGCTCGTCACCGGCGCCACCGTCGCGGAGGTCCGGCCCGACGGCGTCCGGCTCGCCGACGGCCGCGAGCTGCCGGCCGACGTCGTGCTCGCCGCCGTGGGCGCCCGCCCCGCCACCGACTGGCTCGACGGCGTCGTGCCCCGCGACGCGCGCGGCGGCGTCACCGTGGACGCGGACGGCGCCGTGCCGGGGCTGCCCGGCCTCTGGGCGGTCGGCGACTGCGCGAACCGCGACCACCCCGTGCTCGGTCCTGTCCCGGGCGGGCACTGGTCGGCGGCGCTCCACGACCCGGACGCGACCGTCGCGGCGCTGCTCGGCGACGGCGGCGACCGGGCCGCGCACGCGCCGTACGTGTTCTCCCAGCAGCTCGGGCACGACCTCGCGCTGTTCGGCGTGCCCGCCGAGGGCGACGAGGTCGTGCTGCGCGGCGACCCCGCGGGCGGCGCCACCGGCCACGAGGGCTGGGCCGCGTTCTACCTCGCGCCCGCGGCACGCTCCGAGCCCGGCGGCCCCGCCGCCGACGACCCGACCGCCCGGGGCACCGACGTCCGGGCCGTGCTCCTGGTCGACTCGCCGCGCGACGTCGGCCCCGTGCGCAAGGCGATGAACCGGACGGGCCGCCTGCGCGTCGACCTCGACGTCGCGCTCGACCCGGCCCGGCGCCTGCGCGACGCCCTCGCCTGACGCCCTCGCCTCGCCCCCTCGCCCGCGACCGCGAGCGCGACGGCCCGCCGGTCCGAGGACCGGCGGGCCGTCGAGCGGGACGGGTCAGTGCGCGAAGTGACGCGTCCCCGTGAAGTACATCGTCACGCCCGCGGCCCGGGCGGCCTCGATCACCTCGGCGTCGCGGATGGACCCACCCGGCGCGACGACGGCGCGCACGCCGGCGTCGAGCAGGATCTGCAGGCCGTCCGCGAACGGGAAGAACGCGTCGGACGCCGCGACGGCGCCCCGGGCCCGCTCCTCGCCGTCCGCGAGCGTGTTGGCGCGCTCGACCGCGAGGCGGCACGAGTCGACGCGGTTGACCTGCCCCATCCCGACCCCGACGGCGGCCCCGTCGCGCGCGAGGAGGATCGCGTTCGACTTCGCCGCGCGGATCGCGCGCCACGCGAACGCGAGGTCGGCGAGCGTCGCGTCGTCGGCGGCCTCGCCCGTGACGAGCGTCCAGTGCTCGGGCGCGTCGCCGCCGGTGACGTTCCCCTCGGCGTCGGTCACGACCGCGTCGACCCGGTCCGTGCTCTGCACGAGCAGCCCGCCGCTGACCGGGCGGGTCTCGACGGTCGTCGTCGGCGGGGCGTCGACGACGAGGAGACGCAGGTTCTTCTTCGCCCGCAGCACCTCGAGCGCGTCCGGCTCGAACCCGGGCGCCACGACCACCTCGGTGAAGACGGGCGCGATCTGCTCGGCGGCTGCCTTCGTCACCACGCGGTTCGCGGCGATGACGCCGCCGTAGGCCGACACGGGGTCGGTCGCGTGGGCGCGCGCGTGCGCCTCGGCGACGTCCGTGCCGACCGCGATGCCGCACGGGTTCGCGTGCTTGATGATCGCCACGGCCGGCTCGTCGTGGTCGTGCGCGGCGCGCCACGCGGCGTCGGCGTCGACGTAGTTGTTGTAGCTCATCGCCTTGCCGTGGAGCTGCGTCGCCTGGGCGAGCCCCGTCGCGCCGTGGCCGACCGTGTAGAGCGCGGCGCGCTGGTGCGGGTTCTCGCCGTACCGCAGCACGTCGGCGCGGTCCCACGTGGCGCCGATCCACGCCGGGAAGCCCGTGCTCACCGTCTCGCCCTCGGCGCCGCCCTCGACCGGGACCGCGTCCGTCGGCGCGACGACGTTGCCCATCCAGGACGCGACGGCGACGTCGTAGGTCGCGGTGTGCACGAACGCCGCGGCGGCGAGCGCCTTGCGCTGCGCGTAGGTGAAGCCGCCCGCCTGCACGGCCGCGACGACGTCGTCGTACCGGGCCGGGTCCACGACGACCGCGACGCTCGGGTGGTTCTTCGCCGCCGCCCGGACCATCGACGGACCACCGATGTCGATCTGCTCGACGACCTCGTCCGGCCCCGCGCCCGACGCCACGGTCGCGGCGAACGGGTAGAGGTTGACGACGACGAGCTCGAACGGCGCGATGCCGAGCTCGTCGAGCTGCGCGAGGTGGTCGGCCTTGCGCGAGTCCGCGAGGATGCCGGCGTGCACGCGCGGGTGGAGCGTCTTGACCCGCCCCTCGAGGCACTCGGGGAACCCGGTGAGGTCCTCGACCTTCGTCACCGGGACGCCCGCGGCCGCGACGGTCGACGCCGTCGAGCCGGTGGAGACGAGCTCGACACCCGCGGCGTGCAGCGCCGTCGCGAGCTCGACGAGGCCCGTCTTGTCGTAGACGCTCAGGAGCGCGCGGCGCACGGGGCGCCGCGAGTCGTCGGTGAGCTGGACGTCGGGGGCGGAGGGCACGTGCGGGGCCGGGTGGGACATGACGAGGGGCTCCTCTGGGTCGCGGTCGCCGCGCCGACGGAGCCGACGCGAGTGGCAGAACCCAGGCGCCCAGGCGGTCGACGCTCCAGCAGGTAGATCCGGCCGCTCCCCGGTGGTCGTTCCCACCCTCGCCAGTCGCGGCCGTCGTCCAGTCTAGCGGCCCGACGGCGGCGCCCCCGGCTCGGCCGGGACCGCACCCGGCACGACCCCCGACGCCGCGAGGGCGGCCGCGTCGTCGGCCCAGGTGTCGGGCGTGCCGACCCGCCAGAGCGGGCGGACCGCGCTGAGGACCGCGACCGTGACGACGAGGAGCCCCGCGAGCACCGCGAGCGCGGTCCCGAGCCCGAACCGGTCGAGGAGCCCGCTGCCGACGAGCGGGACGAGCGGGCCCGCCGCGAGGCCGGTGAGCCCGAGCACGGACGCGAGCCGGCCCTGGAGCTGCGGCGGGGTGACGGCCGCCGCGTACCCCGACAGGCCCGCGTTCACGGCCGGGACGAGCAGGAGGGCGAACGGCAGCACCGCGAGGTAGGCCGCGTACGACTCCAGCACGGCCATGACGACGGACCCCGCGGCGAGCACCCCGAGCGCCGCGACGACGAGCGCCCCCGCGCGGACCCGCGCGACGAGCCGGGGTGCGAGCACTGCCCCGACGAGCACGCCCACGCCGACCGCGAGGTCGACCAGGCCGATGAGGAGCGGCGCGGTGCCCGTCCGCACGAGCTCGAGGTTGATGCCGACCATGAGGCTGCCGAACGCGACGTTGATGACGACGAACAGGCCGAGCAGCGCGCGGAACAGCGGCACGGACCACACGAAGCGCAGGCCCTCGCGCAGCGCCGCGAGGGGCCGGGTGGCGCGCGCGGCCGCGACGTCGCCGTTGAGCGGCTCGCGCACGAGCCACGTGCACACCGCGGTCGCCGCGTGCCCGATCGCGGCCCCGGCGAGCGGCACGGCGTGCGCGACGGCGTAGAGCGCCCCGCCGAGCGGGCCGGCGAGCAGGCTCGCCACGGCGTCCCGGCCCTGGGCGGCCGCGAGCGCCGTCGGGAGCTGCGGCACCGGCACGACCGAGCGGAAGGCGCCGCTCGTCGCCGGGTCCACGAGCGCACCGACGACGGAGGCCCCGAACAGGACGGCGGCGAGGTGCCACGCGGAGAGCGACCCGGTGCCGGCGGCCACCGCGACGGTCGTCCAGAGCAGCGCCCCGACGGTCGCCGCGGCCACGACGAGGCGGCGGCGGTCCACGCGGTCGGCGACGACGCCCGCGGGCAGCGTCGCCAGGAGCGCCCCCACCTGCCCGACGGCGGCCACCACCCCCGCCTGCACGACGGACCCGGTGAGCCCGTACGCCACGAGCGGCACCGCGAAGAGCGCCACCCCGGCACCGAGCGACTCCGCGGTCAGCCCGGTCATGAGCAGCAGGTAGGACCGGTTGCGCAGGAGCGACGGCGGCGCGTCCGGCGCGAGGCCGACCGTGGCACCGGGGTCGGACGACGGAGCGGTGCGGGGTCCCGGGGGCGCGGGGGGTGGGTTCGACATGGAGGAGAACCTACGTGCGCAACGAGAGTTGCGCAATAGTCGTTGCGCACTTTGTGGTGAGCACTCCCCCGTGCGGAACACTCGGGCGTTGCTAGCCTCGGCCTGTGCTCGAGACCTTCCACGTCCAGGACCCCGCGGCGCTGCGCGCGATCGCGCACCCGCTGCGCCAGCGGATCCTCATGGAGCTCGCCGTCCTCGGGCACGCGCGCGCGGCCGACCTCGCCCGGGCCACCGGGGAGCCCGCCAACTCCGTGAGCTTCCACCTCCGGGTCCTCGCCCGGGCGGGCATGATCGTCGAGGCGCCCGAGCACGCCCGGGACCGGCGGGACCGCGTCTGGAAGAACGTCGCGGAGACCTACGCGGTGGAGCCCGGGACGCCGGACGCGGTGCGCCACGTCGTCCGCCCGGCGCTCGCCTGGGCCGAGGAGACGTTCCGCCGCGGGAGCGCGATGGGTGCGCGCGAGGACCGGATCCTCGCGCTGAGCACGCTCGTGCTCAGCCCCGAGCAGGCGACGACGATGTCGCGCGAGCTCCAGGAGCTCGTCGGGCGCTGGAACACGCGCGCGCTCGAGGAGGGGCGCGCGGACCCCGAGGCGCGCCGCGAGACCTACCAGGTGCTCGCGGTGCTCGCCCCGCGCGACCTGCCCCCGGCGGACGACGACGACCCCGCGCCCCCGCCGGGAGAGGACGCCTCCGGCCGACGGGCCGAGACGCCCGCCGACTAGCCCAGCACGACCCGGCGTCCGTCGACGCGCAGGCCCTCGCGCGCCACGCGCCCCACGGTCTCGACGAGCAGCGCGCGCTCGGCCACCTTGATGCGCTCGTGCAGCGACGACTCGTCGTCGCCGTCCTCGACCGGCACCGCGACCTGGGCGACGATCGGGCCGGTGTCCACGCCGTCGTCGACCACGTGGACCGTGCAGCCCGTGACGCGCACGCCGTAGGCGAGCGCGTCGCGCACGCCGTGCGCGCCGGGGAAGGACGGCAGGAGCGCGGGGTGGGTGTTGAGCGTGCGGCCCGCGAAGCGGCCCACGAACGCGGGGCCGAGGATGCGCATGAACCCGGCGAGGACCACGAGGTCGGGCCGGAACACGTCCACCGCCTGCGCGACGGCCTCGTTCCACGCGGCCCGGTCCGCGAAGTCCCCGGGGGCCACGACCACGGCGGCGACGCCCGCCTCGCGGGCGAGGTCCAGGCCGCCGGCGTCCGCCTTGTCGGAGACGACGCCCACGACGCGCGCGCCGTACGCAGCGTCGTCGTGCGCGGCGAGGAGCGCCGCGAGGTTGCTGCCCGCCCCCGACACCAGCACGACGACGCGGGCGGCGGAGGTGGACTCGACGGGGTGGCCGGACGGCGTCTGCACGGTGCTCCTGCGGGGTTTCGAGGGGTCGCGGGTCACGGAGCGCGACCGCGGCGGCGGGCCGGTGGGACGACCGTCGGGGCACGCAGCCTCCGATGGGAGAATGTACCGCGAGCCGCCCGACCGACCGAGGAGCTGCCCGTGGGCAACCCGTACGCACCGCCCCGTCCCGACGCGCCGCAGCAGCCTCGACCCGAGCCCGCGCAGCCGGAGGACGGAGCGCGTCCGGACGCGCCGGCGCCTGCACCGGGCCCCGCCCCCGCGCCGATCCCCCCGGCCCCCGCGCGCCCGGACCAGCAGGCCGGGCCGGGCCACCGGCGCCCCGCGCCGCCCGAGCCCGCGGAGCCCGACCCGGAGCTCGCCCGGCAGGCGACGCGGCGCACCCTGCACTTCGGCCTGCTCCTGCTCGCCGTCATCGTCGTGAGCACCATGCCGTTCCCGTGGCAGGCCGTGAGCCTCGCGCTCGCGCTCGGCGCGATCGTCGTGGGCATCCGGGCGCTGCTGGCCGTCTGGCGCGCCCGCGTGCGCGGCGCGCTCGTCCCGGCCCTCGGGATCGGCGTCGGGCTCTCGGCCATGCTCGCGCTCCAGATGGTCTCGACGCTCGTCACGTGGGACGTCGCGCTCGCGCACCAGCAGTGCCTCGACGGCGCGATCACCGTCTCGGCCGAGAAGCGCTGCGACGTCGAGCGCACGCACGCGCTCGAGGAGAAGTTCGCCCGCTGGTTCCCGACCCCCGCCCCCGCGTCCTCCTGACGCGTCGAGGCTCCTCACCCGTTCGCGACGCAGCTCGTCGACGGTGAGCGCGTGACGGTGCCGGCGACCCCGGGGGGCCGACCGCCGCGGACGACGCCGCGCGGCAGCTCCTGCCCGGTCCGCCCCGGCGACCCGCCTGCGCGAGGGTCAGCCGGCGTCGCCGTGGCGCCGGCCCAGGACCTCGAGCCGGGACCACAGGACGGCGAGCGCGGCGCCGCCGCCGATCTCGGCCGCGGCGAGCGCGCCGACGAGGAGCGCGTCCGCGCCCACGACCTCGAGCCGGCCGGGGCCCACCGCTCCCCCGGCGAGCCAGCTCACGAGCCCGACGAGCAGGCCGGACGCGAGCGCGACGCCGGCGAGCGCGAGGACGACGGCGGACCAGGGGACGACGTCGTCCGGGTGGGTGCCCGTCACGTCGCGCAGGCGCCGCCAGACGAACACGCCCGCGACGACGCCGAGCGCGACGACGCCGGCCGGCACCCAGGGCGTGAGGGCGTTGGTCCAGTCGTCGCCGGGCAGCGCCCCGAGGAGCGGGATCGCGGGCAGCGCGCCCGGCTCCGACCCGCCGGGCGCGAACGTGCTCCCCTCGCCCACGGCGAACCCGGGGCCGACGAGCCACGCCCCGGCCCACGCCACGAGGTTGGGCAGCACGGCGAGCTGGCCGAGTGCGAGGACGATCCCCCCGACGGTCCCGGGCACGAGCCCGGCGACGATGTCGCCCGACGTCGCGCGGCCCGCGACGAGCCACGCGCCGACGACCACGGCGGACGCCCCGGCGAGCAGGCTCGTGCCGAGCAGACCGCCCCGCAGCCCGAGGCGCACCGTCGGTGGCACGACCCGGTCGAGACGCCCGGCGAGGTCGGCGACGAACGGCGCGTCCGGGCGCGCGAGGATCCCGCCGCCGAGCCCGAGCCCTCCGACGACCGCTCCCCCGACGACGGCGATGCCCAGCCCCCAGGGCGGCGTCGAGCCGGCGAGCAGCGCGACGCCGAGCGTCGCGAGCGCGTACGTGGCGGTGCCGGCCACCCAGGCGGAGACCGCGGTGTGCGCCGAGCGGCGTGCCGACGCGAAGCAGCAGAAGAGCGCGAGGGCGGTGAGACCGAGCGGGACGAGCGTGACCGTCGTGCCGCTCGCGACGAGCGGGACGCCGTGGCCGAGGAGCCAGAAGCCCGCCGCGACGGTGACCGACTGCCCCCAGCCCGTCCCCTCGGACGCCCCGGTCGAGGACGCCAGGAAGGCGACGACGCCCGGGAGCACGACGACGGCGAGCGACAGGGTGAGCGCCTGGAGCGCGGCGAGCACGCCGGACGGTGCACGACGCACCCCGACGGGTGCAGGTGCCGGGCTGCCTTCCACGGTGCGCGTGCGCGCACCGCGAGTCGTGCTGGTGGTGCTCATGGTGCCCATCGTCGTCGATCGAGAGGTCGGTTCAGGGCATTCGCCCCGGCGCGCCAGACTACCGGCGCCCCCGGCTCCGGGGACGACGACGCCCCGCGACCGGCGGACCGGTCGCGGGGCGTCGTACGGCGTGGCAGCGGGCCGTGCGGCCCGACGGAGCCAGGGGTCAGGCGAGGACCTCGCGCAGGAGCGCGGCGGTCTCGGACGGCGTCTTGCCGACCTTGACGCCGACGGCCTCCAGGGCCTCCTTCTTCGCCTGGGCGGTGCCCGCGGAGCCGGAGACGATGGCGCCGGCGTGGCCCATCGTCTTGCCCTCGGGAGCCGTGAAGCCCGCGACGTAGCCGACGACCGGCTTCGTGACATGCTCCTTGATGTACGCCGCGGCGCGCTCCTCGGCGTCCCCGCCGATCTCGCCGATCATGACGATCGCCTTGGTCTCGGGGTCGTTCTCGAACGCCTCGAGCGCGTCGATGTGCGTGGTGCCGACGATCGGGTCGCCGCCGATGCCGATGGCGGTCGAGAAGCCGAGGTCCTTGAGCTCGTACATCATCTGGTAGGTCAGCGTGCCCGACTTCGACACGAGACCGACCGGGCCCTTGCCCGTGATGGTGTGCGGGGTGATGCCGGCGAGCGACTCGCCCGGCGTGATGATGCCGGGGCAGTTCGGGCCGATCATGCGCGTGCCCTTGCCCTGCAGGTAGGCCCAGACCTCGGCCGTGTCCTGGACGGGCACGCCCTCGGTGATGACGACGATGAGCGGCATCTCGGCGTCGATCGCCTCGATCGCGGCGTCCTTGGTGAACGCCGGCGGGACGAACAGGACGGACACGTTCGCGCCCGTCTCGGCCATCGCCTCGGCGACGGTGCCGAACACCGGCAGCGTGACGTCGTTGCCCTCGTGGTCCTTGTGCGTGACGGTCGTGCCGGCCTTGCGGGCGTTGACGCCGCCGACGATCTGCGCGCCCGAGTCGAGCATGAGGGCGGTGTGCTTGGCACCCATCCCGCCGGTGATGCCCTGGACGATGATCTTGGAGTCGGAGTTCAGGTAGATCGACATGGTGTTCTCTGTCTCAGCTTTCCGCGTCTACGGGCGATCAGGCGTTGGCCAGCTCGGCCGCCTTGGCGGCACCGCCGTCCATGGTCTCGGCGAGGGTCACGAGCGGGTGGTTCGCCTCGCGCAGGATCGCGCGGCCGAGCTCCACGTTGTTGCCGTCGAGGCGCACGACGAGCGGCTTGGTCGCCTCGTCGCCGAGGATCTCGAGCGCGCCCACGATGCCCTTCGCGACCTCGTCGCACGCGGTGATGCCACCGAAGACGTTGACGAAGACCGACTTGACCTGCGGGTCGTTGAGGATGACGTCGAGACCGTTCGCCATGACCTGCGCGTTCGCGCCGCCGCCGATGTCGAGGAAGTTCGCCGGCTTGACGCCGCCGTGCTCCTCGCCCGCGTACGCGACGACGTCGAGCGTGCTCATGACGAGCCCGGCGCCGTTACCGATGATGCCGACCTCGCCGTCGAGCTTGACGTAGTTGAGGCCGTTCTCCTTGGCCTTGGCCTCGAGCGGGTCGGTCGACTCCTTGTCCTCCAGCGCCTCGTGGTCCGGGTGACGGACCTCCGACGCGTTGTCGTCCAGCGTGACCTTGCCGTCGAGCGCGATGATCGAGCCGTCCTCGGTGCGGACGAGCGGGTTCACCTCGACGAGCGTCGCGTCCTCGGCCGTGAACACGGTCCACAGCGAGCGGATGACGTCGGCGACCGGCGCCTTGAGCTCCTCGGCGAAGCCCGCGGCGTCGACGATCTCGCGCGCCTTCGCCTCGTCGATGCCCACGATCGGGTCGACGGCGACCTTGGCGAGCGCCTCGGGGCGCTCGACGGCGAGCTGCTCGATCTCCATGCCGCCCTCGACGGAGCACATGGCGAGGTAGTTGCGGTTCGAGCGGTCCAGCAGCACCGAGAAATAGAACTCCTCGGCGATCTTGGCACCCTGCGCCACCATCACGCGGTGGACGGTGTGGCCCTTGATGTCCATGCCGAGGATCTCGGACGCCTTCTCGGCGGCCTCCTCGGGCGAGTGGGCGAGCTTGACGCCGCCGGCCTTGCCGCGGCCGCCGGTCTTCACCTGGGCCTTGACGACCACGGTGCCCCCGCCGAGCTTCTCGGCTCCCGCGCGGGCCTCCTCGGGCGTCGTCGCGACGACCCCGCCCAGCACGGGCACGCCGTGCTTCTCGAAGATGTCACGCGCCTGGTATTCGAACAGGTCCACCCTGCTGCGTCCTTCCGTCTGATGCGCCGTGTGCGGCATGACCGATGTCTCGACATCAAGACATCCCCGTACAGGGTAGCCCCCGCTCCGGGGCGCGCCTATCCGGGGCCGCTGCGGTGGCTCGCGGACCGGTGTTCCTTTCGTCACCCCGCACGACGAGCGTCAACCACCGTTGACATCACGCCGAGCGTCAACCTAGATTGACACGCATGGAACCCGTCGACATGGACGCCGCGAGCAGCACCGACCCGGACGTCGGGCTGCGGGCCGTGCGGTCGCTGCGCGTGCTGGCCGAGCGCCTCGAGGCGCTCCAGGTCGAGCACGCCCGGTCGCTCGGCTGGTCCTGGCAGGAGATCGCCGACCGGCTCGGCGTCACACGTCAGGCCGTGCACAAGAAGTACGGCGCGTCCCGCACCACGAGGAGGTCGTGACATGTTCGAACGCTTCGCCGCAGACGCCCGGGAGACCGTGGTCGGCGCCCAGGAGGTCGCGCGGGAGCGCGGCGACGACACCATCGACGGGGTGCACCTGCTCCTGTCGCTCGCCCGGCAGGAGGGCGGCGCCGGGGCGGCCGCGCTCGGTGCGGTCGGCGTGAGTCCGGCCGACCTCGAGCGCGAGGTCGACGCGGCCGGCGGGCTCGACCCGCTCGACGGCCCCGCGCTCGCGGCGCTCGGGATCGACCTGGACCAGGTCCGGGCCCGCACGGACGCCGCGTTCGGCCCCGGCGCGCTCGACCGGGCAGGGAACGAGGCGAGGGGCCGCGGGCGCCGTCGAAGCCGCTCGCACGTCCCGTTCACTCCCGAGGCGAAGAAGGTGCTCGAGCTCTCGCTCCGCGAGGCGGTGCACGACGCGTCGCGCGTGATCGACTCGGGCCACGTCCTCGCGGCCGTCGCGCGCAGCACGGGCTCGACGGCGCACCGGGCGCTCACCGGCGCGCTCAAGGCCGCCGGGTCCGACGACGCCGGGCTGCGCGCGGCGCTCGCGACCCGCCACCGCGCGGCGTCCTGACCGGCACGCAGCGCCGCACGTCGCGGTCGGGCCAGGGACGGGACGGGCGGCCGACGGCAGCGTCACGGCAGGCTCCTCGGGCTCGGTCGTCCTGCCACGGGAGGACCGGGCGCGCGCTCGTGCCCGACGACGGGCTGACGCCCCGCGGCGCCCGGCGCACCTACCGTCGGGGTGTGCCCGACCAGACTGCGCTCCCCCGCCGCTCGGACGCCCGCTCCGACGCCCCCGCCCTCCGCACGCGCTCCGCGCCGAGCCGCCACGCCGGCGCCCCGGCGCCCGGTGGACAGCCATGGGTGCGGGGCGCCGTCGTGCTCGCCGCGAGCTTCCTGCTCGGCGGCCTCACGTCCTACGCCCAGGGCTTCCTGCCCGACGCGGCGGCCCCCTTCGCGAACTCGGCGAGCGGCTGGACCCTGCTCACCGCGATCCTCGTCGCCTGGGCCGCGCGCGACGCGCGGACCCGGACCTGGCACGCCGCCGTGCTGGGCGCGGCGAGCTTCGTGCTGCTCACCCTCGGGTACACGGTCGCCGCCGACCTGCGTGGGTTCTTCTACGACCCGACGCTGTTCGGGGTGGTCGGTCTGGTCGTCGGCCCGTTCGTCGGGGTCGCGGCGGCGTGGCTGTGGCGCGCAGGGGTGCGCGCGGCTCTCGGCACGGCGGTGCTCGCGGGCATCGGCCTCGGCGAGTCGGTGTACGGGCTCACCACGGTCGTCGAGACGACGGGCGCCACGTACTGGGTCGTGATCGGGCTCGCGTCGCTCGTCCTGCTCGCCGCGATGCTGGCCCGGCGCCTGCGCGGCCCCGTCCCGGTGGCCGTCGCCGCGGGAGGCACCGCCGTCGTCGCCACGGCGTTCGTCCTCGCCTACCGCGCGCTCGGCACCATCGGCTGACGCGGCAGACGTCCCACGCGCACAGGGCGCGCGACCGGCCGGTCGCGCGCCCTGTGTGTCGGCGCGCGGCGCGTCGGGGCGTGGAGCGTCAGAGCTTCGTGACGGGCGAGTACCGCAGCAGCAGCCGCTTGGTCCCGTCCGCGCCGAAGTCGATCTTCGCGACGGCGTTCGGCCCCGCGCCCTCGAGCGAGACGACCGTCCCGAGCCCGTACGCGTCGTGCGTGACCTTGTCGCCGACGGCGAGGTTCGGCACGTCCCCGTCGGCCCGCGGCGTCGCCGACCCGAACTTCGCCCCGCCGGACGGCGAGCCGAACGCGGCGCGGGCAGGGGCCGACGACGACGGGTCGTGGCGGGTCTGGCGGGAGCGGCCCGAGGAACGAGGGCCGCGGATGGTAGACCCGTCGTCGTCGGCGCCTGTCCGCGCCCCCGACCCGAATCCGGAACGCGAACCGGACCACGAGCCCGAGCCCGAGCCGCGGCCCCAGACGGACCCGCCCGCGCGCAGCGTCGCCATCGACGACTCGCGCCGCCGCCAGTCCCACAGCTCCTCGGGGATCTCCTCGAGGAACCGGCTCGGCGGGAACTCGTTCGCCATGCCCCACGCGGAGCGCACCGCGGACCGCGACACGTAGAGCCGCTCGCGCGCGCGGGTGATGCCCACGTAGGCGAGGCGGCGCTCCTCGGCGAGCTCGGCGTCGTCGTGCAGGGACCGCATGTGCGGGAACGTGCCGTCCTCCATGCCGGTGAGGAAGACGACGGGGAACTCGAGGCCCTTCGCGGTGTGCAGCGTCATGAGCGTGACGACGCCCGGGTCCTCCTTTTCCTCCCCCTCGGCGTCCTCGTCGTCGCCGTCGTCCCCGGGGATCTGGTCCGCGTCGGCGACGAGCGAGACGCGCTCGAGGAAGTCGGACAGCGTGCCCTCGGGGTCGAGCTCGCTGAACTCCGTCGCGACGGCGTGCAGCTCGGCGAGGTTCTCGACGCGCGTCGCGTCCTGCGGGTCGTCGCTCGCGCGCAGCTCGGCGAGGTAGCCCGTGCGGTCGAGGACGGCGCCGAGGATCTCGGACGGGCTCGCGCCGGAGTCCGCGAGCTCGCGCAGCCCCGTCATGAGCTCCGCGAAGGCGCGCAGCGGGTTGAGCGTGCGGTTCGTCAGGCCGGGGATCTCGTCGATGCGGGCGAGCGCCGCGCCGAACGAGATGCGCTCGCGGTCCGCGAGCGCCGCGACGGCACCCTCGGCGCGGTCGCCGAGACCGCGCTTGGGCACGTTGAGGACGCGGCGCAGGTTGACGTCGTCGTCGAGGTTGTCGATCGCGCGCAGGTACGCCACGGCGTCCTTGACCTCGCGCCGCTCGTAGAAGCGCGTGCCGCCGACGACCTTGTACGGCAGGCCGACGCGGATGAGCACCTCCTCCAGCGCCCGGGACTGCGCGTTCGTGCGGTAGAAGACCGCGACGTCGCCGGGGCGCACGCCCTCGGTGTCGCCGAGGCGGTCGATCTCCTCCGCGACGAACCGCGCCTCCTCGTGCTCGTTGTCGGCGACGTAGCCGATGACCTTCGCGCCCGCGCCCGAGTCCGTCCACAGGCGCTTGGGCTTGCGGTCGGGGTTGCGCGAGATGACGGCGTTGGCGGCCGAGAGGATGTTCTGGGTCGAGCGGTAGTTCTGCTCGAGCAGGATGGTCCGGGCGTCCGGGTAGTCGGCCTCGAACTCGAGGATGTTGCGGATCGTCGCGCCGCGGAACGCGTAGATCGACTGGTCGGCGTCGCCGACGACCGTGAGCTCGGCCGGGTCGAGCGCCGGGACCTGCGCCTCGCCCGTGCCGCTCGTCGCCGCGTCGGTCGCCGCGGAGTCCTCCCCCACGCCCGCGAGCTCGCGCACGAGCACGTACTGCGCGTGGTTGGTGTCCTGGTACTCGTCGACGAGCACGTGGCGGAACCGGCGGCGGTAGTGCTCGGCGACCGCGGGGAACGCCTGCAGCAGGTTCACCGTGGTCATGATGATGTCGTCGAAGTCGAGCGCGCTGGCCGCGACGAGACGGGCCTGGTAGCGCGTGTAGACGTCGGCGAGCACCTGGTCGAACTCGGGCACGTTCGCGCCGTGCTGGCCGGCTCGCGCCGCGAGGCCGTCGTCCGTCGCGTGGGCGCCGGAGTCGCGCGCGTAAGTCTCGGGGTCGATGAGCTCGTTCTTGAGGTCCGAGATCTTGTTGGCGAGCGACCGGGCCGGGTACTTCTTCGGGTCCAGGTCGAGCTCGCGCGTGACGAGGGTGATGAGCCGCTGGGAGTCCGCGGCGTCGTAGATCGAGAAGCTCGACCGCAGGCCGAGCGTCTTCGCCTCGCGCCGCAGGATGCGCACGCACGCCGAGTGGAACGTGGAGACCCACATGTTCCGCGCCGACGGCCCGACGAGCGCCTCGACGCGCTCGCGCATCTCGGCCGCGGCCTTGTTGGTGAACGTGATCGCGAGGATCTGGCCCGCGCGCGCCCGGCCCGTGGCGAGCAGGTGCGCGATGCGGTGCGTCAGCACGCGCGTCTTGCCCGACCCGGCGCCCGCGACGATGAGCAGCGGCCCGCCCGCGTGGACGACGGCCTCGCGCTGCTGCGGGTTGAGCCCGTCGAGCAGAGCGTCGGGGTCGAGGTGCGCGTACCGCCCGCGGCGCTCGCCCGACGGCGCACCGCCGGTCGTGCCCGGCGCGCCGTCCCCGGCGGGCGACCCCGCGCCGTCGGGCACGGCCGGGTCGTCGGTCCAGCGCGGGGCGGTCCGCGGGAGGCGGGACTCGCCGCCGTGGTCGACGCGCGGGCCGTCGAACAGCGTGTCGAGGCCGGGCAGCGGGAGGTTCTCGAAGAGCGAAGCCATAGCCCCTCCAGCCTAGGCGCCCGCGCCCACACCCGGCACCGCCCGACCGACGCGTCCGCCGACGGTCCTCACCGGCGGGTCGTGCCGATGAGTCCTGCCGCCCGGCCCGGTCTCTCCTTCGTCCGCCGCACGTGCGCGCAGCACGGCCCGCACCACGAAGGAGTCCCCATGACGACGACGCACCTCACGGGCGTGCACACCGTCGCGATCCCGGTCACCGACCAGGACCGCGCGCTCGCCTACTACACCGGGACGCTCGGCTTCGAGCTCCGCATGGACGGCGAGCTCCAGGAGGGCTTCCGCTGGATCGAGGTCGCGCCCCCGGGCGCCGGGACGTCCGTCGCGCTCGTCCCGGCCGACGACAGCCGCGGCGCGGGCGTCGACACCGGCATCCGCCTCACGACGACGGACGCCGCGGGCGACCACGCGACGCTCACCGCGGCGGGCGCGGACACAGGCGAGCTCCTGCGCTGGGAGGGGGTCCCGCCGATGTTCGCGCTGCGCGACGCCGACGGCAACACCCTCTACGTGATGGGGCTCCCCGGCTGACCGGGGACACCCCCGGGTCACGTGATCGCGAGCCCGACGCCCCACGTCGCGGCGGCGAGGAGCCCGCCGAGGAGCTGGACGAGGATCGTGATGCCGGTCGCCTGCATCGCGGCGACCGTCGCGCGCCAGGCGGCGCGCCGGTCGCGGCGGCGCACGAGCTCGGCGAGGAACACGGCGAGCACGAACCCGATGAAGAGCCCGACCACCGGGATGACGAAGAACCCGACGACGCCAGCAATCCCGCCCCACACGAGGGTCGACCACGGGACGTCCGCCCGGCGCATGTGCCGGCCCGCGAGGACGTACTGCGACACCTCGGCGGCGACGACGAGCACGGCCGCGACCGCGAAGACGACCCAGGCGGCCGTGCCGCCCGTGACGATCGCCCACACGAGGATCGCCCCGAGCACGAGCACGTTCCCGGGCAGGATCTGCACGACGATCCCGATCAGCCCGACCAGGATCGCCAGCCCGACGAGGACCTCTCCACCGACGCTCACGGGGGAAACCCTCGCACGTCCGGCGCGCTACGCACGCCCCGCGGGCGGGACCAGCCGGGGGTGCGCGACGCCGTCGACCACCCACGAGCGGATCATCGCGCTGAACAGGTCGGGGTCCTCCGCGCTCCACTGGTGGTGCATGCCGGGCGCCAGGCGGACGGCGGCGTCCGGCACCCGGCGGGCGATCGTCCCGAGCGCGGAGCGCGCGGCGCGCAGGTCGCGCGAGCCCGCGACGGCGAGGATGCGCGTACCCGACGCCTCGAGGCCGGTCGGCCAGCAGCCGCCGTAGACGTCGCGCAGGGTGCGGGCCATGTTGTCGCGGCGGATCGCGAGGCCGGACCGGACGAAGAGGTCGCGCGCGTCGGCGGGGAGGCGGAAGGCTCGCGCCTGCGCCTCCCAGTACCAGCGCCGGTCCCACACCCGGAGCTGCGCGCGCCCGACGGCGACGGCGAGCCCGGGCACGCCGTCGACCGCCGCGCCGGACGCGAGGACGGAGCGCACGAGCCCGGGGTGCCGTGCCGCGACCCGGAGGGCGACGATCCCGCCGTACGACAGCCCGACGAGGTGCACGGCCCGGCCCGCGGGCAGAGCCGCGACGAGGGCGGCCACGTCGTCGGCGGTGGCGTCCAGCGACACGACGTCCTCGGCCGCCCGGGACCCGAAGCCGGGCAGGTCCGGCGTCCGGACGTCGAGGTCGGCGAGGTGCTCGACCTGCGGCTCCCACATCCACGACGCGACGTTGCCGCCGTGCAGGAGGACGACGGTGGCGGCGCCCGGCCCCGTCCCGTCGGGCGGCGTCGCAGGGTGGCGCCCGACGGCGTCCGGCGTGGTCACGGGAGCACCTGCCGCTCGGTCTCGTCGAGCCACGCGAGCTCGGTCCGGGCGTGCGCGAGGCCGTGGCGGAGCGTCGCGAGGCGCAGGGCGAGCCCGCGGGTGCCGCGGACGCGGTCGGCGTCAGGACCGCCGTCGGCGAGGACGGCGGCGATGCGCTCCTGCTCGGCGGTGAGCGCCGCGACCGCCTCCTCCGCCTGCGCGCGGCGGGACGCGAGGAGCTCCGCGACGCCTGTGTCGTCGAGCTGGTCGGCGAAGAACAGCCGCCCGAGGAAGGGCTCACGCGCGTCCTCCGGCTCGAGCGGCGCGGCGAGCCAGTCGCGGAGCGCCGCGCGGCCCGCGGCGGTGATCGTGTGGACCTTGCGGTCGGGGTAGCTCTCCTGCGGCACGACCTCCACCTCCGCGAGGCCCGCGTCGACGAGGGCCGCGAGCGTGCGGTAGAGCTGCGAGCGGTCCGCGGCCCAGAAGTGGTGCACGGAGGTGTCGAACGCGCGCTTGAGGTCGTAGCCGGTCATGGGCCGGACCGTGAGGAGCCCGAGCACGAGGAACCGAAGGACCATGCGACTAGTGGACCATGCACCTAGCAGCGGGTCAACGCCTCGGAGACGACGACGGCCCGCCGACGCGGGGCGTCGACGGGCCGGGGTCGGTGGTGCGGTCAGTTCCAGAACACGGCGACGAGGATGTTGACGAGGGTCAGGCCGCCGATGGCGTGCTTGAGGCCCGGCGCCACGGCGCCGTCGGAGGACTTGGCCCCCTGGCGCTTGGCGACGAACGCGAGGACGGCGATGACGAGGGCGACGACCAGCTTGACGCCGATCTTGGCCATGTCCGGGCCGCCATCGCCCCAGACCGAGGCCTCGCCGATCCCGACCATGGCGATCCCCGCGACGAGCGCGGTGAGCGCCCCGTGGAAGACGCCCTTGTACAGGCCCGGCGAGCGCAGGGACGCGAGGTAGCCACCGAGCACGATGGCCCACCCGATGAAGTGCAGCGCGACGAAGACGTTGTAGAGGAACTCCATGACCCCATGGTATTTGCTGACGACCGTGTCGTGAAACTTTGCACAAGGTGAGATACGCCCGGTGATCTACGGCGCTCGACAAAGCAGACCGAAACGGTCTACTATTTCCGGTTTCCCACCATGCGGACCGGGGCTGTCCACGCGCCCGGACCGCGGCTACTGTTCTCGGCATGACCACGGCTGCCCGCACCCTCCTCGTGACCTCCGGTCACGGGACGCCGGCGTGCGCGCACACGTGTCTGAGCTGTTGTCGCTGAACCGCGCCCGACTCAGCGCGAGCCGTCGCTCGCCTCTCTTCCCGAGAACCCCTGAGAACCGGCGCGCGCCGTCGGTCCTCAGCCACTCGCAGCATCCTCGCTGAGCGCTCGCCGTCGCGCGTCCCCGCCCCCCAACGAGGACACGAGGAACCCCGATGACGCAGGCACCGACTGCGCCCGAGGCCACGGACGGCAGCACTCCTCCCGCCCGTCCGCCGCGGACCGCCGAGCGCCCCGCGCGCGCCGCTCGACCGAACGGGCAGTGGAAGGTCGACGGCACCGAGCCGCTCAACGCGAACGAGAAGTGGAAGCAGGAGGACGGCGGCCTGTCCGTCCGCGAGCGCATCGAGACGATCTACGCGCGCGACGGCTTCGACTCCATCCCCGGCGACGACCTGCACGGACGCTTCCGCTGGTGGGGCCTGTACACGCAGCGCAAGCCCGGGATCGACGGCGGCCGGACCGCGACGCTCGAGCCGCACGAGCTCGAGGACCGGTACTTCATGCTCCGGGTCCGCATCGACGGCGGGGCGCTCACGACCGAGCAGCTGCGCGTCGTCGCGGGCATCTCGACGGAGTTCGCCCGCGACAGCGCGGACATCACCGACCGCCAGAACATCCAGCTCCACTGGGTCGAGGTCGAGGACGTCCCCGAGATCTGGCGCCGCCTGGAGTCCGTCGGGCTGCAGACGACCGAGGCGTGCGGCGACGTGCCGCGCGTCGTGCTCGGCAGCCCCGTCGCGGGCATCGCCGCCGACGAGCTCATCGACATCGGCCCGGCGGTCGCGGGGATCACCGAGAAGTACATCGGCGTCCCCGAGCTCGCGAACCTGCCCCGCAAGTTCAAGACGGCGCTCACCGGCCACCCGAGCCAGGACGTCGTCCACGAGATCAACGACGTCGCGTTCGTCGCGCACCGCCACCCCGAGCTGGGTGTCGGGTTCGACCTGTGGGTCGGCGGCGGGCTGTCCGCGAACCCGCGTCTCGGGGAGCGCCTGGGGGCGTTCGTCACCGAGGAGCAGGTGCCCGACGTGTGGCACGGCGTCGTGCAGATCTTCCGCGACTACGGCTACCGCCGGCTGCGCAACAAGGCGCGCCTGAAGTTCCTGCTCGCCGACTGGGGGCCGGAGAGGTTCCGCGAGGTCCTCGAGACCGAGTACCTCGGGTACGCGCTGCCCGACGGCCCCCCGGCGCCCAAGCCGTCCGTCCCCGGCGACCACGTGGGCGTGCACAAGCAGAAGGACGGGCTCAACTACGTCGGGGCGGCGCCGTACGTCGGGCGCGTGTCCGGCACGATCCTCGCGAACGTCGCCGACCTCGCGGAGTCGGTCGGGTCGCACCGCGTGCGCCTCACCCCGCACCAGAAGCTCCTGGTGCTCGACGTGCCGGACGAGCACGTCGAGCACGTCGTGTCGACGCTCAAGGAGAACGGCCTCGACGCCCGGCCGAGCCCGTTCCGGCGCAGCACGATCGCGTGCACCGGCATCGAGTACTGCAAGCTCGCGATCGTCGACACGAAGGACACCGCGACCGCGACGATCGACGAGCTCGAGCAGCGGCTCGGGGACCTGTCCCAGATGAAGCCGCTCTCCCTGCACGTCAACGGCTGCCCCAACTCGTGCGCGCGCATCCAGACGGCGGACATCGGCCTCAAGGGCCAGCTCGTCATGGACGACGACGGCCAGCAGGTCCCGGGCTTCCAGGTCCACCTGGGCGGTGGGCTGGCCTCCGACGACCGCGAGCTCGCGGGGCTGGGCCGGACCGTCCGCGGGCTCAAGGTGACCGCGGACGACCTCACCGACTACGTCGAGCGCGTCGTCCGGCGCTACGAGAGCGACAAGGACGGCTCCGAGACGTTCGCCGAGTGGGCGCACCGCGCGGACGAGGAGGCGCTCCGATGACCGCGGACCTGACCGGCGGGAGCGCCGCACCCGCGGGCACCGACCCGCTCGCGGCGCTGCGCGCCGCGGCGCGGGCCCGGACGGAGCAGCGCGAGGGCGCGAAGGCCGCGCACCACGCGGAGCGTGCGCGGCAGGCCGCGCAGGGCCGGGAGAAGCGCTCGACCGACGAGCTGCGCGAGATCGCGCGGCGCGGCGCCGAGGTGCTGCACGGCGTGGGCACGCCCGGCGTCGAGGGCGCCACGCGCCCGGAGGCGACCGCCGACGAGGTCGTCGCCTGGGCCGCACGCGAGTTCGGGACGTCCGTCGCGGTCGCGTGCTCCATGGCCGACGCGGTGCTCCCCCACGTCGTCGCGGCGCAGGTCCCCTGGGTCGACGTGCTCTTCCTCGACACGGGCTACCACTTCGCCGAGACCGTCGGGACGCGGGACGCCGTCGAGCAGCAGCTGGACGTGACGATCGTCGACGTCAGGCCCGACCTCACGGTCGCCCAGCAGGACGCGGCGCACGGCAAGGACCTGTTCGGTCGCGACCCGGCGCTGTGCTGCCAGCTGCGCAAGGTCGAGCCGCTGCACCGCACGCTCGCGGGCTACGAGGTGTGGGTCACGGGCGTGCGCCGCGACGAGGCGCCGACGCGGACCGGCACGCCGCTCGTCACGTTCGACGAGAAGAACGGGCTCGTGAAGATCAACCCGCTCGCGGCGTGGTCGTTCGACGACCTGCTCGCGTACGCGGCGCGGCACCAGGTGGTGCTCAACCCCCTGCTCCACGACGGCTACCCGTCGATCGGCTGCCAGCCGTGCACCCGGCGCGTCGCGCCGGGCGAGGACCCGAGGGCCGGCCGCTGGGCGGGGCTCGACAAGACAGAGTGCGGACTCCACGTATGAGGACGGGCATGACGACCATCGACCTGACGACCGACGCGCCGGGCTCCCCCGGCGCCTCCGCCGCCGCGGGCACGACCCCGGCCGCGGCGCTCCCCGGCGGGCGCCGCCTCGCCCAGCTCGACGCGCTCGAGAGCGAGGGCATCCACATCGTGCGGGAGGTCGTCGCCGAGTTCGAGCGACCTGTCCTGCTGTTCAGCGGGGGCAAGGACTCCGTGGTGATGCTCCACCTCGCGGTCAAGGCGTTCGCGCCCGGCCCGGTGCCGTTCCCCGTGCTGCACGTCGACACCGGGCACAACTTCCCCGAGGTCCTGGCCTACCGCGACGCGACGGCCGAGCGCCTCGGCCTGCGCCTCGAGGTGGCGCGCGTGCAGGACTACATCGACGACGGCCGGCTGCGCGAGCGCGCCGACGGCACGCGCAACCCGCTCCAGACGCAGCCGCTGCTCGACGCCATCTCGGGGCACCGGTTCGACGCCGTGTTCGGCGGCGGCCGTCGCGACGAGGAGAAGGCGCGCGCCAAGGAACGCGTGTTCTCCCTGCGCGACGAGTTCGGCCAGTGGGACCCGCGCAACCAGCGCCCGGAGCTGTGGAACCTCTACAACGGGCGGCACCGCCCGGGCGAGCACGTGCGCGTGTTCCCGCTGTCGAACTGGACCGAGCTCGACGTGTGGCGCTACATCGCGCGCGAGCGCATCGAGCTCCCCGCGCTCTACTACGCGCACGAGCGCGAGGTGTTCGACCGCGACGGGATGCTCCTCGCCGTCGGGCCGTACTCGGAGCCCCGCACGGATGCCGAGACCGCGTCGCTGCGGACGGAGACCGTGCGCTACCGGACGGTGGGCGACATGTCGTGCACCGGCGCCGTGCGCTCGGACGCGGCGGGCGTCGACGACGTCATCGCCGAGGTCGCCGCGACGCGCGTCACCGAGCGTGGCGCGACCCGCGCCGACGACCGCCTCTCCGAGGCCGCCATGGAGGACCGCAAGAAGGAGGGGTACTTCTGATGGGCACCCAGACCACCACCGGCACCGTCACCGCGGACGCGGCGCCCCCGCTCGACGACGCGCGCCGCGGCACGCTGCTGCGCCTCGCGACGGCGGGCTCCGTCGACGACGGCAAGTCCACGCTCGTGGGCCGCCTGCTGTTCGACTCGAAGTCGGTGCTCGCCGACCAGCTCGACGCGGTCGAGCGCGTCTCGCGCGACCGCGGGCTGGAGACCGCCGACCTCGCGCTGCTCACCGACGGCCTGCGCGCCGAGCGCGAGCAGGGCATCACGATCGACGTCGCGTACCGGTACTTCGCCACCGCGCGCCGCTCGTTCATCCTCGCCGACTGCCCCGGGCACGTGCAGTACACGCGCAACACCGTGACGGGGGCGTCGACGGCGGACGTCGTCGTGCTGCTCATCGACGCGCGCAAGGGCCTGCTGGAGCAGACGCGCCGCCACCTCGCGGTCGCGAGCCTCCTGCGCGTGCCGCACGTCGTCGTCGCGGTGAACAAGATCGACCTCGTCGACTACAGCGAGGCGCGCTACGCCGAGCTCGCCGCGGACATCCGGGCGGCGGCGACGTCGCTCGGCGTCGGCGACGTGCACACGATCCCCGTCTCGGCGCTCGTCGGCGACAACGTCGTGGACCGGGCGAGCGCGCGCACGCCCTGGTACGACGGCCCGAGCCTGCTCGAGCTGCTCGAGGAGCTCCCGACGGGCGACGACCCGGAGGCCGAGGCGTTCCGCTTCCCCGTCCAGGTCGTCATCCGCCCGCAGGCCGCGGCCGACGAGCGCTACCGCGACTACCGCGGGTACGCCGGGCAGGTCGCGTCGGGCGTCGTGACGGTCGGCGACGAGGTCGTGGTGCTGCCCTCCGGGCGCCGCACGACGGTCGTCGGGATCGACACCGCCGACTCCCTCGCGAGCGGCACGGAGCTCGCCGAGGCGTTCGCCCCGCAGTCGGTGACGATCCGCCTCGCCGACGACGTGGACGTCGCGCGCGGCGACCTCCTCGCGTCCGCGGCCGAGGCCCCCGACGTCACGCAGGACGTCGAGGGCACGGTCGCGTGGCTGGGCGACCGTCCGCTCCTGCCCGGCGCGCGCGTGCTGCTCAAGCACACGACCCGCACCGTGCAGGCCGTGGTGCGCGACGTCGTCGGGCGCCTCGACCTGGACACGGCCGAGCTCGAGCCCGCCGAGCGCCTGGAGCTCAACGACATCGGCCGCGTGACGCTGCGGCTCGCGTCGCCCGTCGCGGCCGAGGAGTACGTCGTGGCGCGCCGCACGGGCGCGTTCCTGCTCGTCGACGCCCAGGACGGCGGCACGCTCGCCGCCGGCATGGTCGGTGACGCGCTCGCCGCCGCCCGCCGGCCGGCCGAGCGTCCCGGCTCCTACGCCATCTAGCTCCTTCGCCACCGAGACCGAGACCGAGGCCGGAACCGTGACCGTACCCACCCACGAGACGTACCCCCTGGGCCTGCGTCTCGACGGCCGTCGCGTCGTCGTCGTCGGCGGCGGGCCCGTCGCCGCACGCCGCGCGCGAGGCGTCCTCGACGCGGGCGCGGTCGTGACCGTCGTCGCGCCGTACGTGTGCGAGGACCTCGCCGAGCTGCTCGCGGCCCACGGCCCGGGGGCCGCCGGTCACGCGGCGCACGCCCCGGCGGCGGTCCCGGCGCGGGACGCCCGGCTCTCCTGGGTGCGGCGCGACTACCTCACGGGCGACCTCGACGGCGCGTGGCTCGTCCACACCGCGACGGGCGACGCCCGCGTCGACGCCGAGGTAGCGGCCGACGCCGAGGCGGACCGCGTCTTCTGCGTCACCGCGGGCGACGCCGAGCGCGCGACCGCGTGGGTCCCGGCCGTCGCGCGCACGGTCGTGCCGGGCTCCTCCTCCGGGGCAGGGGAGGCCGAGGTCACGGTGGCCGTCAACGCCGGTCGCGACCCGCGGCGCGCCCAGCGCGTGCGCGACGCCGTCGCGGTGCTCCTCGAGACGGGCGAGCTCCCGCTGCGTGCGGTGCGGCCGGCACGCGCCGTCGTCGCGGGGTCTGGCGACGCCGGGCACGAGGCCACTGCCGCGGGGGCCGTCACGGCGCCGCTCGTGCGGCCCGTGGGCTCCGTCGCCCTCGTCGGCGGGGGCCCGGGCGACGCGGGCCTGATCTCCGTGCGCGGGCGCCGGGTGCTCGCGGAGGCCGACGTCGTCGTGGTCGACCGGCTCGCGCCGCGCGCGCTGCTCGCCGAGCTCGGCGACGACGTCGTCGTGGTGGACGTCGGCAAGACGTCGGGCAACCACCCCGTGCCGCAGGACGAGATCAACCGGATCCTCGTGCACCACGCGCTCGTGGGGAAGCGGGTCGTCCGGCTCAAGGGCGGCGACCCGTACGTGTTCGGACGGGGTGGCGAGGAGCTCGACGCGTGCCGCGCCCACGGCGTCCCGGTGGAGGTCGTGCCCGGCGTGACGAGCGCCGTCTCCGTGCCCGCCGCCGCGGGCATCCCGGTGACGCACCGGGGCCTGTCGCGCGGGTTCACCGTGCTCACGGGGCACGAGGACGTCGGGAAGGTCCCCGCGGCGCGCGATCACACCGTCGTCCTGCTCATGGGTGTCTCGCGCCTCGCGGAGACCGCCGAGGCGCTCGTCGCGCAGGGCCGCTCGCCCGACACGCCGGTCGCGGTGGTCGAGGACGGCTACGGCCCGCGCCAGCGGACGACGGTCGGGACGCTCGCGACCATCGCCGAGCGGGCCCGCGAGGCCGGAGTGCGGCCCCCGGCCGTGACCGTCGTCGGCGACGTGGTCACCCTCTCCCCCGCCTGGCCGCCCCGCACCCCGCCCGCCCCGCGCTGAGTGCATGAAACAGTCGCCCTCGGATCCGTTCCGCGCGACTGTTTCCCGCACTCAGCGGTGGGCGGGGCTCAGAGGAGGCGGCGCTGGGCCGCCCAGCGGGTGAGCTCGTGACGGGACGACAGCTGGAGCTTACGCAGGACCGCGGAGACGTGGGTCTCGACGGTCTTGATCGAGATGAACAGCTCCGACGCGACCTCGCGGTACGTGTACCCGCGCGCGATGAGGCGCATGACCTCCTGCTCGCGCGCGGAGAGCCGGTCGAGCTCGTCGTCGTGCACGGCGACGTCGCCCGCGCCCGTGCCGAACGCGTCGAGCACGAAACCCGCGAGCCGCGGCGAGAACACCGCGTCGCCGCCCGCGACCTGCCCGACGGCGGCCGACAGGTCCGGCCCCGAGATCGCCTTCGTCACGTACCCGCGCGCGCCGGCGCGGATGACCGCGACGACGTCCTCCGCGGCGTCGGACACGGACAGCGCGAGGAACCGCACGTCGCCCAGCACGTCGGCGCAGCGCTGGATGACCTCCGCGCCCCCGCCGCCGTTCCCGCCGGGCAGGTGCACGTCGAGCAGCACGACCGGCGGCCGCAGCTCGTGCACGCGCGTGACCGCCGACCCCACGTCGTCCGCCTCGCCCACGACCGTGACGAGCGCCGGGTCGAGGCTCGCGCGCACACCGGCCCGGAACATGTGGTGGTCGTCGACGAGCACCACGGGCACCGGCCCGGTGGCGGGTGCGCCGTCGGGCGTCGCGCTGGGGATGGTCGTCACGGGGTCTCCTCGCTCGGTGCGGTCCGCGCCGGGCCGGGGTCCGTCGGCACGTCCGTCGACACGGCCCGCGGCACGCGCAACCGTACCTCGGTGCCCCACCCCGGCCTGCTGATGATCTCGGCCTTGCCCCCGCGGCGCTGCACGCGCCCGAGGATCGACTCGCGCACCCCGAACCGGTCGGGGGCGACGTCGTCCATGTCGAAGCCTTCGCCCCGGTCGCGGACGAACACCTCGACCGCGGCGTCGCTCACCTCGAGGTAGACGGAGTACGGCGGTCCGCCGTGCGCGACGGCGTTGACGAGCGCCTCGCGCGTCGCCTGGAGGAGCGCCGCCGTCTCCTGCGTCGGGGTGCAGTCCCCCACCACGACGACGTCGACGACAACGGGCCCCGGCTCGGGCGCACCGGGCGCCGCGCCGATCGGCTCGGCGCGCCGGCCCACGCGCCCGTCCTCGACCTCCGCGACGAGCGCGCGCAGCTCGGCGGCGAGCGACGTCCCCGGCGAGGGGCGGTCGTCGTAGAGCCACTCGCGCAGCTCGCGCTCCTGGGCGCGCGCGAGGCGCGCGACGGTGTCGGCGTCGGAGGACCGGGCGCGGATGAGGGCGAGCGTCTGGAGCACGGAGTCGTGCAGGTGCGCGGCGATGTCGGCCCGCTCGGCCTCGCGCGCCCGGGCGGCGCGCTCGTCGCCGAGCTCGCGCACGAGCCGCAGCCACCACGGAGCGAGCACGATCGCGACGCCGGCGAGCACCGCGACCGCGGCCACCGCGGCGCGCACGACCTGGGTGGGCCGCGCGTCCTGCCCCACGAGCAGCACGATGCCGACGAGCACGAGCACGACGCCGCCCGCGATGCGCACGACGCCGGCGGGCGTGCGCCCGCCCGCCCGCGTGAGCAGCCGCCCCCGCTCGACGGCGTCGAGCTGGCTCCACGCGAGCGCCGCGCCCGCGAGCGCGATGAGCACGGGGATGACCCAGGAGACCTCGACGTCGACGCCCGTGCGCAGCGCCACGAGCAGCGCGGCGCCGCCCAGGAGGACGACGCCGATCGCGACGTCGCGCACGGGCAGGCGCCGCACGCTCCCCTGGAGGCGCGGCGCGAGCCGGGACAGCGAGGCGGGGCGCTGCTCGTCGCGCGCGGCCAGCGGGTCGCCGGACGGGACGGTGAGCCACCAGAACACGTACAGCGCGACGCCCGCGCCGCCCGCGAGCGCGAGGAGCGCCATGACGAGGCGCACGACCCCGACGCCGACGCCGAGGTGCGCCGCGAGGCCCGCGCACACGCCACCCACCCACCGGCCGCGCTCGGGGCGGCGCAGCGGCAGGTCGCGCGGTCGGGCGCCGGGCCGGGCTGCTGTCGTCACCCCCCGATCGTCACACGGCGCGGACGCCTCGAGCGCCCTCGGGCGGGGAAACCAGGGTCGGGCCCCGGACGGTTCAGGGTCGGGTCAGGGTGGCACCCGATACCGGCGGCGCGCCCCGCGCACCAGCATGGTGGTCATGAGCACTCCCGACCTCCCCGGACCCGGCGCCCAGCCCGGGAGCTCCGGCGGCGACACCGAGACACCCGGCGCGCAGCCCGGCACCGTCCCCCCGGGGCCGAGCGACCCCGACCACGGCGGCGGACCGGGCTGGACCGGCCCCGCCGGCCCGCCCCCGGGTGCACCGGGCGCGGCGCCGGGCGAGCCGCCCCGGCGTCCGAGCGGCGCCGACGGCTTCTTCGACGCGGTGCGCCGCGTCGGCATCTACCGGTCGGACGACCGCTGGATCGGCGGCGTCGCGTCCGGTGTCGCGGAGCGCTTCGGGATCGACCCGCTCGTCGTGCGCGGCCTGCTGTTCGTGACGTTCTTCCTCACCGGCGCCGGGCTCGTCCTGTACGGCGCGGCGTGGGCGCTGCTGCCCGAGCGTCGCGACGGCCGCATCCACCTTCAGGAGGCGTTCCGCGGCAACGTCGACGTCGCGCTGCTCGGCGCCGCGGCGTTCGTCGTGGTCGGGTTCTCGTGGGGCGGCGGCTGGTGGTCGTGGTGGGACGCGCTCCACCTCGGCTGGCTGACCGGCCTGTTCTGGGTCGCGGCCTTCGTCACCGTGGCGGTCGTCGCGGTCTCGGCGCTCACGCAGCGCGGCCCCCGCGGTGGCCAGGGCACGCCTCCGCAGGCTCCGCCGTGGCCGGGCGGTCCGGGTCACGGCCCGGGTGGTCCGGGTCACGGCCCGGGCGGCGCCGGTCCGGCGCAGGGCCCGTACGCCCCGGGCCACGGCCCGACGGCGACCCCCGGCGCCCCCGCGGGCGGCGCACCCTCGGACGCCCCGTGGGGCAGCCCCGGCCCGACGTACCCGGGCGGCCCGACGACGTCCGGCACCCCCGGCGGGTCGCCCGTGGGCGGTGCGCCGACGGGGACGCAGGACGACGCGGTCTGGTCGGCGGAGGCGAGCCCGTACGCCGCCCCCGCGCCCGGCGTGACCGCGCCCCTCCCCCCGCACGCGCCGTACGCCCCGTCCCCGCAGGGCGGCGCACCGCAGCCGCCGCTCCCTCCGCAGGCCGCGCGGGCCCCGCGCCCGCCGAAGCCCCCGCGCCCGCGCGGCCCGGGGGCGACGACGACCGGCGTCGTCGTCGGGCTGAGCCTCCTCCTGGGGGCGCTGCTCCTCGTGCTCGACCGCCAGGGCGCGCTGCCCTGGCCGGTGTTCCTGACCTGGGCGGGCCTCAGCGGGATCCTCGCGGGCCTCGCGATCGTGGTCAGCGGGCTCCGGGGCCGGACGAGCGGCGGCCTCGGCTGGCTCGCGGTGGTCCTGCTCGTCGTCGCGCTCCCCGCCTCGGCGTGGCGCACGACCCCGTTCACCGTGTTCGTCGACGACTCCGTGCGGACCGTCACCGACGGCACGCACCGCATCACCGACCCCGAGGTCGCCGAGCAGGGGTTCGGCGTGTCGTTCGGCGACCCGCGCATCGACCTGTCCGACCTGGACCTGTCTGACGCGACCGCCGGCTCGCCCGTCGAGGTCCCCGTCCGGCTCGGCGCGGGCGACGCGACGGTCGTCGTGCCGGACGGCGTCCCCGTCCGCGCCGAGGTCCAGGTGCTCGCGGGCAACGCGCGCTGGCACGTGGACGGCGACCGTCAGGAGATCGGCGGGGTCAGCACGCAGCCGGTGACGTTCGACAACGACGAGGTTCAGGCGGGCGACGACCCGCTGCTCGTGCTGCAGGTCGAGGTCGGCGCCGGCCAGGTCACGATCGAGGAGGACTGATGAACGACGAGAACCGCCGCGACGACGACACGCGGCCGCTCGGGGACGAGCTGTTCGACCCCGCCCCCGCGCAGGGCCCCGAGCCGGCTCAGCAGCAGGAACGCCGGGAGGCGTCCGGGACGGACGCGACGGTCCCGCTCCCCGCCGTGACGCCCGCGGCCGACGCCCGCGCGACGACCCCGCTCCCGGCCGCGGCACCGTCCACCGACACCGGGGCCACGACGCCGCTGCCCGCCATGCCGCCGGCCGACCCGCTGTCGGTCGACGGACCGTCCGCCGACGCGCCGCCCGTGGGTGCCCCGCCGGCCGGGGCACCACCCGTCGGGGCGCCGTCCGTCGGTGCGCCGTCCGTCGGTGCGCCGTCCGTCGGTGCGCCGCTCTACGGCGCGGCCCCGACGACGTCGGGCGCCGCCCCGTCGCCCACGGGCGGGGCGCCCGGCGCGGGCGGAGGGCCCGGCGCGGGCGGGGTCGCGGACCCCGGCCCGCTCCCGCGCCGCGGCCCGCGCGTCGCGACGATCGTGTGGGGCTTCGTCATCGTCGCCTTCGCCGTCGTGGTGCTCGCGGCCGCGCTCGGTGCCCGGGTCGACCTGGGGCTCGCGACGATCGTCGTGCTCGCCGCGGCGGGGGTCACGCTCGTCGTCGGGTCGATCGTCTCCGGGGCACGACGCCGCCGGGGCTGAGCCGCACCGGGACCTCCGGGTACGCCGAGGGCCGTGGCACGTCGTGCCACGGCCCTCGGTGTGCCCGAGCGACGCCGCCCCGCACGCTCTCCCCGGTGCGACCCGGTGGGAGCGGGTCCTCGGCGCCCGGACGGGCTGCCGGGACGGTCAGGGGGTCGGCTCGTCGCCCCGCCGCGTCGGGCCGTCGGCCCGGTGCTCGGGCGTGGTCGGCCCGGTCGTCGTCGTGGGGGTGTCGGGCGACGCCGCGGGCGAGGAGCCCGGAGCGCTCGGCGTGCCCGTCCCGGCGGCACCGGTCGGCTCGACGGGCGTCGCGGTCGTGCCGGGAGCGGCCGCGCGGGCCTCGGCGCCGGGTGTCGAGAGCGCGGAGGGGCGGCCCGGGGAGGTCGGCTCGGGACGCACGGGAGGCGCCGTAGGCGACGGCTCGACGTGCCCCGGCGTGGCGTGCGCGGGCGCGGCGTGCCGACCGGCGTCCGACAGGTCGCCCGACGACGAGTAGCCGCCCGGGGTCTCGACGGCGACGCTCGGCCCGCCCGCGAGCCGGCGCAGCGCGATGCCGACGAGGATGAACAGGATGCCCAGCCCGATGACGAGCGCGCACACCCCGAACGCGACGACGGACGTGAACAGCGACGCGCGCAGGAACGAGGCGGTCATGACGGTCTGGCGCGTCGGGTCGTCCTGGTCGAGCTCGGCGTAGGTCTTGCCGTCGCTCGCCTCGAGCGCGTGCTTGTTGATGACCTCGGCCTGCGCATACGCGGTGAGCGGCCCGTTGACGTGGCGCCCCGCGAGGAACGACGCGTCGTCGGAGACGGTGATCTCCTCGGCGGACAGCTGGTTCGACACGACGATCCATGTGCCGATGCCCGCGAGGAGAAGGATGATGCCCGCGACGATCGACACGAGGCCGATGCCCCGTGCCCCCTTCGTCGGTGTGACGGTGACGGTGCTCGACATGGCGCGTTCTCCCCTTCGTCAGGACCCACCTGCAGCCGCCCGCGCGAGACGGCCCGCGGGTGCGGGCCGGTCACGGGACGGTCGAACCACCCATACGGGGCCCACGGTAGCGACGGGAGACGCCCACCGCGCGGCGAACGCGCACCTCAGGGCGGGCGCGGCGACGACCGCGCGGCCCGCCGGGGCCGGGATGGGAGGATGCGGTCCGTGCGCATCACCCACCTGACCGACTGCTACCTGCCGCTGCTCGGCGGCATCGAGACCCAGGTCGCGCGGCTCGCGCAGCAGCAGGCGGCCGCCGGTCACGACGTCGCGGTCGTCTGCACGACGCCCGCGCGCCCCGGCGCGCACGGCGTGTCGACCGAGCGGGACGGTGACGTCACGGTGCACCGGCTCGCCGCGCGCGTCCCGGGCGGCTACCCCGTGCACCCGCGCGCGCCGCACCACGTGGCGCAGGTCCTGCGGACCGAACCGCCCGACGTCGTGCACCTGCACATGGGCGTGCTGACGCCCTCCACCCAGGCGTCGCTGCGGACGGTCGTGCGCGCGGGGCTGCCCGCGGTGCTCACCGTGCACAGCGTCTGGGGCGGCGCGGAGCGCGCGTTCGCCGGGCTCGACCGCGTGGTCCGCTGGTCCCGCTTGCCCGTGCTGTGGTCGGCCGTGAGCGAGCTGACCGCCGCTCCCCTGCGCCGCATCGTCGGCGACCACGGCGAGGTCGTGGTGCTGCACAACGGCCTCGACCTCGACGCGTGGCGCGTCCCGCGCACCGAGCGCGCCGACCGCATGGAGGGCTCGGCCGTCCACGTCGTGGCCGCGACGCGGTTCGCGCCCCGCAAGCGCGTGCTGCCGTTCCTCGAGGTCGTGCGCGACGCCGTCGCGCGCCTCCCCGAGGGGGCGCTGCACGTGACGCTCGCCGGGGACGGCCCCGAGCTGGCCGACGCGCGGCGCTTCGTCACCGAGCACGGGCTGGGGTCGGTCGTGTCGCTCCCCGGCCGCCTCGACGCGACAGGCCTCCAGCGGCTCTACGCGCGCGCCGACGTGTTCGCCGCGCCCGCCGTCGAGGAGGCGTTCGGCATCGCCGCGCTCGAGGGCCAGGCCGCCGGGCTGGCGGTGCTCACGCGCTCGCAGTCGGGCGTCGCGGAGCGCCTCACCGACGGCGTCGACGCGCTCGTGGCCGACGACGACGCGGGCCTCGCCGACGCGCTCGTACGCCTCGCGACCGAGGACGGCCTGCTCGACCGGATCGTCGCCCACAACCGGGACGTGCCGTCGTCGGCGGGCTGGCCGCGCGTGCTCGCCGACGTGGAGCGGGCATACGAACGGGCCGCGACGATCGCCGTGGATCGTCGGGCCCGCCCGTCCCGCTAGGGGGTCACTCCCACTCGATGGTGCCCGGGGGCTTGCTCGTCACGTCGAGCACGACGCGGTTGACCTCGGAGACCTCGTTGGTGATGCGCGTCGAGATGACGGACAGCACGTCGTAGGGCAGGCGCGTCCAGTCGGCCGTCATCGCGTCCTCGGACGAGACGGGGCGCAGCACGATCGGGTGGCCGTAGGTGCGGCCGTCGCCCTGGACGCCGACCGAGCGGACGTCGGCGAGCAGCACGACCGGGCACTGCCAGATCTCCTGGTCGAGGCCGGCCTTCGTGAGCTCCTCGCGCGCGATCGCGTCGGCGGCGCGCAGCGTCTCGAGGCGGTCCGCCGTGACCTCGCCGACGATGCGGATGCCCAGCCCGGGGCCCGGGAACGGCTGCCGCGCGACGATCTCCTCGGGCACGCCGAGCTCGCGGCCGACCGCGCGGACCTCGTCCTTGAACAGGGTGCGCAGCGGCTCGACGAGCGAGAACTGCAGGTCGTCGGGCAGGCCGCCCACGTTGTGGTGGCTCTTGATGTTCGCCGCGCCCTCGCCGCCGCCGGACTCGACGACGTCCGGGTAGAGCGTGCCCTGCACGAGGAACTTCACCTCGGCGCCGTGCTCGCCCGCGTCCTCGACGATCTGGCGCGCCGCGTCCTCGAACACGCGGATGAACTCGCGACCGATGATCTTGCGCTTGGTCTCCGGGTCGCTGTGCCCGGCGAGCGCGGTGAGGAACCGCTCCTTCTCGTCGCGGATCACGAGGTTGACGCCCGTCGCCGCGACGAAGTCGCGCTCGATCTGCTCGACCTCGCCCGCGCGCATCAGCCCGTGGTCGACGTGCACGCACGTGAGCTGGTCGCCCACCGCGCGCTGCACGAGCGCCGCGGCGACGGCGGAGTCCACGCCGCCCGAGAGGGCGCAGATGACGCGCGCGTCGCCGACCTGGGCGCGGATCGCCGCGACCTGGTCCGCGATGACGTTGCCGGGCGTCCAGTCCGGGGCCAGGCCCGCGCCGTCGTACAGGAAGTGCTCCAGCACCGTCTGGCCGTGCGCGGAGTGCTTGACCTCCGGGTGCCACTGCACGCCGTAGAGGCGACGCTCGCGGTCCTCGAACGCGGCGACCGGCGAGCCCGACGACGTCGCGAGGACCTCGAAGCCCTCGGGCGCGCGGTGCACGGCGTCGCCGTGGCTCATCCACGTGGTCTGGTTCTGCGGCGTGCCGTCGAGCAGCACGCCCGCGGCGCACACCTCGACCTCGGTGCCGCCGTACTCGCGCAGGCCCGTCTGGGCGACCTCGCCGCCGAGGGCCTTCGCCATGGCCTGGAAGCCGTAGCAGATGCCCATGACGGGCACGCCGGCCTCGAACAGCGCCGGGTCGACGAACGGGGCACCCGTGGCGTACACGGACGAGGGACCGCCCGAGAGGATGATCGCGGCTGGGTCCTTGGCGAGCATCTGCTCGACCGTGAAGGTGTGCGGCACGATCTCGGAGTAGACCTTGGCCTCGCGCACGCGGCGCGCGATGAGCTGCGCGTACTGGGCGCCGAAGTCGACGACGAGCACGGGCCGCGGGGTCGAGGCCACCTCGGCGGTGGTGGGGGTGTCGGGAGCGGTGGCGGGTGACGTCACCCGTCCAGGATAGTCGCCGTGCGGCGGGGCTCGTCCCGCGTCTCAGGCGTCGGTGCGCACCTCGGCGCGCGCCGCGACGCGCTCGCGCAGGGCGCGGGCGGCCGCCTCCGGGTCGCTCGCCGCCGTGATCGCGCGCACCACCACGATCCGGGTCGCGCCCGCGTCGAGGACCGCGTCGAGCCGGTCCGCGTCGATCCCGCCGATCGCGAACCACGGCGTCGCGGGCCGGGTCGCCGCGACGTCGCGCAGCAGGTCCAGGCCGACGGCGGCCCGCCCCGGCTTCGTCGGGGTCGCCCACAGCGGGCCCACGCAGAAGTAGTCCACCGCCGGGTCGGCCTCCGCCGCGGCCGCCTGCGCGGCCGAGTGCGTGGACCGGCCGAGCACGGGCCCCGCGCCGAGCAGCGCCCGCACGGCCGGGACCGGCAGGTCGCCCTGGCCCATGTGCACGACCGGCGCGCCCGTGACCGACGCCACGTCCGCCCGGTCGTTCACGGCCCACAGCGCGCCGTGCTCCGTCGCGACGCGCGCGACGAGCTCCTGGAGCTCGAGCTCCCGCGCGACGTCGAGCGTCTTGTCGCGGAGCTGCACGACGTCCACCCCGCCCGCGAGCGCCGCCCGCAGGAAGTCCTCGAGGTCGCCGCGCTCCTCGCGCGCGTCCGTGCAGAGGTAGAGCCGCGCGTCGGCGAGCCGGGCGCGTGCGGCGTCCGCCGCCGACGGGGCGGGAGAGGCCGGGGTGGTGGAGGTCTCGGAGCTCACCCGCAGGAGCCTAACCTCGGCTGGCCCACGGCAGGAGGTACTGTGGCCGACAGCACGGGAGCCCCGCACGGGGCTGAGAGGGCGTCGCCGCCGACCGTCGAACCTGATCTGGGTCATGCCAGCGAAGGGAGCGCACATGAGCCTGTCCGTCCACCCGTCCGCGGGTGGCTCCGTCGTGCCCGACGGCGCGCGTGACATCGTCGTCGCGGGGGGCGGGATCGTGGGTCTCGCCGTCGCGTGGCGCGCGGCGCGCGCGAGCCTGACCGTCACGGTGCTCGACCCGGCGCCGGGCGCGGGCGCGACGCATGCCGCCGCGGGGATGCTGGCGCCGGTGACCGAGGCCGACTTCGGGGAGGAGGCCGCCCTGCGGCTCCACCTCGCGGCCGCCGCGGCGTGGCCGGCGTTCGCCGCGGACCTGCGCGCGGCGACGGGGGCGGACGTCGGGCTGCGGACCGCCGGGACGCTCACCCTCGCCTACGACGCGGACGACCTCGCGCTGCTCCGCCGCGTCCTCGCGCTGCACGCCGCGCACGGTCTCGCGTCGCACGAGCTCACCGTCGCCGACGCGCGCCGCCGCGAGCCGTACCTTGGCCCGCGCGTCGCCGGGGCGGCGTGGGCCCCCGCGGACCACGCGGTCGACCCGCGCGCGACGCACGCCGCGCTGCTCTCGGCGGTCGGCGGGCGCGACGCCGCGGGTGCGGGCTCGGCCACCGGGGCGCGCGTCGTCCGCGCGTCCGCGACCCGGCTCGTGCTCGATGCCGGGCGCGTGGTCGGCGTGCACGACGACGCCGGCCGGCTCCACCGCGCGGGTGCGGTCGTCGTCGCGGCGGGCTGGCAGTCGGGCGCCCTCCTCGCGGACGTGCCGGGCGTCGTCGTGCCCACGCGCCCGGTGAAGGGTCAGACGCTGCGGCTCGACGCCGGCCCGGACCTCGCGCTGGAGCACGTCGTGCGCGGGCTCGTGCAGGGCCGGCCGGTGTACGTCGTGCCGCGCGACGCCGAGCCGGCGGGGCCGCGCGCGGGTCACCGGGAGGTCGTCGTCGGGGCGACCACCGAGGAGAACCCGGACGACCGCCGCGCCACCGCCGGCGGGGTCTTCGCGCTCCTGCGGGACGCGCGCGCCCTCCTGCCGGGGATCGACGAGGCCGCGCTGGTCGAGGTGACGCCGCGGGGGCGTCCCGCGACCCCGGACAACCTCCCGCTCGTCGGGCCGACGGACGTCCCGGGGCTGCACCTCGCGACGGGCCACGGCCGCAACGGCATCCTGCTCGCCCCGCTCACGGCCGACGCCGTCGTCGCCGGGCTCGGCGGGCTCTCCGGCCTGGGCGGGACCGAGCCCAGGGACGACGTCGCGACCGCCCTCGCCACCGCCCGGACCGACCGCTTCGCCCGCACCGCCACGACACCGAGGTGAGACCCGTGACCGCACCCGCACCCACCGCGCTCGTCAACGGCGAGCCGTACCCGCTCGACGGCGACGTCGACCTGGAGCGGCTCGTCGCCGCGCTCGTCCCCGCCTACGTCGCCGACGGCACGCCGCAGGGCGTCGCGGTGGCCGTCGGGGACGCCGTCGTGCCGCGCGGCGCCTGGGCGACGACCGTCGTCGCGCCCGGGGACCGCATCGAGATCGTCACCGCCGTCCAGGGCGGCTGAGGAGGACCCATGACCACGACCGACGTCTCCCCCGCCACCGCGAGCGGCCCGGCCGACGCCGACGACCCGCTCGTCGTCGCCGGCACCCCGATCGGGTCGCGCCTCGTCATGGGCACCGGCGGGGCCGCGAACCTGCTCACGCTCGAGGACGCGCTCGTCGCGTCGGGCACCGCCCTGACGACCGTCGCGATGCGACGCGTCGCCGTCCGCGCCGGCGGGGACGCGAGCCCCGACGCGGGGATCTGGGCGCTGCTCGCCCGCCTCGGCATCCGCGCGCTGCCCAACACCGCCGGATGCTTCTCCGTGCGGGAGGCCGTCCTCACCGCGCACCTCGCGCGCGAGGCGTGCGGCACCGAGTGGGTCAAGCTCGAGGTGATCGCCGACGACGTGACCCTCCTGCCCGACCCGGTCGGCCTCGTCGAGGCGGCCGACCAGCTCGTGCGCGACGGGTTCGTCGTGCTGCCCTACACGAACGACGACCCGATCCTCGCGCGCCGGCTGGAGGACGTCGGCTGCGCCGCCGTCATGCCCCTCGGGGCACCCATCGGCACGGGGCTCGGCATCCTCAACCCGCGCAACATCGAGGCGATCGCCGCCGCGGCCCGGGTGCCCGTCATCCTCGACGCGGGGATCGGCACGGCGTCCGACGCCACGCTCGCCATGGAGCTCGGCTGCGACGGCGTGCTCCTCGCGACGGCCGTCACGCGCGCCGCCGACCCGGTCCGCATGGCCCGCGCGATGCGCCTCGCCGTCGAGTCGGGCCGGCTCGCCGCGGGCGCCGGGCGCATCCCCCGCCGCGAGGGCGCCCTGGCGAGCTCGTCCCCGCAAGGCCGCCTGGACCTGGCCCTCTGACCCCGTCCACCAGGCCGTCCCGGCGGGCCGAGCAGGCCATTCCGGCTCGTCCGTCGACCAGGACGCGCCACGACCACCTGGTCGACGTGCAGGGGCTAGAGGGTGGGGGTCTTCAGGGCGTCGAGGAGGGCCTGGACGCCGCCGACGACGGAGCGGGCGTCGAGGCCCGCGGCGCGGGCGGCATCGGCGACGCGGGCCGACCGGCCGCCGACCGCGCACACCACGAGCACCGGGCGGTCGGCGGGCAGGTCCGCGAGCGCCGCGGCGGCACCGGGGTCCTGCGTGCCGCCGAGGAACGCGCCGCTCGGGACGAGCGTCGCCCCGGGGAGCGGGCGCACCTGCGCCTCCCAGTCCTCGCGGACGTCGAGGAGGAAGGGTGCGGCGTCGTCGGCCCGCAGCAGGGCGGCCGCGTCGGGCGCGGACACGTCCCGCGGCGCAGCCCCCGCCGCCCCGGTCGGCCCCGCCCCGGCACCGGACACCGTCGCGGCCTGAGCCACCGGCCGGAGCCCGCAGAACGCGGCGTAGGCGTCGTCGCCCGGCAGGAGCGCGGTGACGGGCTCGCGCGTCGGGTCGGCGCGCACGATGAGCTGGCGCCACGAGAGGTCGAGGGCGTCGTAGACGGCGAGGCGGCCCAGCAGCGTGGTGCCGGCGCCGGTGACGAGCTTGATCGCCTCGGTCGCCATGACGGAGCCGACGGTGCCGCACATCGCGCCGAACACGCCGCCGGTCGCGCAGTCGGGTGCCGCGCCCGGGGGCGGCGGGACGGGGAACACGTCGCGGTAGGTGACCCCGCGCGGGCCCTGCTCCCCCGACCCCGCGGGGTCGGGACCCGCGGCGTCCGGGTGCGGGGCGTCGTCGGGCACGGCGAACCGGGGCGCGGCCCAGAAGACGCTGACCTGTCCCTGGAAGCGGTAGATCGAGCCCCAGACGACGGGCAGGCCGAGGACCTCGGCCGCGTCGGAGACGAGGTAGCGGGTCGGGAAGTTGTCGGCGCCGTCGAGCACGACGTCGTAGCCGCGCAGCACGTCGAGCGCATTGTCCGCGTCGAGCCGCAGCGCGTGCTCGACGACCTGGACGTGCGGGTTGACGTCCGCGATGCTCTCGCGCGCGGAGTCGACCTTGCGACGTCCGACGTCCGACCCGCCGTGGATGACCTGGCGCTGGAGGTTGGACGTGTCGACGGCGTCGTCGTCGACGATGCCGATCGTGCCGACGCCCGCGGCGGCGAGGTAGAGCAGCGCGGGGCTGCCGAGGCCGCCCGCGCCGACGACGAGCACGCGCGCGGCCGCGAGCCGCCGCTGGCCCTCGGTACCGACGCCCGGCAGCGCGAGGTGGCGCGCGTAGCGCTCGAGCTCCGGCGTCGAGAGCTCGGGACCGGGCGCGACGAGGGGCGCGAGCGGCGTGGTCATGCCGCGTACTGCTCCTCCAGCGCGACGAGCTTCGCGTCGGCCTCGGCGTGCACCTTCTTCTCGAGGATGAACGACATGACCGGCACGACGCCGGCGAACACCATCGTCGCGAGGCGGCCCCAGCCCCAGCGCATCTTGGTCCACAGGTCGAGCACGGTGACGAGGTACACGACGTAGATCCAGCCGTGCGCGAAGGGGATCCAGGACACGTACCGCATGATCCCGTCGACGTCGACGAACTGGCCCACGCCGTACTTGACGAGCATCTCGACGCACAGGATCAGCAGCATCACACCGGTGATGATCGCGAGGACCCGGTAGCGCGCGAGCGCGCCGCGCGCCTTGCGGATCGCGGTGCGCGCGGCCTCCGCGCTGGGGGCCGCCGCGTCGGCGGGGGCGACGACGGGCGCGTCGGTGGGGGTGGCCGGGTCCTGCGTGGTCATGGGAGAGGTCCTCGTTCCGGGCGAGACGGCCGCGGCGGTCTCCGCCGCGTGCGGTGGCGTGACGCGGTCGCCGCGTTAAACCGTCGCCGCGTGTCGGACGCCGAACCTAGGGTAGAACACCGTGCGACCCCTCCCTCTCCCCGACCCGGGGACCCCCGACCTGCGCGGCCCGTCCCGCTACCTCCTCTGGATCGCCCGGCGCCAGTGGACGGTTCTCACGGTGTCCGTGCTGCTCGGCCTCGTGAACTTCGCGTGCCAGGCGTTCCAGCCGTACATGCTCGGCCGCGCGCTCGACGAGGGGCTCACCGCCGGGTTCGGTGCCGAGCTGTGGCGCTGGGCGGGCCTCCTGCTCGCGCTGGGCCTGGGCATCGTCGTCACGGGCGTGACGCAGCACCGGTTCGACATCGCGAACTGGCTGCGCTCGGCGCTCACGACGTCGCAGCTCGTGGGCGACGTCACGGCCCGCTCGGGCGACGCGATCACCGAGGAGCTCCCGACGGGCGAGGTCGTGTCCACCGTCGCGAGCGACGCGATGCGCGTCGGCCAGCTCTTCTCGATGATGGGCCAGTTCCTCGGCGCGCTCGGCGCGTACGTCGTCGTGGCGGTCATCATGCTCTCGACGTCGCTCCAGCTCGGGCTCGTCGTCGTGCTGGGCCTGCCGGTCGTCGCCGCGGTGCTCGCGCTGCTCGTCAAGCCGCTCCAGCAGCGCCAGGCCGCGCAGCGCGAGGCGCAGGGCCGCCTGACGACGCTCGGCGCGGACACCGTCTCGGGCCTGCGCATCCTGCGCGGGATCGGCGGCGAGGGCGTGTTCGTGGGCCGCTACGCGCGGCAGTCGCAGAAGGTCCGCGAGGCCGGCGTCAAGGTCGCGCACACCCAGGCCACGCTCGACGCGCTCCAGGTGCTCCTGCCCGGCCTGCTCGTCGTGCTCGTCGTCTACCTCGGCGCGACGGCGGCCCTGCGCGGCGAGATCACGCCCGGGCAGCTCGTCGCGTTCTACGGGTACGCGGCGTTCCTCGGCTGGCCGCTGCAGGTCGCGACGCAGATGCTCAACATCGCGACGCGCGCCCACGTCGCCGCGCGCAAGATCGTGCGCGTCCTCGCGGTCGAGCCGGCCGCGGGCGCGACCCCGGCCACCGCGCCCATGCCGCCCGAGGGCAGCCCCCTGGTCGACGAGACGAGCGGCCTGGTGCTCGAGCCGGGGCGCGTCGTCGCGCTCGTCTCGGCGGACCCGGACGCGTCGGCGGCCGTCGCGACCCGGCTGGGTCGGTTCGACGACGCCGCGGAGGCGGCCACGCCCGTGCGGCTCGGCGGCACGCCGCTCGCTGCGCTCGACAAGCACGCGCTCCGGCGCCGCGTCGTCGTCGCCGAGGCGACGCCCCAGCTCTTCTCGGGCGCGCTGCGCGACGAGCTCGACGCGCGCGGCACCGCGACGGAGGCCGAGGTGCTCGCCGCGGTGAGCACGGCCGACGCGCACGACGTGCTCGACTCCGTGCCCGACGGCCTCGCGGGCGAGCTGCCCGAGAAGGGGCGGTCGCTCTCGGGCGGCCAGCGCCAGCGCGTCGCGCTCGCCCGGGCGCTCCTCACGGACCCGGAGATCCTCGTCCTCGTCGAGCCGACGAGCGCCGTCGACGCGCACACCGAGGCGCGGATCGCCGCGAGCCTCGCGCAGGCCCGCCGCGGGCGCACGACCCTCGTCGTCACGGCGTCGCCGCTCGTGCTCGAGCACGTCGACGAGGTGCTGCTCCTCGAGGACGGCCGGGTCACGGCGCGCGGCACGCACCGCGACCTCGTCGACCGCGCCCACTCCCCCGCGACCGCGCCGGACGACGACGCGGCCCGGTACCTGCGCGTCGTCGGGCGCTCGCTCGACGACACCCCCGCCCTCGCCCGCACCGCACCCGAAGGAGGCCTTGCATGAGGCTCCCCGTCGCCGACGGCCCCGCCGTCCGCGCCGCCGCCGGACGCCTGTTCGCCCGGCACCGCGGCACGTTCGTGCTCATCGCCGTCCTCCACACCCTGGCCGCGGTCGCGGGTCTCGTGGGGCCGTGGCTCCTCGGCCGGCTCGTCGACGCCGTCACCGAGGGCACCACGTCGTCGTACGTGACGACGGTCGTCGCCGTGGGCGCGGGCGCGGTCGTCGCGCAGGCCGTCCTGCGCCGGTACGCGCAGCGCCTGTCCATGGTCTTCGGCGAGACGGTGTTCGCCGAGCTGCGCGAGGACCTCGTCGAGACGGTGACGTCGCTGCCGCTGTCCACGGTCGAGCGCGCGGGCACGGGCGACCTCGTGGCGCGCACGACGAACGACGTCGACCGCATCCAGCACGCCGTGCGGTTCGGCGTGCCGCAGCTCCTCGTCGCGGTCGTCACGCTCGTGCTCACGGCGGTCGCGGCCGTCGTCGTCGCGCCGCTCGTCGCGCTCGCGCTGTTCGTGGGCGTGCCGCTGCTCGTCGTCGTGTCGCGGTGGTACCTCAAGCGCGCGTCGGCCGGCTACCAGCGCGAGGCCGCCGCCTACGCGACGCTCAACGGCACCATCACCGAGAGCGTCGAGGGCGCGCGCACGGTCGACGCGCTCTCGCTCACCGAGCGCCGCCAGGCGCGCGTGCGCGCCGACCTCACCGAGGCGTTCGAGGCGGAGCGGTACACACTCGGGCTGCGCACCGTGCTGTTCCCGGGCATCGACCTGGCCATCGCGATCGCGCCCGTCGCGGCGCTCGTGTGGGGCGCGTGGCTGCTCTCGCAGGGCCAGACGACGCTCGGCGCCGTGGCCACGGTGACGACCTACGCGTTCCAGCTCGCCGGGCCGGTGTGGAACCTCATCTTCTGGCTCGACGAGATCCAGGTGGCCGCGGCGTCGTACGCGCGCATCGTCGGCGTCGCGCAGGTGCCCGGCGACCGCACCCCGACGGGCGACGTGCCCGACGGCGACCGCCTCGTCGCGCGCGACGTCGAGTACGCCTACCGCGAGGGCCACCCCGTGCTGCACGGCGTCTCGCTCGACCTCGAGCCGGGCGAGCGGCTCGCCGTCGTCGGGCCGTCGGGCGCGGGCAAGTCGACCCTCGGACGCATGCTCGCGGGCATCCACCCCCCGACGGCGGGCTCCGTCCGCTCCGGCGGCGTGCGGCTCGTCGACCTGCCGCTCGAGGACCTGCGGCGCGAGGTCGCGCTCGTCACGCAGGAGCACCACGTGTTCGTGGGCACGCTCGCGGACAACCTGCGCCTCGCGAAGGTCGACGCGGACGAGGGCGAGCTGCTCGACGCGCTCGACGCCGTCGACGCCCGCGGGTGGGCCGAGTCGCTGCCCGAGGGCCTCGCGACGACCGTGGGGTCGGGCGGGCACGTGCTCACCCCGGCGCAGGCGCAGCAGCTCGCGCTCGCGCGCCTCGTGCTGCTCGACCCGCACACGCTCGTGCTCGACGAGGCGACGTCGCTCCTCGACCCCCGGGCGGCTCGCCACCTCGAGCGCTCGCTCGACGCCGTGCTGGCCGGCCGGACGGTCGTCGCGATCGCGCACCGCCTGCACACCGCGCACGACGCCGACCGCGTCGCCGTGGTCGACGGCGGCCGCATCAGCGAGATCGGCCCGCACGACGAGCTCGTCGCCGCGGGCGGCGACTACGCGCGGCTGTGGCACTCCTGGCAGCAGGAGTAGCACCGGTCGGTGCCAAGATGGTGCCGATGCCTGGAACCACGAGCGCCACCCCGCACGACCTCCCGACCCTCCCGAGCCCCTGGCGGGCCCGGGTCCCCGGCTACGCCGACATCGACGCGCTCGTCCGGCTGCGGCGCCTGGACGAGCTCCAGGGGACGGGCTCGACGCACGTCGACCCCGCCGGGATCGAGTCCGAGGTCGCGGGGCTGGCCTCCTGGACGCGGCGCCAGCTGGTCGCCGTCGGGCCCGACGACGTCCCCCGCGCCTGGGTGACCGTGCACGACCGCGCCGCCGGGCGGGCCACCGTCTGGGGCTACTTCGACCGCGACGTGGCCGAGGTCGACGCGATCGCGGACGCGTTCTACCGCTGGGCGGAGCGCACCGCGGTCGCGATGGCGCGCCTGCGCGGCGTGACGGCGACGCGCCTCGACGAGAGCCCGTTCGCCGACGACGCGCGCCAGGCGCAGTGGCTGACCCGGGCCGGGTACGCGCGGCGGCGGAGCTGGCTGCACATGACGCGCCCCGTCGTCCCGGACGAGGCCGCGCTCGCCCCGCGCGCCGGGGTCACGGTCCGCCCGGTCGAGCGGCACGAGAACGGGATGCCCGTCGCGGCCGACCTCCAGGTCGTGCACCAGATGCTGGAGACGTCCTTCCAGGACCACTTCAACTCCTACCGGGAGAGCTTCTCGGAGTTCGTGCAGCGGCTCCGCGAGGACCCGGGCCACAGCTGGGACCACTGGTGGCTCGCGTACGTGGACACCGACGACGGCCACCGCGTCCCCGCGGGCACGGTCGTGTGCTCGTCGATCGCCGCGGGCGAGAGCGGCGCGCCGGGCACCTACGTCGAGTACATCGGGGTGACGCGCGCCGCCCGCGGCCGCGGCGTGGCGAAGTCGCTGCTCGCGACGGTGATCGCGGACGCCGCCCGGGACGGTCGCGACCGCGTCGCGCTCGAGGTCGACGCCGACTCCCCCACCAAGGCCGACCAGCTCTACCGCTCGCTCGGCTGGGAGACGGACTACGTCACCGAGTCGTGGTTCAAGGACCTCGACCTCGACGGCTGACCGCGGGCGGCCGGGACGCGCAGCCGGGTCGGGGGCCCGGGCCCGGACTCGGGGCCGGGCCCGGTCGCGGGGCCGGGGCCGGACGCGCCGGTGCCCGGCCGTCGCGGACGACGACCGGGCACCGGGTGACGCCGCGTCGGGTGGCCTGACGGAGTCAGCCGACCCGACGGGACGAGCGCGTCAGAAGCACGAGACGTGGATCGCCACCGACGCGTCGGTCGACGTCGCGTAGGCGGTGCCCTGGCCGTCGTAGTCGTACATCGTCACCGCCGCGCCCGCGCTGTTGCGCGCGCTGTTGGTCGTCCCGTTGACCCGGAGCGACACGTTCGTCGGCGCGCTCGCCGTGATCTTCGCGTCGCGGGTGCCGCAGTTGTACGGCGTGGTCCTGCTCGCCGCGCTCGCGCTCGCCGCCGGGGCGAGGACCAGACCGATCGTGACCGCTGCCACCGCGAACGGTGCAAGACGCTTCTTCATGGAGTACCCCCGTGTCTCTCCGACCGCCGGGCGACGTCGACCGGCGGACCGCCCGGACGCTCTGTCCGGGCGGGATAAGACTGAGGTCCGTACATATGTCCGGCAAGCGCTGTGTCACGTGGTGAGACGGCGGTCCGTTCGCTCCCGGCCCGGGACGCGGCGCGTGCGCTCCCGGCCCGCCGCTCTCAGGGGGTCGTTCGCGGGCCCGTCGCGTCGACGTCGGCCGGCCCGGGGAGGCCGGCGATCCCGGCGTCCTCCCCGCGCGCGCGGCGCTTGCCACCCGCCGCCTCGTCACGCACGAGCCGGACCCACAGCAGCACGGCGAACCCGCCGAACACCCACCACTGGAGCGCGTAGAACAGGTTCTGGAGGTTGAGCCCCGTGCCGCCCTCGATCGTCGGGCGCGGAAGCTGGGCCGGGCCGCCGTCGGCCGCCGACGGCTGCGCCGGGTCCGAGGACAGCAGCACGAGGTAGCCCGAGTACATCGGCCCGCCCCACGCGTTGACCAGCTCGCCCGTGGAGATCGCGTCGGTCCGGCCGGGGGCGGAGCCGCCCTGCCCGGCGGCCTCGGACGCCTGGAGGTAGCCGGTGAGGCGCACGACGCCGTCCGGCGGGTCGAGCGCGGCGCGCGCGTCGGGCGACTCGACCCAGCCCCGCACCACAGGCAGGACCGGGGCGCCCGAGAGGTCGGCCCACGACGCGCCCTGGGTGCCGTCGTCGGTCACGTGGAGCGGGGTGAGCACGAGGTAGCCGGTGCGGCCGTCGAGCGCGCGGCCCTCGACGAGGAGCTGCCCCTCCGCGTCGTACTCGCCCTCGACCCAGGCCTGCCGCCCGACGAGCTCGCCGGGGAACGTGGACTGCGGCGGGAGCAGCACGCCGACGCCCTCGGGGCCGGCGGCCTCGAGCTCGGCGGCCTCGTGCTGCGCCGCGAGCTCGGCACGCTGCTGGGCGCGGTCGAGCTGCCAGACGCCGAGCCGCGCGCACACGGCCGCGGCGACGAGGAGGAGCACGAGCAGCCCGACGACCCGGGGCTGGCGGGCGACCGCCCAGAACGAGCGGGGCGCGGTGGGCTCGGGCACGACCCCACGGTATCCGGGGCGCGGGCGGGTCCCCGCATCCGGACCGCCTGGCGGGCGAACGTCACACGCCGCCCACCGGCCCTCGGGGCCGGGGACAACGTCCTCGGCCGTGGTTCCCGGGCGCGGGACCTTGGACCTTTTGTGCCGTCGTGGGCGCAGGTCACACCGCCGGGCGCCAGGAGGAATAGTGCAGGCCCCCGGTCGATGGGGTTGTATGAAGCCGTAGTCGTTCACGGACCCTTCCCCCGCAGGAGCGTGAGATGAGCACGACCACCGTCACCGAGTCCACCGCCTGGCAGCCCGCCGAGATCGCACCGCTCGACGACGACACCCTGCGTCGGGTCGACGCCTGGTGGCGCGCGGCGAACTACCTCTCGGTCGGCCAGATCTACCTGCTCGACAACCCGCTGCTGCGCACGCCGGTGGACCGCGAGGACGTCAAGCCGCGCCTCCTGGGCCACTGGGGCACCACGCCGGGCCTCAACTTCCTCTACGCGCACCTCAACCGCGCGATCGCGCAGCGCCGCCAGTCGACGATCTACGTCGCCGGCCCCGGCCACGGCGGCCCCGGCCTCGTCGCGAACGCGTACCTCGAGGGGACGTACTCCGAGACCTACTCGGACGTCACCCAGGACACCGAGGGCCTGCGCCGGCTGTTCCGCCAGTTCTCCTTCCCGGGCGGCATCCCGAGCCACGTCGCGCCGGAGACGCCCGGGTCGATCCACGAGGGCGGTGAGCTGGGCTACGCGCTCTCCCACGCGTACGGCGCCGCGTTCGACAACCCCGACCTGCTCGTCGCCGCGGTCGTCGGCGACGGCGAGGCGGAGACGGGCCCGCTCGCGACGAGCTGGCACTCGAACAAGTTCGTCAACGCGCGCAACGACGGCGTCGTCCTGCCGATCCTGCACCTCAACGGCTACAAGATCGCCAACCCGACGGTGCTCGCGCGCATCAGCGACGACGAGCTGCGCGACCTCATGATCGGCTACGGCCACACGCCCTACTTCTTCACGGGCGGGTTCGACGGCGAGGACCACTTCGAGGTGCACCGCCGCTTCGCGCAGCTCCTCGACGAGGTGCTCAACCACATCGCGCAGATCAAGGCCGACGCCGCGGCGGGGAACGACGAGCGTCCCGCGTGGCCGATGATCGTGTTCCGCACGCCGAAGGGCTGGACGTGCCCGCCGGTCATCGACGGCAAGAAGACCGAGGACTCGTGGCGCGCGCACCAGGTGCCGCTCGCGAGCGCCCGGGACACGCCGGAGCACCTCGAGGTGCTGCGCGGCTGGCTCGAGTCCTACCGGGCCGACGAGCTGTTCGACGAGGACGGCCGCCTGGTCGACGACGTCGCCGCGCTCGCCCCCGAGGGCACGCTCCGCATGAGCGACAACCCGCACGCGAACGGCGGCCTCCTGCTCAAGGACCTCCGCCTGCCGGACTTCCGCGACTACGCCGTGGACGTCACGGGGCCGGGCAGCAGCATCGCCGAGTCGACGCGCGTCCTCGGCCAGTGGCTCACCGACGTCGTGCGGAAGAACCCGGACAACTTCCGGATCTTCGGCCCCGACGAGACGGCGTCGAACCGCCTCCAGGCCGTGTACGAGGTCACGGACAAGCAGTGGAACGCCGACTTCTTCGGGCCCGACGTCGACGAGCACCTCGCGCGCGCCGGCCGCGTCATGGAGATGCTGTCGGAGCACCAGTGCCAGGGCTGGCTGGAGGGCTACCTGCTCACCGGGCGGCACGGCCTGTTCACGAGCTACGAGGCCTTCATCCACATCGTCGACTCGATGTTCAACCAGCACGCGAAGTGGCTCAAGGTCACGAACCACATCCCGTGGCGGCGCCCGGTCGCGAGCCTCAACTACCTGCTGTCGAGCCACGTGTGGCGCCAGGACCACAACGGCTTCAGCCACCAGGACCCGGGCTTCATCGACCACGTCGTGAACAAGAAGGCCGAGATCGTCCGCGTCTACCTGCCGCCGGACGCGAACACGCTGCTCTCGACGTACGACCACTGCCTGCGCTCGCGCCAGTACGTGAACGTCGTCGTGGCGGGCAAGCAGCCCGCGCCGCAGTTCCTGTCGATGGACCAGGCGATCGCGCACTGCTCGCGCGGCCTCGGCATCTGGGACTGGGCCGGCACCGAGGTCGAGGGCGAGGACCCGGACGTCGTGCTCGGCGCCGCGGGCGACGTGCCCACGCTCGAGGTGCTCGCCGCGGCGGACATCCTGCGCCGGCGCATCCCCGACCTCAAGGTCCGGGTCGTCAACGTCGTGGACCTCATGCGGCTCCAGGACGAGAAGGAGCACCCGCACGGCCTGTCGGACAAGGACTTCGACACGCTCTTCACGACGGACCGGCCGGTCATCTTCAACTACCACGGCTACCCGTGGCTCATCCACCGCCTCACGTACCGCCGCACGAACCACGCGAACATCCACGTGCGCGGCTACAAGGAGGAGGGCACCACCACCACCCCGTTCGACATGGCCATGCTCAACGACATCGACCGCTACCACCTGGTGATCGACGTCATCGACCGTGTGCCGTCCCTGCGCTCGACCTACGCGGGCCTGCGCCAGGAGATGGTCGACGCGCGGCTGACGGCCCGCCAGTACACCCGCGAGCACGGGGAGGACATCCCCGAGGTGCGCGACTGGGTGTGGCCGGACGTCGGCGAGACGGCGACCGAGGAGGGTGGCCCGCAGTACAACGGCGCGAGCGCCGCCGTGCAGGACACCGGAGGAGACAACGAGTGAGCGACACCGCTCGCAGCATCTACATCACCTCGCCCGAGGGCGAGACGGGCAAGTCCACGATCGCGTTGGGGGTCCTCGACCTGCTGGTCCGCAAGGTCCAGCGGGTCGGGGTCTTCCGGCCGGTCACCCGGGCCGCCGGCCCGGACGTGCAGGACTACGTGCTCGAGCTCCTGCTCGCGCACGACGGCGTGGACGTCACCGCCGAGCAGGCGATCGGCGTCACGTACGAGGACGTCCACGCCGACCAGGAGGCTGCGCTCTCGCGGATCGTGGCCCGGTACCACGAGGTCGCGAGCCAGTGCGACTTCGTGGTCGTCGTGGGCACGGACTACACCGACGTCGCCGGGCCGACCGAGCTGTCGTTCAACGCGCGCGTCGCGGCGAACCTCGGCGCACCGGTCCTCCTCGTCGTCTCCGGCAAGGGCCGCACGCCCGACGCCGTGGGCAACCTCATCGAGGTGAGCGTCGCCGAGCTGCGCTCGCAGCACGCGCAGCCCATCGGCGTCGTCGCGAACCGCGTGCAGCCGGACGACCTCGACGCGGTGCGCGCGCTGCTCGGGTCGCTGGGACCGGACGGCGAGCCGCTCGCGGGCGGGACGTCGTCGGGCCCGACGGCGCAGCCCGCCCCGGGTACGCGGCTGCCGGGCTGGGCGGTGCCCGAGGACCCGTTCCTCGACGCGCCAACCGTGCGGATCCTCATGGAGGCCGTGGGCGGGACGCTCGCGTTCGGCGAGGAGGAGCTCCTCGCTCGCGAGGCGACCGACCTGCTCGTCGGAGCGATGTCGTTCGAGCACCTGCTCGACCGGCTCACCGACGGCGCCGTCGTCATCACCCCCGGCGACCGGGTGGACATCCTCATCGGGCTGCTCGCCGCCCACTCGGCGTCGGGCTTCCCGTCGCTCGCGGGCGTCATCCTCAACGGCGGGTTCTTCCCGCCCGAGTCGACGGCGCGCCTCGTCGCGGACCTCGACCCGAGCCTGCCGATCATCCGCACCGACCTCGGGACGTTCCGCTCGGCGAGCGCCGCCGCGAGCGCCCGGGGCCGCGTGACCAAGGAGTCGCAGCGCAAGGTCGACACGGCGCTCGCGCTGTTCGAGCAGAGCGTCGACGGCGCGGCGCTCCTCGCGGGGCTCGACGTGCCCCGGCCCGAGGTCGTCACGCCGCTGATGTTCGAGTACGAGCTGCTGTCGCGCGCCCGTGCGGACCGCAAGCACGTCGTGCTGCCCGAGGGCGACGACGACCGCATCCTGCGCGCCGCGTCCACGCTGCTCGGCCGTCAGGTCGCGGAGCTGACGATCCTCGGCGAGGAGCAGAAGGTCCGCGCCCGCGCGGCGGAGCTCGGCCTCGACATCGACGCCGCGCACGTCGTCAGCCCGCACGACCCGGAGCTCGTCGAGCGGTTCGCCGCGGAGTACCAGCGGCTGCGCGCGCACAAGGGCATGACGCTCGAGGAGGCGCGCGAGCGCGTCCAGGACGTGTCCTACTTCGGCACGATGATGGTCCACCTGGGGCTCGCGGACGGCATGGTGTCGGGCGCGAAGCACACGACGGCGCACACCATCAAGCCGTCGTTCGAGATCATCAAGACCCAGCCGGGCGTGTCCGTCGTCTCGTCCGTGTTCCTCATGTGCCTGCAGGACCGCGTGCTCGTCTACGGCGACTGCGCGGTCATCCCCGACCCGACGGCCGAGCAGCTTGCGGACATCGCGATCTCCTCGGCGGCGACGGCGCAGCAGTTCGGCGTCGACCAGCGGGTCGCGATGCTGTCGTACTCGACCGGCGAGTCCGGCTCGGGGGCCGACGTGGACAAGGTGCGCCGGGGCACCGCGCTGGTGCGCGAGCGGCGCCCCGACCTGTTCGTCGAGGGCCCGATCCAGTACGACGCGGCCGTGGACGCGTCCGTCGCGGCGTCGAAGATGCCGGGCTCGGACGTCGCGGGGCGCGCGACCGTGTTCATCTTCCCGGACCTCAACACGGGCAACAACACCTACAAGGCGGTCCAGCGCTCGGCGGGCGCCGTCGCGGTGGGCCCGGTCCTCCAGGGCCTCAACAAGCCGGTGAACGACCTCTCGCGCGGCGCGCTCGTGCAGGACATCGTCAACACCGTCGCGATCACCGCGATCCAGGCGCAGGCCCCGGCCGACGCCGCCGACCCCACCTCTGACTCCCAGGGAGCCACGTCATGACGATCCTGCCCGAGGGCGAGCGCCCCAACCCCTACAGCGCGTACGGCGCGCACGGGTCCGTGCTCGTCATGAACTCGGGGTCGTCCTCGCTCAAGTACCAGCTCGTCAACCCCGTCGGGGGCGAGGCGATCGCCGCGGGCACGATCGAGCGCATCGGCGAGGAGTCCGGGATCATCAAGCACCGGTTCGCCGGGAACACGACGACGCGCGAGGAGCCCGTCGCGGACCACGGGCACGCGCTGCGCATCGCGCTGAGCATGTTCGACGAGGTCGGCCCGACCCTCTCGGACGCCGACGTGTACGCGGTGGGGCACCGCGTCGTTCAGGGCGGCTCGCTGTTCGCCGACCCGGTCCTCGTCGACGACGGCGTGCTCGAGCGGATCCGCTCGCTGTCCCCGCTCGCGCCGCTGCACAACCCGGCGAACGTCAAGGGCATCGAGGTCGCGCGGTCGCTGCTCGGCGACGTGCCGCACGTCGCGGTGTTCGACACCGCGTTCTTCCAGCGGCTGCCGCAGCACGTCGCGACGTACGCCCTGGACGCCGAGGTCGCCGAGAAGTACGCGATCCGCCGCTACGGCGCCCACGGCACGAGCCACCAGTACGTGTCCGGGAAGGTCGCGCGCGTCCTCGGGCGCCGGATCGAGGGTCTCAACACGATCGTCCTGCACCTCGGCAACGGCGCCTCGGCGTCGGCCGTCAAGGGCGGAGTGCCGGTCGAGACGTCGATGGGCCTCACCCCGCTCGAGGGGCTCGTCATGGGCACGCGCACGGGCGACATCGACCCCGCGGTCGTGTTCCACCTCGCGCGCAACGCGGGCATGAGCATCGACGAGATCGACGACCTGTTCAACAAGCGCTCGGGCGTCAAGGGCCTGTCCGGTGTGAACGACTTCCGCGAGCTGCACCGGCTCATGGAGGCCGGCCACGAGGGTGCCCGCCTCGCGTTCGACGTGTACATCCACCGGCTGCGCAAGTACGTCGGCGCGTACGCCGCCGTGCTCGGCCGCGTGGACGTCGTCGCCTTCACCGCGGGCGTCGGCGAGCACGACGCCGAGGTGCGCGCCGCCGTCGTCGAGGGGCTCGAGCCGCTCGGCCTCGCGGTCGACCCGGACCGCAACGCCGTCGACTCCGGTGAGCCGCGCGTCATCTCGCCGGACTGGACGAGCACGCTCGTCATGGTGGTCCCGACGATGGAGGAGCTCGCCATCGCGCGCCAGTCGGTCGAGGTCGTCGAGGCGGCCTCGCGCGCCGGCTGATCCCCGCACGCCCGGACTCGTCCGGGTGACACCTGCGCGGCTCAGGCCGCTCCCCGGCCGGTGAGCCGACGCCCGCGCGTCGGCTCGCCGGTCGGTGGCATGCTCGGGCGGTGACCGTTCTCATCGACCCGCCCGCGTGGCCCGCGCACGGGACGCTGTTCAGCCATCTCGTGTCCGACGCGTCGCTCGCGGAGCTGCACGCGTTCGCGGCGTCGATCGGCGTGAGCCCGCGGGCGTTCGACCTCGACCACTACGACGTCGCCGCCGAGCGGTACGACGTCGCGGTCGCCGCGGGCGCGGTGCCCGTCGGGGGGCGCGAGCTCGCCCGGCGCCTCGGCGCCTCCGGCCTGCGCGTGCCCGGCCGGGCGCGGCGCGCGGCGAAGGCCGACGCGCTCCTCGCACGCTGGGACGCGCTCCTCCCGGGCGCGCGCGACGTCGGCGTCGAGCTCGTCGAGCGCTGGCACGAGCCGCACCGCGTCTACCACGGGCCCGAGCACCTGGTGCACGCCCTCGACTCCCTCGCGCTCCTCGAGGGACGCCCGCCCGGCGTGCCCGACGCCGCCCGGCCCCCAGGCCGCGCAGGTGCCGCCGCGTCGCCGGGCGGCGCCTCGGGCGGCGCGGTGTCGGACGGCGCGGCGTCGGTCACGGGCTCGATGCCTGCGGTGACGCAGCTCGCGCTGTGGTTCCACGACGCCGTGCACGACGGCGAGGCGGGCCGCGACGAGGAGCGGTCGGCCGAGCTCGCAGACGCCCGGCTGGCGGGCCACCTCGGCGCCCACGAGGTCGAGGAGGTCGTGCGGCTCGTGCTCGTGACGACCGACCACGCCCCGGCGCCGGGCGACGGGCCCGGAGCGCTCGTCTCGGACGCCGACCTCGCCGTCCTCGGGTCCGCGCCGGACCGGTACGCGCGCTACGCCCGGCAGGTGCGCGCCGAGTACGCCCACGTGCCCGACGACGCCTTCCGCACCGGGCGGGCGGCCGTCCTGCGCGCGCTGCTCGGGGGCGGCACGCTGTTCCGCACCCCGCAGGCCGCCGCGCTCTGGGAGGACCGCGCCCGAGCCAACCTCACCGCCGAGCTCACGACCCTCACCTCCCCCACCTGACCCTCTCTCCCTCCCCTCCCCCCCCTCCCCACCCCCACCCGCCGAACAGGCGGTCTTGGTCCGTCCCGGACGGCGGACGGACCAGGACCACCTGCTCGGCCGGCCAGGAGCGCCTGGTCGACGCGGCGGCGAGGTTAGGGTCGGGGCGTGACCGACGAACCGGCGTCGCCGCCCGCCACTACGGCGTCAGCAGCAGGCCCGACAGCGCCGTCGTCCGACAGGGCCTCGTCGGGGCGTCCGCGCCGGTCCCGACGGCGGCGCCTGACCCTCGGGACGGCCGCCGGGCTCGTGGTGCTCGTGCTGGCGCCGTTCGTCGTGGTGCAGGCCGTGGGGCGCTCGCACGTCGCCGACCCCGCGCACGTGCCGCCGAGCGACGCGATCGTCGTCCCGGGGGCGGGGCTGCGGCCGGACGGGACTCCGTCTACGTACCTGCGCCGTCGGCTCGACGCGGCGGCCGAGCTCTACGACCGGGGCGTCGCGCCCGTCGTGCTCGTGAGCGGCGACGCGCACGACGACTACGACGAGCCCGGCTCGATGCGCGCATGGCTGCTGGGCCGCGGCGTGCCCGACGACGCGATCCTGCTCGACCGCGAGGGCTTCGACACCCACGCGACGTGCACGCGCGCGGCGTCGGAGTTCGGCGTCGGCACGGCGGTGGTCGTCACGCAGGGGTACCACCTGCCGCGCACGCTGTTCTCGTGCCGCGTCGCAGGTCTCGACGCCGTGGGGGTCGGCGTCAGCGCGGCGAGCGTGGAGCCGTGGAAGGCCGTGCTCTACCGCGCCCGCGAGGTTCCCGCGGCGACGAAGGCCGTGCTCGACGCCGTGCTCCGCTGAGCGGGGCTCCGTCAGGGCAGCCGCAGGCGGCGCATGACGTCGAGCGCCGACGTGAGGACCTTGCTCGGCAGCTCCCCGCCGAGCTGGTAGAGCGTGTCGAGCGTGAGGCCCTGGTTCGCGCCGCGCTGCACGGAGATCGTCTGCGCCTCGGTGAGCGCCTCGATGCCCTCGCGCCCGTGGCGGCGCCCGAGGCCCGACGCCTTGAACCCGCCCATCGGTGCCCCGACGGAGCCCCACGTCGCGGAGTAGCCGTCGTTGACGTTGACCGTCCCGGCCTCGACGCGCGCCGCGATCCGACGGCCCCGGGCGGCGTCGCGCGTCCACACGCTCGCGTTGAGCCCGTACTCGGTGTCGTTCATGACCTCGACGGCCTCGTCGTCGCTCGCGACCCGGCGCACGGAGACGACCGGGCCGAACGTCTCCTCGCGCGCGCACGCCGCGTCGTCGGGCACGTCGTCGAGGACGGTGGGCGCGTAGAACCACGGCCCGATGTCCGCGCGGTGCACGCCGCCCGCGAGGACGCGCGCGCCGCGCGCGATGGCGTCCTCGACGTGGGCGACCACGCGGTCGAGCTGCGCCTGCGACGTGAGCGACCCCATGTCGGCCGAGTAGTCGAGCCCGGCGCCGAGACGCATCTCACGCACGAGGGGCACGAACTCGTCGAGGAACGCGTCCGCCACGTCCTCGTGCAGCACGAGCCGCTCGATCGACACGCAGAGCTGGCCGGAGTTGGAGAAGCACGCGCGCACGGCGCCACGCGCGGCGGCGCGCACGTCGGCGTCGGCCGCGACGTAGAGCGGGTTCTTGCCGCCCAGCTCGAGCGTCGCGCCGATGAGGCGCTCCCCCGCGCGCGCCGCGACCTTGCGGCCGGTGGCCGTCGAGCCCGTGAACGCGATGTGGTCCACGTGGTCGGTCACCGCAGCGCCGACGTCGCCCCCGCCCGCGACGACGAGGAACAGGTCGGCGGGCAGCCCCGCCTCCTCGAGCAGCTCCGCGCCCCACAGCGCGGTGAGCGTCGTCTGCGGGTCCGGCTTGAGCACGACGGCGTTCCCCGCCACGAGCGCGGGCACGGCCTCGGCGAACGCGAGCGTCAGCGGGTAGTTCCACGGCGCGATGACGCCGACGACGCCCACGGGACGGCGGTGCACGCGCGTGCCGGTGAGCACGGGCAGCATCCCCGGCGCCCGCCGGTCGGCGAGGTAGCGCGGGCCGCGCTGGGCGTAGTGGCGCGTGAGGATCGCGACGTCCGCGACCTCCTCGAACGCGCTGCGCCGCGACTTGCCGGACTCCATCTGGATGAGGTCGAGGCCGTCGGACTGGCGCGCGAGCACGAGCTCGCCGAAGCGCCGCAGCACCGCCGCGCGCTCGCGCACGGAGCGGGCGGCCCAGGCCGGCTGCGCGGCCCGCGCGCGTGCCACGGCACGGGCGACGTCCGCGACGGACGAGACGGGGACCGCGGCGAGCGGGGCTCCCGTGGAGGGCAGGACGGAGCGGTGCATGCCCGCCTCGTTGCTCGTGACGACGCGCTGCGCGAGGGGGGCCACGACCTCCGGCTCGAGGACGTAGGTCGCGGCCGGGTTCTCGGGGTCGATCAGGCCGTCCAGCGCGGCGCCGTCGCCGCGCCCGGAGCCGGGTGTGCCGGATGAGCTCGTCATGGGGACAGGCTACGTCGTGGCGCTGACAGCGCGTCGACGGGCTGCTCCCACGTGGTGAGCACGGGCCGGAACCCCTGCCGCGCCCAGAAGGGCGCGGACAGCGGGTTGAGCACGCCGTGGTGCAGCACGACGACGGCGCCCGGCCCGGCCTGCTCGTGCACGCGCGCGAGCGCCGCGTCGACGAGCGCCCCGCCGACCCCGGTACCGCGCGCGCTGCCCGTCACGTGCAGCAGGACGAGGTAGGCGACCGGCCCCGCCATGACCGTCCCGGCCACGGCCCCGGAGCGCTCCGGCGGCTCGACCGCGACGACGCCCACGACCTCGCCCGCCCGCTCCCCCGGCGCCTGGCGGCGCGCCACGAGGACCGTGGTGCGCGGGTTCTCGACGGCGGCGGCGACCTGGGCGGCGAGGTGCTCGGCCGCGAACGGCCGGACGCGGGCCGCGCCCACGAGCTCGTCGTACGCGAGCTCGGCGCGCTGGTGCTCGACGACGGCGGCCACGTCGTCCGGGCCGGCGTCGGTCAGCACGAGCCCGGGGAGGTCGGTGCGGGTCCGGGCCGACGGGACGCCGCGGCGCGCGGCGAGGTGCACCGTCGGGCGCAGGCCGCTCGCCGCGAGGGCACCCACGGCCTCGACGTCGCGGCTCGGCCACAGGAGCGCCAGGCCGTGGTCGCGGGGTGCGGGGCCCCGCTCGGGCAGCCCGTCGCCCGGCGGTGCGCTGCCCGGGTCGCGCCCGACGCGCGCCGTCCAGGCCGCGACGAGCGCGCGGACCGCGCCGCCCACGTCCGGTCCCGCCGCGCGCGCCCGCAGCCGGTGCTCGCGCAGCGCGCGAAACCCCGCCGCCGCGGAGCCGGGTCCGACGTCCCCCACCCCGAGGAGCCCCGCGGCCCGGGAACCGTCCGGGAGCCGCACGGCGAGGAGACGCTCGTCGTCCGCGGTGGCACCGAGAGCGGGGACCGCGACGAGCGGGTCGAGCACCGCGACGCGCGCGCGGTGCTCGGTCTCGAGGGCGGCGAGGTCGTCGTCGTCCGGCCGCCACGCGGCGGGGGTCATCGTCCGGCGTCGCGGGCGTCCGGGGCTCCGAGCGGGCGGCCGAGCACGACGCACTCCTGGTCCGCGTACCCCAGGCGCTCGTAGAAGCCGCGCACCGCGTCGTTCGTCGCGCGCACCATGAGGCGCACGGCCCGCGCGCCCTGCGCGGCGAGCCACGCCTCCGCCGCGACGACCGTCGCACGGCCCGCGCCGCGCCCCTGGACGCGCGGGTCGACCGCTACGTAATAGAGCCAGCCACGGTGCCCGTCCACGCCGGCCATCGCCGTCGCGACGATCTCCCCCGCCGCGACCCCGGGCGCCTCGGGAGCACCGTCCGGGGCCACCGTGGGCAGGTCGCGCGTCGCACGGCCCACGAGCACCGTCGAGGTCTCCCCCAGGCGGGCGTCGGCGAGGTCGCGGTACGGGTCGTTCCAGGGCCGGGTGAGCCCGCACTCCCGCCACAGCGCGACGACCGCCTCGACATCGACGTCCTCGACCTCCGTGAAGACCAGGTCGGTGGAGTCCTCCGACGAGGCCGCGTCCGCGACGTCCGCCTCCGGGCGGGCCGCGCCCGCGGCGGGCACGGAGCCGTTGCCGCCCGGCGCGCCGTCGCCGGCGTGCGTCAGGCGCGGACCGTCGGCGATGCGTCCGGCCACGGCGGGCTCAGCGAGGCTGGTACGGGGAGACGACGACCTCGACGCGCTGGAACTCCTTGAGGTCCGAGTAGCCGGTCGTCGCCATGGCCCGGCGGAGCGCCCCGACGAGGTTGAGCGTGCCGTCCGCCTGGCGGCCCGGCCCGAAGAGGATCTCCTCGAGCGTGCCGGCCGTGCCGACGCGCACGCGCTCGCCGCGCGGGAGCTGGGCGTGGTGGGCCTCCGAGCCCCAGTGCCAGCCCTTGCCCGGCGCCTCCTCGGCCCGCGCGAGCGCCGCGCCGAGCATCACCGCGTCGGCGCCGCACGCGACCGCCTTGACGAGGTCGCCCGAGCGGCCGACGCCGCCGTCCGCGATGACGTGCACGTAGCGGCCGCCCGACTCGTCGAGGTAGTCGCGGCGGGCCGCCGCGACGTCCGCGACCGCGGTCGCCATGGGCGCGTGGATGCCGAGCGAGACCCGCGTGGTGTGGGCGGCGCCGCCGCCGAAGCCGACGAGGACGCCCGCGGCGCCCGTGCGCATGAGATGTAGCGCCGCGGTGTACGTGGACGCGCCACCCACGACGACCGGGACGTCGAGCTCGTAGATGAAGCGCTTGAGGTTGAGCGGCTCGGCGACGCCGGACACGTGCTCGGCGGAGACCGTCGTGCCGCGGATGACGAACAGGTCGACGCCCGCGTCGACCACCGTCTGGTAGTGCTCCTGGGTGCGCTGCGGCGACAGGGCCGCGGCGACGGTGACGCCCGCCGCGCGGATCTCCTTGAGGCGCTGCGTGATGAGGTCGGCCTTGATGGGCTCGGCGTAGATCTCCTGCATGCGGCGCGTCGCCTCGAGCGGCTCGAGCCCGGCGATCTCCTCGAGGAGCGCGGTCGGGTCGTCGTAGCGCGTCCACAGGCCCTCGAGGTCGAGGACACCGAGGCCGCCGTGGTTGCCGAGCGCGACGGCGGTGGCCGGGCTCATGACCGAGTCCATGGGCGCCGCGAGGATCGGCAGGTCGAAGTGGTAGGCGTCGATCTGCCAGCCGACCGACACCTCCTCCGGGTCGCGCGTGCGCCGCGAGGGCACGACGGCGACGTCGTCGAAGGAGAACGCGCGCCGACCGCGCTTGCCACGTCCGATCTCGATCTCGTTGCTCACCGGGTCAGCCTACCGGCGGGCCGTGCCCGCCACCTGCACCGACCACCGTGTGGGTGGGCGCTGGCAGGGTGACGCTCGTCGCCGGGACGTCCGGCGACGACGGGAGCGCCGGGCGCCCCGGGCCCCGACCGGACGGCAGAGGTGGACCATGACGACGACGCCCTGGACGGCGGGACCGCTGCTCGGTCTCGACACCGAGACCACGGGCCTCGACGTCGACGTCGACCGCGTCGTCACCGCCGCGCTCGTGCTCCGCGAGCCGGGCGCCACGCACGTGCGCACGTGGCTCCTCGACCCGGGCGTCGAGATCCCGGCGGAGGCCACGGGGATCCACGGCATCACGACCGCGCACGCCGCGGCGCACGGGTCGGCCCCCGCCGTCGCGCTCGACGAGATCGCGACGCTCGTCGTCGACGCCCAGCGCGACGGCGTCCCCCTCGTCGCCTACAACGCCGCGTTCGACCTCGCGATCCTCGACACCGAGCTCGCGCGGCACGGGCTGCCGACGCTCGCCGCCCGCCTGGGGCGGCCCGTGCGGCCGGTGCTCGACCCGCTCGTGCTCGACCGGGCGTGGGACCCGGCCCGCGAGGGCAAGCGCCGGCTCGTCGACCTGTGCGCGCGCTACGAGGTGCTCGACGTCGGGCCCCTGCACACGGCGGACGGGGACGTGCTCGCGACGCTCGACCTCCTCGACGCGCTCGCCCGCGCGTACCCGGACCTGGCCGGGCTCGGCCCGGTCGCGCTGCACGACCTGCAGGTCGTCGCGCACCGGCAGTGGGTCGACGCCCTGGACCCGGACCGCGACCAGCCCTACGTCGGCGCCGGCGCCGACGGCCGCTGGCCGGGCTGACCCGGGCAGACGCCCGCGTCGCCACCTGCGGGCATATCTCATGATGCGGGTGAAGGTCGTGTGAGGGAGGCATGATGGCGGACCGCACGCGAACCTTTGCCGCGTCGATATCTCATCCATGAGTTATCGTCGCTCTCATGACAGCGATCGACGACGCACCTCTCACGCAGGTCGGCGCGCTCATCCGCGGCGCCCGCCAGAACCGGGGTCTCACCCAGACGCAGCTCGCGGAGCGGCTCGGCACGAGCCAGAGCGCCGTGCACCGCATCGAGCAGGGCTCGCAGAACCTCAGCCTGGAGATGCTCAACCGCATCGGCCTCGCGCTCGACTCCGAGATCATCAGCCTCGGCGGCCCCAAGCACGCGCACCTGCGCGTCCAGGGCGGCCAGACCCTCTCCGGCCGCATCGAGGTGAACTCCTCCAAGAACGGCGCGGTCGCGCTGCTGTGCGCCTCGCTCCTCAACCGCGGTCGCACCACCCTGCGCGGCGTGGCCCGCATCGTCGAGGTCGACCGGATCGTCGACGTGCTGCGCTCCATCGGCGTGCGGGCGACCTGGACGACGGGCGGCCGGGACCTCGAGATCGTCGTGCCGGAGCGCCTCGACCTCGCCGCGATCGACGTCGACGCCGCGCGCCGCACGCGCTCCATCATCATGTTCCTCGGGCCGCTGCTCGGGCTGCGGGACACGTTCGAGCTCCCGTACGCGGGCGGCTGCGACCTCGGGACCCGCACCGTCGAGCCGCACATGATCGCCCTGCGGCCCTTCGGCCTGGCCGTCACCGCGACGGGCGGGAACTACCACGCGACCGTCGCCCCGGCGTCGGGCACGGACCTGTCGGTCGTGCTCACCGAGCGCGGCGACACCGTCACCGAGAACGCGCTCATGGCCGCGGCCCGCCGCGAGGGCGTGACGACGATCCGCAACGCCAGCTCGAACTACATGGTGCAGGACCTGTGCTTCTACCTCGAGCTGCTCGGCGTGCAGGTCGAGGGGATCGGCACGACGACCCTGCGCGTGCACGGCCGCACCGACATCGACGTGGACGTGGAGTACGCCGTCTCGGAGGACCCGGTCGAGGCGATGAGCCTGCTCACGGCGGGCATCGTCACGGGCTCGGAGATCACCGTGGCCCGCGTCCCGATCGAGTTCATGGAGATCGAGCTCGCGACGCTCGCCGAGATGGGGCTGCGGTACACGCTGAGCGCCGAGTACGTGGCGCGCAACGGCCGCACGCGCCTGGTCGACGTCACGGTGCACCCCAGCGAGCTGCACGCGCCGATCGACAAGATCCACCCCATGCCGTTCCCCGGCCTCAACATCGACAACCTGCCGTTCTTCGCGGTCATCGCCGCGAACGCGCAGGGCACGACGCTCATCCACGACTGGGTCTACGAGGGGCGCGCAATCCACCTCACCGACCTCACGCGGCTCGGCGCCGACGTGCGGCTCCTGGACGCCCACCGGCTCCAGGTGACGGGCCCCACGCGCTGGTCGGGCGCCGAGGTGAGCTGCCCGCCCGCCCTGCGCCCCGCCGTCGTCATCCTGCTCGCGATGCTCGCCGCGAAGGGCACCTCCGTCCTGCGCGGCGTCGACATCATCGCGCGCGGCTACGAGGGCCTCACCGAGCGCCTGCGCGAGCTCGGCGCGAACATCGAGACGTTCCGGGACTGACCCCTCGCCACGCTCGGCGCCCGCGGGCCCTCGAGCCCTCGGTGCCCACGACGCCGGCACGACCACGACGGGCCGCCCTCCTGCGGGAGGGCGGCCCGTCGTCGTCACTTCGGGTAGACGGCGTCGACCTCCACCTCGACGAGCCAGCCGTCGACCGGCAGGTTCTCGATCTCGAGCGCGAAGCGCGACGGCCGGGCCGCGTTGACCACCATGGGCGCCGTCCGGGCCGAGCCGAGCTGGACCTCGAGCGTCGCGCCGGTCGCGAGGTTCGTGTTCGCGAAGAACTGGCGGTAGGCGCGGTTCCAGCCGGCGAAGTCCATCTTCTCCTGGCCCGCGGGATTCTGGAGGAACACCCGCATGGAGACGACGTCGTCGTAGGAGAGCCCGGCCCGCTCGAGGTTCTCGCCGATCCGCATGAGGACGTTGATGCCCTGCGCCTCCGTGATCGTCACGCCGGCCGGCAGGACGCCGCCGGGGAAGACGTCGGTCGGGACGTAGCGCTGCTCGGCCGTCGCGCCGGGCGTCGTGTTCATCGCGGCGGGACCGAGGCCGGACGACTTGTACCAGGAGACGTTCTTCCCGATCGCGACGCCGTCGGCGATGGACGGGGTGTCGCCGGTGACGAAGGAGTGGGCCTCGGTCGGCCTCGGCTCGAAGAGCTTCCCGGCGGCGACGGCGGTGCCGGGGACGGAGACGGCGGCGGTGAGGGCGACGGCGACGACGACCTTGGTGCGGTTCTTCATGCATGCCTCCCAGGGGGACGACGGGCGCCACCCTGGCGCCCGGGCTCCGGCCGGTCGCGAGGACCGCCGGGGCCGCGACGCTAGCCAGCCTCCGTTTCCGCGCCGTGACCGCCACGTGTCGGGTCGTCGCCGGTGCCACCGCGCGCCCGGACGCCGCGGCGCGCCGTCCCGCGGGCGCCGCCGAGGGCCGCGACACGAGACGTTTACGAGAGCCGCGAACCGTTGACCGACGCGAAACGCGCCGGACCCGTGCTCGCGACGACACGTCCCTAGCGTCGGGCCCGGTGCTGACGGCGGCACCCGGCATCGTGGGCCGGGCTCGCCGCCCGTCAGGCCGTGGACGAGAGGGCTCCAGCCACATGGTCACTGACGAGAAGACGACCGGCGTCTCGCGCCGCAACTTCCTCCAGGCCGTCGGGGTCGGCTCCAGCGCCGGCGTCATGTTCGCGACGATGGGCGCGGTCGGCCTCGCCCCGACGGCCGCCGCCCAGCCGCGGAACGAGTCGTGGACACCGCCGCGGGGCAGCGACTTCAGCCTCACGGGCCGCTCCGCGAAGAAGGTCGTCGTCGTCGGCGCCGGGCCGGCGGGCCTGGCCACGGCGTACGAGCTGCAGAAGGCCGGCTACCGCGTCACGGTCCTCGAGGCGCGGCACCGCGTCGGCGGCCGGACGCTGACGATACGCGGCGGCGACGCGGAGACCGATGTCAACGGCGTCACGCAGAAGGCGCAGTTCGCCGACGGCGTCTACATGAACGCGGGCGCGGGGCGCATCGCCCAGTGGATGGTCACCATGGACTACCTGCGCGAGCTCGGAGTCCCCTACGAGGTGTTCACGAACGCCAACGCGGACGCCTACCTCTACAACGAGCGCTCCGGCGCGACCCCCGGCAACCCGGTCCGATACCGCACCGCGAAGGCCGACGTGTTCGGCTATACGTCCGAGCTGCTCGGCTATGCGACCGACCAGGGTGCGCTCGACCAGAAGCTCACCGCCGCGGACAAGGAGAACCTGCGCGCGTTCCTCCGGTCGTGGGGGTCGCTCCAGGCCGACGGGAGCTACCGGGGCGGGAGCAACCGCGGGTACGCGGTCTACCCGTCCGCGTGGAACGAGCACGGCACGCCCCTGCCCGGCCCGGGCTCGGTGTCGGAGGTGCTCGCCTCGAAGGTCGGGCAGTACTTCCCGTTCGAGATCAACTGGGAGCAGTCGATGCTCATGTTCCAGCCCAAGGGCGGCATGGACACCACCTACGACTACTTCGTCAAGGCGATCGGCAAGCAGAACGTCCAGCTCAGCTCGCCCGTCACCGCGGTGAAGAACACGCCGCGCGGCGTCTCGGTCACGTACACCGCCCCCAACGGCAAGGCGCGGCAGATCGACGCCGACTTCGCCGTCGTCTCGGCGCCCGCGGGGCTCATGCGCCGCTGGGACACGAACTGGGGGCCCGACGTCGACGCCGCGCTCGGCGAGTTCGCCGTCGGGTCGCCCGCGGGCAAGATCGGGCTCCAGTACCGGTCGCGGTTCTGGGAGGACGACCACCGGATCTACGGCGGCATCACCGAGACCGACATGGACCTCGCCCACGTCTGGTACCCGTCCTACGGCTACGGGGAGCGCCGCGGGCTCGTCGTGGGCTACTACAACACCGGCGCGAACGCGCGCGCCTACGCGGACATGACGCCGCGGCAGCGGGAGATGCGCGCCGTCGAGCAGGGCGTGAAGATCCACGGCGAGAAGTACCGGACGGAGCTCGAGAGCTCGTTCTCCATCGCGTGGCACAAGGTGCCCTACATCGAGGGCGCCTGGGCCTACCCGAACACGCAGTCGTCGCGCTTCAAGCTCCTGCAGCAGGGCGCCGGGAACGTGTACTTCGCGGGCGACTGGATGTCCGAGATCTCGGCCTGGCAGCACGGCGCGTTCTGGGCCGCGCGCTACGCCGTCCAGGCGCTGCACGCGCGCGTCATGGCGTCGTGACCGCCGACCGCACGCAGCGCTGACGGGACGACGGCCCGGCGCCACCCGCGAGGGTGGTGCCGGGCCGTCGGTCGTGGTGCTGCGCGCTCAGAAGCCCGTGTAGTTGGGGGCCTCGACCGTCATCTGCACGTCGTGCGGGTGGCTCTCCTTGAGCGACGCCGACGTGATGCGGATGAAGCGCCCCTTCTCCTGGAGCTCGGGCACGGTGCGGGCGCCGACGTAGAACATCGTCTGGTGCAGGCCGCCGACGAGCTGGTGCGCGACGGTGCCGAGCGACCCCTTGTAGGGCACCTGGCCCTCGACGCCCTCGGGGACGATCATGTCGTCGCTCGTGACCTCGGCCTGGAAGTAGCGGTCCTTCGAGTACGACTTCTTGCCGCGCGAGGACATGGCGCCCATGGAGCCCATGCCGCGGTACGCCTTGTACTGCTTGCCCTTGACGAGGATCGTCTCGCCCGGGGACTCCTCGGTGCCCGCGAGCATCGAGCCGAGCATCACCGTCTCCGCGCCCGCGACGATCGCCTTCCCGATCTCGCCCGAGTGACGCATGCCGCCGTCGGCGATGACCGGGACCCCGGCCGGGCGCGCGGCGAGCGACGCCTCGTAGACCGCGGTCACCTGCGGGACGCCGACGCCCGTGACGATGCGCGTGGTGCAGATCGAGCCCGGTCCGACGCCGACCTTGACCGCGTCCGCGCCCGCGTCGACGAACGCCTGCGCGCCCTCGCGCGTCGCGACGTTGCCGCCGATCACCTGGACGTCGCGCGTCGCCGGGTCGGACTTGAGGCGCGCGACCATCTCGATGAGCATCCGGACGTTGCCGTGCGCCGTGTCCGCGACCAGCACGTCGACGCCCGCGTCGATGAGCGTCGTGGCGCGCTGCCACGCGTCGCCGAAGTAGCCGATCGCGGCGCCGACGAGCAGGCGACCCTGGCCGTCCTTCGACGCGTTGGGGAACTGCTCCGACTTGACGAAGTCCTTGACCGTGATGAGCCCGGTGAGGCGGCCGTCCGCGTCGACGAGCGGCAGGCGCTCGAGCTTGTGCTTGCGCAGGAGCGCGGTCGCCTCCTCGCGGGAGATGCCCGCCGGGCCCGTGATGAGCGGCTGGGGCGTCATGACCTCGTCGACCTTCGTCGTCGCCCACTCGGCGACGGGCGTGAAGCGCAGGTCGCGGTTGGTCACCATGCCGATGAGGCGGCGCTCGGCGTCGAGCACCGGGAAGCCGGAGATGCGGTACTCGCCCGCGGTCTTGTCGAGCTCCTCGAGCGTCGCGTCGGGCCCGATGGTCACCGGGTTGTCGATGATGCCCGTCTGCGTGCGCTTCACCAGGTCGACCTGGAGCGCCTGGTCCTCGATCGAGAGGTTGCGGTGCAGCACGCCGATGCCGCCCTGGCGCGCCATCGCGATGGCCATGCGCGACTCGGTCACGGTGTCCATGGCCGCCGAGACGAGCGGCACGCGGATCGAGATCTCGCGCGTCAGGCGCGTCGTGGTGTCGATGTCCGACGGCGCCAGGTCCGAGTAGCCGGGCTGCAGCAGGACGTCGTCGTAGGTGAGACCCAGGAATCCGAAGGGGTCACGGTCGGGGACGGCGGCGGGGACGGGCGAGGCGGTCACACCAGGATTCTACGCCGGGGGCCCTCGCCGTATTCCCGCCCGGTCCCCGCCCGCCCGGGGCCCGGGAGGCACGGACGGGCGGGAGGCACGTGGGCGGGCAGGCGCGCGCCGCACCCGGCCGGGCGGCCCCGCGGACGGCTCAGCGCACGACGGCGAGGAGCTCGTGCAGGAGGCCCGTGAAGCTGCGCACCCGGTGGACGGTCGCGGCGAGCGGGAGCTCCTCCGCGGCCTGGTCGCTCGGGAGCCCGACGAAGAACGGCAGGCTCGGGTTCGCGTCGTGCGCGGCGTGCACGATGCCCAGGTCGGGACGCGCCTGCGTGGTCACCATCGCCACCGCGGACGGCCGCACCATCGTCACGATCTCCAGCGTGCGGTGCACGTTCGCGGGCCCGGTGACGATCCGCGCCATCGCGCCGTGCGAGGCGAGCGACGCGGCGAGCGCGTGCGCGGCCAGCGGGAGCGGCTCGTCGGGCGCCGCGAACACGAGGACGATCCGCCGCATGCGGCTCGGGTGGTTCCGGGGCGGCCCCCCGGCGGCCACGATCGCGTCCTCGCTCGCCTGCGTGTACTCGCGCAGCGCGACGAGCGTCGCGTTGGCGAGCACGACCTCGGGCACCTCGCCCGGGCCGGCGAGCACGGTGCGCTCGGCCAGGCGCTCGAGCGCGGGCTCGACGAGGTCGGACCACCACGCGGCCGGGTCGCCGCCCGTCGGGATGCGTAGCAGCCGGTCGCACGCGCGCTGGTCGTAGGCGATCGCCGCGTCGACGACGTCGGAGACGCGCGTGGGCCGCGGTCCCTCACGGACGCCGACCGGACGGGGACCGGCGGCCCGTGCGGGCTCGCCCCCCGGGACGGCGCGCAGGAACGGGCGCGACGGCGGCGGCTCGGGCGCCTCGTCGTCGGCCTCGGGCTCGTCGGCGTCGAGGTCGCCCGCGCCGTCGGCGCCGCGGTCGTCGAAGGAGATCGCCCCACGGTTCGCGGCGAGCTCCTCCTCGTCGGCGGCGAGCGCGGCGCGGGCCGCGTCGGCGGGCGCGACGCCGTCGAGCGTGAGGCGGCGCATCACGACGAGGCGAGCGACGTCGTCGTCGGTGTAGCGCCGGTGGGAGCCGGCCCGGTGCTGCGAGGGGCCGAGGCCGTAGCGACGGTCCCAGGTGCGCAGGGTCGCGGGCGCGACGCCGAGCCGGCGCGCGACGGCGGCGACGGCGAGGCCGGGGGACGAGGTCATGCTCGGTCGGGCTCCCTCGGGGTCGGGGGCGGACCGGACTGAGGTCATGGATCGATTCTGCCGAGCGGGCACCCGTCTCGCCACCTCGTAGAGGTCACAGTCGTGCACCCTTCGCGCCAGACCCGTGCCGTATTTGTTCGCTGCACGCGCAAACGCGCCGGGCGCCGCCGATCGCGTCAGCGCGGCAGGACCAGCCGACGCGGTTGAGCAGACCCGCACCGCTCCACGAGCGGTTCAACCTGCTCGTTCACTTTTTCCTCACAGGGGACTTGAACAACCCTTGCAACGCTTGTAGGTTGTTCGGCATGGCAGAGATCTCGAGGCTCCCCGGGCCCGTCATGGAGCTGTGGGAATGGCAGTACCAGGGTTCGTGCCGCGACGCGGACGACACGTTGTTCTTCCACCCCGAGGGTGAACGCGGCTCGACGCGACGACGGCGAGCGGAGGCCGCGAAGGCGATCTGCCACTCGTGCCCCGTGATGATGCAGTGCCGCGAGCAGTCGCTCCGCGTGCGTGAGCCGTACGGGGTGTGGGGCGGCCTGAGCGAGGACGAGCGCGCCGCCATCCTCGCGGGCGGCGCCCGCCGCACCGGCTGACGCACCCCTCCCCGGGCACCGTCCTCGGTGCCTCCGCGCCACCAGCAGACCTGCACGGCCCCGGTCCGACGTCGTACCGGGCGCACGTGCGCACGACCCGTGGGACCACCGGTGGGGCGACCGGCCACGGAACGCAGCAGGGCCCCGCGACCGACGGTCGCGGGGCCCTGCTGCTGAACCGGGTCGGCGTCAGCCGACCACCACGGCGAGGATGTCGCGCGCGGACAGGACGAGGTAGTCCTCGCCGCCGTACTTGACCTCGGTGCCGCCGTACTTGCTGTAGATGACCTTGTCGCCGACGGTCACGTCGAGCGGGACGCGGTTGCCGTTGTCGTCGACACGGCCCGGACCGACGGCCAGGACCTCGCCCTCCTGGGGCTTCTCCTTGGCGGTGTCCGGGATGACCAGGCCGGATGCGGTCGTGGTCTCGGCCTCGAGGGCCTTCACGACGATCCGGTCCTCGAGCGGCTTGATGGGGACCGACACGTCGGACCTCCCCTTTCGCGGTGAGAACTGCAACGGATGGGTCGAGCGCACCGGCTGGCCGTCGTCGCGGGTGCCGGACAGCCTGGTCGCACGTGGTGCCGCCTCCGCGAGCGGTGGCGGCACGTCTCAAATCTAGGTCCCGGTTAGCACTCGGTCAAGGCGAGTGCCAACGTCCGCCCTGCGGACGATCCGGGCTCCGGCTGCGCGTGGTCCCCGGCCCCCGTGGAAGGATCGACGCCATGGACGCCGCCACGCTCACCAAGCTGCTCAGCCCCGAGGGCTGGGCCCTGCTCGGCGCGCTCCCGCCGTACGACGAGCAGCAGGCGCTCGTGCTCTCGGCAGGGCTGCGCGCGAAGGGCGTCGACCCGGACCTGGCCGCCGCGGCCCTCACCCAGTCCCGGCTGCGCGCCGCGGCGCACGGCAAGCTCGGCGCGTTCGCCGACGGCATGCTCTTCACGCAGGCGGGGCTGGAGCAGGCGAGCCGGCTCGTCGTCGCGGGCCTGCACGCCCGGCGGTACCAGGAGGCGGGGATCCGGCGCGTCGCGGACCTCACGAGCGGGATCGGCGTCGACGCGCTCGCGTTCGCCGCCGCGGAGCTCGAGGTGCTCGCGACCGACGTCGACGAGCTCACCGCGGCGATCGCGACCGTCAACCTGCGCCACTTCCCCGAGGCCGAGGTGCGCCACGGCGACGGGCTCGCGCTCGACCTGGAGGGCGAGCGGATCGAGGGCGTGTACGCCGACCCGGCGCGCCGCACGCGCGCCGGCACGCGCGTGTTCGACCCGAAGGCCTACGCCCCGCCGCTCGACGCGGTGTGGGCGCTGCGCGAGCGCGTGCCCGCGGTCGGGATCAAGGTCGGCCCGGGCATCCCCCACGCCGGACTGCCCGAGGACGCCGAGACCGAGTGGGTGTCCGTCGACGGGGACGTCGTGGAGGCCGGGCTCTGGTTCGGCCCGCTCGCCCCCGAGGGCCCGGGCCGCTCGGCGCTCGTCCTGTCGTCGTGGACCGGGCCCGACGGGACCGCGCGCACCACGACGCGCCGGATCGCCCACCGCCCGGGCGACGCGGACGTGGTGCCCGAGGTGGGCGCCGTCGGGCAGTACCTCTACGAGCCCGACGGCGCCGTGATCCGCGCGGGGCTCGTCGCCCACGCGGCGCGCGGGCTGGGCGGTCGCCTGCTCGACCGGACCATCGCGTACGTGACCACCGACTCCCCCGCGCCGCTCGACGCGACGGGGCTCGCGGACGGGCTCGCGCGCGGCTACCGCGTGCTCGACACCATGCCGTTCGGCCTCAAGCGGCTGCGCTCCTACCTGCGCGAGCGCGGCGTGGGTCGTCTGACGATCAAGAAGCGGGGCACCGCCGTCACGCCGGAGCAGCTCCGCCGGCAGCTCGCCCTCACGGGCGACGCGACCGCCACGATCCTCCTCACGCGCGTCGGCGGCTCCCAGCAGGTGCTCGTCGTCGAGCCGCTCTCCGCTCCCCCGGCCGGCGCCGGGCAGGACGGGCTCCGGTGAGCGCCCTCCCGCGCCGCACGGCGATCCCCTTCGCCCGCTCGGAGCGCTCGACCGTCGGGCTCGAGTGGGAGCTCGCGCTCGTCGACGCCGACTCGGGCGACCTGCGGCAGGTCGCGCAGACCGTGCTCGACGCCGTGCGCCCGGCCGACGGCGGGCCGCACCCGTCGATCAAGCAGGAGCTCCTGCTCAACACCGTCGAGGTCGTGAGCGGCGTGTGCCGCACGGTGGGCGAGGCCGGCCGCGACCTGCAGCGCTCGGTCGAGGAGCTGCGCGCCGTGACGGACCCGCTGCGCGTCGAGCTCATGAGCGCGGGCACGCACCCGTTCGCGCGCTGGGCGCAGCAGAAGGTCACCGACAAGCAGCGCTACACCACGCTCATCGACCGCACCCAGTGGTGGGGGCGGCAGATGCTCATCTACGGCGTGCACGTGCACGTCGGCATCGAGGACCGCGCCAAGGTGCTGCCGATCCAGCGCGCGATGCTCACGACGTTCGCCCACCTCCAGTCGCTCTCGGCGAGCTCGCCGTTCTGGGGCGGCAAGGACACCGGCTACGCGTCGAACCGCGCGCTCATGTTCCAGCAGCTGCCGACCGCGGGCCTGCCGTTCCAGTTCGGGACGTGGGAGGAGCTCGAGGGCTACGTCGCCGACATGCTGCACACCGGCGTCATCGACGCGTTCGACGAGGTCCGGTGGGACCTGCGGCCCGCGCCGCAGTTCGGCACGCTCGAGACGCGCATCTGCGACGGCGTCACGAACATCTCCGAGCTCCTGGCGCTGGCCGCCCTCACGCACTGCCTCGTCGAGCACTTCTCGACGATGCTCGACGAGGGGCGCGAGCTGCCGAGCATCCCACCGTGGTACGCGCAGGAGAACAAGTGGCGCTCGGCGCGCTACGGCATGGACGCGATCATCATCCTCGACCGCGAGGGCAACGAGGAGCTCGTGACCGACGCCGTGGGGCGGCTGCTCGTCGAGCTCGAGCCCGTCGCGGCGCGCCTCGGCTGCCTCGACGAGCTCGACGGCGTGCGCACCATCGTGCGGCGCGGCGCGTCCTACCAGCGGCAGCGCGCGGTGGCGCGGCGCCACGGGGGCGAGCTGGACGCCGTCGTGCGCTCGCTCGTCGCCGAGATGCGGGCCGGCCGGCCCCTGTGACCCGGCCGGGCCGTCACACGTGCGTGACGGTGAGCGGCATCGACGAGTCGACGCCGATGTCCAGGCTCGACGGCGCGACGCCCGCCCGCACGACGGCCGAGCCGAGCGCGGCGATCATCGCCCCGTTGTCGGTGCAGTAGCGGATCGGCGGGATGCGCAGCTCGATGCCCGCCTCCGCGCAGCGCTCCGCGGCCATGTCGCGCAGCTGGGAGTTCGCGCTGAACCCGCCGCCGACGACGAGCGTCGAGACGCCGTGCCGCTCGCACGCGGCGATGGTCTTGGCGGTGAGCACGTCGGCGACGGACTCCGCGAAGGAGGCGGCGACGTCGTGCACGGGGATCTCCTCCCCCGCGTCCTGGCGGGCCTCGACCCAGCGCGCGACGGCCGTCTTGAGGCCCGAGAACGAGAAGTCGTACGCGTGCTTCTCCTGGTCCTTGCGCGCGGTGAGGCCCCGCGGGAACCGGATCGCCGTGGGGTCGCCCTCGCGCGCGAGGCGGTCGATGTGCGGGCCGCCGGGGTACGGCAGGCCGAGCAGGCGCCCGACCTTGTCGAACGCCTCGCCCGCGGCGTCGTCGAGCGTCGAGCCGAGCTCGGTGACGGCCGTCGCGACGTCGTCCACGAGCAGGAGCGAGCTGTGCCCGCCGGACACGACGAGCGCCATGACGCGCTCGGGGAACGCGCCGTGCACGAGCTCGTCGACGGCCGCGTGGCCGATGACGTGGTTCACGCCGTAGAGCGGCTTGCCGAGCGCGAGCGCGAGGGCCTTCGCGGCCGAGGCGCCGATGGTCAGCGGGCCGACGAGGCCCGGCCCGGCGGTGACGGCGATCGCGTCGACCTCGGAGAGGTCGACGTCGGCCGTGCCGAGCGTGCGCTCGAGCGTGGGGATCATCGCCTCGAGGTGGGCGCGCGACGCGACCTCGGGGATGATCCCGCCGTAGCGCGCGTGCTCGTCCATGGAGCTCGCGACCGTGTCGACGAGCAGCTCGCGACCGCGGACGAGCGCCACGCCCGTCTCGTCGCAGGACGTCTCGATGCCGAGCACCAGGGGCTCGCCGGAGCTCGCGGGAGCAGTGGGGACCATGGCGTCCAGGGTAGTCGCGCGCGGGGGCCGGACCGTCCGTGTCGCGCACGTCACACCGTCTGCTCGGAAGATGATCAAGGGTTCAACTGTTTGTGCCAGTCATGAGCACCGACACCCTCATCGAGTCCTCTGCCGCGCCGAGCGAGCAGGCCGACCAGCTCGCGATCGACGCGCAGGCCGCGGACCGCCTGTTCCGCGCGGCGCACACCACGCACGCGTTCTCGGACGAGCCCGTCACGGACGCGCAGATCCAGGCCGCCTGGGACCTCGTCCGCTGGGCGCCCACCGCGATGAACACCCTCCCGCTGCGGCTGCTCGTCGTGCGCACGCCCGAGGCGAAGCAGCGCCTCGGCGCGCACATGGCGGACTTCAACCGCGACAAGACGCTCGCCGCGCCGGTGACGATCGTCGCCGCCGCCGACCCGTCGTTCCACCAGCACCTCGGCACGCTCGCGCCGTTCCGCGAGGGCATCGCCGAGCAGCTCGACCCGCAGGCCGACTTGCGCGAGGGCATGGCCCGCACCAACGCCCTCATCCAGATCGGCTACCTCATCGTCGGGCTGCGCGCCGCCGGCCTGTCCGTCGGCCCCATGACGGGCTTCGACGCCGCCGGGATCGACGCCGAGTTCTTCGGCGAGTCGGGCTGGCGCACGCTCGTCGCGATCAACGTGGGCTACCCGGCCGACGAGGGCGCGCACTTCCCGCGCCAGGCGCGCCTCGACTTCCACCAGGTCGCCGAGGTCCTCTGAGCCCGTCCCGCACCGTCCGAGCCGAGGCGGCACCCCACCGGGGTGCCGCCTCGTCGCGTCCGGGGGCTGCGCGCGCTCCGCGGTGCGGGAGGCGCGGCGTGCGTCAGGTCGCGACGGGGCGGTCGGGGTCGTTCGACCACTGCGACCACGACCCCGCGTAGAGCGCCGCGTCGACGCCGAGCGTCGCGAGCGCGGCGACCTCGTGCGCGGCGGTGACGCCCGAGCCGCAGTACACCCCGACGGGGCGCGACGCCTGCCCCTCCCCGGCGGCGCCCTCGGTCGTGCTCCCGGGCTGCGCGGCCACCCCGAGCGCGACGAAGCGCGCGCGGAGCGCGTCCGGGTCGAGGAACGTCCCGCCGGCGGCGAGGTTGCCCGTCGTCGGGGCGCTCACCGCGCCCGGGACGTGACCGGCCCGCGGGTCGACGGGCTCGACCTCCCCGCGGTACCGCTCGCCCGCGCGCGCGTCGAGCAGCACGCCCGACGCCGCGAGCCGGGCCGCGCCGTCGGCGTCGAGCACCGGCATCCCGCCCGGGGAGACGACGACGTCGCCCGGCTCGGGCCGCACGTCCCCCTCCTCGGTCGGGTACCCCGCCGCGCGCCACGCGGGCAGGCCGCCGTCGAGGAGGCGGACGTCGTCGTGGCCCGCCCACCGCAGCAGCCACCAGGCGCGCGCGGCCGACGTGCCGCCCACGGCGTCGTACACGACGACGCCCCGGTCGGCGCGGACGCCCCAGCGCCGGGCAGCCGCCTGGAGGTCGCCCGGCTCCGGCAGCGGGTGGCGGCCGGCGGCGGGCGACGGCGGCGCCGCGAGCTCGGTCTCCAGGTCCACGTACACCGCGCCCGGCACGTGCGCGGCGCGGTGCTGCTCGCGCCCGTCGGTGACGCCCAGCGCCCACCGCACGTCGAGCACGACGGGCGGGCGGTCGCCCGCGAGCGCCGCGGCGAGGCCGGGCGCGTCGACGAGCACGCGGTCGCGCCGCGCGAGGTCGCCCGTCACGCGACCACGTCGGCGGACGCCGTCCCGTAGTCCGGCTCGTCGCGCGGCGGCGGAGGACCCAGCTCGAGCCGCATCGTGTACGCGTCCACGTCCTCGGGCTGGTAGTACCGCTTGCGGATGCCGAGCTGCTCGAACCCGTGCTTCGCGTAGAGGGCGAGCGCCGGGTCGTTGTCGACGCGCACCTCGAGCAGCACGGCGCTCGCCCCGAGCTCGCGCGACCGCTCGACCAGCGCCTCCAGGAGCACCGAGCCCACGCCCTGGTGCTGGAACGCCGGGTCGACGCCGATGGTCATGACCTGGGTGACGTCGCCGTCGAACCACAGGCCCGCGTACCCGACGAGCGGCTGGGGCCCCGCGGCGTAGAGCCGCACGGGCTCGGCGGCGACGTACCACCGCCCGAACCCCGCGAGCTCGTCGGCGAGCATCCCGTAGGTCCACGCGCCGCGCCCGAACAGCTCGCGCTCGAGCTCGACGACGCGGTCGAGGTCCGCGGCCTTGAGGGGCCGCAGCCGGATCTCGTACGACCGCGTGCTCATCGCGACCGCTCCGGCGACGCGTCGCTCACGCGCTTGCGCGCCGCGGCCTCCTGGACGTCGGGGCGGCGCAGGTACAGCGGCTCGGTCGGCTGCTCGAGCCCGGCCGCCCGGCGCGCGATCGCCAGGCGCGCGAGCACGGCGGCGTCGGGGACCTGCGGCGCGTCCTGCGCGACGTCGAGCGCGTCGGGGTACAGCTCGGCGCCCTCCCCGACCACGACGGCGCCCGCGGCGTGCGTCGCGACGTCGGCGGCGGGGCCGACGTCGGGCCCCGCGACGGTCTCGAGCACGGGGACGGCGTGCGGCCCCTCGTGCGCGACGACGCGGTACCGCGCCCAGTAGACCTCGCGACGGCGGGCGTCGGTCGCGACGAGGAGCTCGTCGTCGGGCGCGAGGCCGAGGTCGCTCACGGCCTGCGCGGCGACGGCGTCGAGGCTCGGGACGCCCAGCACGGGGACGCCGAGCGCGAAGCCCAGGGCCCGGGCGGTGACGAGCCCGACCCGCAGGCCGGTGAACGGCGCCGGGCCCGTCCCGACGGCGACCGCCGTGAGGTCGCGGCGGTCGACGCCGGCCTCGGCGAGCGCCGCCTCGACGAGCGGGGCGAGCGCCTCGGCGTGCCGGCGACGCTCGGGCGCGTCGCGGCGGGCGAGACGAGCGCCGTCGTCGGAGACGACGGCGACGGTGACGGAGGCGGAGGTGTCGAGCGCGAGAACAGCCACGGCTCCAGCCTACGGCCGGGAACGGGGCCGTCCTCGTCGCCGGGCGCTACCGGGTGAGTGCGGCGACGTCGAGACCGGCCCAGCGAGCCCCCACGCCGCGCACGGTCACGCGCCGCTCCCCCGCCTCGGGGGCGTCGTCGTCCGAGCCCTGCTCCGCGCCGACCCCGCCGCGCGGGCGCTCGAGCACGATCTCCAGGCGGTCGCCCGCGAGCGCCTCGACGAGGCCGCTGCCCCACTCGACGACCGTCACCGACTCGTCCAGGCTCGAGTCGAGGTCGAGCGCGTCGACCTCGTCGAGCGACCCGAGGCGGTACGCGTCCACGTGCACCAGGGCCGGTCCCCCGACGACGGACGGGTGCTCGCGCGCGACGATGAACGTCGGGGACGCGACCTGGCCGCGCACGCCGAGCCCCGCCCCGATCCCCTGCGTGAGCGTCGTCTTCCCCGCCCCGAGGTCGCCCGTGAGGATCACCAGGTCCCCCGCGCGCAGCACCGCGGCGAGGGCGCGGCCGAACGCGCGGGTCGCCTCGGCGTCGGGCAGCACGACGACGCCGCCCGGCGCGTCGTCGGACGCAGTCCCCCCGGCGGCGGGCGCCGGGGTCGAGTGGTTCGGGTCGTCGCTCACGCGCGGACCGTCCTTTCCGTGCTGTCGTGCGGGCTCGGGTCGCGCGCCAGGAGCGCCCGCGCGCCGTCGTCGAGCACGTGCGTCCCCACGTGCTCGCGCGGCACGCGCGCACCGAGGCGCGTCGTGATCTCGTAGCTGATGGTGCCCGCGGCCTGCGCCCAGTCCTCGGCCGTGGGGACCCCGCCGCGCGCCACGCCGTCGCCCGCGCCGAACAGCGTGACGACGTCGCCCGCGCGCTCGGTCGCGTCCGGGCCGAGGTCGAGCACGAGCTGGTCCATGCAGACCCGGCCCGCGACGCGCACGACGCGCCCGCCGGGCTCGCCCGGGCGGGCGCCGACCAGCACCGGCCCGCCCGGCGAGCCCTCGGGCCCGCCGCCCGACGCGTGGCGCGGGATCCCGTCGCCGTAGCCGAGCGGCACGACGCCGAGCGTCGTGTCCTGCGGCGTCGTGTAGTGGTGCGAGTAGGAGACGCCGTGACCGCCGGGCACGCGCTTGACCGTCGCGAGGCTCGCCTCGAGCGTCATCGCGGGGTGCAGGCCGAACCGCGACGGCGGCCCGAGCTGCGGCACGGGCGTCATCCCGTACGCGGCCAGGCCCGGGCGCACGAGGTCGTAGTGGGTGCGGGGGGCGGTGAGCGTCGCGGCGGAGTTCGCGAGGTGGCGCAGCTCCGGCACGACGCCCGCCCGCTCGGCCTCGCGCACGGCCTCGTCGAAGACGTCGGCCTGCGCGACGACGGTCGGGTGGCCGGGCTCGTCCGCGAACGCCAGGTGCGACCACATGCCGACGACGCGCACGGCACCCTCCGCCTCGGCGCGCGCGACGGCGTCGAGCACGTCCGGCAGGTCCGCGGGCATGATCCCGTTGCGGCCCAGGCCCGTGTCGACCGCGAGGTGCACCCGCGCGGTCCGGCCCGCGGCCCGCGCCGCCGCGACCACCTCGTCCACGGCCCAGCGCGCGGCGAGCGACACGTCGACGTCCGCCTCCACGAGGTCGCGCAGCGGCGCGCCCGGCGGGTACAACCACGTGAGCACGCGCGCGCGGTCCGGGCCGACGCCCGCCGCCCGCAGCGCGAGCGCCTCGCCCGGCTGCGCCGTCCCGAGCCACGTCGCGCCGCCCGCGAGCGCCCCGAGCGCGCTCGCGACGAGCCCGTGCCCGTACGCGTCCGCCTTGACCACGGCCATCACCTCGGACGACGGCGCCAGGTCCGCGAGCGCGCGCACGTTGTCGCGGACCGCCGCCAGGTCGACGACGGCGCGGGCCGGGTAGGCGCGGGGGTCCGGGCCGTCGGAGCCGCTCGCGCGGGACGTCGGGGCGGGGCCCGCGAGGGAGCCCGCCCGCGCGCCGGTCGGGACGGTGCCGGGGGCGCCGGCGGGTGTGCCGGGAGAGGTCGTGCGCTGGGTGTCGCTCACGGTCGTCGATTCTCTCACCCGCGCGTCACCACGCGGAGAGCGCGCGGTCCGTCGCGAAGCGGCGCTCGCGGCCCGTGAACGGGTCCGTGAACACGAGCGACCGCGACACGAGCTGGAGCGGGCGCGAGTAGTCCTCGGGCGAGACGTCGTACGGCTCGGGGTAGAAGTTGTCGTGCACGATCGGCACGCCGAGCCGCGCCATGTGCAGGCGGAGCTGGTGCGTCCTGCCGCTGTGCGGCTCGAGCCGGTACCGCGCGAGCCCGCGCGCCGGGTCGGTCTCGACGACGTCGACGCGGCTCTCCGCGTTGGGCTCGCCGTCCACCTCCTCGGCCCGCATGACGCCGCGGCGCTTGACGATGCGGCTGCGCACGGTCGCGGGGAGGTCGAGCGACGCGTCCCACGGCGCGACCGCCTCGTAGGTCTTGCGCACCTCGCGGCGCGCGAAGAGCTCCTGGTACGCCCCGCGCACCTGCGGGCGCAGCGTGAGCAGCAGGACGCCCGCGGTCACGCGGTCGAGTCGGTGCGCCGGGCTGAGCTCGGGCAGGTCGAGGTCGCGGCGCAGCCGCACCAGCACCGACCGCGCGACGTACGCCCCGCGCGGGATGGTCGCGAGGAAGTGCGGCTTGTCGACGACCAGCAGGTCCCGGTCGCGGTGCAGCACGCGGACCTCGAACGGCACGTCCGGCTCGACGGGCGGGTCGCGGTAGAGGAACACGAACCCGCGCGGCTCGTACGGCGTGCGTGCGTCCACCGGGCGCCCGCGGCCGTCGACGACCTCCCCCGCCGCGACCTTCTCCGCGAGGCGCGCGGCGTCGTCGGGGAAGCGGTGGCGCACGTAGTCGAGGGTGCGCGGGTACCGCGCGACGCTCTCGGCGTCGTGCGGCAGCACGAGGCGCGTCGGGTTGAGGCCGTCGCGCACGGGGAGGGGGACCACGCCCTCCACGGTACCGGCGGCGTCCCCGCGGTCGGTGCGGGTCGCGCGTGGGTGCGGTGGGGTGCGCGGCGGCGCGGTCGGCACGCGGGCGCAACCGGCGCGCTCGGCGCGTGGCGCGGCACGCCGTGGGCGCGGTCAGCGCGCGGCGAGCAGCTCCGCGACGACGCCCGGGACCGCGTCCGCGACGTCGAGCGCCGCGACGGGACCGCCCGGGTTCGCGCGCTCGGCGGCGAGACCGTGCACGACGGCGGCCGCCGCGGCCAGCCGCGCGGCGAGGCCCGGCTCTCGCACGACGCGCTCCGCGTGCGCCGCGAGCAGCGTGCCGAGGATGCCGGCGAGGACGTCGCCCGCCCCGGCGGTCGCGAGCCACGCAGGCGCGTCCGCCTGCGACCACGCGCCCTCCGGCCCGACGACGACCGTCGCCGACCCCTTGAGCAGCACCGTCGCGCCGGTGGCGTCGTGCGCGCGGCGCGCCCAGCGCAGCGGCTCGGCCTCGACGTCGGTCCGCGCCACGTCGTCGCCGCGCGCCCGCAGGAGCGTCGCGAGCTCCCCGGCGTGCGGGGTCAGCACGACCGACGGCGGGCAGCGCTCGGGCAGCAGGGACAGAGCGCCCGCGTCGACGACCGCGGGCACGCGCTCCGGCGTCGCGCCGGTGGTCGTCGCGTCGGTGGTCGTGGCGTCGGTGGTCGTCGCGTCGGTGGTCGTGGCGTCGGTCGCCGTCGCGGCGGCGAGCGCGGTCCGCACGCGCTCGTGCTGGCCGCCGTCGTCGACCGGGTCGTCGCCCGGGCCGGGGACCGCCGGGACGCCCGGGCCCAGCACCCAGGACTGGACGCGGCCCGCGGCGGGCACCACCTCGGGGCGGGCCGCGAGGACGGCGCGCGTGGCGTCGTCGGGCCCGCCGTAGCGCACCATGCCCGGACCCGTGCGGACGGCCGCGGTCGTGACGAGCACCGCTGCGCCCGGGAAGGTCGGCGTGCCCGCCACGACGCCGACGACGCCGCGCGTGTACTTGTGGTCGGTCGCGCCGGGCACGGACCAGAGGGCCGCGACGTCCGCCGGCTCGAGCCGACGCACGACCGGTGTCGTCTTCCCCCGGTCCGGGGCGGGCGCGTCGGGGCCGGCGACGCCGGGGCCCGGTGCGCCGGGGCCGGGTGCACCAGGGGCCGGTGCGCCGAGGCCGGGTGCGTGAGAGCCGGGTGCGCCGAGGCGCAGCCCGATGTCGACGACCGCGCCGTGCCCCGCGAGGTGCGTCGCGGGCGGCAGGAGCAGCCCGGGCTTGGCGGCGCCGAACGTCACCGTGCGGTCGGCGCGCAGCACCGGGCCCGGCACCGTGCCGTCGTCGACGCCGATGCCGCTCGGCGCGTCCACCGCGACGACCCACGGCCGCCCGGGGCGTTCGGGACCGTGCGCGGAGTCGCCGTCGAGCACCGCGGCCAGCCGCTCCACGAGGTCCGCCGCGACCCCGCGCAGCGCGCCCCGGGCGCCGATCCCGACGAGGCCGTCGAGCACGACGTCGGCGCGCGCCGCCTGGGCGGCGACCCGGTCGGCGACGTGCGGATCGAGGTGGTCTCGGTGGCGGTCGTCGTGACCGTCGCCGTGCGCCGTGCCGTCCGGGCTGCCGACGAGCACCTCGACGCGCCCGCCCGCGTCCCGGAGCGCCGCGAGACCACCGGCGTGCGCGTGCTCGCCCGTGAGCACCGCCAGCACCTCGACGCCGCGGCGCGCGAGGTACGCGCCCGCGTACAGCGTGTCCCCGCCGTTGTTGCCCGAGCCGACGAGCAGGACCGCCCGGGCGCCGGTGACGCGCCCGTCGCGGCGGCCGCCGTCGGGCAGTGCGACCGACCGCCGTCGGGCGAGGTCGCGCGCGACGACGGTGGCGAGCGCGAACGACGCACGCTCCATGAGGGGCACGCCCGCGGCGAGCAGGGGCTCCTCGGCGGCGCGGACGTCGGCGACGGACCAGGCTTCGATCATGACCTCATCCTGCCCACCGGGCGCCGAGGCCGCCTGCGCGGCGCCCGCGCCGAGCCGGCCGGGGCGACGACCGCCGGGACGGCCGAGGGCTGAGACGGTCCCCACGGGCGCGCTGCGGGCCGCGCGGACCCGCATAGGGTGACGAGCATGCGATTCGGACTCTTCATCCCGCAGGGCTGGCGCTACGACCTCGTCGACGTCGCGCCCGAGGACCACTGGAAGACCATGCTCTCCCTGCTCCACTACGCCGACAACGCGGCGGCGGGCGAGCCCCTGCCCGGCGGCGAGTTCGCGTGGGACGGGGTGTGGGTCTACGACCACTTCCACACGACGCCGACCCCGAGCACCGAGGCGACCCACGAGGCGTGGACGCTCATGGCGGCGTTCGCCGCGGCGTCGCAGCGCGTGCGCCTGGGCCAGATGTGCACGTGCATGGCGTACCGCGAGCCGACCTACCTCGCGAAGGTCGCCGCGACGGTCGACCACGTCTCGGGCGGCCGCCTCGAGATGGGCATCGGCGCGGGCTGGTACGAGCACGAGTGGCGCGCCTACGGGTACGGCTTCCCCAGTGCGGGCGAGCGCCTGCGCGCGCTCGACGAGGGCGTGCAGATCATGGCGCGCATGTGGCGCACGGGGTCGTCGGGCACGTTCGAGGGCCGGCGCTACCAGGTGGACGGCGCGCTGTGCTACCCGCAGCCGCTGCAGCGCGTGGCGGTCGACGGCGAGGGTGCCGTGCCGAGCATCCCCCTGTGGATCGCGGGCGGCGGCGAGAAGAAGACGCTGCGCATCGCGGCGCAGCACGCCCAGTACACGAACTTCGACGGCTCGCCGGAGGGCTTCGCCCACAAGTCCGCCGTGCTCGAGCAGCACTGCCGCGACCTGGGCCGCGACTTCGGGGAGATCACGCGGTCGGCCAACTACAACGTCGTCATCGGCGAGACCGAGCAGGACGTCGCGGACCGCCTCGCCCGCGTCGAGGAGCACGCCCGCCGGTACTTCCCCGAGAAGGCGGACGACAGCATCGCGTCGTGGCGGAACGGCCCCCTCGTCGGGACACCGGAGCAGATCGTCGAGACCCTCACGGCGCTGCGCGCCCAGGGCCTCGGCTACGCGATCGGCTACTTCCCCTTCGCCGCGACCGACCGCGACCAGCTCGAGCTCTTCCAGCGCCAGGTGATCCCGGCCCTCCAGCGCTGACTCTCTCCCCTTCCCCCTCCTCGGGCAGTCCGCCGAGCATGGGGTCGTGGCCTGTCAGAGCGACCCGACGGGCCACGACCCCATGCTCGGCGGGGGCCTTCCGCCGTTTCTGTGCAGAGCCGCCCGGACAGTACGGCCGATCGTCCCGACGTCGCGACCTGTGAAGCGCAGGACGTCGATCCTTCCCGTCGCGACCAGAGTGTTCTGCCGGGTTCGGTCTGAGAACACCGCATGCGGAGTGCTGTGGACATCCTGACCGTCCAGCTCGGCGACGAGCCACCGACCGTCGCGGTAGCGCCAGGCCAGGTCGCCCCGTGCGACGACCCTCCCGCCGTGGTCGTGGACGGGAAGCTGCAGCGTGTGCGGCGGCACGCCCTCGTCGATGCAGTCGAGCCGGGCGAAGGACTCGAGGGGTGACTCGGCCCGCGCGTCGGCCATCTCCCACAGCGTGTGTCGACTGGCGACACCGCGTCTCCCGCGCGCGTGCTCGTGCGCGCGGCGCAGCCCGTCCGCGTCGATGAGGTCCTGGTGGAGGGCGGAGTCGAGCACGGCGAGGCCGTTCGCGCGCGGGAGCTCGGGGACAGCCTGCGCGAGCGCCCAGTCGAGCGTCACGACCCGCCTGCCCCGAATCTCGACGGCCGTCATGCCTGCGTCGAACTGCCGTAGCGCGATCCCGTCGCGGTCGAGCCGGTTGCGCCCACGAGGGACGGCTGCCTCGGGCCGGAGGGTCGGCGGCAGCCCACGGACGCCGTGGAGGACGAGCGCACAGGGCCCGACCGCCACCGCGTCCTCGCCGAAGGCGAGCAGGCCCGTCCACGCGGCCCGGGCTCGGCGCTCGTCCCACGACCGGTCGGCGAGCGGCGCGGTACTGACGTCGTAGACGCCGCGCGTCACGCGCACGAGGGTCGCCCGGCGCGTTAGGCCGGCCACGTCCTTGTCGCTCAGGCCGTGCCCTCGGCACTGAACGATGGAGACGAGACCGCCCTGGACCGCGGCGACGGAGAGCAGTGACGGGGGAATCTGAGCACGACGCACGGGTGCCACCCCACCGCACGAGGACCCCTCGTCGTCGGGCCAGGCGACTGACCTGTGGACAACGACCCGACGTCGCGTCCTGTGGACGACGCCGAGACCCCACGGCCGCCGTTCACCATGCGGTGGGAGCCCGTCCGGCTTCGTTGACGGGCGGCAACGGCATGTTCGGCGGGATGGGGTCAGCCCTCCGCGACGACCATCGCCGAGGCGATGCCGGCGTCGTGCGAGATGCTCAGGTGCCAGGCCGTGATGCCGAGCGCGTCCGCACGTGCCGCGACCGTGCCGGTGATCTCGACCTCCGGCGGGCCGCCGACGACGCGGTGCACCGTCGCGTCGTGCCAGCGCATGCCCGCGGGGGCACCCAGCGCCTTGGCGATGGCTTCCTTCGCCGCGAACCGCGCGGCGAGCGACGCGGGAGGCAGGTCACGCTCGGCCTCGGTGAACAGCTTCTCGCGGAGCCGGGGCGTGCGCTCCAGGGTCTCCATGAACCGCGCGACGTCCACGACGTCGATCCCCACGCCCTTGATCATGCGTCCACCCTACGGTGGCGATCAGGCCTCCCCGCCTCCACGAGCAGGTGGTCCTGGTTCGTCCGGGAGACCGGACGAACCAGGACCACCTGGTCGACGCGTGGGCGGGGGCGGGGCCGGGAGGGCTACTCGACCGTGACCGACTTCGCGAGGTTGCGCGGCTGGTCGACGTCGAGGCCCTTCGCCGTCGCGAGCGCCATCGCGAAGATCTGCAGCGGCACGACGGCCAGCAGCGGCGAGAGCAGCGTCGGGGACTCGGGGATCCAGAAGATCTCGTCCGCGTAGGGACGCACGGCGTCGTCCCCGTCCTCGGCGATGACGAGCGTGCGTGCGCCGCGCGCCCGGATCTCCTGGATGTTCGAGATGACCTTGGAGTGCAGGCCCTCGCGGCCCTTCGGCGACGGCACGACGACGAACACCGGCTGGCCCTCGTCGATCAGCGCGATCGGCCCGTGCTTGAGCTCGCCGGCCGCGAAGCCCTCCGCGTGGATGTACGCGAGCTCCTTGAGCTTGAGCGCGCCCTCGAGCGCGACGGGGAACCCGACGTGGCGCCCGAGGAACAGCACGGACGAGGCGTCCTTCATCGACCGCGCGGTCGCGCGCACGTACTCGCCGCGCTCGATGACGGTCTGGATCTTGCGCGGCATCTCGCGCAGGTCCTCGAGGATCGCCGCGATCTCGTCGGGGAACTTGTTCCCGCGCAGCTGCGCGAGGTAGAGGCCCAGGAGGTACGCGGCGGTGATCTGCGACAGGAACGCCTTCGTCGAGGCGACCGCGATCTCCGGGCCGGCGTGCGTGTAGAGCACGGCGTCGGACTCGCGCGGGATCGTCGAGCCGTGCGTGTTGACGATCGAGATGACCTTCGCGCCCTGCTCGCGCGCGTGGCGCACGGCCATGAGCGTGTCCATGGTCTCGCCGGACTGCGTCACGGCGACGACGAGCGTCTTCTCGTCGACGATCGGGTCGCGGTAGCGGAACTCGTGCGCGAGCTCGACCTCGACCGGGATGCGGCACCAGTGCTCGATCGCGTACTTCGCGACGTGGCCCGAGTAGGCCGCGGTGCCGCACGCGACGACGATGATCTTGTCGACCGAGCGCAGCACGGCCTCGTCGATGCGCAGGTCGTCGAGCACGAGCTTGCCCGACGGGTCCGTGCGGCCGAGCAGCGTGTCGGCGACGGCGTGCGGCTGGTCGTGGATCTCCTTGTCCATGAAGGACGAGAAGCCGCCCTTCTCCGCGGCAGCCGCGTCCCAGTCGACCGTGTAGCGCTTCGCCTCGGCCGGGTTGCCGTCGAAGTCGGTCACCTCGACCGACGTCGGCGTGATCGTGACGATCTGGTCCTGCCCGAGCTCGAGCGCCTCCTTGGTGTGGGAGATGAACGCCGCGACGTCGGAGCCGAGGAAGTTCTCGCCCTCCCCCAGCCCGACGACGAGCGGCGAGTCGTGCCGCGCGCCCACGACCGTGTCCGGGGCGTCGGCGTGCACGGCGAGGAGCGTGAAGGTGCCCTCGAGCCGCCGCGCCACCTGCCCCATCGCGAGCGTGAGGTCCTTGGTGTCGCGGTACGCACGCGCGAGGAGCTGCGCCGCGACCTCGGTGTCGGTCTCGGACCGGAACGTCACGCCCTCGGCGAGCAGCTCGGCCTTGAGGGTCGCGAAGTTCTCGACGATGCCGTTGTGGATCACGGCGAGGCGGTCGTCGTCCGCGAGGTGGGGGTGCGCGTTGGTGTCCGTGGGACCGCCGTGCGTCGCCCACCGCGTGTGGCCGATCGACGCGGTCGCCGCGGGCAACGGGTGCGTCTCGATCTCCTGCACGAGGTTCGCGAGCTTGCCGGACTTCTTCGCGAACGCGACGGCGTCGACGCCGGGCGCGACGAGCGCGACCCCGGCCGAGTCGTAGCCGCGGTACTCGAGCCGTCCGAGTCCTTCGAGAGCGACGTCGAGGGGTCGCCCCGAGGCCTCTCCGACCATGGTTCCAGGGCCCACGTAGCCCACGATTCCGCACATGGTGATCGAGTCTAGCCACGGACCCGCACCCCTTCGGGGCCGCGCGATCCCGCGGTTCTTCGTGAGGTCCGCTGCCTAATCGAGGCCCGCGCGGCGCGCGGACCGTTCCCCGAGCCCGGAGCCTCGTCGCGTCCCGGTCCGTGACGCGTTCACCGGGCGTGGGACGCGCGGCACCGCGAGGCTGGTGCTCGTGCCCACCGTCCGGATCGGTCTCTCGGGGTGGCGGTACGCGGACTGGCGCGGACCGTTCTACCCCGCGGGGCTCCCCCAGCGCCGCGAGCTCGAGCACGTCGCCTCGCTCTTCCCCGCCGTCGAGCTCAACGGGTCGTTCTACTCGTTGCAGCGGCCGTCGTCGTTCGTCGCGTGGCGCGACCAGACGCCCGAGGGCTTCACGTTCGCGGTCAAGGGACCGCGCTTCGTCACCCACATGAAGCGGCTGCGGGACGTGCGGACGCCGGTCGCCAACTTCGTCGCGAGCGGCGTCCTCGCGCTCGGCAGCAGGCTCGGGCCCGTCCTGTGGCAGCTCCCCGCGCGCACCGCCTTCGACCACGAGCTGCTCGACGCGTTCCTCACGCTCCTGCCGCGCACCACCGGCGAGGCGGCGCGGCTCGCGCAGGAGCACGACGACCGCCTGCGCGCGCCCGCCTGGACGGAGGCGGACGCGGACCGCCCGATCGTGCACGCGCTCGAGCCGCGGCACGCGTCGTTCGCCACGCCGGAAGCGCTCGCCCTCCTGCGCCGGCACGGGGTGGCGTTCGCCGTGTCGGACGGCGCGGGCCGCTGGCCGCTCGTCGAGGCGGTCACGAGCCCGCTCGTGTACGTGCGCCTGCACGGGGACCAGGAGCTCTACCGCAGCGGCTACCGGCCGCACGTGCTCGACGCGTGGGCCGAGCGCGTGCGCGCCTGGCACGCCGCGGGCCACGACATCGAGGTCTACTTCGACAACGACGTGGACGCCCACGCCCCGGCCGACGCGCTCGCCCTCATGGCCCGCCTGCCCGACCTCGCGCTCCCCGGCCCGGGGCACGCCGTCGAGCCGGCGCCGCGCCGCCGTCGGGCCGCGCGCGGGGCCGACGACGCCCGCTGAGGCGACCCGGGGAGGGCGGCCCCGCGGTGCCGTCGTCGGGGCGCGAAGCCGCCCCGTGCACCGGCACGGGCGCGCATCCGGCAGAATCGGGCGGGTGTCCTCCCCCGCCGACGACCCGTCCGACCTCCTGCGGGCCCACCTGGCCGCGCCGTCGTCCTCGCCGTACGTCGATCTCGACCGGGCCGTGTGGAGCCGGCTGTCGGAGTCGACGCCGCTGCCGCTGACCGGCGACGACGTCGCGCGCCTGCGCGGCCTCGGTGACCCGATCGACCTCGCCGAGGTCGACGCCGTGTACCGGCCGCTCTCGCGCCTGCTCAACCTCTACGTCACCGCGACGTCCGGCCTGCACGAGGCGACGTCGACGTTCCTGCGCGAGGAGACCGGCAACACGCCGTACGTCATCGGCGTGGCCGGTTCCGTGGCCGTCGGGAAGTCGACGACGGCGCGCGTGCTGCGCGAGATGCTGGCCCGCTGGCCGGAGACGCCGCGCGTCGAGCTCATCACGACCGACGGCTTCCTCTACCCCAACGCGGAGCTCGCGCGCCGGGGCCTCATGGACCGCAAAGGCTTCCCCGAGTCCTACGACCGTCGCGCGCTCATCCGGTTCCTGTCCAAGGTCAAGGCCGGCCACGCCGAGGTGCGGGCCCCCGTCTACGACCACCTCACGTACGACATCGTGCCGGGCGCCGAGGCCGTCGTCCGCAAGCCCGACGTCCTCGTCGTCGAGGGCCTCAACGTGCTCCAGCCGGCGCGCCCGAGCGCGCACGACGAGTCGACCGTCGCCGTGTCGGACTTCTTCGACTTCTCGATCTACGTCGACGCCCGCACGCGCAACATCCGCCAGTGGTACGTCGACCGGTTCCTCGCGCTGCGCCGCACCGCGTTCGCGCGCCCCGAGTCGTACTTCCGCCGCTACGCCGACCTCACGGACGAGCAGGCGGTGGAGCGGGCGAAGTCGATCTGGGACGCGATCAACGCGCCGAACCTCGAGCAGAACATCCTGCCGACGCGCGGCCGCGCGACCCTCGTCCTCACGAAGGGCTCGGACCACTCGGTCCAGCGCGTCCGCCTGCGCAAGCTCTGAGGCGGCACGCTCAGCACAGGGCAGGGTCAGGTCGCGCGGGGCGGCGTGCCCGACGACGTCGCCCCCGACGACCCGGGCGGCACCGTCCCGGAGGCGTCCGCCGCGCGCGGACGGGGCGCGGGCGCGCCGGTCACCGGCCCGGTCGCGGGGTTCCCGCCGGCCGTCGCGCCCCCGCCGGGCGCGGTCGCGGCCGGCGTCCCGCCGGTCGTCGGCGCGGCCCCGGCCGGGTCGGTCGCATCCTCTCCGACAGGCACCCGCGCCGTCGGCGGCAGCTCGCCGCGCTGGCGCGCGCGCATCATGAGCACGCGGTCGATGACGAACCCGCTCCCGACGCCCAGCACGATGCCCACGACCATCGCGAGCAGCGGCTCGTGGCCCAGCCAGCGGGCGGCGACGAGCCCGATGAGCACCGAGTAGACGGCCCACGTCACCGCCGCGATGCCGGAGAACGCCATGAACCGACGCCGCGGGTACCCGACGGCGCCGGCCGTCATGTTCACCGCGACGCGGCCCACGGGGATGTAGCGCGCCGCGAGGATGAACGACGCCCCGCGGTGCGCGAGGGCGCGCTCGGCCCACCCCACGGCGCGCCGCCCGCGGGGCGTGCGCAGGATGCGCAGACGCTCCGTGCCGACGGCGCGACCGATCGCGAACGCGATCTGGTCCCCGGTCCAGGCACCCAGGGCCGCGACGAGGAGCACGAGGACGAGGTTCGGCTCGCCGGTCGCGTGCGCGGAGACCGCGAGCGTGATGACGACCGACTCGCTGGGGACCGGCGGGAAGAACCCGTCGATCGTCGCGAAGCCGAACAGGGCGGGATAGATCCACGCGGACGCCGCGAGGGCGAGAATCCAGTGCTCGAGATTCTCCAGGAAGGTCGACACGGCGTCCGGCAACGGCGTCCTCGTTCGTCTGCTGGCGGGGAGGCCAGGCGGGCGGTGGCGGCAGGTCGGTCGTCCTGCACCAGGACAAGCCTACGGAGCACGAGGACGACGACCATCAGGGAGACCCCCGGTTCACCCCTGAGGACCCCGGGCGCGACGGCGCCGCGCCCGTGACGATTCTGCCGTGCCCGTCGCGGCAGGGTCGTCATCCCGGCGGACGACTTCCCGCGGCGGGCCCGTACGTCGTGAGGACCAGGGGCCGCGGACGCCCGGTGGGCTAGTTCCCGGCGCCCGGGAGCCGCGCGACCCCGAGGGTCGAGGACAGCGTGCGCAGGTCGGCGGCGTCGAGGTAGAGCTCGCCCCGCAGGTGGTCCGTCTCGTGCTGGACGATGCGCGCGGGCCACCCGGTCAGCACGTCGTCGAACGGCTCGCCGGCCTCGTCCTGGCCCGTGAGCCGGACGGCGTGGGCGCGCGTCCGCTCGGCCTGCCAGCCGTGCACGGAGAGGCAGCCCTCGAAGAACGTGCGGGTCTCCTCGCCGACGACCTCGTAGCGCGGGTTCACGAGCACCCGGTACTCCAGGGGGCTTCGCTCCCGGTCGTCGTCGACGTCCGGGGCACCCGGGTCCTCGACCACGGCCACCGCGAGGCCGAGGCCGACCTGCGGCGCGGCGAGCCCCACTCCGGGCGCCGCGCGCATGGTCGCGCGCATCGCGTCGAGGAAGCTCGGCAGCGCGTCGCCGAGCTGGCCCGCGTACGGCACGGCCGGCGTGCGCAGCACGGGGTGGCCGGCCTGCACGATCGGCAGGACGCCGTCGGGGTAGGCGGCGAGGAGCGCGAGCACGTGCTCGCGCAGCGCCTCGTCGACCCCCTGCCTCACGCTCGTGCCCGCCTCGCGTCCCGTCGGCCGTCCCGACGCGCTCACAGGGCGAGCCGCTCGCGCACGACGCCCGCGAGCTGCCCGGCGACCGCGTCGGCCTGCTGCTGCGTCGCCGCCTCGACCATGACCCGGACGAGCGGCTCGGTGCCCGACGGCCGCAGGAGCACCCGCCCCGTCTCGCCGAGCGAGCGCTCCGCACCGGCGACCGCGGCCAGCAGCGCCTCGTCGGTCGACGCGCGCGCCTTGTCCACTCCCGGGACGTTGAGCAGGGTCTGCGGGAGCCGCTGCACGACGCCCGCGAGGTCCGCGAGCTTCTGGCCCGTCGCGCGCACCCGCGCCGCGAGCTGGAGGGCCGTGAGCACGCCGTCGCCCGTCGTCGCGTAGCGCGACATGACGATGTGGCCTGACTGCTCGCCGCCCAGGCCGTAGCCGTGGGCGCGCATCTCCTCGAGCACGTACCGGTCGCCGACCGCCGTCTGGACGGTGCTGATCCCCGCCGCGCGCATCGCGAGGAGGAGCCCGAGGTTGCTCATGACCGTCACGACGAGCGTGTCGTGCGGGAGCGCGCCCTCGTCCTTGAGCGCGAGGGCGAGGACGCCCATGATCTGGTCGCCGTCGACGACGGTGCCCCCGTGGTCGACCGCGATGCAGCGGTCCGCGTCGCCGTCGAACGCGACGCCGAAGTCGGCCTCGGACGCGACGACGACGGCCTGGAGCTGCTCCGGGTGGTTCGAGCCGCACGCCGCGTTGATGTTGCGGCCGTCGGGGCTCGCGTTGATGACGACGACGTCCGCCCCGGCCGCACGCAGCGCCGCGGGCCCGACGTCGCTCGCCGCGCCGTTCGCGCAGTCGACCGCGATCCGCAGGCCGGCCAGCGGCTTGTGGTCCTCGTCGGCGCCGATGCTCGACATGAGGTGCTCGACGTACGCGCCGCCCGCGCGGCCCGAGTCCGGGGAGATGCGGCCGACGACGCCGTGCGTCGGGCGCTCCCACTCCTGGCCCAGGAGGCTCTCGATGCGGTCCTCGACCGCGTCGTCGAGCTTCACGCCGCCGCGCGCGAGGAACTTGATCCCGTTGTCCTGCATGGGGTTGTGCGACGCCGAGATGACGACGCCGAAGTCGACGTCCATGGTGCTCGTCAGGTAGGCGACCGCCGGGGTCGGCAGGACTCCGACGTCCTTCACGTCGACGCCCGCGCTCGCGAGCCCCGCGATGAGCGCCGCGCCGAGGAACTCCCCGGACACGCGCGTGTCGCGCCCGACGACCGCGCGCGGGCGGTGCCCTTCCTCCTGACCGCTCGCGAGCACGCGGGCCGCGGCGACGCCGAGGTCCAGCGCGAGCTCCGCCGTCACGTTGCCGTTCGCGAGACCGCGCACCCCGTCGGTGCCGAAAAGCCGTCCCATGGAAGTCCTTCCCCTCGTACCGGCCGTACGCCGACCGTACGACCGTCAGCCGCTGCCCGCCGTCGACGGGTCTTGGTCACCGCTCCTCACAAACGCCGTCGGCCCCGGTGGACGAGGTCCACCGGGGCCGACGAGCGCACAGCGCAGGATCAGCGCTTGGAGTACTGCGGTGCCTTGCGGGCCTTCTTGAGACCGGCCTTCTTGCGCTCGACGACGCGGGCGTCGCGAGTGAGGAAGCCGGCCTTCTTCAGCGCGGGGCGGTTGTGCTCGGCGTCGATCGCGTTGAGCGCGCGCGCGATCGCCAGGCGCAGCGCGCCGGCCTGGCCCGAGGAGCCGCCGCCCGTGATGCGGGCGACGACGTCGAAGCGACCCTCGACGTCGACCAGCTTCAGCGGGGAGTTGACGAGCTGCTGGTGGACCTTGTTCGGGAAGTAGTCCTCGAGCGTGCGCCCGTTGACCTTCCAGGTGCCGGTGCCGGGGACGAGGCGCACGCGCGCCACGGCCTCCTTGCGGCGGCCCAGGGCCTGGCCGGGGGCGGTGATGCTCTGGCCGCGGCCCGTGGGGGCGGCGGACTCGGAGGTGTAGGTGCTGGGCGTCTCGTCGCCCAGGGTGTCGGTGTCGACGGTGGTCTCGGCCACGGGTGGTGTCCTCGCGTCTCTCTGTGCGCTACGCCTGGGCGGCGATTACTGCGCGACCTGGGTGATCTCGAACGGCTTCGGCTGCTGAGCGGCGTGCGGGTGCTCGGCACCCGCGTAGACCTTCAGCTTGCCGAACTGGGCGCGACCGAGGGTCGTCTTGGGGAGCATGCCCCGGACGGCCTTCTCGACGGCACGCTCGGGGTGCTTGTCGAGCAGGTCGCCGTAGGCGACGGCACGCAGACCACCCGGGTAACCGGAGTGGTTGTAGGCCATCTTCTGCTCGCGCTTGTTGCCGCTCAGGGCGACCTTGCCGGCGTTGATGACGATGACGAAGTCACCGCCGTCGACGTGCGGAGCGAAGGTCGGCTTGTGCTTGCCGCGCAGCAGGGTGGCCACGTGGGTGGCCAGGCGGCCCAGGACGACGTCGGTCGCGTCGATGACGTACCAGTCGCGCTGGACGTCGCCGGGCTTCGGGGTGTACGTACGCACGGTCGTAGCCTTCGTTTCTGTCTCAGGATGTCTTCTTCGACCGCTGAAGCGTGCGGCCGAGAGGGCAGGTCGTTGCGCGGCGGGCTCGGTCGACACCCGCTCCTTGGCCGGCAGCGAGTGGGCGCGCTAGCGACACGGGTGTCGTGAGATGAGCACAACGACTCACCAGACTACCCGCGAGGCAGGCCGCCGGTCAAAGCGGCCGGGCGCTCCCGGACGCACGTCTCGCAGCGCGTCGAGCGGGCCTCGTGGACGCAGCCGGGGCAGTACAGGCGCAGGGTCCGGCAGCTCGGGTCGGCGCAGTTCTCGTACTTCGCCGTCGGCGCCCCGCACGCCGTGCACGCGCCGAGCGGCGTCGACCCCGGGCCGAGCTCGACGTGCATGCGCTCGTCGAACACGTAGAGCGACCCCTCCCACAGCCCCTGCGAGCCGAACACCTCGCCGTAGCGCACGACGCCGCCGTCGAGCTGGTACACCTCCTCGAACCCGCGGGCGCGCAGCAGGGCCGACAGCACCTCGCACCGCACGCCCCCCGTGCAGTACGTGACGACGGGCCGCCCCTTGAGGTCGTCGTAGCGGCCCGAGTCGATCTCGGCGACGAAGTCCCGCGTGGTCGCGACGTCGGGCACGACGGCCCCGCGGAAGCGGCCGATGGCCGCCTCGAACGCGTTGCGGCCGTCGAGCATCACGACGTCGTCGCCGCGCTCCTCGACGAGGTCGTGCAGGGCCTGCGGGCTCAGCCGCTCCCCGCCGCCGACGACGCCGTGCTCGTCGACCCGGACCTCGTCCGGCACGCCGAACGCGACGAGCTCGGGGCGCACCTTGACGGACAGGCGCGGGAAGTCGCGGCCCGTGCCGTCGGACCACTTGACGTCGACGCCCTCGAAGCCCGGGTACCGGCGCGTCGTCTTCACGTACTGCTTGAGGTCCTCGACCGTCCCGCCGAGGGTCGCGTTGATCCCGTGCTCCGACACGATCACGCGACCCGTGAGGTGCCACCGCTCCCCCAGCGCCTGCTGCCAGAGCTGCACGGCACGCGGGTCCCGCAGCGGCGTGAAGGCGTAGAAGAGCACGATCTTGTGGACGGCCATGCCCACCAGGATAGGGAGGGCTAGCGCGCCCGACGGACGCGCTCGACGTCCCAGACCGGCTCCGGTGCCTCGACGACCTCGCCGTCCTCGCGGAACACGAGGAACCGGTCGAAGCCGCGCGCGAACCACCGGTCGTGCGTCACCGCGAGCACGGTGCCCTGGAAGGCCGCGAGCCCCGCCTCGAGCGCCTCCGCCGAGTGCAGGTCGAGGTTGTCGGTCGGCTCGTCGAGCAGGAGCAGCGTCGCGCCGTCGAGCTCGAGGAGCAGGATCTGGAAGCGCGCCTGCTGGCCGCCCGAGAGCGTCTCGAAGCGCTGCTCGGCCTGGCCCACGAGCTCGTACCGGTCGAGCGCCCGGCTCGCGCCCTCGCGCCCCATGCCCGCCCGGTGCCCCTCACCGCGGTGGAGGATCTCCAGCAGCGTGCGCCCCCGCAGCTCCGGGTGGTCGTGGTTCTGCGCGAACCACCCCGGCCGCACCCGCGACCCGAGCACGGCCCGGCCCGTGTGCGCCACGGGAGCGGGCGCCGCCGGGCTGCCGGCCACGTCGTCGGGCACGGTGCCCGGCTCGGGGTCGCTCCCGCCCGCGGCGAGGAGGCGCAGGAAGTGGGACTTGCCCGAGCCGTTCGAGCCGAGCACCGCGACGCGCTCGCCGAAGAACACCTCGACGTCGAACGGCTTCATGAGCCCCGTGAGCTCGAGCCGCTCGCACGTCACCGCGCGCTTGGCCGTCCGCCCGCCCGTGAGCCGCACGGTCACGTTCTGGTCGCGCGCGACCACCTCGGGACGCCCCGCCTCCTCGAACTTGCGCAGGCGCGTGCGCGCGGCCTGGTACCGGCTCGCGAGGCCGTCGTTGAACGCGGCCTTCGTCTTGAGCGTCCGCACGAGCTCCTGGAGCTTGGTGTGCTCCTCGTCCCAGCGGCGCGCGAGCTCGGCGAGCCGGTCGCGCCGGTCCGCACGGGCCTGGGCGTACGTCGCGAAGCCGCCGCCGTGCACCCACACCGTGCCGCCGCCCGGCGTCGGCTCGAGCGTCGCGACCTGGGTCGCGGTGCGCGACAGCAGCTCGCGGTCGTGGGACACGAAGAGGACCGTCTTGGACGACGCGACGAGCCGCTCCTCGAGCCAGCGCTTCGTCGGCACGTCGAGGTGGTTGTCCGGCTCGTCGAGCAGCAGGACCTCCTCCGGCCCGCGGAGCAGGGCCGTGAGCGCGAGCCGCTTCTGCTCGCCCCCGGACAGCGACCGCACGTCGCGCCACTGCGCCTTCTCGAACGGGACCGACAGCACCTCGTCGGTCACCTCGTCCCAGCCGGCCTCGGCGTCGTAGCCGCCCACGTCCGCCCAGTCCACGAGGGCCTGGGCGTAGCGGAGCTGGGCGGGCTCGTCGTCGACCGTCATGATGTCGTGCTCGGCAGCCGCGAGCTCGAGCGCCGCCTCGCGGACGGCGGTCGGCGCGAGCCCGACGAGAAGGTCGCGCACCGTGCGGTCGTCGTCGATGCGGCCGACGTCCTGGCGCATCACCCCGAGCCCGCCGCTGCGCACGACGGCACCGCCGTGCGGGGCGACCTCACCGGTGACGATGCGCAGCAGCGTCGACTTCCCGACGCCGTTGGGCCCCACGAGCGCGACGCGCGCGCCGTCCGCGACCCGCAGGTCGACGCCGTCGAGCAGGGTGCGCCCGTCGGGCAGGTGATACGTGACGTCGCTGAGGTCGAGGTGTCCCACCCCGTCATGGTCCCCGACGTCGGCCGCGCGGTCACGCGCTTTGCGGACCCCGGCGTCCGGCACTTCGGCCGGGCCGACGCCACCCGCCGCCCGGCACCACGGCCGGCGGGCGCCGAGACGCGGGACGCCGGGTGGCGGGATGGCGGGTGGCGGGACGCCGGGATGGCGGGATGGCGGGACGGCTCAGCGCCGGCCGCCGCCGAGGAGGCCGCCCAGCCCGCCCAGGAGGTCGCCGAGACCGCCGCCGGCGCCCGACCCGCCGCCCAGGAGCCCGCCGAGGACGTCGCCCAGGCCGCCCCCGCCGGTCTGCGAGGCGCCCGGCCGCTCGCCCGCGCCCTTCCCCGCCGCGGTACCGCCCGCCGTGCCGCCTGAGGTGCCGGTCGGGACGCCGCCCGACGACCCGGCGCCGCCGAGCTGCTTCGCGAGGAAGGCCAGCGCGATCGGCGCGAGCGCGGGCAGCACCTTCGCGAGCAGGTCCTTGCCGGTGCCCGTCGACCGGGCGAGCTGCGCGACGACAGCCTGCTCGTTCTGCCCGAACACGTGCCCGACGATCTTGCGGCCGTCGTCGGTGTCGACGTCGTCGAGGTCGACGCCGCCCTCCACGAGCGCCGGGTCGTGCTGCGCGAGGGCCTCGCCGAGCGACGCCGCGCCCGCCGGGTCCTGCGCGTTGGCGCGCAGCCCGCCCAGCAGCGCGGGCAGCGCCGCGCCCACCGCGCGCTGCGCCGTCGCCTCGTCGACGCCGAGCCGACCGGCGAGCTGGTCGAGCGGGACGGTGGACAGGATGTCGTCGATGCCGGCCATGGGGTCGTCCTCCGGTTCAGGGGTGCTCCAGCGGGTGCGCACCGGGGCGCGGTGCGGCCCCACCGTAGTCCCGGCCGGGCGCCCTCGCAGGCACTCGCGTCCGGGGCTGCGTCCGTCCCCGTGAGGTGCCAGGGTGGGACGCATGAGCGAAGACACCACCGCCACGAGCCCCGACCCGGAGACGGGCGCCGAGGGCGACACCGACCAGCTCCAGCCCGAGGAGACGCTCCTCGACCGCGGCGTGGACGACGTGCTCGACGAGGGCTACTCCCCGCCCGAGCGCCCCCGCTCGAACCACTTCGGCGAGACGCCGTGGGAAGAGGTGCACGGCGAGACGCTCGACCAGCGCCTCGCCGAGGAGGAGCCGGAGGAGTGGGAGCGCGACCCGGCCGAGCGGCCCGACGAGACCCGCGCGGGCCGCCTCGTCGCGGACCCCGACGCCCTCGACGGGCGCCAGAACGACACGTACGCCGACGACGAGGGGATCTCCGGGGGCGCCGCGGGCGCCGAGGAGGCCGCCGTCCACGTCGTCGAGGAGCCCTGAGGACGAGCGCCCGCCCGCGGCCGGCTCAGGCCGGCTCGCGGGGCGGCGGGTCCTCCCAGACGTCCTCCTCGTTCCGCACGGCGCGGATGCGGTCGGCACGCGCCGCGAGCTCCGCGTCGGGCGGGTAGGTGACCTCCTCGAGCACGAGCCCGTGCGCCGGCACGACGCCCGCCCCCGCGTCCCGGCGCCGGCTCGCGAGGAGCTCCGCCGGCCACCCGACGTCGCGCCGCCCCTCCCCCACGGCGAGCGACGCGCCGACGAGCGCGCGCACCATGTTGTGGCAGAACGCGTCCGCGCGGACGTGCGCGACCACGAGCCCCGCGTCGGGGCCGTCCGCCGGGCGCGACCACGACAGGTGCTGCAGCTCCCGGATCGTCGTCGCGCCCGGTCGCGGCTTGCAGAACGACGCGAAGTCCCGCACCCCGAGCAGGGGCCGCACGGCGGCGTCCATCGCCGCGACGTCGAGCGGTCGCCGGTTCCACAGCACCCACTCCCGGCGCAGCGGGTCGCGCTGCGCCGGGTCGTCCGCGACGCGGTAGGTGTACGCGCGGTGCAGCGCGGAGAATCGGGCGTCGAACCCGGTCGGGGCCGGCGCGGCACGGTGCACGACGACGTCCCCCGGCAGCACGCCCCCCAGCCGCGCGACGAGCGCGTCCCCCGGCGCGCGGTCGGACCGGCCGGGCAGCGCCTCCCACTGCGCCCGCGTGAGGTCGACGTGCGCGACCTGCCCCCGCGCGTGCACGCCCGCGTCCGTGCGCCCCGCCACCGTGAGCCGCGGCGCCGCGCCCCGCAGGATCGTCGCCAGCCCGTCCTCGAGCGTGCCCTGCACGGTGCGCAGCGTCGGCTGCCGGGCCCAGCCGGCGAACGCCGTCCCCTGGTAGGCGAGGTCCAGGCGCACGCGCACGACGTCGTCCGGCACGTCGGGTCGCGGGGCGTCGGGGTCCGGGAGGGCGGGGGGCGGGACGGCGGTCACGGGAGTTCACCGTAGTCGCCCGCCCGTGCGCCGCGCGCGCCGCCGTGCCTACGCTGCCGCCCATGACCGGCGACCCGCACGATGTCCGCACCCTCGCCGTCGACTGCGGCGGGGGCGGCATCAAGGCGAACGTGCTCGACGCGTCGGGCACCGCGCACGCCGCGGCGGTGCGCGTCCCCACGCCCTACCCCCTCCCGCCCGACCTCCTCGTCGAGACGGTCGCGGGCATCGCGGCCACGCTGCCTCCCGCCGACCGCGTCACGGTGGGCATGCCCGGGATGATCCGGCGCGGAGTCGTCGTGCACACGCCCCACTACGTGACGCGCAGCGGGCCCCGCTCGCGCGTGGACCCCGCGCTCGTCGAGGCCTGGACGAGCTTCGACGTCCGCGCGGCGGTCGAGCGCCGGCTCGGCGTCCCGGCGCTCGTGCTCAACGACGCCGAGGTGCACGGCGCGGGCGTCGTCGCGGCGTCCGGGCTCGAGCTGGTGCTGACGCTGGGGACGGGGCTCGGCTCCGCGCTGTTCCACGGGGGCCGGCTCGCGCCGCACCTCGAGTGGTCGCGCGCCCCGGTGCGGCGGGGCACCACGTACGACGAGTACGTCGGCGAGCCCGAGCGCCGCCGCCTCGGCGACGGGCTCTGGTCGCGCCGCGTCCTCGCGGTCGTCGAGGGGCTGCGGCCCGTGTTCTGGTGGGACCGCCTCTACCTGGGCGGGGGCAACTCGCGGCGCATCACCCCGAGCGTCCTCGACCGGCTCGGCGACGACGTCGTCGTGGTGCCGAACTCGGCGGCCCTCGTCGGGGGCGCCCGCGCGTGGGACCTCCCGCCGGCCTGACGCCTCAGCGACCGGCCGTGCCGTCGCCCGGCGCCCCGTCCGCGGTGCGCGGCCTGGGCGCGGCCGCGGCGGGCTCGAGGAGGCCCGGTGGCGCGCCCTCGTCCCCGCCCCCCGGCGGCGCGCCCGCGGCGAGCGCGCCGTGCGCGTCGAGCAGGACGCGGTTGAACGCCACGGGCGCGTCCAGGCTCACCAGGTGCCGCGCGCCCGGGACGACGACGAGCCGGGCCGGGGCCCCGCCCGCGTGCGCCGCAGCGAGGAACCCGCGCTCCCCCAGCCGGAAGTGGTCCCAGCGCCCGTTGACGAGCCAGACCGGCGAGTCCGCCGCCGCGAGGGCCCGGACCGGGTCGACCGACCCCACCTCGCGCAGGATCGCGCTCATGACGTCGAGGGCGAACCCGCCGGCCGCGAGGTCGGCGGCGGCCTGGGCCGTCATCGCCCGGTCGACGAGCGCCTGGTTCAGCCCGGCTCCCCCGTCCGGGAGCCGCTCGATCCCGCGCGCGAGGACGAGCCAGCCGCCGCGCAGGCGCGTCGACGGCGGCGTCGAGCACGCGGCGGCGACGAGCCCCACGACGCGCTCGGGGTGCCGCGCGCGCGTCTCGATCGCGACGTAGCCCCCGAGCGACAGCCCGACGACGAGCGCGCGGCCGCCGACCTCGTCGATCCCGGACGCGACCGCCTCGACCGCGCCGTCAAGCGTGAACGCCTCGCTGCGCCGCACGCCGTGGCCCGGCAGGTCGACCGCGACGGCCCGCACACCGGCGCGACGCAGCGCCGCGAGCTGGTCGCGCCACATCGAGCGCGACGTGCGCGACCCGTGCACGAGGACGACGGGCGGCCACGCCCCGGTCCCGGGCGACGCGTCGGTGGAGGTCACGTCTCGACCGTAGGCCCTGCTCCACGCGAGATCGACCCGAGGGGGCACGAGGCCGACCTCGGGCAGGCCGGTCTCCGCCGTCCGGGTCGAACCCGGCCGCTCGCTCGGCCCGTCCCGGCCCGACGGTGCCCCTCCCCCGGAGCGGCCGGGACGCGGCAGGCCAGGGACGCGGCAGGGCCGGAGACTCGGCAGAGCCGGAGACGCAGCAGGGCCCGGGACCGTACGGTCCCGGGCCCTGCGCGACGAGCCCCGGAGGGCTCGGGCGGGAAGAGGAGGCTCAGGCCTCCTTCTTCTCCTCCGTGGCGTCCTCGACGGGCGCGTCCTGGACGTCCTCGGCGGGAGCGTCCTCGACGGCGGCGTCCTCGACGGGCGCGTCCTCGACCTTGTCGGCCTTCTTGGACGGCTTGTCGGCCTTCTTCTTGCTCGCCTTCTCGGCAGCCTTCTCCGCCTCGCGGACGACGGCCTGCTTCGGGCTGACGGGCTCGGTCACGAGCTCGATCACCGCGAGGGGCGCGTTGTCGCCCTTGCGCGTGCCGACCTTCGTGATGCGCGTGTAGCCACCCTCACGCTCCGCCATCTGCGGGGCGATCTCGGTGAACAGCGTGTGCACCACGGACTTGTCGCGGACGACGCGCAGGACGCGACGGCGCGCGTGCAGGTCGCCGCGCTTGGCGAACGTGATGAGGCGCTCGGCCACCGGGCGCAGGCGCTTCGCCTTGGTCTCGGTGGTCGTGATGCGGCCGTGCTCGAAGAGCTGGGTGGACAGGTTCGCGAGCATCAGGCGCTCGTGAGCCGGTCCGCTGCCGAGCCGGGGGCCCTTGGCGGGGGTAGGCATGGGATGTGCTCCTTGGGAAGTGATCGCGCCGCAGGTGCGGACCCGGACGCGCTGAGGTGTCTAGAGCCGCAGGCTCAGTACTGCTGCTCGGTGTCCGAGAACGTCGCCTCGTCGTCGTCGCCGTCGTAGTACGCGGCGGCCGACGGGTCGAAGTCGAGCGGCGAGTCCTTGAGGGACAGGCCGAGCTCGGCGAGCTTCTCCTTCACCTCGTTGATGGACTTCGCACCGAAGTTGCGGATGTCCAGCAGGTCCGCCTCGCTGCGTGCGACGAGCTCGCCCACCTGGTGGATGCCCTCGCGCTTGAGGCAGTTGTACGAGCGGATCGTGAGGTTGAGCTCCTCGATCGGCAGCGCCAGGTCCGCGGCCAGGGCCGCGTCCGTCGGCGACGGACCGATCTCGATGCCCTCGGCCTCGACGTTGAGCTCGCGGGCGAGGCCGAAGAGCTCCACCAGCGTCTTGCCGGCCGACGCGAGCGCGTCGCGCGGCGAGATCGCCGGCTTCGTCTCGACGTCCACGACCAGCTTGTCGAAGTCCGTGCGCTGCTCGACACGCGTCGCCTCGACCTTGTAGGTCACCTTGAGGACCGGCGAGTAGATCGAGTCGACCGGGATCCGGCCGATCTCGGCGTCGAACGACTTGTTCTGCGAGGCCGAGACGTAGCCACGGCCGCGCTCGACGGTCAGCTCGATCTCGAGCTTGCCCTTGTCGTTGAGCGTGGCGATGTGCAGCTCGGGGTTGTGGACCTCCACACCCGCGGGCGGGACGATGTCCGCCGCGGTGACCGCACCAGCACCCTGCTTGCGCAGGTACATCACGACGGGCTCGTCGTTCTCCGAGGAGACGACGAGGTTCTTGATGTTGAGGATGACCTCGGTCACGTCCTCCTTCACACCCGGCACGGTGGTGAACTCGTGGAGCACACCGTCGATGCGGATGGAGGTGACCGCCGCGCCCGGGATGGACGACAGCAGCGTGCGACGCAGCGAGTTGCCGAGCGTGTAGCCGAAGCCGGGCTCCAGCGGCTCGATGGAGAAGCGCGAACGGTTCTCCGAGATGACCTCTTCGGTCAAGGTGGGGCGCTGTGCGATCAGCACTGGTGGTTTCCTTTCGGTGAGCGTCCGCCATATGACGCTGCACGGTTCAAGGCGAGGTGCGTGCCTGCGGCACGCGGCCCCGGCCGGGACTCTGTCCACCCGGCCGGGAAGGGTGCGTCGGCCCCGTCAGGAGGCGGCTGCCCCGTGACGGGCGCCGTCGACGGGCTCGGCCGGTCGGTGACCGGGCGGCCCGTCGACGGCACGCCGACGACGAGGGTCAGACGCGACGACGCTTGGGCGGCCGGCACCCGTTGTGCGCCTGCGGCGTCACGTCCTGGATCGAGCCGACCTCGAGGCCGGCCGACTGCAGCGAGCGGATCGCCGTCTCGCGACCCGAGCCCGGGCCCTTGACGAAGACGTCGACCTTCTTCATGCCGTGCTCCTGCGCCTTGCGGGCAGCGGCCTCGGCCGCGAGGCCGGCGGCGAAGGGGGTCGACTTGCGGGAGCCCTTGAAGCCGACGTCGCCGCCGGAGGCCCACGCGATCACGGCGCCCGACGGGTCCGTGATCGACACGATCGTGTTGTTGAACGTGCTCTTGATGTGCGCCTGGCCGGCGGGGACGTTCTTCTTGTCCTTGCGACGAGGCTTGCGCCCAGCGGCGGCGCGAGTCTTGGGAGGCATGTCCTTCTTCTCTCCTGGTCTGAGGTGGTCTGACCGCGGGGATCTCCACCCGGCACGGGACGGACCGTGAGGTCCGCGTCAGTGCGCGAGCAGGGCCCGCCCTGCGGACTGGCTCAGCGGGCCTTCTTCTTGCCGGCCACGGTGCGCTTCGGTCCCTTGCGCGTACGCGCGTTGGTCTTCGTGCGCTGGCCGCGCACGGGCAGGCCGCGGCGGTGACGCAGGCCCTGGTAGGTGCCGATCTCGACCTTGCGGCGGATGTCGGCGGCCACCTCACGACGGAGGTCACCCTCGAGCTTGTAGTTGCCCTCGAGGTAGTCGCGGAGCGCGACGAGCTCGGCGTCGCCGAGGTCCTTCACGCGGGCGTCCGGGCTGATGCCGGTGGCGGCCAGCGTCTGCTGGGCGCGGGTACGGCCGACGCCGTAGATGTAGGTGAGCGCGACCTCGAGCCGCTTGTCGCGGGGGAGGTCGACGCCGATGAGACGTGCCATGTGCCTTTCGGCTCCTCGTGCTTCGTCGGAGGTCTGTCGCACCGCCCTCCCACGGGGAGCTCCGTGGGCCCCGGCCTCCGAGCCGGGGGTTCCCCTGCCTGTGGCGTTCTCCTCCCGGACTCGCGTCCGGGGTGCCGAGCAGGTTCGTGGTGGTGCGCTGGTGGCCGGCCGTCGTCGTGACGGGCGGCCTGGTGACCGCGGTCCCGGAGGACCGTCACCCGTGGCGCAGGTGAGGGCTCAGCCCTGGCGCTGCTTGTGCCGCAGGTTCTCGCAGATCACCATGACGCGACCGTGCCGGCGGATCACCTTGCACTTGTCGCAGATCTTCTTGACGCTGGGCTTGACCTTCATCTTCGTTCCCTCAGTGGTGCCCCGCTCCGGGCGCGACCGACGAGCGGCCCCGGTGGTCCCGGGTGCGAGGCGGGTGAGTGGGTGGACGCGTGACGACTACTTGTAGCGGTAGACGATCCGGCCGCGGGACAGGTCGTACGGGCTCAGCTCGACCACGACCCGGTCCTCGGGGAGGATCCGGATGTAGTGCTGGCGCATCTTGCCCGAGATGTGCGCGAGAACCTTGTGCCCGTTGGCCAGCTCCACGCGGAACATCGCGTTCGGCAGGGCCTCGACCACGCTGCCCTCGATCTCGATGACACCGTCCTTCTTTGCCATGTCCTCCGCTAACTCTCGTCTGAACTGCTAGGACTCCCGCGCACGCCCGACCCGAGGGTCGTCCGATCGTGGGAGGTGCGTGGAGCCGCGTGCGGTGGTCGGTCGCCCGGGTCCCGAGGGACGGGGGCCGGATGAACGACGTGCACGGACTACACCCGACGGACCATCCTACGGCATCCGGCAAGGGACGGGAAACCGTGGCGGGTCGTACGCGCGGTGCGACGCGTCACTCCCCCGTCGCGCCGGGTGCCGTCGAGCGCTGCCGGACGGGAGCGAGGCGGCCCGCGACCGGCCGGTGCGCGGTCAGGCCGCGAGCGGTGCGACGCGCACGCCGAGCTCCGCGAGCTCCGCGGCGCCGCCGTCGGGCGCGGTGAGGACCCAGATGCCCTCGTCGAGGATCGCGACGCTGTGCTCCCAGTGCGCGGCACGGGTGCCGTCGTCCGTCACGACCGTCCAGTCGTCCTCGCACACCTCGGTGAACCGCTCGCCCCGCGTGAGCATCGGCTCGATCGCGAGGCACATGCCCGGGCGCAGCCGCGGGCCCTTCTCGCGCGTGCGGTAGTTCGGGACGTCCGGGGGCTGGTGCATCGCGGACCCGATCCCGTGGCCGACGTAGTCCTCGACGATGCCGTAGGTGACGCCGTCAGACTCCCCCGAGACACGCACCGAGTCCTCGATGGCGGCCCCGACGTCGCACAGCCGCTCGCTCGTCGCGAGCGCGGCGATCCCGGCCCACATGGCGCGGCGCGTGGCCTCGACGAGCGCCTCGTCGTGCGGGTCGCCCTCACCGAGCACGAACGAGACCGCCGAGTCACCGTGCCAGCCGTCGACGACGGCCCCGCAGTCGACGGAGACGACGTCCCCCGGGCGCAGCTCCCGCGGCCCGGGGATGCCGTGGACGACCTCGTCGTTCACCGACACGCAGAGCGACGCCGGGTAGCCCTCGTACCCGAGGAACGACGGCGTCGCCCCGGCGTCGGCGATGACCGCGGCGGCGAGCGCGTCGAGGTCGGCGGTCGTCATGCCCGGTCGGACGGCGTCGCGCACCGTCCCGAGCGCGCGCGCCACGACGAGGCCGGCGCTGCGCATGGACCGGACCTGGTCGTGCGTCTTGTACTCGATGCGCTCGCGACCGAACACCCTGCTGCTCCTCAGAACCGACGGAAAGACGTGCGGGCGCTCAGCCGACGAGCGCGGTCAGCGCCGACACGATGCGGCCGGTGACCTCGTCGATGTCGCCGATCCCGTCGACCCGCACCAGCAGGCCGCGGTCCGCGTAGGCGGAGGTGAGCGGCGCCGTCTGCTCCGCGTAGATGTCGAGGCGGCGCGCGATGGCCTCCTCCGTGTCGTCCTCGCGACCCTCGATCTCCGCGCGCTTCGCGAGGCGCGCGAGCAGCTCGTCACGGTCCGCGGTGAGCTCCACGACGCCGTCCAGCGCGACGCCCAGGTCGGCGAGGATCGCGTCGAGCTCGACGACCTGGGCCGCGTTGCGCGGGTAGCCGTCGAGGATGAACCCCTGCGCGGCGTCGTCCTGCGCGAGACGGTCGCGGACCATCGCGTTCGTCACCGAGTCGGGGACGAGGTCGCCCTTCGCGGTGTACTCCTGCGCGAGGCGGCCGAGCTCCGTGCCGCCCTTGATGTTCGCCCGGAAGATGTCGCCGGTCGAGATCGCCGGGATGGACAGCTGCTCGGCGAGCCGGGCGGCCTGCGTCCCCTTGCCCGCGCCCTGCGGGCCCATGATGACGAGGCGCGCGGGGCGCGCGGCGGACTGGCCGTCGGTGGCGTTGCTCAACGGAGGAACCCTTCGTAGTGGCGCTGCTGCAGCTGGGAGTTGATCTGCTTGACCGTCTCCAGGCCGACGCCGACGACGATGATGATCGAGGAGCCACCGAACGGGATGTTCGTGCTCACGCCGAGCCCGATGAGGACCAGCGTCGGCAGCAGTGCGACGAGCGCGAGGTAGATGGCACCCGCGGAGGTGATGCGGGTGATGACGTAGTCGAGGTACTCGGCGGTGGGCCGGCCGGCACGGATGCCCGGGATGAAGCCGCCGTACTTCTTCATGTTGTCCGCGACCTCGTCCGGGTTGAACGTGATCGACGTGTAGAAGAAGCAGAAGAACAGGATCATCAGCACGTACAGCAGGATGTGCAGCGGCGCGGACGGGTCGGCCAGGTTGGTGCTGATCCAGATCACCCAGTCGGCGCTCTGGTCGCCGAACTGCGCGATGAGGCCCGGGACCGCGAGCAGCGAGGCCGCGAAGATCACCGGGATGACACCCGCCATGTTGATCTTGATCGGGATGTAGGTGCTCGAGCCGCCGTACATGCGGCGACCGACCATGCGCTTGGCGTACTGCACCGGCACGCGGCGCTGGGACTGCTCGACGAACACGACCAGACCGATGACGAGCACGATGACCGCGATCATGATGATGAAGTTCGTCGCGCCGTTCGCGCCGCCGGCGATCGACCACAGGGCGGTCGGGAAGCTCGCGGCGATGGACGTGAAGATGAGCAGCGACATGCCGTTGCCGACGCCGCGCTCCGTGATGAGCTCGCCGAGCCACATGATGAGGCCGGTGCCCGCGGTCATCGTGATGACCATGAGGGCCATCGTGACGAAGCTGGCGTCCGGGATGACGTCGACGGAGCAGCCCTGGAAGAGCAGGCCGTTGCGCGCCGTCGTGATGACGGTCGTCGACTGGAGGATGGCGAGCGCGATCGTCAGGTAGCGCGTGTACTGCGTCAGCTTCGCCTGGCCCGACTGGCCCTCCTTGTGGAGCGCCTCGAAGCGAGGGATCACGACGCGCAGCAGCTGGACGATGATGCTCGCGGTGATGTACGGCATGATGCCGAGCGCGAAGATCGACAGCTGGAGCAGCGCGCCGCCGCTGAAGAGGTTGACCAGGCTGAGCAGGTCGTTGCCGTCGGCGGTCTCCGCGATGCACTGCTGCACGTTGGGGTAGTCCACGCCGGGCGTGGGGATGAACGACCCCACCCGGAAGATCGCCATGATCGCGATCGTGAACAGCAGCTTGCGCCGCAGGTCGGGCGTCCGGAAAGCCCGGGCGAATGCGCTGAGCACCTATCCTCCTGGCCCGCCGAGGCGGGATGTCGTGTCGCCGGGAGGCCCGGCGAGGTGTGACGCACGGCACGGGCGCCAAGAGGCACCCTAGCCGTAGCGCCGCGTCGAACGGCAAGTCGGTCCCGATCACCGGACGGGCCGGCCGTGGACCTGGGAGTGACGGCGGTCACCCCCGGGGTGCGGGGAGACAGCCGTCGGAGAGTCTAGACCGTGGTGCGCTGCCGGACGGACCACGGGTCGTGCAGGGAGGCGCCCTCAGACGCGGACAGGGCCGACGGCGCGTACGCGCCACCGGCCCTGTCCAGGGGTGTCAGTCCTCCGAGACCGAACCGCCGGCCGCGAGGATCTTCTCGCGAGCCGCGCCCGAGAGGGCGTCGACCGCGACCTCGAGCTTGACGGTGATCTCTCCCGTGCCGAGCACCTTGACGAGCTGGCCCTTGCGGACCGCGCCCTTCGCGACGAGGTCCTCGACGGTGACCTGGCCACCCTCGGGGTACAGCGCCGCGAGCTTGTCCAGGTTCACGACCTGGTACTCGGTGCGGAACGGGTTCTTGAAGCCGCGCAGCTTCGGGAGGCGCATGTGCAGAGGCATCTGCCCACCCTCGAAGCGCTCGGGAACCTGGTAACGAGCCTTCGTACCCTTGGTACCGCGGCCCGCCGTCTTACCCTTCGACGCCTCACCACGACCCACGCGGGTCTTGGCCTTCTTGGCGCCGGGAGCCGGACGCAGGTGGTGGACCTTGAGCGTGCCGCCGGCACCATCGGTCTGCGCGGGGGTCTGCTCGGCCTTCGCCGGAGCAGACGCCTTCGCAGCGGTCTTCTTCTTCGGAGCCTCGGCGGTCTCCTTGGTGGCCTTCTCAGCCATGGTCACTCGACCTCCTCAACGGTGACGAGGTGCGCCACCGTCGCGACCATGCCGCGGATCTCCGGGCGGTCCTCCTTCACGGCGGTGTCGCCGATCCGCTTGAGGCCCAGAGTGCGCAGCGTGTCGCGCTGGTTCTGCTTGCCGCCGATGGCGGACTTCGTCTGGGTCACCTTGAGCCTGGCCATCAGGCGTTCACCCCCGCAGCACGGGCACGCAGGAGCGCGGCCGGGGCCACGTCCTCGAGCGGGAGACCACGGCGCGCGGCGACAGCCTCAGGCTGCTCCAGGTTGCGCAGGGCCTCGACGGTCGCGTGCACGATGTTGATCGCGTTGGACGAGCCGAGCGACTTGCTCAGCACGTCGTGGATGCCCGCGCACTCCAGCACGGCGCGCACCGGACCACCGGCGATCACACCGGTACCCGGAGCGGCCGGACGGAGGAACACGACGCCGGCGGCGGCCTCACCCTGGATGGGGTGCGGGATGGTGCCCTGGATGCGCGGGACCTTGAAGAAGTTCTTCTTGGCCTCCTCGACACCCTTGGCGATCGCCGCGGGCACCTCCTTCGCCTTGCCGTAGCCGACGCCGACGGTGCCGTCGCCGTCGCCCACCACGACGAGCGCGGTGAAGCTGAAGCGGCGGCCGCCCTTGACGACCTTGGAGACGCGGTTGATGGTGACGACGCGCTCGACGAAGGCGTTCTTCTCGGCTGCGTCGCCACGGCGACCGTCGCGACGGTCACCGCGACGGTCGTCGCGGCGCCCCCCGCGCGCGTTCTGGTCGCTCGACTCGTTGGCGGCACCCGTGGGGGCGCCGGTGTTGCTGCGCTGCCCTGCAGCCATCAGAGAATCCTTTGCTTCCGTGTGGGGATGGTCGGCGTCGTCACAGGGACAGACCGCCCTCGCGAGCGCCGTCGGCGACCGCAGCGACCCGACCGTGGTACTTGTTGCCGCCACGGTCGAAGACGACGGAGTCGACGCCCTTGGCCTTCGCACGCTCGGCGACGAGCTCGCCGACCTTGCGGGCCTTGGCGCTCTTGTCGCCGTCGAGCGCACGCAGGTCCGCCTCGAGCGACGAGGCCGACGCGAGCGTCTGACCGATCGTGTCGTCCACGACCTGAGCCGTGATGTGACGCGTGGAACGCGTCACCACGAGGCGCGGACGACCGGCGGTCCCCTTGATCTTCTTGCGCAGGCGCAGGTGCCGGCGCTGACGCGCGACGGCCTTGCCCTTGCCGAGAACCTTCAGAGCCATCGTTACTTACCAGCCTTTCCAGCCTTGCGGCGGACGACCTCGCCGGCGTAACGCACACCCTTGCCCTTGTACGGCTCGGGCTTGCGGATCTTGCGGATGTTCGCTGCGATCTCGCCGACCTGCTGCTTGTCGATGCCGGAGACCGAGAACTTCGTCGGGCTCTCGACCGCGAACGTGATGCCCGCGGGCGGGGTCACGACGACCGGGTGGCTGAAGCCGAGGGCGAACTCGAGGTCCGAGCCCTTGGCCGTCACGCGGTAACCGGTGCCGACGATCTCGAGCTTCTTCTCGTAGCCCTGCGTCACGCCCTGCACGAGGTTCGCCAGGAGGGTGCGGGTCAGGCCGTGCAGCGCGCGGGACTCGCGCTCGTCGTTCGGGCGCGACACCACGAGGGTGCCGTCCTCCTGAGCGACCTGGATGGGGGCGGGCACGTGGTGCTCGAGCGAGCCCTTGGGGCCCTTCACGGTCACGAGCGCGCCGCTGATGGTGACGTCCACTCCGGCGGGAACCGGAACGGGGATCTTGCCGATTCGAGACATGGCGTATCTCCTTTCCGGGTTACCAGACGTAGGCGAGGACTTCGCCGCCCACGCCCTTCGTGGCGGCCTGCTTGTCGGTGAGCAGACCGGAGGACGTGGACAGGATCGCCACGCCCAGGCCGCCGAGAACCTTCGGCAGCTCGGTGGACTTGACGTACTTGCGCAGGCCGGGCTTCGACACGCGGCGCACGCCGGCGAGGCTGCGCTCACGGTTCGGGCCGAACTTGAGCTGGATGGTGAGGTTCTTGCCCACCGTCGCGTCCTCGACGCTCCAGCCGGAGATGTAGCCCTCGGCCTGGAGGATCTCGGCAATGTGCGACTTCAGCTTCGAGTACGGCATGGTCACCGTCTCGTGGTAAGCCGAGTTCGCGTTCCGCAGACGCGTCAGCATGTCTGCGATCGGGTCGGTCATCGTCATCGGGCTCTAGCCCTTCCTCGACGTGGTATCCGGGCGGGGCGCGTCGAGCGACGCGCTCCGCCAGGACCTACGACGTAGTTGTTACCAGCTGCTCTTGGTGACGCCCGGAAGCTCACCACGGTGGGCCATCTCGCGCACGCAGATGCGGCACAGGCCGAACTTGCGGTACACCGAGTGCGGGCGACCGCACTTCTGGCACCGGGTGTAGGCGCGGACCGCGAACTTCGGCTTGGCGGCCGCCTTGTTGATCAGGGCCTTCTTCGCCATGTCAGTTCTCCTTGAAGGGGAAGCCGAGACGGCGCAGCAGGGAGCGGCCCTCGTCATCGGTCGTCGCCGTGGTCACGATCGTGATGTCCATACCGCGGACACGGTCGATCTTGTCCTGGTCGATCTCGTGGAACATCGACTGCTCCGTGAGACCGAACGTGTAGTTGCCGTTCCCGTCGAACTGCTTGGGCGACAGGCCGCGGAAGTCGCGGATGCGCGGCAGGGCGATCGACAGCAGGCGGTCCAGGAACTCCCACATGCGGTCGCCGCGCAGCGTGACGTGCGCGCCGATCGGCATGCCCTCGCGCAGCTTGAACTGCGCGATGGACTTGCGGGCCTTGGTCACCTGCGGCTTCTGGCCGGTGATCGCGGACAGGTCGCGGATGGCGCCCTCGATGAGCTTCGAGTCCTTGGCGGCGTCACCGACACCCATGTTCACGACGATCTTCGTGACGCGGGCGACCTGGTTGACGTTCTCGTGCCCGAACTCCTCGCGCAGACCGGCGACGATCTCCTCGCGGTAGCGCTGCTTCAGGCGGGGCACCTCGGGGGCGACGATCTCGGTGCTCATCAGATGTCCTTCCCGGAGCGCTTGGCGACACGCACGCGCACGGTGCGCTTGCGGCCGTCACGCTCGACCTCTTCGGTGCGGTACCCGACGCGGGTGCCCTTCTTGGTCTCCGGGTCGACGACCATCACGTTGCTGATGTGGATCGGGGCCTCGACGGTCTCGATCCCACCGGTCCGCGTGCCGCGCTGCGACTGGCCGACCTTGGTGTGCTTGGTGACGCGCTGGACGCCCTCGACGATGACGCGGTCACGGTCGGTGAGCACCTCGAGGACGCGCCCCTGCTTGCCCTTGTCCTTGCCCGCGATGACGACGACGAGGTCGCCCTTCTTGATCTTGGCCATGGTCAGAGCACCTCCGGAGCCAGCGAGATGATCTTCATGAACCGCTTGTCGCGCAGCTCGCGCCCGACCGGGCCGAAGATGCGCGTCCCGCGCGGCTCGCCGTCGTTCTTGAGGATCACGGCGGCGTTCTCGTCGAACTTGATGTAGGAACCGTCCGGACGACGGCGCTCCTTGGCGGTGCGGACGACGACGGCCTTGACCACGTCGCCCTTCTTCACGTTGCCGCCCGGGATCGCGTCCTTGACGGTTGCGACGATGACGTCGCCGATTCCGGCGTAGCGACGGCCCGAGCCACCGAGAACACGGATGCAGAGAATCTCCTTGGCACCCGTGTTGTCGGCGACACGAAGTCGCGACTCCTGCTGGATCATGTAATGAACTCCTGTCGTCGAGCCGGTTCTCGCCGTGGGCGAGCCTTGCCGAACGGATAGCTGTCAGTGCCGGGTCCCTCGCGGGTGAACCGGCCAGGACCGGGCGGTGGACCCGCCGGACCTGTCCTCACTGGTTGCCGCACCGCGGTGCGGCACGAGAGCGGTCGTGACGAGCGAGCCGGGGCCCGCCCGTCACGACCGGTGGATCACTTGGCCTTCTCGAGGATCTCCGCGAGGCGCCACCGCTTGGTCGCGGACAGCGGGCGGGTCTCCATGATGAGCACCAGGTCGCCCACGCCGGCAGAGTTCTGCTCGTCGTGCGCCTTGACCTTGCTCGTGCGGCGGATGACCTTGCCGTAGAGCGGGTGCTTGACCCGGTCCTCGACCTCGACCACCACGGTCTTGTCCATCTTGTCGCTCACGACGTAGCCGCGGCGCGTCTTGCGGTGCGCGCGCTCCTCGGCCGCCTCGGGCGCGTTCGTTGCGTTCTCGCTCATTCCAGCCTCACTCACTCGGCGCTCGGCGCGGTTCGGATGCCGAGCTCGCGCTCACGCAGGATCGTGTAGATCCGCGCGATGTCGCGGCGGACGGCCTTGAGGCGCCCGTGGCTCTCCAGCTGGCCGGTGGCCGACTGGAAGCGGAGGTTGAAGAGCTCCTCCTTGACCTTCTTGAGCTCGGCGACGAGCGTCTCGTCGTCCATGGCGTCGAGGTCGACGGGGGCGAGCCCCTTCGTTCCGATTGCCATCAGTTGCCACCACCCTCGCGCACCACGAAACGGCACTTCATCGGGAGCTTGTGGATCGCGCGGCGCATGGCCTCGCGAGCCAGGTCCTCCGGGACACCCGCCAGCTCGAAGACGATCCGGCCGGGCTTGACATTGGCGACCCACCACTCGGGCGAACCCTTACCGGAACCCATGCGGGTCTCGGCAGGCTTCTTGGTCAGGGGACGGTCCGGGTAGATGTTGATCCAGACCTTGCCGCCACGCTTGATGTGGCGGGTCATCGCGATACGAGCAGCCTCGATCTGGCGGTTCGTCACGTACGCCGGCTCGAGAGCCTGGATGCCGTACTCGCCGAACGAGATCTGGGTGCCACCCTTCGCCGCGCCGGAGCGCGACGGGTGGTGCTGCTTGCGGTGCTTGAGCCTGCGCGGGATCAGCATGACTCAGGCCTCCGTTCCGGTCTCAGGGGCCTTCGCCTCTGCGGCGGGAGCAGCCTGCTCGGGCGCCGCCGGCGACTCGGACGCGGGGGTCCGCTCGGCCGAACGCTCGGGACGACGGCCGCCACCACGACGGTCGCCGCCGCGCTCACCGCGCGGGCCGCCACGGCCCTGGCGCGGAGCGGCCGTGGCCTGCTGCGCGGCGAACTCCTTCTCGGTGACGTCGCCCTTGTAGATCCACACCTTCACGCCGATGCGGCCGAACGTGGTGCGGGCCTCGAAGAAGCCGTAGTCGATGTACGCGCGCAGCGTGTGCAGCGGCACACGACCCTCGCGGTAGAACTCCGACCGGCTCATCTCCGCGCCACCGAGGCGGCCGGAGACCTGCACGCGGATGCCCTTCGCGCCGGCGCGCTGCGCGGACTGGATGCCCTTGCGCATGGCACGACGGAACGAGACGCGGCTCGCGAGCTGCTCGGCGATGCCCTGCGCGACGAGCTGCGCGTCCGTCTCGGCGTTCTTCACCTCGAGGATGTTGAGCTGCACCTGCTTGCCGGTGAGCTTCTCGAGCTCGCCGCGGATGCGGTCGGCCTCGGCGCCGCGGCGGCCGATGACGATGCCCGGGCGCGCCGTGTGGATGTCCACGCGGACACGGTCACGGGTGCGCTCGATCTCGACCTTGGAGATGCCGGCGCGCTCGAGCCCCGTGCTCATGAGCTTGCGGATCTGGACGTCCTCGCGGACGTAGTCGCGGTACCGCTGGCCGGGCTTCGTGCTGTCGGCGAACCAGCGCGACCGGTGGTCGGTGGTGATGCCGAGGCGGTACCCGTGCGGGTGAACCTTCTGTCCCACTATCGGGCACTTCCCTTCGTGTTCTCACGCGGAGCGACGACCACGGTGATGTGGCTGGTGCGCTTGAGGATGCGGTTCGCACGGCCCTGGGCCCGGGGGCGGAAACGCTTGAGGGTCGGGCCCTCGTCGACGAACGCCTCACGCACGACGAGCTCCTGCTCCTCGAACGCTTCGCTCGCGCGGTCCGCCTTCACCCGGGCGTTGGCGATGGCGCTCTCCACGACCTTGCGGACGGGCTCGCTCGCCGCCTGCGGTGCGAACTTCAGCACCGCGACGGCCTCGGAGGCCTGCTTGCCACGGATGAGGTCCACGACGCGCCGGGCCTTCTGGGGCGTGACACGGACGAACCGCGCCTGCGCCTTGGCTTCCATTGCTGTCCTGCCTTCTTGTCTCTTGACCGTCCAGGTCGTCACCAGACTGACCCGGGGGTCAGCGGCGACGACCCTTCTTGTCGTCCTTCACGTGGCCGCGGAAGGTCCGCGTGGGAGCGAACTCGCCGAGCTTGTGGCCGACCATCGACTCGGTGACGAACACCGGCGTGTGCTTGCGACCGTCGTGCACGGCGAACGTGTGACCGAGGAAGTCGGGCGTGATGACCGACCGACGGGACCAGGTCTTGATGACGTTCTTGGTCCCCTTCTCGTTCTGAGCGTCCACCTTCTTCTGCAGGTGGTCGTCGACGAAGGGGCCCTTCTTCAGGCTACGAGGCATGTCTCCAGGCTCCTATCAGCGCTTCTTGCCGGTACGGCGACGACGCACGATCAGCTTGTCGCTCGGCTTGTTGGGACGGCGGGTACGACCCTCCGGCTGGCCCCACGGGCTCACCGGGTGGCGACCACCGGAGGTCTTGCCCTCACCACCACCGTGCGGGTGGTCGATCGGGTTCATGGCGACACCGCGGACGGTGGGGCGCTTGCCCTTCCAGCGCATGCGGCCGGCCTTGCCCCAGTTGATGTTCGACTGCTCGGCGTTGCCGACCTCGCCGACCGTCGCGCGGCAGCGCAGGTCGACGTTGCGGATCTCGCCGGAGGGCATGCGCAGCTGCGCGTACGGCCCGTCCTTGGCGACGAGCTGCACAGACGCACCGGCCGAGCGGGCGATCTTCGCGCCGCCACCGGGCTTGAGCTCGATGGCGTGGATGACCGTACCGGTCGGGATGTTGCGCAGCGGCAGGTTGTTGCCGGGCTTGATGTCCGCGCCCGCGCCCGCCTCGACGACGTCGCCCTGCTTGAGCTTGGCCGGCGCGACGATGTAGCGCTTCTCGCCGTCCGCGTAGTGCAGGAGCGCGATGCGCGCGGTGCGGTTGGGGTCGTACTCGATGTGCGCGACCTTCGCCGGCACGCCGTCCTTGTCGTGACGACGGAAGTCGATCACGCGGTACGCACGCTTGTGGCCACCACCCTTGTGACGGGTGGTGATGCGACCGGAGCTGTTGCGGCCGCCGCTCTTGGAGAGCGGGCGGACCAGAGACTTCTCCGGCTGCGAGCGCGTGATCTCGGCGAAGTCGGCGACGCTCGAGCCGCGGCGGCCGGGCGTCGTCGGCTTGTACTTACGGATTCCCATGGGGATCTGTCCTCAATCTGCTCTCGTCGGCTCAGCCGAAGATGTCGATCGTGCCCTCGCGGAGGGTGACGATCGCACGCTTGGTGTCCTTGCGCTTGCCCAGGCCGAAACGCGTGCGACGCGTCTTGCCCTTGCGGTTGATCGTGTTCACCGAGGCGACCTTGACCGAGAAGATCTGCTCGACGGCGATCTTGATCTCGGTCTTGTTGGCCCGCGGGTCGACGACGAACGTGTACTTGCCCTCGTCGAGCAGGCCGTAGCTCTTCTCGGAGACGACCGGCGCGAGGATCACGTCACGGGGGTCCTTGGTCACGGTGGTCACTTCGCGGCCTCCTCGGCAGCAGTCTCGTCCGCCTCGGTGGAGGTGGCGACGGCCTTCGCGGAGCGACCCGTGGCCGGGCCCGTCAGGAACGCGTCGAGCGCGCCCTGCGTGAAGACGACGTCGTCGGAGACGAGCACGTCGTAGGTGTTGAGCTGGTCGGCCACCAGGAGGTGGACCTGCTCGACGTTCCGCAGCGACTTGATCGTCAGCTCGTCGCCACGCTCGGTGACGACGAGGACGTGCTTGCGCCCGGAGAGCTTGGCGAGCGTCGTGACGGCGGTCTTGGTCGACGGCACGCCGTCGACACCGAAGCCGGTCACCACGTGGACGCGGCCGTTGCGGGCGCGGTCCGAGAGGGCACCGCGGAGCGCGGCGGCCTTCATCTTCTTGGGCGTCCGCTGGTCGTACGAGCGCGGCGTCGGGCCGTGGACGACGCCACCGCCGGCGAACTGCGGCGCACGGGTCGAACCCTGGCGGGCGCGGCCGGTGCCCTTCTGCTTGTACGGCTTGCGACCACCACCGCGGACCTCGCCGCGGGACTTGGTGTCGTGGGTGCCCTGGCGTGCGGCAGCACGCTGGGCGACGACGACCTGGTGGATCAGCGGGACGTTGAGCTCGACGTCGAACACCTCGGCGGGGAGCTCGGCGGTGCCGGCCTTCTTGCCCTTGGGGTCCAGCACGTCAACGGTCAGAGCGGACATGGGGTTCACGCTCCCTTCGCGGCGCTGCGCACGAGGACGACGCCGCCCTTGGGGCCGGGAACCGCGCCCTTGACGAGCAGCAGACCCTTCTCGGCGTCGACCGCGTGGACGGTCAGGTTCTGGGTGGTCTGACGGACGTTGCCCATCCGACCGGCCATGCGCAGGCCCTTGAAGACGCGCGACGGGGTCGAGGCCCCACCGATCGAGCCGGGCTTGCGGTGGTTGCGGTGCGAGCCGTGGGAGGCACCCACGCCGGAGAAGCCGTGACGCTTCATGACACCGGCGGTGCCCTTGCCCTTGGTCGTGCCCACGACGTCGACCACGGCGCCGGCCTCGAAGGCCTCCGCGGTGATCTCCTGGCCGAGCGAGTACTCGGTGGCGTCGGTGGTGCGGACCTCGGCGACGTGACGACGCGGCGTGACGCCGGCCTTCTCGAAGTGGCCCTTGAGCGGCTTCGTGACCTTGCGCGGGTCGATCTGGCCGTAGGCGAGCTGCACGGCGGCGTAGCCGTCGGCGTCCGACGTGCGCACCTGCGTCACGACGTTCGTGCCGACCGCGACGACGGTGACGGGCACGAGGCGCCCGGCCTCGTCCCAGAGCTGCGTCATCCCGAGCTTCGTGCCGAGCACCGCGGTGACCGGGCGCGCGTTCTGCTGGGGGGTAGTCATGATGTCCTCCAGCCTCAGAGCTTGATCTCGATGTTCACGTCAGCCGGCAGGTCGAGACGCATGAGCGAGTCGACCGCCTTCGGCGTGGGATCGATGATGTCGATCAGCCGCTTGTGCGTGCGCATCTCGAAGTGCTCGCGGCTGTCCTTGTACTTGTGAGGCGACCGGATGACGCAGAAGACGTTCTTCTCCGTCGGCAGCGGCACCGGACCCACGACCGTTGCACCAGCGCGCGTCACCGTGTCGACGATCTTGCGCGCCGAGCTGTCGATGACCTCGTGGTCGTAGGACTTGAGCCGGATGCGGATCTTCTGTCCCGCCATGGCGTCGTCTGACTCTCTCTCTCGAACCGCTAGCTGTCCGACCCCCGCGCTCGGGCGTGTCGCGTAGTCGCGACGCACCTGGGCGCACACGCCAAGAGGCGCAGGGCCGTTGGATATGTGGACTCCCGCCGGGCTCCGTGCTGACGCACGGCTCCGCGAACCGGACCACAACGTTTGTGCGAGCCTGTCGGAACGTGTGTTCCGCGGGGTACTCGATCCATGGCGACACAGAGAGCTCAACCCGCAGACCCGGGGGAAGTCCCGGGGTCCTGGCCCTCGGCGAGAGGACCGGTTCAACACACTGTTCGACACGTGAAAGAGCGCACCCGTAACAGGCAACCTGAACAGTCTGCCACACGAAGCCGCCGTCGTCCAAGTCGGACGACGCGACGCCGGTGTGACGGTGACCGCAGGCCGAAGGCCCGGCCCCGCGGACGGGACCGGGCCTTCGACGAGGTGCTGCGGAGGCAGCGTCAGATCACTTGAGGATCTTGGTGACGCGGCCCGAGCCGACGGTGCGGCCACCCTCACGGATGGCGAAGCCGAGGCCCTCCTCCATGGCGATCGGCTGGATCAGCTCGACCGTCATCTCGGTGTTGTCGCCGGGCATGACCATCTCGGTGCCCTCGGGCAGCGTGATGACGCCGGTGACGTCCGTCGTGCGGAAGTAGAACTGCGGACGGTAGTTCGAGTAGAACGGGTTGTGACGGCCGCCCTCGTCCTTGCCCAGGATGTAGACCTGCGCCTCGAACTGCGTGTGCGGGGTGATCGAGCCCGGCTTCACGACGACCTGGCCGCGCTCGACGTCCTCGCGCTTGATGCCGCGCAGGAGCAGACCGGTGTTGTCGCCGGCCTGAGCCTGGTCCATCTGCTTGTGGAACGTCTCGATGCCCGTGACCGTGGTCTTCTGGGGCGAGCGGATGCCGACGATCTCGACGTCCGAGTTGAGGTCGAGCGTGCCACGCTCCACCTTGCCGGTGACGACGGTGCCACGACCGGTGATCGTGAAGACGTCCTCGACGGGCATGAGGAACGGCTTGTCGAGCTCGCGGACGGGCTCGGGCACGTTCTCGTCCACGGCCTCCATGAGCTCGAGGATCTTCGCGGTCCACTCGGGGTCGCCCTCGAGCGCCTTGAGACCGGAGACGCGCACGACCGGCGCGTTGTCGCCGTCGAACTCCTGCGAGGAGAGGAGCTCGCGCACCTCCATCTCGACGAGCTCGAGGATCTCCTCGTCGTCGACCATGTCGGACTTGTTGAGCGCCACGAGCAGGTACGGCACGCCGACCTGGCGGGCGAGCAGGACGTGCTCGCGCGTCTGGGCCATCGGGCCGTCGGTCGCGGCGACCACCAGGATCGCGCCGTCCATCTGGGCGGCACCGGTGATCATGTTCTTGATGTAGTCGGCGTGACCCGGGGCGTCGACGTGCGCGTAGTGGCGCTTCGGCGTCTCGTACTCGATGTGCGCGATGTTGATCGTGATACCGCGCTGCTTCTCCTCGGGAGCCGCGTCGATCTCGTCGAAGTTGCGCTGCGTGTTCGCCGGCAGGTCCGGGTACGTGTCCGCGAGCGTCTTCGAGATCGCCGCCGTGAGCGTCGTCTTACCGTGGTCGACGTGACCGATGGTGCCGACGTTGACGTGCGGCTTGGTCCGCTCGAACTTGGCCTTAGCCACTGGGGTCCTCCTGGGACTTGGGTAGATGTGCCGAACGTTGCGAATGTCGACCGAGAGATCCTACATCCGCGGGGCGTTGCGGTTTCCTACAGGTTGATGGTTGTGCGGGTCTTCGACCTGTGGGGACTCACTCGCCCCGGGTCTTCTTGATGATCTCTTCGGCAACGTTCCGAGGAACCTCGGCGTAGTTGTCGAACTGCATCGAGTACACCGCACGACCCTGGGTCTTGGACCGGAGGTCACCGATGTACCCGAACATCTCTGACAACGGTACGTGGGCCCGGACGACCTTCACACCCGTCGCGTCCTCCATGGACTGGATCATTCCACGACGTGAGTTCAGGTCGCCGATGACGTCGCCCATGTACTCCTCGGGCGTACGCACCTCGACCGCCATCACCGGCTCCAGCAGAACCGGGTCCGCCCGCTTGACGCCCTCCTTGAGGACCATCGAGCCGGCGATCTTGAACGCCATCTCCGAGGAGTCGACCTCGTGGTAGGCGCCGTCGAGCAGGATCGCCTTCACCCCGACCAGCGGGAAGCCGGCGAGCACGCCGAGCTCCATCGCGGACTGGATGCCGGCGTCGACGCTGGGGATGTACTCGCGCGGGATGCGACCACCGGTGACCGCGTTGGAGAACTCGTAGAGCTCGCCCTCGGACGTGTCGAGCGGCTCGAAGGTCACCTGGACCTTCGCGAACTGCCCGGACCCACCGGTCTGCTTCTTGTGCGTGTACTCGATCTTCTCGGCCTTGCGGCGGATCGTCTCGCGGTACGCGACCTGCGGCTTGCCGACGTTCGCCTCGACCTTGAACTCGCGACGCATGCGGTCGACGAGGATGTCGAGGTGGAGCTCGCCCATGCCGCCGATGACGGTCTGGCCGGTCTCGTCGTCCAGCTTGACGCGGAAGGTCGGGTCCTCCTCGGCGAGCTTCTGGATCGCCGTGGAGAGCTTCTCCTGGTCGGCCTTCGTCTTCGGCTCGATCGCCACGTCGATGACGGGCTCGGGGAAGCTCATCGACTCGAGGATGACCGGGTTCGCCATGTCGCTCAGCGTGTCACCGGTCGTGGTGTCCTTGAGGCCGATGACCGCGTAGATGTGACCGGCGCTCGCCTCGTCGACCGGGTTCTCCTTGTTGGAGTGCATCTGGAAGATCTTGCCGACGCGCTCCTTCTTGCCCTTGGTCGAGTTGGCGACCTGCTGGCCGGGCTCGACACGACCGGAGTACACGCGCACGTAGGTGAGCTTGCCGAAGAACGGGTGCGCCGCGACCTTGAAGGCGAGCGCGGAGAACGGCTCCGAGGCGTCGGGGTGACGCTGGATGACCTTCTCCTCGTCCTTCGGGTCGTGACCGTCGATGGCCGGCACGTCGAGGGGCGACGGCAGGTAGTCGATGACCGCGTCGAGCATGGGCTGGACGCCCTTGTTCTTGAACGCGGAGCCGCACAGGACCGGGAACGCCTCGCCCGCGATGACGAGCTTGCGGATGCCGGCCTTGAGCTCGGCGATCGTCAGCTCCTCGCCACCGAGGTACTTCTCGAGCAGCTCCTCGTCGGCCTCGGCGACGGCCTCGACGAGCTCGCTGCGGTACTGCTGGGCCTTCTCGACCAGGTCCGCGGGGATCTCCTCGGTGTCGTACGCCTCGCCGAGCTGGGTCTCCCCGTGCCAGACGAGCGCCTTCATCTCGAGCAGGTCCACGACACCGGTGAAGTCGCTCTCGGCCCCGATCGGGAGCTGGATGACCAGCGGCTTCGCCTTGAGGCGGTTGATGATCGTGTCGACGGTGAAGTAGAAGTCCGCGCCGAGCTTGTCCATCTTGTTGACGAAGCAGATGCGGGGGACGTTGTACTTGTCCGCCTGGCGCCACACCGTCTCCGACTGCGGCTCGACACCTTCCTTGCCGTCGAAGACGGCGACGGCGCCGTCGAGCACGCGCAGGGAGCGCTCGACCTCGACCGTGAAGTCGACGTGGCCGGGCGTGTCGATGATGTTGATCTGGTTCTTGTTCCAGTAGCACGAGACGGCGGCGGACGTGATCGTGATGCCGCGCTCCTTCTCCTGCTCCATCCAGTCGGTCGTGGACGCGCCGTCGTGCGTCTCGCCGAGCTTGTAGTTCACACCCGTGTAGAACAGGATGCGCTCGGTGGTCGTGGTCTTCCCGGCATCGATGTGGGCCATGATGCCGATGTTGCGGACCTTGCTCAGGTCGGTCAGCACGTCAAGTGCCACGGTCTGCTTCCCTCGTTAGATGGGTTGAGTCGGGGGCGCTGCTCGGACCGGGATGACCGGCCTCGGACCCGCCGACAGCCCCGGGGACGCTCCGGTCCCCGGGGCCCGTCGTGCGGACTACCAGCGGTAGTGGGCGAAGGCCTTGTTGGACTCCGCCATCTTGTGCATGTCCTCGCGGCGCTTGACCGCGGCGCCGAGGCCGTTGCTGGCGTCGAGGATCTCGTTCATGAGGCGCTCCGTCATGGTCTTCTCGCGACGGGCGCGCGAGTAGTCCGTGAGCCAGCGCAGCGCGAGGGTCGTCGCACGCGCCGGGCGCACCTCGACCGGGACCTGGTAGGTCGCACCACCGACGCGGCGCGAGCGGACCTCGAGCGCCGGGCGGACGTTCTCGAGCGCGCGCTTGAGGACGACGACCGGGTCGCCGTCCGTCTTCGCCCGGACGCCCTCGAGGGCGCCGTAGACGATCGACTCGGCGGTGGACTTCTTGCCGTCGAGCAGCACCTTGTTGATGAGCTGCGTGACGACGGGAGACCCGTAGACCGGGTCGACGATGAGCGGCCGCTTCGGGGCCGGGCCCTTGCGAGGCATCAGCTCTTCTCCTTCTTGGCGCCGTAGCGGCTGCGGGCCTGCTTGCGGTTCTTCACGCCCTGCGTGTCGAGCGCGCCGCGCACGATCTTGTAGCGCACACCCGGGAGGTCCTTCACACGACCGCCGCGCACGAGCACGATGGAGTGCTCCTGGAGGTTGTGGCCGACGCCGGGGATGTAGGCCGTGACCTCGACCTGGGAGGAGAGCTTCACGCGAGCGACCTTGCGCAGCGCGGAGTTCGGCTTCTTCGGGGTGGTGGTGTACACGCGCGTGCACACACCGCGCCGCTGCGGGGAGCCCTTGAGGGCGGGAGTCTTGGACTTCCCCACCTTCGAGGTCCGCCCCTTGCGGACGAGCTGCTGGATCGTAGGCACTACGTCTCCGTGTCTTCTCGAGCTACCGGGGCTATCCCCGATGGTGGTCGTGCTGGCTGCTGGAGCCGATCGCACGAGGCACCCGCAGCGCGAGAGACGCTGCAGCAGCCACCTACCACCGGCTCGATGGTCCGGCTCCGGGCCGTGGGCGCGAGCGCGCCACCAGGACCGGGATCCGGAGTGCCCGGGCACTCACATCGGCCCGTCCGGAGACCGCCACGCGGCGGTGTGCGACGATCGCTCGCCCGCACCGTCCCGCCAGGGACATCACGGAGGGCCCGACGGCGCGGGCACGGTTTACCAGGTTACCTGCCACCCGGCAAGGAGTCAAAGGAGCAGGTCGCGAGCACGGCCGCTCCCCCGGGCTCGTCGTCGTCCCGCAGGAGGGACGACGACGGGTGCCCGCCGGCCACCGCGCACGAGGCGCGGCAGCCGACGGGCACCCGTCGTGGGACGTCAGCGGTAGTCGCCGAAGTCCAGGTCCTCGAGCGGGATCGCCTCGCCAGAGCCCATGCCGAGCGCCGGGAAGTCGATCTCGTCGTAGCCGAAGCTCGGGTAGAGCTCCGTCTTGGCCTGCTCGGTCGGCTCGACCTGGACCTTGGTGTACCGGGGAAGGCCGGTACCGGCCGGGATGAGCTTACCGATGATGACGTTCTCCTTGAGGCCGAGGAGCGGGTCACGACGACCGCTCATCGACGCCTCGGTGAGCACGCGCGTCGTCTCCTGGAACGACGCGGCCGAGAGCCACGAGTCCGTCGCGAGCGACGCCTTCGTGATGCCCATCAGCTCGGGACGGCCGGAGGCCGGCTGGCCACCCTCCGCCACCGCGCGACGGTTCGCGTCCTCGAAGCGGCCGCGCTCGGCGAGCTCGCCCGGCAGGAGGTGCGAGTCGCCCGAGTCGAGCACGGTCACGCGACGCAGCATCTGCCGCACGATGACCTCGATGTGCTTGTCGTGGATGTCCACGCCCTGCGAGCGGTAGACCTCCTGGACCTCGTCCACCAGGTGCTTCTGCGTGGCGCGCGGGCCGAGGATGCGCAGGACCTTCTTCGGGTCCACCGCACCCTGGACGAGCTGCGTGCCGACGTTGACGTGGTCGCCGTCCTGCACGAGCAGGCGGGCACGCTTCGTCACCGGGTAGGCGATCTCCTCCGAGCCGTCGTCCGGCGTGAGCACCAGACGGCGCGAGCGCTCCGAGTCGTCGATCGCGATGCGGCCCGAGAACTCCGCGATGGGCGCCTCACCCTTGGGGGTGCGGGCCTCGAAGAGCTCCGTGACACGCGGCAGACCCTGCGTGATGTCGTCCGCGGAGGCGACACCACCGGTGTGGAAGGTACGCATCGTCAGCTGCGTGCCCGGCTCACCGATCGACTGGGCGGCGATGATGCCGACCGCCTCGCCGATGTCGACGAGCTTGCCCGTGGCGAGCGAGCGCCCGTAGCACTTGGCGCACGTGCCGACGCGCGACTCGCACGTGAGGACCGAACGGACCTTGGCCTCGCGGACGCCCGCGGTGACCGCGGCGTCGATGAGGACGTCGCCCGCGTCGTCGCCGGCCTTGCCGACGACGTTCCCGTCGGGGTCGACCAGGTCGGCCGCGAGGGTGCGCGAGTAGACGCTCGTCTCCACCTTCGGGTGGCGCACGAGCTTGCCCGCGAGCTCCTCGGCGATCGGCAGGGTCAGGCCGCGCTCGGTGCCGCAGTCCTCCTCGCGGACGATGACGTCCTGCGACACGTCCACGAGACGACGCGTGAGGTAGCCCGAGTCGGCGGTCCGCAGCGCGGTGTCCGCCAGACCCTTGCGGGCACCGTGCGTCGCGATGAAGTACTCGAGGACGGACAGGCCCTCGCGGTAGTTGGACTTGATCGGGCGCGGGATGATCTCGCCCTTCGGGTTCGCCACGAGACCGCGCATACCGGCGATCTGACGGACCTGCATCCAGTTACCACGCGCACCCGAGCCGACCATGCGGTACACGGTGTTGCGGTCGTTCGCCTCGAGGTTCTCGCGCATGACCGACGCGACCTTGTCCGTCGCCTGGGTCCAGATCTCGATGAGCTCCTGACGGCGCTCGTCGTCCGTGATGAGACCACGGTCGTACTGCTGCTGGACCTTGAGCGCGCGCTCCTCGTGCTGCTCGAGGATGACGGCCTTCTCCTTGGGCGTCGCCACGTCGGAGATCGCGATCGTGACGCCCGAGCGGGTCGCCCAGCGGAAGCCGGCGGCCTTCAGCGCGTCGAGCGACGCCGCGACCTCGACCTTCGGGTAGCGCTCCGCGAGCTCGTTGACGATCGCCGAGAGGCGCTTCTTGTCGACGACCGAGTTCACGTACGGGTAGTCGACGGGGAGCGTCTCGTTGAACAGCGCGCGACCGAGCGTGGTGTCGAAGAGGATCGGCTGACCCTCCTCCCAGCCCTCGGGAGCCTCGAAGCCGGAGACCGGCGGGACGAGGTCCGTGGTGCGGATCTTCACCCGGGCGTTGAGGTCCAGCGTGCCCTGGTCGAACGCCATGATCGCCTCGGCCACGGAGCCGAACGCACGACCCTCGCCCTCGGCACCCTCGCGGTCGCTCGTCAGGTGGTACAGACCGATGATCATGTCCTGCGAGGGCATGGTCACCGGACGGCCGTCCGACGGCTTGAGGATGTTGTTGCTCGAGAGCATGAGGATGCGGGCCTCGGCCTGCGCCTCGGCGCTCAGGGGCAGGTGGACGGCCATCTGGTCACCGTCGAAGTCCGCGTTGAACGCGGCGCAGACGAGCGGGTGCAGGTGGATCGCCTTGCCCTCGACGAGCTGCGGCTCGAACGCCTGGATGCCCAGGCGGTGCAGCGTCGGTGCACGGTTGAGCAGCACGGGGTGCTCGGTGATGACCTCTTCGAGCACGTCCCACACGACCGGGCGGGCACGCTCGACCATGCGCTTCGCGCTCTTGATGTTCTGCGCGTGGTTGAGGTCCACGAGGCGCTTCATGACGAACGGCTTGAACAGCTCGAGCGCCATCTGCTTCGGCAGGCCGCACTGGTGCAGCTTGAGCTGCGGGCCGACGACGATGACCGAACGGCCCGAGTAGTCGACGCGCTTGCCGAGCAGGTTCTGACGGAAACGACCCTGCTTGCCCTTGAGCATGTCCGAGATGGACTTGAGCGGGCGGTTGCCCGGGCCGGTGACCGGACGACCACGGCGGCCGTTGTCGAACAGCGAGTCCACGGCCTCCTGGAGCATCCGCTTCTCGTTGTTGACGATGATCTCCGGCGCACCCAGGTCGAGGAGACGCTTGAGGCGGTTGTTCCGGTTGATCACGCGGCGGTACAGGTCATTGAGGTCGCTCGTCGCGAAGCGGCCACCGTCGAGCTGCACCATCGGGCGCAGGTCCGGCGGGATGACCGGGACGGCGTCGAGCACCATGCCCGTGGGCGAGTTCGTCGTGGTGAGGAACGCGTTGACGACCTTGAGGCGCTTGAGGGCACGCGTCTTGCGCTGGCCCTTGCCCGAGCGGATGGTCTCGCGCAGGGACTCGGCCTCCGCCTCCAGGTCGAAGTCCTGGAGACGCTTCTGGATCGCCGCGGCGCCCATCGAGCCCTCGAAGTAGGTGCCGTAGCGGTCCTGGAGGGCGCGGTACAGCATCTCGTCGCCCTCGAGGTCGGCGACCTTGAGGTTCTTGAAGCGGTCCCACACCTGCTCGAGACGGTCGAGCTGGGCGTCGGCGCGCTTGCGGATCTGCGCCATCTCGCGCTCGGCCGAGTCGCGGACCTTGCGGCGCGCGTCAGCCTTGGCACCCTCGGCCTCGAGCTCGGCCAGGTCGGCCTCGAGCTTCTGGGCGCGGGAGTTGATGTCGTTGTCGCGGGCGTCCGCGATCTCCTTCTTCTCCAGGTCGATCTCGTTCTGGAGGTTCGGGAGGTCCTCCTGGCGGCCCTCCTCGTCGACCGAGGTGATCATGTACGCCGCGAAGTAGATGACCTTCTCGAGGTCCTTCGGGGCGAGGTCGAGCAGGTAGCCGAGGCGCGAGGGCACGCCCTTGAAGAACCAGATGTGCGTGACCGGCGCGGCGAGCTCGATGTGGCCCATGCGCTCACGACGCACCTTCGAGCGCGTCACCTCGACGCCGCAGCGCTCGCAGATGATGCCCTTGAAGCGCACGCGCTTGTACTTGCCGCAGTAGCACTCCCAGTCCCGGGTGGGGCCGAAGATCTTCTCGCAGAAGAGTCCGTCCTTCTCGGGCTTGAGGGTGCGGTAGTTGATGGTCTCGGGCTTCTTCACCTCACCGTGCGACCACGCACGGATGTCGTCGGCCGTGGCCAGGCCGATACGCAGCTCGTCGAAGACGTTGACGTCGAGCAAGTTGTCCTACTTCCTTCGCCTGCCGGGACCGGCCGTGGCCGGCCCCGACGCCAAAAAGACGGTTGGTGTGGGGGTCGTCGGTCGGAGCGGGGTGACCCGCTCCCACCTGCCCGAGATCAGATCTCGTCGACGCTGGACGCCGCGTTGGGGCGGCGCGACAGGTCGATGCCGAGCTCTTCGGCTGCGCGGTACACGTCGTCGTCCGACTCCCGCATCTCGATGGACACGCCGTCGCTCGAGAGCACCTCGACGTTCAGGCACAGCGACTGCATCTCCTTGAGGAGGACCTTGAAGGACTCCGGGATGCCCGAGTCGGGGATGTTCTCGCCCTTGACGATCGCCTCGTAGACCTTGACGCGACCGGGCACGTCGTCCGACTTGATCGTGAGGAGCTCCTGGAGCGTGTAGGCCGCGCCGTACGCCTCGAGGGCCCACACCTCCATCTCGCCGAAGCGCTGACCGCCGAACTGCGCCTTACCACCGAGCGGCTGCTGGGTGATCATCGAGTACGGGCCGGTCGAGCGCGCGTGGATCTTGTCGTCGACCAGGTGGTGGAGCTTGAGGATGTACATGTAGCCCACCGACACGGCCTCGGGGAACGGCTCGCCGGAGCGGCCGTCGAAGAGGCGCGCCTTGCCGTCGGCGCCGACCATGCGGTCGCCGTCGCGGTTCGGGATCGTCGTCGAGAGCAGGCCCGTGAGCGCGTCCTCGTGGACGCCGTCGAACACCGGGGTGGCGACGGGACGGCCGGGCTCGGACGTCGCGGCGATCTCCGGGACGTTCTCCCGCCAGGAGAGGTCCTTGCCGTCGGCGAGCGAGATGTCCCAGCCCTGCTTCGCGACCCACCCGAGGTGGGTCTCGAGGACCTGGCCCACGTTCATACGACCGGGGACGCCCAGCGGGTTGAGGACGACGTCGACCGGCGTCCCGTCCTCGAGGAACGGCATGTCCTCGACGGGCAGGATCTTGGAGATGACGCCCTTGTTGCCGTGACGGCCGGCGAGCTTGTCGCCGTCCGTGATCTTGCGGCGCTGCGCGATGTAGACGCGCACGAGCTGGTTCACGCCCGCGGGCAGCTCGTCGCCGTCCTCGCGGTTGAACTCGCGCACGCCGATGACCGTGCCGGACTCGCCGTGAGGCACCTTGAGCGACGTGTCGCGCACCTCGCGCGCCTTCTCGCCGAAGATCGCGCGCAGGAGGCGCTCCTCCGGGGTCAGCTCGGTCTCGCCCTTCGGCGTGACCTTGCCGACCAGGACGTCGCCCGCGCCGACCTCGGCACCGATGCGGATGATGCCGCGCTCGTCGAGGTCCGCCAGGACGTCCTCGGAGACATTCGGGATGTCCCGCGTGATCTCCTCGGGGCCGAGCTTGGTGTCGCGCGCGTCGACCTCGTGCTCCTCGATGTGGATCGAGGAGAGCACGTCGTCCTGCACGAGACGCTGGCTGAGGATGATCGCGTCCTCGTAGTTGTGGCCCTCCCACGACATGAATGCCACGAGGAGGTTGCGGCCGAGCGCGAGCTCGCCCTCGTCGGTCGCCGGGCCGTCCGCGAGGACGGAGCCGGGCTCGACGCGCTGGCCCTCGTCGACGAGCACGCGCTGGTTGTAGCTCGTGCCCTGGTTCGAGCGGCGGAACTTCGCGATCCGGTAGCTGCCGGTCGTGCCGTCGTCGTTCGCGACGAGCACGAGGTCGGCCGAGACCTCGGTGACGACACCGGGCTTCGTCGCGACGACGACGTCGCCCGCGTCGACGGCCGCGCGCCACTCCATGCCGGTCCCGACGAGCGGGGCCTCGGAGCGGACCAGCGGCACGGCCTGGCGCTGCATGTTCGCGCCCATGAGGGCGCGGTTCGCGTCGTCGTGCTCGAGGAACGGGATGAGCGCCGTCGCGACCGAGACCATCTGGCGCGGCGAGACGTCCATGTAGTCGACCTGCGCGCCGGGGACGATCTCGACCTCGCCGCCCTTGGTGCGCACGAGCACGCGCTCGTCCGCGAAGGAGCCGTCGGCGTTGAGCGTCTGGTTCGCCTGCGCGATGACGTGGCGGTCCTCGTCGTCGGCCGTGAGGTAGACGACCTCGTCGGTCACCTTGCCCGCCGTCACCTTGCGGTACGGCGTCTCGATGAAGCCGAACGGGTTGATGCGCCCGTACGACGCGAGCGAGCCGATCAGACCGATGTTCGGACCCTCAGGGGTCTCGATCGGGCACATGCGGCCGTAGTGCGACGGGTGGACGTCACGGACCTCCATGCCGGCGCGGTCGCGCGAGAGACCACCCGGGCCGAGGGCCGAGAGACGACGCTTGTGCGTCAGGCCCGCGAGCGGGTTGTTCTGGTCCATGAACTGCGAGAGCTGCGACGTGCCGAAGAACTCGCGGATGGACGCCACGACCGGGCGGATGTTGATGAGCGTCTGCGGCGTGATCGCCTCGACGTCCTGCGTCGTCATGCGCTCGCGCACGACGCGCTCCATCCGCGACAGGCCCGTGCGGACCTGGTTCTGGATGAGCTCGCCGACGGCGCGGATGCGGCGGTTGCCGAAGTGGTCGATGTCGTCCGTCTCGACGCGCACCTCGACGGCCTCGCCGTTGCGGGTGCCCGGGATGCTCGCGTGGTCCGCGTGCAGCGCCGCGAGGTACTTGATCGTCGCGACGACGTCCGAGACCGACAGCGTGGAGTCGCTGAGCGGCGCGTCGATGCCGAGCTTCTTGTTCGCCTTGTAGCGGCCGACCTTCGCGAGGTCGTAGCGCTTCGGGTTGAAGTAGAAGTTCTCGAGGAGCGCGCGGCCGGCCTCGACCGTCGGCGGCTCGCCCGGGCGGATCTTGCGGTAGAGGTCGACGAGCGCCTCGTCCTGCGTGTGGACGTGGTCCTTCTCGAGCGTGTCGAGCACGGACGGGAAGTCCGCGAACTGCTCGCGGATCTCGGACTCCGTGAGGCCGAGCGCCTTGAGCAGCACGGTCACGGACTGCTTGCGCTTGCGGTCGACGCGCACGCCGACGGCGTCGCGCTTGTCGATCTCGAACTCGAGCCAGGCACCGCGCGACGGGATGATCTTCGCGGAGAAGATGTCCTTGTCGCTCGTCTTGTCGGCGGCGCGCTCGAAGTAGACGCCGGGCGAGCGGACGAGCTGCGAGACGACGACGCGCTCGGTGCCGTTGATGATGAACGTGCCGCGCTCGGTCATGAGCGGGAAGTCGCCCATGAAGACCGTCTGGCTCTTGATCTCACCGGTGTTGTAGTTGACGAACTCCGCGGTGACGAACAGCGGCGCGGCGTACGTGAAGTCCTTCTCCTTGCACTCGTCGGCCGTGTACTTCGGCGGCTCGAAGCGGTGGTTGGAGAACGACAGCGACATCGAGGACCCGAAGTCCTCGATCGGGGAGATCTCCTCGAAGATCTCCTCGAGACCCGACGTCGAGGGCACGTCCTGGCGCCCGGCCTCGGCCGCGGCGGCGACGCGCGCCTGCCACGCCTCGTTGCCGAGCAGCCAGTCGAAGCTCTCGGTCTGGAGGCCCAGCAGGTCGGGGACCTCGAGCGGCTCGAAGATCTTGGCGAAGGAGAGGCGACGCGATGCGGTGCGGTTCGCGATGGCGTCGGCGGACGGAGCAGAAGGGGTGCGCGAGGCAGCCAAGAGGGGTCCTTCCCTGCAGATCGAAAGAACGCTGCACCGGCCGGGCTGGACACGATCACCGCCGCCACGACACCTCGCGGACGCGCACGTACGTCGTCGAGGGGGTCGGGGGTATATGAGATCGGGGGCACAGGACAGCGCAAAGCGTGAGCATACCCCAAGAAGGCGTCGCCACACAACCTCGGGGCACACTCCCCCAACCCGGCCCCGGACGCTGCGCGCCTCGCCGGTATTCGCACGGGCCTCGTCGCCCGTCCTCCGGCCCACCGTGCGGGCCTGAACCTGTTGCTGTCGACCTCGCTGTCCTGCGTCGTCGACCCGCACATGGTGGCACACTCGTGGCCGTTCCGTGAAGCCGGTGCGCCGACGCCGTCGGATCCCGGTCGCCCCGGGACGCGGCGCGACGCCGCGGGGCCGCCCCCGGGCCCTCCTGCCCGCCCGGCGCCGCCGCCGGGGAACGACGAGGCCCGCACCCCGGGCGGGGTGCGGGCCTCGTGCGGCGTGCGACCGGTCCCGTCAGGACGGGACCGGTGAGATCACTTGAGGGTGACCGTGGCGCCGGCGCCCTCGAGGGCAGCCTTGGCCTTCTCGGCCGTCTCCTTGTTCGCGCCCTCCAGGACCGGCTTCGGGGCACCGTCCACGAGGTCCTTGGCCTCCTTCAGGCCGAGGGACGTGAGCGCGCGCACCTCCTTGATGACCTGGATCTTCTTGTCGCCGGCAGCCTCGAGGATGACGTCGAACTCGTCCTTCTCCTCCTCGGCCGGGGCGTCGCCCGAGCCACCCGCGGGGGCGGCGACCGCGACGGCGGCGGGGGCGGCGGCGGTGACCTCGAAGGTCTCCTCGAAGGCCTTCACGAACTCGTTGAGCTCGATGAGGGTGAGCTCCTTGAACTGCTCGATGAGCTCGTCGGTGCTGAGCTTCGCCATGATGGCGTTCCTTTCGGTCGGTGCTCGGCAGCGGCCCGGTGCGGGCCTGCCAGAAGCGGGGTGTGTGCTTGCGCTGCGTGGATCACGAGACCGGGGCGTGCCCCGGGCGCGGGATCAGGCGGCAGCGCCCTCCGATTCCTGCTTCTGACGCAGGGCATCGATGACGCGGGCGGCCTGGGCGGTGTTCGCGGTGAAGACGTAGGCAGCCTGGAAGAGCTTGGCCTTCATCGCGCCGGCCGCCTTGGCCAGCAGGACCTCACGGGACTCGAGGTCCGCGAGCTTCGTGACCTCCGCGGCGGTCAGGGGGCGCCCGTCGAGGACACCGCCCTTGATGACCAGCGCGGGGTTCGCCTTGGCGAAGTCACGCAGACCCTTGGCTGCCTCGACCGGGTCCCCGGTGACGAAGGCGATTGCCGACGGGCCCTGCAGGTCGGCGTCGAGTCCCTCGACACCGGCCTCCTTGGCCGCGATAGCGGTCAGCGTGTTCTTCACCACGGCGTAGGTTGCGTTGCCGCTGAGCGACCGACGCAGCTGCTTGAGCTGCGCGACGGTGAGCCCGCGGTACTCGGTCAGCACGGCAGCGTTCGAGTCGCGGAACTTGTCCGAGATCTCGGCGACTGCGGCTGCCTTGTCCGGCCTCGCCATGGCAATCCTTCCGGTGGTGGTACCACCGGCGTCCGTCCCGGAACGAGAAAGAGCCCCGCGCAGGCGCGGGGCTCGCAGTCGCACGCGCGGCGGGGCCGGGCGGACGTCGTCGATTCGCTACCTGCGCTGGCCTCCACCTCGTGGGCGGGACTTCGGTCCGTCACGTCCTGCAGACGGAGTCTGCGGGCAGCGTCGGACGACCGGCGGTCTTGGGTACACGCTCATCGTACGGGACGACGGCGCGTGCTCCAAACCGCGGCCCGTGCCGTCAGAGAACCAGCGGGCCGAAGCAGACCAGCGGTACCGGCTCGGGCTCGTCGGCGACCGCCCGGGCGAGCGCCGTCCCCGGCATGGCGCCGTCGCGCAGCTCGGCGTGGAGCGACGGCATGACGCGCGCCGCGACGTCGTCGCGCAGCGGGGCCACGCTCGCGATCACCGCGCGGGCGCCGAGCCGCAGCAGGACGCTCGTCAGACCGAGCGACTCGCCGCCGATGCGCGGCGTCGAGAGCCCCACCTCGCACGCCGACAGCACGACGACCACACCGTGCAGGTCGGTGCCGTCGAGCTCGTGGGCGAACAGCGGGCCGTCGGCGAGCCGGAGCGACGAGAACAACGGGTTGTCGGTCTCGTGCGTGCCGTGCGCGGCCAGGTGCACGACCCCCGCGGTGCGCAGGCCGTCGACGACGGCCTCGCACGTCGCCTCCTCCCCCGCGAGCGCCTCGGCCCCCTCCCACACGGACGCGACGAGCTTCGCCTCGGCGCCGGAGAAGCGCAGGCCCGGTCCGGCGACGACGAGCGCCTCGTCCGTCCGACGCACCGGCTCGCCGTCGCGCAGGTCCACCCACGAGTTCGCCCACGTGCGCAGCCCGCGCCGCGAGGGCAGCGAGGCCCACGGCAGCGCGAGCAGCAGGTCGCGGGCAGCGACGTGGAGGTCGCCGTCCGCCTCGAGCGGGACGACGAGCGCGTCGTCGAGCGCGGCCAGCGTCCGGGACAGCGAGCCGACGGCGGCCTCGCGCATGGGGACCGGGATGAGCACGTTCGACAGGACCGCGAAGTCCGCGCGCGCACGACGCACCTGCTCGGCGACCGCTGCGCGCGACGCGAGGCGCACGAGCCGAGAACCCCGGGCGCTGACGCGGACGGCGAGCACGTCGTCGCCGTCCAGCATGAGGTCGGCCACGACCGCGTCGGACCCGGCGTCGGCCAGCGTGGCGCGCAGCCGCCGTTCCGACGCGGGGACCGGGGCCGCGGCCCCTCCCCCGTGCTGCCAGGAGCGCCGTCGTGCGTCGTCCTGGAGGCGCCGCGCCGCCTGGAGGTGGTCCTGCCGGCGCGCGAGGCTGGCCGCGTCCGAGGGCGCCCCCAGCGCGCGGGCCGCCTCGACCTCGCGCCGGGCGGCGGCGAGGAGGTCCGCGAGGACCGGGTCCGCCGGCGGGCGCACGCGGCCCGTCCCGGCGAACGCCGCCCGGCCACGCTCGACGGCGTCGAAGATCGTCCCGGGGCGCCGGGTGCGCAGCGCGGCCTCGACGTCGACGTTGCCGAGCCGCACGCCGTGCACCGCGGACGCCGTCACCGCGTCCACGGACCCCAGCCGCGCCCGGTGGTCCGCGAGCGCCGCCTGGCCGCGCCGCACGGCGCGGACGCCGGCACGCCGGTTGCCCGCCACGAACGCGAGCTGCGCGAGGACCGCCTCGTGCTGGAGCCGGACGGGGAGCGGAGCGCGGCCGAGCCGCGGGGGCACGGCCCGCAGGACCTCCTGCGCCCCGCGCACGTCGCCCGCGGACACGAGCCACTCGACGGCGAGGAGTCGCGCGGGGACCGTGATCCCGAGACCCGAGACGCTGTCCAGGCTCTCGCCGTCGTGCGCGAGGTCGAGCGCCCAGGTCGCGTGCCGACGGGCGCGCGCCGGGCCCACGGGTGTCGCGCGGTGCTCCGTGAGCGCCGCCTGGAGCTCCGCGACGCGGGCGCGCAGCACCCACGGCCTGTTGCCGAGGCGGTCGAACCGGCGCGACGCCGAGCGGGCGAGGCGCCGCGCCTCGGCGTACCGCCGCAGGCCGAGCACGACGCGCGACCGGACCAGCTCGACCTCCGCGAGGTCGCGCAGCATGCGGTAGCGGGAGAGGTGCTCGCGCGCCTCGCTCAGCGCCTCGTCCGCCTCCGTGAGCAGGCCGGCGTCGAGCAGCACCTGCGCGCGGTCGATGAGCCCGACGGCGGCGTGCCGGTCCGGCGCCTGCGCCGCGGCCTCGTCCATGGCGCGCAGGGCGACCGGCAGGTCGCCGCGCAGGTACTCCGCGTACCCGAGGTTGTGCCGGGCCTTGGACACCAGGAGCTCGTCCCCGAGCGCGGTGGCCCGGTGGACGGCGTCGTCGAGGTCGCGGCTCGCCCCCTCGGCGTCGCCCAGCTCGAGGCGCAGGGAGCCGAGGTTGAGCAGCAGGACGGCCGCGTCGAGGGGGCGCGCGTCGTCGATGACCTCGGCCGCCGTCTCCAGCTCGTCCAGCGCGGCGGAGACGTCGCCGGTCCGCAGCCGCAGGAGCCCGCGCTGCGACCGCACGACGAGGGCCAGGTCGCGCATGGCCAGCGCGGCACCGCGCGCCTCGACCTCGGCGAGCCGTTCGTAGGCGCCGTCGACGTCGCCCGTCAGCTCGAACTCGGCGAGCGCGAGCCCCAGCAGGGCGCGCGCGGCCAGGTAGGCGTCGTCCCGGCTCGCGTCCTCGCCCGCGGCGTCGACGTCCTGGACGATCTGCGCGAACGCACGGCTCGCGCGCCGGTGCTGGCCGCGCGCGTTCACGGCCTGCGCAGCAGCCAGTCGGGCCTCGAGCACCTCCCGGCCGCTGCGCACCACCGCTCATCACCTCATGCGTCGTCACCCGGGGTCGGGACCAGACCCGTCGCCAGGGTAATGGACGGCCACAGCCAGGCGCAGCGGTCCGGCGCGCCCTGGCCGGGCTGCAGGACGCCCGGGTCCGTCGGGTCGTCGGCGATCCGCTCGAGCAGCGACGCCGCGAGCTCGCCCGCGAGGACGGGCGCCGCGAACGACGTCCCGCTCCACGTCGCGAACCCGCCCTGGAACCCCTCGGGGTCGATCGTCGCGCGGTATCCCGGGCCCCACAGCTCCTGGACGTGGCGCGACGGCGCGACGGCGCCGTCGATCGTGCGCGGGATCGTGGACACGAGGGCCGCGCCCGGGCGGGTGCACGTGATCCAGGGGCCGTCGTTGCTGAAGAGCGACACCGTCCCGTCGGGGTTCTCCGCACCGACCGTGAGGACCGGCGGCTCGTCGAGGAGCAGCGTCACCCCCTCGAGCGGCACGGGCGGCTCCGCCTTCCGGTTGATCCGCGGGGCGAACGCCGCGGGGTAGGTCGGGCGGGTCTGCCCGTCGTTGCCCGACGACACCACCACGACGACGCCGTACCGGCGCAGCGCGCGGATGAGCGCCCCGAAGGGGGCGTCGAAGTCCGCGTCCTCCGGGCGCTCGTGGTAGTACCCGAGCGAGAGCACGAGGACGTCGATCGGCGCGTAGCCGTCGTGACCGGACAGGCCGAGCACGTGCCACAGGAGCACGCGGCGCAGCGTCCGCAGGAGGTCGCGCTCCGGCACGACGCCCGACCCGCCGTAGAGGCGCGGGGCGAGGATGACGGCGTCCGGGCAGAGCTGGTGCACGAGACCCGCGATGAACGTCCCGTGGCCCGCGACCGGGTCGAGCGGACCGGTGAGGGGCGAGACCGACACGCCGCCGATCTCCGGGTCCTCGTACGGGTACTCCGTCGGCGGCAGCGTCGACAGCGGCTGACCGAGCAGCTCGGGGTCGCGCACGACGATCGTGCCGCGCGTCTCGAGGTCGTCGTCGAACCACGGGTGCTCGCCGACGCCGGTGTCGAGCACGGCGACGACGGGGCGACGGACACCGTCGCCCGCGACCCACGGAGTGTCCCCCGCGGGCAGCGCGCGGCGCGGCACGGGCCCGATCCAGCTCACGGGCGTGCGGCCGCCCGAGCCCGGCAGGGAGTACTCCGCGGTGCCCGCGAAGGGGTGCGGCTGCGTGTAGGGGTGGGGCTGGGTGTACGGGTGCGGCTGCGTGTAGGGGTGGGGCTGGGTGTACGGGTGCGGCTGCGTGTACGGGAACGGCTGGGTGTACGGCTGGCCGCCGATGAACGGGGTCGGCGCGACCATGTGGTCGAGCGCGAGCCGCGGGCTGTGCCGGTCGTCGGGGCACAGCCGTCCACGCAGCTCCTCGACGAGGTGCCAGGCGTCCGGGAGCTGTCCCTGGGCGTCGTCGCGGTAGCGCAGGCGCACGGAGTAGCCGAACGTGCGGAGCAGGTCGGTCGTCGTCTCCGGGTCGAGGCCCGCCTCACGGACGAGCTCGGCGTCGTCGAGGCTCTCCTGCTGCACCTCCACGCGGAGGCCGAGACGCTCGGCCGCGCGCTCGAGCCACCGCAGCGAGCGGTTCCCCTCGCGGTCGAACGGCGACTCGGGGATGAGGATGCGGTCGCCCACGTACCAGGTCGGGTGCGGGGACTGCTGCCCGGCGCGACGCTGCGCGGCGACCGGGTCGATCGTGCGGGTGCGCCACTGGAGCCGGCTCGGCCGGTCGCCGAAGAAGCCGGGGTCCGCCGCTGCGGGGGGCTCAGGGGTCTCGCTCACGTGCTCCTCCTCGGGAGATGACGTTCGTCCGGTGCCGCGCGCGTCGTCGTCGACGGGCGGCCGCCCGCGCACCGCTGCGCGGGGAAGGGTTGCTGGTGGTGGTGCGGCCGGTGGGCCGCGGGCGTCGCCCGCGGCCCACCGGGTGCTAGAGCTCGACGACCGGCGTGCTCACGGCGCCGCCGGCGCCGTCGGCGCGGCGGACCACGAGGCTCGCCGGGCCGCGGTCGACGGCCTCGAAGACGAAGCGGCCGTCGTCGTCGCTCGTCGTCTCGCTCACCACGCCGGGGCGGTGCAGCTCGACGCGCAGCGCCGTCGCGGGGGCGGCCCAGCCGTCGATGCGGATGCGGCCGTCGTCCGTCGGGGACAGCGAGATCATCACCGTGACGGACTCGGACGTGAACGTGATCGTGCGCGCCTCGACGGGCGGCGCGTCGCCGCGCACGGACGTCGCGGGAGCCTGGACGTACTCCAGCTCCATGACCTCGGCCTCGAGCCCGGCGAGCGTGATCGCGAAGAGCGACCGCTCGACGAGGCCGTCCGGGACGGGGTCGATCTCCTCGGCGATCCGCGCGAGGTCGGCCAGGAGGGCGAGGTCGACGGCGTCGAGCGGCTCGTCGGGGCTGTGCGTCGGCTCGGTGCTCATGATGCTTCCCACGGTTCCCCCTGGTCGTCGATGATGTCGCGCAGCTTGGCGAGGCAGCGGCCCCGCGTGGAGCCGATGCTCCCGACGGGCATGCCGATGGCGGCCGAGATGGCCTTGTAGTCCGGACGGTCGGCGAGCGACACGAGGTGCAGGAGCTGGCGGCAGCGTTCCGGCAGCCGGTCGAGCGCGGCCCAGAGGGAGCGGTCGCGCTCGTTGCGGAGCACCTCGACGTCCGGCGTCGGGTCGCCCGACGGGAGCTCGGGGACGCCCTCGTCGGTGTCGTCCGGGAGCTCGGTGCGCCGTCGGGCCTCGTCGCGGTGCTTGCGCACGGCCTCCCAGGCCGCGCGCTTGGCCGTGATGAGCAGCCACTTGAGGACGGCGTGCGGTTCCTTGATGGTCATCGCGTTGCGCACGAGCGCGACCCACACCGTCTGGACGAGGTCGTCGGCCTGCTCGCGCTCGACGCCCTGCGCGCGCACCGTGTGCCACAGGAGGGGGGAGGCCTCGCGGACGAAGTCACCGAGCGCCTCCGGGCGGCCGTCGCGGTACTCCAGGAGCGCGAACGCACCCCGGTCCCCCAGGCTGAGGCCCGGTTCGCCGGTGTCGGCCACCTCGTCGGTCGTTCTGGTCATGGGGCGCACTGTCCTCGGCACGCTCGTCCGGTCAGGCATCAGCGGGGGGTCCCCGGAAGCGCCTGATTCTACGGCCGGGCCGGTGGGGTCGACAACCATCGTCACTGGTCACACCCCTCCCGGCTCGTGCGGTTGCGTCGCATCTCGTCCCTCCGGCACACGGGCGGGAGCGTCTGGTCGGCGCTCCTCCACCCGGACGAGAGGGGCGGACCGCCCGTCTGATACATCGCGGTCGGCTCCGTCCGGAGCGATCCCTGTCCGGGACCCGCACCGGCGGACCCGTCCGGATCACGCACCGCTCCGAACCCGGGGCGACGCGCGGAGAGGCCGCGCGACCACCGAGCGGAGACCACCATGACCTCGTCCCCGAACCGCCTGCTCGCAGCCGTCTTCGGCACCGTCTACCTGCTGGTCGGCCTCGCCGGCTTCGTCGTGACGTCGGGGGTCGGCTTCGCCGCCACCGAGGGCCGCAACCTCCTGCTGTTCGAGGTGAACCCCCTGCACAACATCGTCCACCTCGGCATCGGGGCGGCGCTGCTGCTCGCGTCGCGCAGCGTCCGGGCCGCGCGCGGCACGAACGTCGCGATCGGCGCGGTGTACCTCCTCGTCGGCGTGGTGGGGCTGTTCCTCGTCGACACCGGCGCCAACATCATCGCGCTCAACGGCGCCGACAACGTGCTGCACCTCGCCAGCGCTCTGCTGCTCCTCGGCGTCGGGCTCGCCGCGGACCGCGAGGACGCGGGCCGCGCCGTCACGGCATGACGACGCCCGTCCCGACCCGCCGCGTCGGCGCCGCGCTCGCGCTGCTCGGCGCCGGGATCGTCGACCTCGGGCTCGTCCGGGGCGCGTTCCCGGCGCCGTCCGGCCTGCTCGCGCTGGCCACCGGGGCCGGGGAGCTCGTCGTCGCGCTCGTGCTCCTCGCCCGCGGGCCGCGGCCCGGGCGCCCGACGGCGGTCCCGCGCGCCGGGATCGCCCTGCTCCTCGTCGCGACCGTCGCCGGGGTGGCCGTGCCCGTCGCGTCCGGCGTGCCGCTCTCCGCGGGTGCGGCCGCCGCGGCCGCCCTGCGGGTCGCGACGGCGTGCGTCCTCGCCCGCCCGGCGCGCGTCCCCGCCGACGGCCCGCCGGCGCGCGCCGGGGCGCGGCTCGTCGCGCTCTTCTCGGTGTCCGTCGTGGTCGCCGCCGTCGCGACGTTCGGTCTCGGCGGGACCGACGCCGCGCGGCACGCCGTGCCGCACGGGTCCCACCTGCCCGTCCTGGGGCACCTGCCGGGGCACGGCCCGGCCCACGACGGCGGGCCCGGCACCGCGCCGTGAGGGCCCGACGGCGGCTGCCCCCGGCGCGGCGCCACGCCTCCCGGAGGGTACGAGTTCTCCCGTAACCGCGGGGCCCGAAGTTCCGGGGAATCCCTCATGCCGCGCGGCGGGCACCGGGCCTAGCGTCGGGAGCGACCCCTGCACCCACACCGCGGGTGCGGACCGGCGAGGCGCGACGACGCGCCCCGCCCGAGCACGAGGAGCACCTCCGTGAGAACAGTCCTCCCCGGCCGCACGCGCGGCCTCACCGAGCGCGCGCTGCGCGCCCTCGCCTCCGTCGTCGCCGCGGCGACCGTCGTCGCGGGCGGAGCGCTCGCCGCCGCGCCCGCGACCGCCGCGGCGCCGTCGGCCGCGCCCGCCGCTCCCGTGAGCGCCGCCGCGCCGTCGGGCAGCACGCAGTGGCTCACCGGCTACTGGCACAACTTCGACAACGGCTCCGTGACGATGCGCCTGTCCGAGGTCCCCCAGGCGTACAACCTCGTCGCGATCGCGTTCGCGGACAACCTCGCCGGGACCCCCGGCGGCATCACGTTCAACCTCGCGAGCGCGGAGCTCGGCGGCTACACCGAGGCCCAGTTCAAGGCCGACGTCGCGGCCATCCGGGCGCAGGGCCGCAAGGTCGTGATCTCCGTGGGCGGGGAGAAGGGCAACGTCATCGTCTCGAACGCGACCGAGGCGAAGAACTTCGCCGACACCACGTACGCGCTCATGCAGAAGTACGGGTTCGACGGCGTCGACATCGACCTCGAGCACGGCATCAACGCCACGTACATGTCGAGCGCCCTCCACCAGCTCGCGGCGAAGGTCGGTCCGAGCCTGATCCTCACCATGGCGCCGCAGACGATCGACTACCAGGCGACGAGCATGGGGTACTACCAGCTCACCCTCGCGATCAAGGACATCCTCACGATCGTCAACACCCAGTACTACAACTCCGGCTCGATGATGGGCTGCAACCAGCAGGTCTATTCGCAGGGCACGGTCGACTTCCTCACCGCGCTCACCTGCATCCAGCTCGAGATGGGCCTGCGCCCCGACCAGGTGGGCATCGGCGTCCCGGCCGTGCCGCGCGCCGCGGGCGGCGGCTACCAGCCGCTCGCGAACGTCGTCAAGGCCGTCGACTGCCTCGAGGTCGGCACCGGCTGCGGCGCCTTCAAGCCCGCGAAGCCGTACGGCAAGATCGGCGGCGTCATGACCTGGTCGATCAACTGGGACAAGACCAACGGCAACCAGGTCGCGTCCGTGATCGGCGGCCGCCTCGCGAGCGGTCCGACCACGCCCACGGAGCCGACCAACCCCACCGAGCCGACCAACCCCACCAACCCGACGAACCCCACCAACCCCGGGACCTGCACCGCGACCGCGTGGTCGGCCTCCGCCGTCTACACCGGTGGCGCCCGCGTCTCCCACCAGGGCCGCACCTACGAGGCCAAGTGGTGGACCACCAACGAGAACCCCGCGCAGAGCGGGCAGTGGGGCGTCTGGAAGGACCTCGGCGCCTGCTGACCCGGCCGGCGCACCCTCGGGCGACCTGCTGAGACGACGACGGCGCGGCACCCTGGTCGGGTGCCGCGCCGTCGTGCGTGGTGCGGACGGAGGACCGTCCGCGGGGAGGACTGCCGTCAGGCGGCGTCGTCCTCGAGCAGCTTCGTCGTCTTGGACTGGTCCAGCGGGATGCCGGGGCCCATCGTCGTCGTCAGCGTGGCCTTGGTGATGTACCGGCCCTTCGAGGACGACGGCTTGAGACGCAGGACCTCTTCGAGGGCCGCCGCGTAGTTCTCCACGAGCGCCTTCTCGTCGAACGAGACCTTGCCGATGATGAAGTGCAGGTTGCCGTGCTTGTCGACACGGAACTCGATCTTGCCGCCCTTGATGTCCGACACGGCCTTCGCCACGTCCATCGTCACGGTGCCGGTCTTCGGGTTCGGCATGAGACCACGGGGGCCCAGCACCTTGCCCAGACGACCGACCTTGCCCATGAGGTCCGGCGTCGCCACGGCGGCGTCGAAGTCGGTGTACCCGCCGGCGACCTTCTCGATCAGGTCGTCGCCGCCGACCTCGTCGGCACCGGCCGCACGGGCCTCCTCCGCCTTCGCCGCGTTCGCGAAGACGATGACGCGGGCGGTCTTGCCCGTGCCGTGGGGGAGGTTGACCGTGCCACGGACCATCTGGTCCGCCTTGCGCGGGTCGACACCGAGGCGGAACGCGACCTCGACGGTCGCGTCGTACTTCACGGTCGACGTCTCCTTGGCGAGACGGATCGCCTCGAGCGGCGCGTAGAGACGCTCGCGGTCGATCTTCTCCTCGGCGTTGCGGTACGCCTTGCTGCGCGTTGCCATCTGCTTCTCCTTCTGCAGTCGTGGTCAGCGGGTCCGCGCGGACCCTGCCACTGCCGCCCACGGTCGTGGACGGACACTTCCGATGTTGCCACGCTCGGCCCGACGCATGGTCTGCTCGGGCCGAGCGCCGCTCACGCTCCGGCAGGACTCGCTGGCGCTCGTCCTACCTCCGCGCTCGCTCTGCTCAGCCCTCGACAGTGATGCCCATCGAGCGGGCCGTGCCGGCGATGATCTTCGACGCGGCGTCGAGGTCGTTCGCGTTGAGGTCCTCGAGCTTGGTCTGGGCGATCTCGCGCACCTGGTCCGCGGTGATCTTCGCGACCTTGGTGGTGTGCGGCGTCGCCGAGCCCTTCTGCACGCCCGCGGCCTTCTTGATGAGCTCCGCCGCCGGCGGGGTCTTCGTCACGAAGGTGAACGAGCGGTCCTCGTAGACCGTGATCTCGACGGGGATGACGTTGCCGCGCTGCGACTCGGTCGCCGCGTTGTAGGCCTTGCAGAACTCCATGATGTTCACACCGTGCTGACCGAGCGCGGGGCCGATCGGCGGCGCGGGCGTCGCCGCACCGGCCTGGATCTGGAGCTTGATGAGGCCGGAGACCTTCTTCTTGGGAGGCATGACTCTTCCCTGGCTTTCTTCTCGTGGGCCGACGCCGTGGGCGATGACCCGGTTGCAGTGCTGCGCTCACGCGGGGCGGCTCGGGCCGCCCGCGCGTCAGATCTTGGCGACCTGGTTGAACGACAGCTCGACCGGGGTCTCCCGGCCGAAGATGGAGACGAGGACCTTGAGCTTCTGGTTCTCGACGTTGATCTCGGAGATCGTGGCGGGCAGCGTGTCGAACGGGCCGTCCGTGACGGTGACCGACTCGCCGACCGTGAAGTCGACCTCGACGGGAGCCTTCGCCGCGGCCTGCGCGGGCTTGCCGGCCTCCGGGGCGGGGGTGAGCATCGGCGCGAGCATCGAGAAGACCTCGTCGAGCGTCAGCGGCACCGGCTGGTGGGTGTGCCCGACGAAGCCGGTGACACCGGGCGTGTGGCGCACGGCGCCCCACGACTCGTCGGTGAGGTCCATGCGGACGAGGACGTAGCCGGGGATGCGCACGCGTCGGACGATCTTCTTCTGCGCGTTCTTGATCTCGGCCACCTCCTCCATGGGGACCTCGATCTGGAAGATGTAGTCCTCCATGTTCAGGCTCTGGATGCGGTTCTCCAGGTTGGCCTTCACACGGTTCTCGTAGCCCGCGTAGGAGTGGATGACGTACCAGTCGCCCGGCTGCGAGCGCAGCGTGCGCTTGAACTCCGCGACCGGGTCCTCGATGACGTCGCCGTCCTCGTCGGCCGGGCGGACCTCGTCCGCCTCGTCGTCGTCCGACGGCTCGTCGTCGTCCGCCGCGTCGTCGGTCTCGTCAGCGGCGTCGTCCGTCGCGTCGTCGTCGGCCTCGTCAGCGGCGTCGAGGGCCTCGTCGGCTCCGTCGACCGCCGGGACGTCCGTGGTCTCGTCGACGTCGTCCTGGGCACCCTCGGGCTGCGTCGGGTCGACGTTCTCCGTCTGGTCCAGCGACTCCTGGGACACGAACGAACCTGCTTTCTCAACGAACTGCTCGAAGACTTCTTCTGGAAGCGCCGACGGCGCCCCGAGAGGCGCCGGCTGCCGTGCTGACCCGGCCTGGCCGGGGAAGGTCGTGCGCTAGCCGAAGACCCACCGGACGGCCTGGCCGATCCCCAGGTCGAGGACGGTCACGAACGCCATGACCACGACCACGAAGACGAGGACCACCGTCGTGTAGGTGATGAGCTCGGACCGCGTCGGCGTGACGACCTTGCGGAGCTCGGCGACCACCTGGCGCACGAACAGGGCGATGCGCGCGAAGACGTTGGGCTTCTTGTCCGCGGACGGACCGCCCTTCTTCTTCACCTCGTCGGCGCGTGCACCGCCTGCACCCACGGCCTCTGACGGCGATTCGCTCACTCGATCTTCCCCATCGCTCACGTACGGGACCTGCTCGAACCCTCGGTGCGACCCGGTGCCGGGCCGCGCGCGGATCCCGGGAAGGTCCCGCGAGAGCCACGCCGTGCAGGGTAGACAGGACTCGAACCTGCAACCTGCGGTTTTGGAGACCGCTGCGCTACCAATTGCGCCACTACCCTTCGTGCCGACGGCGCCCCGCGCGGCCCCGCTCCCTGGACGAAAGTCGTCTCACGGGCGCGGACCAGCGTGGCGGGCGTCAACCACCGAGGGATCACTGTACGCGACGCGGCGCCCCTGGTCGAACCACCGTCCACCGATCGGTGGACACGAGGTCCGGACGAACGGGCGTCGCGGCCCGGGGGCTCGCGCCGACACGCTGGTCCCATGACGACGACACCCCTCCCCGCCGGCCCCCGCGGCGCCGGCTCCGGCCCCGGCGCCGGGCAGAGCGGACCGGCCGTGGACGTGCGCGGCCTGCGCAAGCGCTACGGGCCCAAGCAGGCCGTCGACGGCATCGACCTGCGCGTCGAGCGCGGCGAGATCTTCGCGGTCCTCGGCCCCAACGGCGCCGGGAAGACCACCACGGTCGAGATCCTCGAGGGCTTCCGCCGCCGGGACGCGGGCGAGGTCCGCGTGCTCGGCGAGGACCCCCAGACCGCGGGCCGCGCCTGGCGCTCGCGCCTCGGCGTCGTCCTCCAGGACTCGCGCGACCAGGCCGAGCTCACGGTCGCCGAGCTCGTCCGGCACTTCGCGACGTTCTACCCGACGCCGCGGGACCCCGACGAGGTGATCGACGCCGTCGGGCTGCGGGAGAAGGCCCGCACGCGCACGCGCCAGCTCTCCGGCGGGCAGCGCCGACGGCTCGACGTCGCGCTGGGGATCGTCGGCCGGCCGGAGCTGCTGTTCCTCGACGAGCCCACGACGGGGTTCGACCCCCAGGCCCGCCGCGCGTTCTGGGCGCTCGTCCGGTCGCTGCGCGAGGACGGCACGACGATCCTGCTCACGACGCACTACCTCGACGAGGCGGCCTACCTGGCCGACCGCGCGGCCGTCGTGCGGTCGGGGCAGGTCGTCGCGCTCGACGCGCCCGACCGCCTCGGCGGCGCGGAGGCGCGCCGTCCCGTCGTGCGGTGGCTCGACGGCGGCACCCGGCGCTCCGAGCGCACGGACTCCCCCACCGCGGTCGTCGCGGCGCTCGCCGCGCAGTACCCCGACGGCGAGGTCCCCGGGCTCGAGGTGACGCGCCCGAGCCTCGAGGACGTCTACCTCGAGCTCATCGGCGAGCCGGTCGCGTCGAGCGACCCGGCGCCCGCCCCCCATCGGCCCGGCGCACCCGCCGCGGCCCGCACGCCCGACGACGCGACCGTCGTCGTCCCCGAGGAGGCCCGACCGTGACCGTCGCCCCGACCACGCGCGCCCCGCGCGCCGCCCTGCCCGGGCCCGCCCGCCTCGGCATCGAACGCACGCGCGCCGAGCTGCGCGGGTTCTTCCGCGAGCGCGACGCGGTCGTCTTCATCTTCACGTACCCGCTCATCATGCTCGCGATCTTCGCGACGGTGTTCGACGGGCAGGACCAGGGTGACGCGGGCTACTCCGTGCCCTTCGCGCAGTACTTCCTGCCGGGCATGATCGCGACGGGCGTCATGCTCACGAGCTTCCAGTCGCTCGCGATCTCGATCGCGGTCGAGCGCGACGACGGCGCGCTCAAGCGCCTGCGTGCGACCCCGCTGCCCGCGTCGGCGTACTTCTACGGCAAGGTGGGCCTGGTCCTCGCGACCTCGATCGTGCAGACGGCGCTCCTGCTGCTCCTCGCGGCCGTCGTGTACGACGTCCCGATGCCCTGGGACATGCCCGACGCCGCGACCCGGCTCACGACGTTCGCGTGGGTGTTCGTGCTCGGGTGCGCCGCGGGCGCCGTGTGCGGCGTCGCGTTCTCGTCGCTGCCGCGCTCGGGCCGCTCCGCGACGGCGGTCGTCACGCCCGTCGTGCTCGTGCTGCAGTTCATCTCCGGGGTGTTCTTCGCGTTCTTCGCGCTGCCCGCGTGGATGCAGACCGTCGCCTCGGTGTTCCCGCTCAAGTGGATGGCCCAGGGGATGCGCTCGGTCTTCCTCCCCGAGCAGGCCGCGGCGCTCGAGCCGTCCGGGTCGTGGCAGCACGGCGCGACCGCTGCTGTACTGGTCGCATGGCTGGTGCTGGGGCTCGTGGTGGGCGCGCGCTCGTTCCGGTGGCGGCGCCGTGACGACGGCTGACCCGCCGTCGCCCGCGGGCGGGCTCCCGGCGGCCGGTGCCGGAGCCGGGATCGAGGACGGGGCCGGGGACGGTGCGGCCACGGCCACGGCCACGGCCACGGCCCAGCTCGACGGCACCTGGGCGCGCGACGTGCGCTGGTGGGACGTGGCGTTCTACGTCATCGTCGTGCTCAGCGCGCTCGCGCTGCTCACCGCAGGCGTCGCCGGCACGGCCCTCCTCGTGTCGCTCGCCGCGCTCGGGACGATCGTCCTGGCCTACCTCGCGTGGGGGCGGCGCGCGGCCCGCACGCGCGCCCAGGTGCCGGCGCACCTCTACCTCGTCGTCGCGATCGCGGGCACGCTCGTCGTCGTCGGGCAGGACGCGCTCGGCACGCTGCTGCTGTTCGCCGTCTTCACGCAGATCTGGATGCTCTCGGAGCACCTCTGGGCGCAGGTCGTGCTGTGCGTCGCGCTCGCGGCCGGCACCGCGCTCGCCCTCGCGTTCGACCCGGCGACGGGGCGCGTCGAGCCCGACGAGCTCGCGAGCGCCGCGCCGCAGATGGGCGTCGCGCTCGCGTTCGCGCTGAGCCTCGGGCTGTGGACGGCGCACACGATGCGGCAGTCGGAGCGGCACGCGCGCCTCGTCGACGCGCTGCGCGCGACGCAGGCCGAGCTCGCGCGCTCGCACCACGAGGCGGGCGTGCTCGCGGAGCGCGAGCGGGTCGCCCAGGAGATCCACGACACGCTCGCCCAGGGGTTCACGAGCGTCGTCATGCTCGCGCAGGCCGCGGGCGCCGACCTGGACCGGGGCGCCCCGGACGCGGCGCGCGAGCGCCTCGCGCTCGTCGAGTCGACGGCGCGCGACAACCTCGCCGAGGCCCGGGCGCTGGTCGCGGCCTCCGCGCCGGCCCCGTTGCAGGGCAGCACGCTCGGGGAGGCGTTGCGCCGCCTCGCGACGCGTTTCACCGAGGAGACGGGGACGCATGCGGACCTCGCGGCCGACGACGTCCCGGGGCTGTCGAGCGCCGAGGAAGTCGTGCTGCTGCGCTCGGCCCAGGAGGCGCTGACGAACGTGCGGCGCCACGCCGGGGCGGGCACGGTGCGGGTCGGGCTGCGCCACGACGCGGACGGGACCCTCCTGGAGGTGTGCGACGACGGTCGCGGGCTGCCCGACGACGCGGCCGAGGGCTACGGTCTGCGGGGCATGCGCGAGCGCGTCGCCGCGGAGGGCGGCAGCCTCGAGGTCGGGCCCGCGCCGGGCGGGGGCACGCGCGTCGCGGTGCGGCTGCCCGCGACGGGCGTGGGCACGGGCCGGACAGCCCCGACGAGGCGAGGAGCGGTGCGGTGACGGGGACGACGGGCCGGGACGGCGCGGTGCGGGTGCTCGTGGTCGACGACCACCCGGTCGTGCGCTCGGGCATCGTGGGCATGCTGGCCGCCGAGCCGGACCTCGCGGTGGTCGGGGAGGCGGGCGACGGCGCGCAGGCGGTGGAGCTCGCGCGCGAGCTGGCGCCCGACGTCGTGCTCATGGACCTGCGGATGCCCGTGCTCGACGGCGTGGGCGCGACCGCGGCGATCCTCGGCGCACCGGGCCGCGGGCGCGGGGCGGCGGGGCCGCGCGTCGTCGTGCTCACTACGTACGAGACGGACGCCGACATCCTGCGGGCCGTCGAGGCGGGCGCCACCGGCTACCTGCTCAAGGACACGCCGCGCGAGGAGCTCGTCGCGGGCGTGCGCGCCGCGGCGCGGGGGCAGACGGTGCTGGCGCCGAGCGTCGCGACGCGGCTCGTGACGTCGGTGCGCGGGACGGAGCGGCTCACGGACCGGGAGGTCGAGGTACTGAGGCTCGTGGCCCGCGGGCTGTCGAACGCGGCCGTCGGGCGCGAGCTGTTCATCGCCGAGGCGACCGTGAAGACGCACCTGCTGCGGGCCTTCGCCAAGCTCGGCGTGGACGACCGCACCGCCGCCGTGACGGTCGCGATGCAGCGCGGGTTCCTCCCCGGGGCGTGACGCGCGCGGGCGCCGTCGGCACCCCGACCTGCGGCGGGACCTGCGCCGCAGTCGTCCCGCGCCCGACGGCGGGCGCCGGGCGCTCGTGACAGACTCCCGCTGTGCGAGACCTGGCGACGCTCCCGAAGGCCCACCTGCACCTGCACTTCACGGGGTCCATGCGGCCCGACACGCTGCGCGACCTCGCCGCGCAGTACGGCGTGCGGCTCCCCCACGCGCTCGTCGACGGCGACCCGCTGCGCCTGCCGCCCACCGAGCGCGGCTGGTTCCGGTTCCAGCGCCTGTACGACGCGGCGCGCGCGTGCGTGCGGTCCGAGGCCGACATGCGGCGCATCGTGCTCGAGGCGGCGCAGGACGACGCCGCGGAGGGGTCGGGGCGGCTCGAGATCCAGGTGGACCCGACGTCGTACGCGCCGTTCGTCGGGGGCATCACCCCGGCCGTGGAGATCGTGCTCGACGCCGCCCGGTCCGCGAGCGCCGCGACGGGGACGGAGGTCGCGGTGGTCGTCGCGGCGTCGCGCACGCGGCACCCGCTCGACGCGCGGACCCTCGCGCGGCTCGCGGCGCAGTACGCGGGCGAGGGCGCGGGCGAGGTCGTGGGGTTCGGCCTGAGCAACGACGAGCGGCGCGGCGACACGGCCGAGTTCGCGCGCGCGTTCGCGATCGCGCGACGGGCGGGGCTCGCGTCGGTGCCCCACGGCGGCGAGCTCCTGGGCCCCGGCCACGTGCACGAGGTCGTGCGCGAGCTGGTCCCGGACCGCCTGGGCCACGGGGTGCGGTCGGCGGAGGACCGGCGCGTCCTCGACGACGTCGTGGACCGGGGGATCGCGCTCGAGGTGTGCCCGGCGTCGAACGTCTCGCTCGGCGTCTACGAGGAGGCGGGGCAGGTCCCGCTCGGCGCGCTCGTCGACGCGGGCGCGCAGGTCGCGCTCGGCGCGGACGACCCGCTGCTGTTCGGGTCCCGGCTCGTCGGGCAGTACGAGACGGCGCGGCGCGAGCACGGGTTCTCCGACACGGAGCTCGCCGACCTCGCGCGGTCGTCGATCCGGGCGAGCCGCGCGTCGTCGGGCACCAAGCGACGGCTGCTCGCGGGCGTGGACGACTGGCTCACGGCGGGCTGACGCCCGCGTGCGCGCTGGCCGCCGGAGATCGGCGGGCTGACGAGAGCGGTCACGCGCGCGTCGCGACGACGAAGACGCGACGGAACGGCAGGAGCGTGCCTGCGCCGCGCTCCGGGTACGCGTCCCGCAGCGCGGCGGCGTACTGCGCGACGAACGCGTCGCGCAGGTCGTCGGGGAGGGCCTGGAGCACGGGGCGGGCGCCCGTCGCGGAGACCCAGCGCAGCACGGGGTCCGGGCCGTGGAGCACGTGGACGTACGTCGTCTCCCAGGCGTCGACGGTCCAGCCGAGGGTGGTGAGCGTGTCGAGGTACACCTCGGGGTCGTGCGCCGCGGGGCGCTCGACGCCCGCGGCGTGCGCCGCGTACGGGGGTCGGGCAGCGAGCTCGCGCAGGAGCCGGTGGCTCGGCGCGTCGTGGTTGCCGGGGACGGAGAACGCGAGCGCGCCGTCCGGGGCGACGTGGCCGGCGAGCCGGGGAAGCAGGTCGAGGTGGCCGGGCACCCACTGGAGCGTCGCGTTGCTCACGACGACGTCGGCGGGCGCGGGCGGCGCCCACGAGCGCACGTCCGCGAGCTCGTACCGCACCCAGGGCGCGGACGCGTCGCGCCGGGCCGCGGCCACCATGGCCGGCGACGCGTCGATCCCGGTGATCGCGGCGTCGGGCCAGCGCGCGTGCAGGAGGGGGGTCAGGTGGCCGGGGCCCGACCCGAGGTCGGCGACCGTGCGCGCGTCGACGGGGACGCGCGCCACGAGGTCGGCCATCGGGCGCGTGCGCTCGTCGGCGTGGCGGAGGTAGAGGGCAGGGTCCCAGTCGCGTGGCATGACGGCTCCGTCCTGTCGCAGTATCTAGACGTCAACAATCTTGACATCAAGATACATGCGTCGTGCCGGCTCGTCGCGCAAACTCTCATGTGCGTCTCATCCGGCTCTCCGATACTGGGTCCATGACTCGCCGGACCGTCGCGTGGCTCGTGGGGGCGCTCGTGCTCGTCCTCGCCGGCGCCGCCGCGGCGGGCGCGCTCGCCGCGCGGCCGCGGGACCGTGACGTCGGCGTGGCCGTCGTCGTGACGCCCGCTCCCCCGGCCGCGACCCCGACGACGCCGGCCCCGACGCCCAGCCCGACCGACCGCGACAGTGACGACGACGACACGGACGACGACCGCGTCACGCCCGCCCCGCCGTCGAGCGACGACGACCAGGACGACTCGGGGGACGACCCGGACGCCGACACGACCGACGACCAGGACGACGACCGCGACGGCCCGGACCGGGGCGACGGGTGAGGCGCCGGGCGCGTGGCGCGGGGCTCACGGTCCGCACCCGGATGCTCGCGGCGTTCCTCGGCCTGTCCGCCCTCGCGCTGCTCCTCGCGGGCGGCGCGGCGTGGTTCCTGCAGCGCGGCCAGCTCGACGCGCGCATCGACGAGAGCCTCGTGCGGAGCGCGAACGAGCTCCGGCGGATCGCGGGCTCCGGCGTGAACCCCGTGACGGGCGAGCCGTTCCGGTCCGCCGAGGACGTCGTCGTCGCGTCGATCCAGCTCACCGTGCCCGCCCAGAACGAGGGCGTGCTCGGGCTGCGCGAGGGTCGCACGCCGCTCGTGTCGCAGCAGGACGTGCGCCTGCGCCTCGAGGAGGACGCCGAGCTCGTCGCCGCGCTGTCGCCGCTCGTGGCGGGCGACCACGTGGTGCTGCGCTCGGTCGGGACGGCGACCGCGGACTACCGCGCGCTCGTCGCGCCCGTGCGTGCGACCGGGGCGGACGGCGCCGGGCCGCCCGCGGCACTCGTCCTCGCCTACGACCGCTCGGCGGAGCACGCCGAGTTCGCCCAGGTCTTCCGCACGTACGCCGTCGTCGCGCTCGGCGCGCTCGTGCTCATCGGCGTCGTCGGCTGGGTCGTGGCCGGCCGGCTCCTGCTCCCGATCCGCACGCTCTCGCGCACCGCGCAGCGCATCGGCGAGACCGACCTCTCCGCGCGGATCCCGGTCACGGGCAACGACGACCTCTCCGACCTGTCCCGCACCGTGAACGGCATGCTCGACCGGCTCGAGGGCGCGTTCGACTCGCAGCGCCGGCTCATCGACGACGTCGGGCACGAGCTGCGCACGCCCCTCACCGTGGTGCGAGGCCACCTCGAGCTCATGGACCCCCACGACGCGACCGACGCGACCGAGACGCGCGACCTCGCGCTCGACGAGCTCGACCGCATGAACCGCCTCGTGGACGACCTCGTGACGCTCGCGACCGCCGGGCGCCCGGACTTCGTGCGCCCGCTCGACACCGACCTCGGGCGGCTGCTCGACGACGTCCACGACAAGGTCCGCACGCTCGGCGACCGGCGGTGGCTCGTCGACGCGCGCGCCGACGTCGCGGTGCGGGCCGACGCGCAGCGCCTCACGCAGGCGCTCCTCCAGCTCGCGGCCAACGCGGTGAAGTTCTCGGCGCCCGGGTCGGCCGTCGCGCTCGGCTCGGCCGTGTCCGACGACGGCGCGCGCGTGCGCGTCTGGGTCCGCGACGAGGGCGTCGGGATCGCCCCCGAGCAGCAGGAACGGATCTTCGAGCGGTTCGCGCAGGCCACCACGCCCGGCGCGGCGCACCCCGAGGGCGCCGGGCTGGGGCTCGCGATCGTCGCCGCGATCGCCGACGGCCACGGCGGCCGCGTCCACGTCGCCTCGACGCCCGGCGTCGGGTCGACGTTCACGCTCGACCTGCCGCTCGTGCCGGTCCCCGGGCAGGCCGCCGGGCCGGCCGGCGACGCCGCGGCCCCGTACGGGGCCACCGCGCCGACCGCACCCACGGCGCCGTCCGCCGCGACCCCCGAGCTGCCGCCGGACACGCCGGACGCGCGGCCGAACGACCCCGGGTCGGGCTCCGAGACCCGCACCCGGACCGGCACCGACAACGGCACCCAGAGCAGCACCGAGAACGACACCGACCCCGACGGAAGGACCACCCGGTGAGCCAGATCCTCGTCGCCGAGGACGAGACCCGCATCGCGTCGTTCGTGGCCAAGGGGCTGCGCGCCGCGGGCTACGCGAGCACCACGGTCGCGACGGGCCGCGAGGCGTTCGACCTCGCGAGCACCGGCGACTTCGCGCTCCTCGTGCTCGACCTCGGCCTGCCGGACCAGGACGGCTTCACCGTGCTGCGCCGGCTGCGGGAGACCGGGAACGCGATCCCCGTCATCATCCTCACGGCGCGCACGTCGGTCACGGACACCGTCGCCGGGCTCGAGGGCGGCGCCGACGACTACATGGCCAAGCCGTTCCGCTTCGAGGAGCTCCTCGCGCGCATCCGGCTCCGGCTGCGCAGCGAGCCCGCGGGCGAGGTCACGGTGCTCACGCACGGTGCGCTGAGCCTGGACCTGCGCACGCGGCGGGCCCGGACGTCCGACCGCGAGGTCGACCTCTCCGCGCGCGAGTTCGCGCTCGCCGAGGCGTTCCTGCGAAACCCCGGCCAGGTCCTCAGCCGCGAGCAGCTCCTCTCGCGCGTGTGGGGTTACGACTTCGACCCCGGCTCCAACGTCGTCGACGTGTACGTGCGGTACCTGCGCAACAAGCTCGGCGCGGAGCACTTCGTCACCGTGCGCGGGATGGGCTACCGCCTCGCGGACGCGCCGCGGCGCTCCTGAACCGACGACGACGCCCGCCCCGGAGGCCGGGACGGGCGTCGTGCGGGCGCGGGCGGCGAGGCCCGGGCCCGGTCAGGTCGCGGACTGCGGCGACGGCGGGGTTACCGGGCTGGCCGGCGTGCTCGCCGTCTGCGCGGTGCCCGCGGTGTCGGCCGTCGGGGCGGTGTTGGCGGTGTTCGCCGTCTGGCTCGTCACGGCGGAGGCCGCCGTCGTGGGCGACGCGGACGTGTTCGCGGAGCCCGCGGTGACCGTCGTGATCGACGTCCCGTTCTGGACGTCCGTCGGGCTCGGGGTGGCCGACGCGGTCGCCGCGGCCGTCGCGGCGTCGGACGTCGTCACCTCGACCGACGGGGAGACGACCGCCTCGTCGGGGGCGTCGAGCGCGCCCTGGGCGGCGGCCATCGTGGCCCCGAGACCGACCGCGCCGAGCGCCCCGGTGACGATCCATGCGCTGCGTGCCTTCATGGTGCTTCTCCTTCGTCCGATGGTGCGCACGACCCCTCGGCCGTGCAGGTCTCGAGCCTCCCGCTCACGCGTGAGACACCGAGGAGGTCGTCATGAGAGTGCTCTCAGGAACCGGCAGCAGCCCGTCGGCGACCGCGAGCCAGGCCTCCGCGAGCTCGCGCGAGCCCGCGCCCGGCACGAGGGACAGCACGACGCCCGCGGCCCGGGCGCGCAGCCCCACCGGGTCGACGGCGGTCCCGAACACCGCGAGGCACCGCTCGACGAGCCCGCCCACGCCCCCGTACACGGTCGGCGCGAGCGCGGGCAGGACGGCGAGGTGCCCGACGAGGCACGCGAGGTCGTCCACGCGGTGGCCCGGCCCGAGCGTGTCCACGTCGAGCAGCGCGGCCACACGCGGCCGGGCCGTCGCCCCCGGGACGTCGACGGCGTCCGGGCCCGCGGCGAGCAGGACGTTCGCCTCGTAGAAGTCGCCGTGCGTCGCCACGACGGGGCCCGGGTCGCGCGTCGCGACCGCGTCCCCGACGCCGCGCGCCACGTGCCGCACCCGCTCGGCGTCGAGACCGTGGACCGCGAGCGCCGACGTCGCGTAGTGCTCCACGCGCTCCGCCCACGCGGGCCGACGGCGCAGCGTCGTCGCGCGCTCCGGCAGCGCGTCGAGCGCACGGAGCAGCTCGTGCGGGTCGATCGCCTCGGGCTGCGCTTCCGGTCCCGATACCGCGAGGTGCTGCGCGAGCGACGGCCCGCGCGCCTCCTCGAGGGCCACGAGGCCGTCGTCGTCCCGGACGAGGCACCGGGGGGCGCGCACGGCCCCGTCCTGGAGGAGGTCGTGGCGGCGCGCGAGCGCGCGCGCCCGGCCGGGCCGGACGACCTTGACGTAGAGCGTGCGGGAGGGCGTCCGGGCGCGGAGCACCGCGCGCCGCAGCGGCCGGTAGGCGACCATCGTCACCGACTCGACGGCCTCGCCCGGGGCGAGCACGCCCGCGTCGTCCAGGCGGCGCGTGAGCCCGGGTGCGTCGCACGCCGCGGCGAGCGCGGGCAGCGCCGGGTCGGCCGGGTGCCGCCACACGTGCACGACGCGCGGCCCGTCCTCCAGGCGCGCGACGCCCGGCCCGACGGCGTGGGGCGGCAGGGGTGCCGTCGTGGCGAGCAGGTACGCGGTCGCGTCGACGGTCGAGACCGCCCCGCCGGGCCGGGTCGGGAGCGTGCGGCGCGCGACGACGTCGTACCCGACGGTGACCTCCGCGCCGGGGCGCGCGTGCACCTGGTGCACGCGCCACGTGCCGAGCGCGGCGCCGTCGGCCCCGAGCGCCGCGTCGAGGAGGCCGCCCGCGTCGGGACCGGTGAGCAGGTCGAGCCAGGCGCGCTGGTCGGGGACGGCGGGGGCGATCGTCATGCGCCCAGGGCACCGTGCGCGCGTGGAACGGGGGTGAGAGCGCGATGAGAGTCCTCTCATCGAGTCCGCACCGGGCCGCCCGGCCACCCTTGACCCGCGGGCGGGTCCGTGGGAATGTATCGATGTGTTGATACAAAGTGTCTCCGAGGAGCCGGACGGGGTCGAGCTGTTCCTCCCCGCCGGATACGACCTGCTGTGGAGCGTCGTCGCCCTCGCCGCGCTCGCGGGCGTCGGCGCCCTCGTGGTGCTCGCTGTGCGCGCGCTGACCCGCGAGCCGGCGCCCGCCCTGCACGGGCTCGCGGACGGGGACCCGGTGCGCCGCGCCGCCCGACGGCACGCGACGACCGTCGGCGTCGCTGCGGCGACCGCCGCCGCGCTCGTGGGCGCCGTCCTCGTGCAGGCCGTGACGACCGCCGTCGGCGGCCTCGCGGAGGGCGTGCTCGTGGGGCTCTCCCCCGCGCTCGTCGGCCTGGCGTTCCTCGGGGCGCACGCCGTCGGCGAGCGCACCTGGCCGCGCCAGCGCACGGCGGTCCGGGCGGCCACGCTGCGCCCGCGCACGGTGTCCGACGTCGCGCCGCGCGGCCTGCGCCGCCTCACCTGGGCCCTCGGTGCCCTCGTGCTCGTGCTCACCGCGGTCGGCGGCCTCACCGCCGGGTCGGACGGGCGGTCCGTGACGCGCGTGCTGGGCGACGTCACGTCGACGACCAGCCCCTACCCCGGGTGGTTCTACGGCGCCTGGCTCGCGGCCGGCGCCGTGCTGCTCGTGGCCGGCGCGGAGGGCGTGCTCCGGCTGGTCGCGCGCCGCCCCGCCGTCCCGCGCGTCGAGCCCGGGTGGGACCTCGCGCTGCGTCGCGCGTCCGCGCACCGGGTCCTGCGCGGCACCCAGCTCGCGCTCGGACTCACCGCGGCCGGCACGCTCGCCTACGGCGCGAACGCCGCCGCCCGGGCGGGCTACCCCGGAGCGGTCGTGCTCGTGGTCGTCGCCGTCGTGATCGCCCTCGTGGCGGTCGCCGTCGGCGCGCGTCCCGCCCCGGACCCCGACGCTGAGGTCGCCGCCCCGGCGTCCGCGGGGCACGGGCGTCGCGATGGGTGAGCTGCGCGTCGAGATCGACCTGCGCACCGGCCTCGCCCCGTACGAGCAGATCCGGAGCCAGGTCGTCGCGCACGTCGCGGCCGGGCGGCTGCGCGTCGGGGACCGCCTGCCCACGATCCGCGCGCTCGCGACCGACCTCGGTCTCGCCCCCGGGACGGTGGCGCGCGCGTACCGGGAGCTCGAGGCGGCCGGGGTCGTCACGACGCGTCGTCGGGCCGGGACGGTCGTCGCCGACGGCGTCTCCCCCACGGACGTCGCCGCGCGCCACGCCGCGCACGAGCTCGTGCGCGCCGGCCGCGAGGCCGGGCTGTCGGACGACGCGATCGTCGACGTCCTGCGCGGCGCGCTGCTCGACGCGCACCGCCCGGACCGGGGCGCGCCGCACTGACCTCCGGCACGGACCGGGCACCGACCGGCGCCACAGACCGTGCGTCACGACCGGGTCACGATCCGCCGAGAAACCGGCGCCGTCGTCCGACCGGGCGCGGCGGACGGCGCATGATGGACCATCGCGGCGACGCCGCGGCAGACGAAGGGGGACCAGGTGGAGCAGGGAACCGTCCGCTCGCCCGCGACGGCGAGCGCGCCCGCGACCGGCGCGCGACCGACGGCGGCACCGCGCCGTCACGGGCCTGTCCGGCGGGCGGTCGCGCGCGCCGTCGTGCCCGCGCTCGCCGCCGCGCTGGCGCTCGCGGGCTGCCAGGCGGGCCTGCCGGACATGGAGCCCGGGCGGACGCCGTCGGCCTCCGAGAGCCCGACCTCGCCGGCGCCGACGAGCCCGAGCCCGTCCGCGCCCACCACGGCGCCGGAGCCCACCCCCACCGAGACGCCCGAGCCCGACCCGACGCCCACCGAGACGCCCGAGCCCAGCACGCCGCCGCCGGCCGCCGAGCCCACGCCCACGCCGACGCCCGAGGCCCCGCCGGAGCCGGTCGAGCTCGCGCGCGGGGCGACCGGCGAGCGGGTGGTCGCCCTCCAGCAGCGCCTCGCCGACCTCGGCTACTTCATCGGCGCGCCCGACGGCGACTTCGGCGGCGGCACCCAGCAGGCCGTGTGGGCCCTGCAGAAGGCGGCGGGCCTCTCGCGCGACGGCGTCGTCGGGCCCGCGACCCAGGCCGCGCTCGACGAGGGCGTCACGCCGCAGCCGCGCAGCGGGTCGGGCAAGGTCGTCGAGATCGACCTCGACCGTCAGCTCCTGCTCGCCGTCGAGGACGGTCGCGTCGTCACGGTGGTCAACGCGTCGTCCGGGAACGGCGAGTCGTACGAGGCGAAGGGGCGCACCTACCGCGCGAGCACGCCGCGCGGCACGTTCCAGGTAGGCCGGCAGGTCGACGGGAACCACTCGTCCAGTCTCGAGCTCGGCGACATGTGGCGCCCCAAGTTCTTCACCGGCGGGATCGCGGTGCACGGCTCGGGGTCGATCCCGCCGTGGCCCGCGTCGCACGGGTGCGTCCGCGTCGCGAACTCGGCCATGAACTGGCTCTGGGACACCTGGCGCGCCGACCCCGGCACCACCGTCCTCGTCTACTGAGCCGAGCCCCCGGTGCGCTGAGTGCATGACTTCGTCGCGGCGGCGGGGTCCGAACGCGACGAGATCATGCACTCAGCGACGGGCGGGTCAGAGCGCGACGCCGACGAGCACCGGCTCCGGCACGAGCTCGACGCCGAACGCCTCCACGACGCCGTCGCGCACCGCGCGCGCGAGCTCGACGACGTCCTCCGCGCTCGCCCCGCCGCGGTTCGTCAGCGCGAGCGTGTGCTTCGTCGACAGCCGCGCGAGGCTCGACGGGCCGTGCACGCCGAACCCCTTGGTGAAGCCCGCGTGCTCGATGAGCCACGCGGCCGACGTCTTCACGAGCGTCGGGTCGATCTCGCCGAGGCTCGGGCCGGTGGTCCGGGTCGGGGTCGCCGCGCGGACCGGGTACCGCGGGGCCTCGGCCGGGAGCAGGTCCGCCTGCTCGGCAGGGACGACGGGGTTCGTGAAGAACGACCCGGCGCTCCAGCGGTCGTGGTCGGGCCCCGCCGCGGGGTCGACGTCGGGGCCGACGCCGTCGAGCAGCATGCCCTTGCGCGCGCGCAGGGAGAGCACCGCGGCGCGCACGTCCGCGCTCGGCGCGCGGTCCCCGACCTGGACCCCGAGCGTGCGTGCCAGCTCGGGGTACGCGACCGGCGCCGACAACGACCCGAGCCGCGCCTGGAAGCCCACGTCGAGCACGACGTAGCGGGGCGACGGGTACCAGGGGCCGTCGTCGTCGGACCCGGCGCCGGCGTCCACGTGCATGCTGCGCTTGAGCAGCGACGTCCGGTAGCCGAACGCCAGCTCGCCCAGGGCGAGCGTGCGCACCCGCGAGCGCGCGCGGTCCCAGACCCGCACGGTCGAGACCACGCCCGCGACGTCCTGCCCGTACGCGCCGATGTTCTGGACCGGCGCCGCGCCCACGGTGCCGGGGATGCCCGACAGCGCCTCGACCCCGACCCACTCCTCCGCGACCGCGCGCGCCACGAGCTCGTCCCAGTCCTGGCCCGCCGGGGCGTGGAAGCTCGCGCCCCCGCACGAGTCCTCCGCGTCGACGGTGATGCCGCGCCGCAGGTCGCGCACGACGACGCCGCCGAAGCCCTCGTCGCCGACGAGCAGGTTGGAGCCTCCGCCGACCACGAGGAGCGGCTCCCCCGCCTCGTCGGCGGCCCGGACGATCTCCAGCAGCTCCGCCTCGCTGTGCGCCTCGACGTACCGGTCCGCCGGCCCGCCCACGCGCAGCGTCGTCAGCTCGGCGAGCGACGGCGTCCCGACGGCCTCGGGACGCAGCCCCGGGGCGGTCCCGACGATCTCGGGCAGGTCACGGTCCACGGGGGCGGCAGGTTCGCAGGTCACCCGTCCAGCGTAGTTCGGGTTCCCCGTCAGTCGGCGCGCCCCGCGCGGTCCGCGCCCTGGGCGGCCTGCTGGCCCGCGGCACCGGCGGCCGTGGGGAGCGGGCGCGTAGCGCCGACGACCAGCAGGCCGACGACGACGGGCACGGCGATCACGAGGAGCGCCCCGCGGTAGCCGACGTGCTCGGCGAGGAACCCGATGAGCGGCGGCCCCATGAAGAACGCGGAGTACCCGATCGTCGCGACGACGCTCACGCGCACGGCGGCGCGCGCGGGGTCGTCGGACGCGGCGCTCATCCCCACGGGGAACCCGAGCGCCGCACCCATGCCCCACGCGACGACGCCGACGAGCGCGACCCAGAGGTTCGGGGACAGCGTGAACACGAGCAGACCGAGCAGCGCGAGCGCGGCGCCCAGGCGCAGGACGGCGACGCGGCCGTAGCGGTCGAGCAGGCCCGTCCCGAGCAGGCGCATCCCGGTCATGGCGGTGAGGAACACGGCGAGCCCGACGGCGCCCATCGCGTCGGACGTGCCGAACCCGTCGACGACGGCGAGGCTCACCCAGTCGTTCGCGGCGCCCTCGGTGAGCGCGGCCGCGAGCACGACGAGCCCGATGAGGAGGGTGCGCGGCTCGGTCCACGCGCTGAGGGCCCCGCGCTCGTCCTTGCCCGTGCCGTGCGAGGCCCCGCTCCCGGCCGCTGCGGCGGGGTCGGCACCGGCGGCGTCCTCGACGGTCTCGGCGACCGCGTGGTCCACCTTGCCCGCGGGGAGGAAGAACCGCACGCACCACAGGACGCCGACGAGGCTCAGCACGACGGCGGCCGTGAGGTGCGCCTGGACCGGCACGTGGAGCGCGGCCATGAGCGCACCGACGCCGGCGCCGGCCATGGTGCCGAACGAGAACCCGGCGTGGAAGCGCGGCATGATCGCCTTGCCGAGCCGCTGCTCGACGGCGGCGCCCTCGAGGTTCATCGCGGCGTCCCACACGCCGGTGCCGATCCCGGCGAGGAACAGCCCGACGCGCACGACGACGTCCTCCCCCGTCGCGACGCCCGTGACCGCGGTGACGAGCCCGACGACGTTGGTCACGGCGAAGACCGTCACGGCCTTCGAGGCGCCGAGCCGCTGGACGACCATCCCGGACAGCGGCAGCGCGAGCAGCGACCCCACCGCCATGAAGAGCAGCAGGAGGCCCATCTGCGCCTCGGTGAAGCCGAGCGAGTCCCGCACCGCGGGCAGGCGGGAGGCCCACGTCGCGAAGTTGAACCCGTTGAGGAAGAAGACCGCGAAGACGGACCAGGTGGCGAGGGCGACGACGCGGCGGTCGGGTCGGGCGGTGGTCATGCGGAGGTCTCCTCGCGGCGGTGCGACGGGCGGGTGCGGGGGCGGCGGGACGCGGCCCGGTGGGCGGTGGCGGAGGCGCCCGCGCGGACGCTGCGCCACGGGCGGCGGCGACGGGCGCCGTCGGCCGGGGCGGGGGCGCCCACGGCGTCCGGGGCGCCGTGCGCGCCGGGGGTCAGGACGTCCACCGGACCATCCTGCACCGCGACGGGTGCGGCGTCGTCGGTGCCGCGCGCCGGGCGCGCCGCGCGGGCAGCGGCGGTGCCCAGGGGCGCCACCTGGCGCGCGAGGAGGACGCTGAGAACCATCGCGGCGACGATGAGGACGAGCGCGTGGCGCGCGCCCATCGCCTCGGCGGCGAGGCCGAGGAGCGGCGGCGCGGCGAGCGACGCCATCGAGGAGAACGCCGACACGACCGAGACACGGCTCGCGGCCCGCAGGGGCTCGTCGGACGCCGCGGCGATCCCGACGGGCACCGCGAGCGCGGCGCCGAAGCCCCACAGGACGACCCCGACGGCCGCGAGCGGGAGCGTCGGTGCGAACCCGAAGAGCACGAGACCGGCGATCGACGCGACGCCCGACGCGCGGAGCACGGTGACGCGGCCGAACCGGTCGATGAGGCGCGTGCCCGCGAGGCGCATGACGGTCATGGCGGCGACGAACGTGCCGAAGACGACCGCGCCGACGGCCTCGGTCTGGGCGAACCCGTCCACGACGGCGAGGGACAGCCAGTCGTTGGCGGAGCCCTCGGAGAGCGCGGCCGAGAGGATGACGAGCCCGATGAGCAGCGTGCGCGGCTCGCGCCACGCCGACAGCGCGGCGCCGAGCCGGGCACCGCGACGGGCGAGGCGCGCGCGCAGACCCGCCGTCTCGACGTCGACGACGGCGTCGCCGAGCGCGTCGACCGGGGCCGGCGCCGCGGTGCCGCGGGCGGGGGTCCGCGTCGGGAGGGTGTCGTGGACCGTGGCGGGGATCGCGGCGAGCCGCCACACCGTGGCGACGACCCCGGTCGCGACGAACTGCACGACGACGGGCACCTCGGCGTGCGCGCACGCCGCGCCGACCAGCGAGCCCACGACGGCGCCGACGGAGAACGCGGCGTGGAACTGGGGCAGGATCGTGCGCCCGACGCGCCGCTCGATGCCCGCGCTCTCCACGTTCATCGGCACGTTGCCGAGCGAGAACGCCATGCCGTTGACGAAGATGCCCACGGCGAGGAGCGCGACCGACCCGGTGGCGGGGCCGAGCCCGAGCAGGAGGAACGCCACGCCGAACAGGCCCGCCGAGACGGCGAACGCGACCCGGCCGCCGAACCGCGTGACGAAGGGCCCGGCCGCGGTGACCGTGAGGAGCGCGCCGACGGCGCCCGCGAGGAGCACGACGCCCAGGTCTGCGGGGCCCAGGCCGAGCGCGTCGCGCACGGAGGGGAGGCGCGCGAGCCAGCTCGACATCATGACGCCGTTGAGCGCGAACACCCCGAGGAGCACCCATCGGGCCCTGGCCAGGGCGCGGGCGTCGGACTCGGGGCCGGACGAGAACTGCGCAGCACCTCCTCGAATCGATTCGATCCGACGGACGAGAGTGCGCTTCGAATCGATTCGAGGCATGGTCACCAGTGTGCGGGTACGCTGGCCGCGCGTCAATCGAGAATCCCGCGCCCGCGGGAGGCAGGGAGCGTGATGAGCGACACCCCCGGGAACCGGGAGCCCGCGGCGCCCGCCGCGCCGGCTCACCGGCCCACGCTCGCCAAGGTCGCCGAGCTCGCGGGGGTCTCCGTCTCGACGGCCTCCCTCGCGTTCTCCGGCGCCGGGCCGATCACCCCGGAGACCCGCGCGCGCGTGCTCGACGCCGCGAAGGAGCTCGGGTACACCGGACCGAACCCGCTGGGCCGCCAGCTCCGCTCGGGCCGGTCGGGCGTCGTCGGGGTCGTCGTCGGCGACCAGCTGCGCCGCGCGTTCCGCGACCCCGTCGCCGTCCAGGTGCTCGACGGCCTCGTCTCGACCCTGGGCGAGAACGGCCTCGGTGTGCTGCTCATCCCCGGCATCCCGTCCGACGACCCCGCACGCGCCGTCGACCCGCTCGTCGAGAGCGCGGCCATGGACGTCGCGGTGCTCGTGTGGGGCGTCGGCACGGACGACGCGACGCTCGCCGCGCTCCAGCGGCGCGGCGTGCCCGTCGTCGTCGGCGAGGGCCGCCCCGTCGAGGGCGCCCCGCTCGTCCTCATCCACGACCGCGCGGGCACCGCGGACGCCGTGCGGCACCTGGTCGAGCTCGGGCACACGCGCATCGCCGAGGTCTCGCTCCCCCTCGACACGTCCGACCGCAGCGGACCGCTCGACGCCGCGCGGCTCGCGCAGGTGGACCGCACCCCGACGGCCAACCGCCTCGCGGGCGTGCGCGACGTCGTCGAGCCGGTCGCGAGCTGGGAGACCGAGGCCTCGCTCGTCGAGCACGGCCGCTCCGCCACGCTCGCCCTGCTCGGCCGCCCCGCGGCCGACGGGACGACCGAGCCGGCCGACCCCGCGACCCGGCCGACCGCCGTCATCGCCCACTCCGACCTCCTCGCCGCGGGCGCGCTGCTCGCCGCGCGCGAGCTCGGGCTGCGCGTGCCCGACGACGTCTCGGTCGCGGGCTTCGACGGGCTCGACCTCCCGTGGCTGGCCCCCGACGTGCTGACGAGCGTGCACCAGCCGCTCGCGCGCAAGGGCGCCGAGCTGGGGCTGGCCGTCATCCGCCAGCTCGCGGGCGAGGCGCCCACCACGGTCGAGCTCGACGTCGAGCTGGTGGTGGGGACGACGACGGGCCCCGCCCCCACCACCTGAGCCCGCGCGTCAGCCCAGCCGGCCCGGCTGGAGCGGGTTCGCGCGCGCCGCGGCGAGCAGGTACCACGACGTCGCGCCGACGTGCTGGACCTGGAAGTACCCGAACCCGAACCCCGAGTCGAGCAGGCTCGACGCCGCGACGACGCCCGCGCGCTCGGGCAGCGGCGCGCCCCCGACCGTCTGACCGGCGCCGACGCCCTCCTGCACGCCCTGGACCTCCCGCAGCAGGCCCTCGGCGCGGACCCGGTCGTCGTCCCGCTCGCAGCCCCGGCGCCCCCGCCGCCGGTCGTCGCGGCTCCCCCGCCCGCTCGCCCCGCGGTCCGCGAGCGCCGACGCGAGCTGCGCCGTCCCCTCCAGCCACACGCCCTGCGGGTGCACCGGCAGGTCGTTGTACGAGGCCGTCGACGTGAGGCTCGCGCTCGAGAACGTCACGCCCTCGACGACCGTGCCCGCGGGGAGCTGCGACACCCCCTCGCCCGCGACGTCGCGCGCGGCCAGCGCGTCGTCCGCCCAGTCCAGGGCACGGGCGTAGCGCCGCTCGCGCAGCGCGAGCCAGCCCCACGTCTGCGGGTCGAGCGGGAGCGGGTCCCGGTTGATCTCGGTGCCGTCGTTCGTGCCGGTGTAGAGGTAGCCGCCGTCGGGCTCCCACATGCGGTCGACGAACGCGCGCGCGTGCTCGGCGGCACGGCTCCAGCGCCGGTCGCGCGTCACGGACCCGAGCTGGCGGAAGAACGCGACGCAGTCGACGTTGTGCTCGGTCGAGCCGTTCGGGATCGGGGCGTTGCCGCCGTCCACGCCGAACGAGAACCCGCCGAGGGGCGCCTGCGACCACGTGTGCGCGACGATCCACTCGCCGATCCGCCGGGCGGCGTCGAGGTAGCGTCGCTCGCGCGTCACGGCGTGCAGGTGCAGCAGGGCGATGCCCGGCCAGGCCATGTCCCCGACCGCCGTCCCGAGGAAGCCGAACTGCCACCCGACGTTCGCCGTCCCGTCGGGGAGCACGAGCCCGTGCTCCTGCGGCGTGCCGTCGTAGAACGTGTAGGGACCGACGTTGTACGCCTGCCGGAGCCGGCCGTCGTCGTGGTCGGGGTCGTGCTCGAGCGCGAACACGAGCCCGTCGCCGAGCGCCCGCGCGCGGTCGAGGTGGCGGTGCCCCGCGGTGAGCGTCGCGAGGATCGCGAGGGCGTTGTCGTAGACGAACGCGGTGGAGAACAGCCCGAGCTGGTCGGCGTAGGACTGCGCGAGCCGCGGGCCGGGGTTCACCTCGGGGTAGGCGTCGGTCGCCGCGGCGAGGAAGCCGTGCGCGCGCTGGACCGACGCCGCGCGGCCCCGCGCCGGGACGCCGGCCGTCCGCCCGACGGCGCCCGTCGCCGCAGGCAGGGTCGCACCCGAGCGGGCCGCCGCCGGGGTCGCGGTCAGCCCCGCGAGCGCGAGCGCGCCACCGAGGGCGAGGACGGTGCGGCGGTCGACGCCGCGAGCGGGACCGGGGTCGTGCGCGGTGAGGTCGGGCCGTCCAGAGCGGCCGTCGAGCTGGGTCATGAGCGTCTCCTTCGACGTCGTGAGTGGCGCGACCCACCATAGTGGGAGCGCTCTCACGGCGAAAGGGGTGTGCCGAGGCGAGACGTATCGAACCCGGTGCGCCGCATCGCACGCCGGAGACTCAACCTTCGGGAGCCCTCGCGCGTGTGACAGTCATGACCGTGAACGCGATCGCCCTCTCGGCCGACGACCAGCCCGACGAGAGCCCACCACCCGACGCCCTGCTCCCCGTCGTCCGGGTGGTCACGTCGCACGAGCAGGAGTTCAGCGACTTCATGGCGAGCGCCGCTCCCCGGCTCGCGCGCACCGCGTGGCTGCTGTGCGGCGACGCGCACCTGGCCGACGAGCTCGTCCAGCAGGCCCTGACCCGCACGTACCTGCACTGGCGCACGGCCCGTGAGCGCGATCCCTACGCGTACGCCCGCCGCACCCTCGCCAATCTGCGGGTCGACACGTGGCGCCGCCGACGACGGGAGGTGCTCGTCGCTCCGCCCGACCTACCCGAGACGGCGAGCGACGCCCGGGCCGACCAGCACGCCGAGCGGGACGCCCTCGTCCGCGCGCTCGCGACGCTCACGGCCCGCCAGCGCCGGGTCGTCGTGCTGCGCCACCTCGTCGGGCTGAGCGAGAGGGAGGTCGCCGACGACCTCGGCGTCTCCGTCGGCACCGTGAAGTCCACGGCGTCCCGCGGGCTCGGACAGCTCCGCTCCGTCCTCGGCACCGCCGGCGCGCCGCACCACCGCCCCACCGACCGGACCGACAGGAGGCAGCCATGACCGGCACCCTTCCGACCGACGACGAGACGTTCGTGCGCGCGCTGCGCGCACGGGTCGACACGCTCGCCCCCCGCATCGACGTCGACACCGACCGCGTGCTCCCGACGGCCCGCCGCAGCCGACGACGGCGCCGCACCGTGGTCTCGGGCCTGTGCGCGCTCGCGGTCGTCGCCGGCGGGGTGGGTGCGGCGTCCTACTGGTCGGAGCCCAGTCCCACGCACCCGTCGCAGATCGCTCCGGCGAGCGGCGGCGACGCCGCGGCGCCGGTCCCCGACGGGAGGCCGCAGGGCAACGGCCCGGCCGACGGGCCGTACTGGCGCGTCCGCACCCTGACGACCAGCACGGAGACGACCAGCGACGGACGGACCGAGGAGCGCTCGCAGGGCATCACGTACTGGACCGCGCGTGATCCGGAGGGCGACTCGTACCGAGCCTTCGAGGGGGACGACGCCATGGAACCCTCGCCCGGCTCGACGTTCGGGTCGCTCGTCATCGACGGGGAGCACGTCCGGCTCGGCTGGGACGAGCTCGCCACGCTCCCGACGGACCCGGCGGAGCTCGACGCGCTCCTGCGCGACAGCGTCCGGGCGGAGGTCGGGACCGTGAACGAGGACGCGCTCGCCCAGAAGACGTGGAACCTGTTGCACAGCGGCCCCACCTCGCCCGCCGTGCGCGACGGGCTCTGGGCGACGCTCACCGGGCTGGCGGCCAGCACCCCGCTCGGCGCCGTCCAGGACACGCAGGGGCGTACCGGGGAGGGCCTCGAATGGGTCGGCCAGGACCAGAGCAACCGGATCGTGCGGCTCGTCTACGACACGGCGGAGCACCGGCTCCTCGAGCTCACCTTCGACGTCGATCTCGGCACGTCCGGCTCCGAGCCCACCGCCGACGCCCCGACCGCGGGGTCGGACGGCGACGGCGCCGCCGCACTGCAGCACGTCGTGCTGCACACCACGTATCTCGACGAGGGAGAGGTCGCCGGGCCGCCCCCGGCGAGCGGCGGCCCCGACTGCTGGAAGACCTGCTGAGTCCTCGAGACGACGAGGGCGCCGCACCCGGCCGGGTGCGGCGCCCTCGTGGCGTCAGGAGCGCGTGGTCGCCCCGGGCGACCGCGGGTCAGAGGCGGACGACGGCCTGCGTCTTGCCGAGCACGCGCGCGCCCTCGAACGTGACCGTGAGGTCGACGCGGACGGTGCCCGCCTCGTCGTCGATCGCGCCGACGGTGCCCGTCACCTCGAGCGTCGCGACGCCCGGGTTGGGCACGGGCACGGGGCGGGTGAAGCGCGTCTGGTAGTCGACGACCGCGCCCGGGTCACCGGCCCAGTCCTCCACCAGCGCGACGGCGGCCCCCATGGTGAACATGCCGTGCGCGATGACGCCCGGCAGGCCAACCTCGGCCGCGAACGCGTCGTTCCAGTGGATGGGGTTGAAGTCGCCGCTCGCACCGGCGTACCGCACGAGGCGGGCGCGGTCGACCTCGACCGTGCGCGTGCCGATCACGTCGCCGACGGAGAGGTCGGCGAGGACGGGACGGGTGACGTCGGTGCTCATGCGCCCTCCCCGCGGACGGCGAGGGTCGAGGTGACGGTCGCGACCGGCTCGGCGCCGGCGTCGGACAGGGCCGCGATCTCGCAGCGCGTGGTGACCATCGCGAGGCCGGCTCGCTCGACGATCGAGTCCACGTGCAGCACGGTCACGAGCTCGTCGCCCGCGACGATCGGCCGGTGGTGCGTGAAGCGCTCGTCCGCGTGGACGACGCGCGAGAAGTCGATGCCCGCCTCCGGGTCCTCGATGAGCTGCCCCTCCGCCCGCTGGGCGACGACGACCGCGAAGGTCGGAGGTGCGACGAGGTCCGGATAGCCAGCACCCCGCGCCGCCACGAGGTCGTGGTGCACGGGGTGGGTGGCGCCGACGGCGCCCGCGAACTCGCGCAGCTTCTCGCGCCCCACCGAGTACGGCGCGTTGGCCGGGTACTCGCGGCCGACATAGGCCAGGTTGACGCTCACTGCGGGTCGCGGGCGCGGAGCCGGAGGCTCAGCGGGTCTCGCGGTGCGCGGTGTGCTTGCCGCAGCGCGGGCAGAACTTCGCGAGCTCCAGGCGGTCCGGGTCGTTGCGACGGTTCTTCTTCGTGATGTAGTTGCGCTCCTTGCAGTCCACGCAGGCCAGCGTGATCTTGGGGCGAACGTCAGCGCTCTTGCTTGCCACGGTAGTGAGCCACCTCTCGCGCCTCCGGAGGGCGCATGTGCTGTGCAGGTCGCACGACGCCGGCCGCCGTACGAGGTTGTCGAAAGTGGTAGCGGAGGCGGGGATCGAACCCGCGACCTCACGATTATGAGTCGTGCGCTCTAACCATCTGAGCTACCCCGCCGCGTGACTGAACGCGAGGTCGCCTTGCAGTATTCCAGCAAGACGACCCCGCGTCACCACAGAGCCCCGAAAGGGAATCGAACCCTTGACCTTCTCCTTACCATGGAGACGCTCTGCCGACTGAGCTATCGGGGCAGCGCGGAAAACTCTACACGGAACATGGCGCCGAGAGAAATCGGCGTCGTTCCGCCGTTTCCGGGCCGTCGGACCCTGCCCGGCGACGCGCTCGCGGGGCACGCCCCACGCACCGGACCGGCACGACGACGGGGCGCCACCCGTGGGTGACGCCCCGTCGCTCCGGTGGCAGGTGAGGGATTCGAACCCCCGAAGGCTGAGCCGTCTGATTTACAGTCAGATCCCTTTGGCCGCTCGGGCAACCTGCCGTGTGGAGTTGTCGCTCGCCGGTGGACGCTGCACCAGGTGCAGCCCCTGCCGTGCGGGCGAGCCAACGATACAGCCCGAGCGGACCAGGTGCGAAATCCGCGTGTGGGCGCCCCTCCGTACAGTGGTGCGGTGACCCACCCCTCCCCCGCGCCGGACCACCTCCCCGGCACCGGGACGCCCGCGCCCCCCGACGCCCCGTCCGTCCCCGCCGCACCGTCCGACGCCGCGGCACCCGCGCCGTCGGGCACGGACCGCGGCGCACCCGCCCCGACGGACCGCTGGGGCCTGCTGCTCGGTGCCGGCGCGTTCTTCCTCTGGGGCGCGATGCCCCTCTACTTCCCGCTCCTGGAGCCGGCCGCACCGCTCGAGATCATCGCCCACCGCGTCGTGTGGAGCCTGCTCTTCTGCCTCGTGCTGCTCGCCGCGACGCGCCAGCTCGGGGGCTTCGTCGCCGCCCTCCGGTCACCCCGGACGCTCGGGACGCTCGCCGTCGCCGCCGTCCTCATCGTGACGAACTGGACGGTCTACGTGTACGGCGTCCTCTCCGGCCACGTGCTGGACGCCGCGCTCGGGTACTTCATCAACCCGCTCGTCACCGTGCTCCTCGCCGTGGCCGTCCTGCGCGAGCGGCTGCGGCCCGCGCAGTGGGTCGCGGTCGGCGTCGGCGCGGCCGCCGTCGTCGTCATCAGCACCGGTACCGGCGGACTGCCGTGGATCGCGCTCGTCCTCGCCGGCTCGTTCGGCCTCTACGGCCTGGTGAAGAACCGGGTGGGCCGCACCGTCGAGGCGCTCCCGGGGCTCGCCGTCGAGACGGCGGTGCTCACGCCCGTCGCGCTCGTCTACCTCGGGTGGCTGGGAGCCACGGGAGCCGGCACGTTCGGCACCGAGGGCGTCGGGCACGCGCTGCTGCTCGCCTCCGCCGGGATCGTCACGGCCCTGCCGCTGCTGCTGTTCAGCGCGGCCGCCCGGCGGCTGCCGCTGAGCGTCGTCGGCCTCCTGCAGTACCTGGGCCCCGCGCTGCAGTTCCTGTTCGGCCTGCTCGTGTTCCACGAGCCCATGTCGCCGACGCGGTGGGCGGGCTTCGGGCTCGTCTGGCTCGCGCTCGTCGTGCTGTCGGTCGACGGTCTGCGCACCGCCCGCGCGACGCGCCTCGCGGCCCGCCGCTGAGCACGCTCGACTACGGTGGGACCCAGCACCGTTCCCGGCCCGAGAGAGGACCACCCATGGCCGACTCGTCGTTCGACATCGTCAGCAAGGTCGACCGCCAGGAGGTCGACAACGCGCTGAACCAGGCCGCCAAGGAGGTCTCGCAGCGCTACGACTTCCGCAACGTCGGCGCGTCGATCGCCTGGAGCGGCGAGACGATCGTCATGGTCGCCAACTCGGCCGAGCGCGTGCTCGCGATCCTCGACGTGTTCGAGACCAAGCTCATCAAGCGCGGCATCTCGCTCAAGTCCCTCGACACGGGCGACAAGGAGCCCAAGGCGTCGGGCAAGGAGTACCGCCTCGTCGCGACCCTCAAGGAGGGCCTGTCGAGCGAGAACGCGAAGAAGATCACCAAGATCATCCGCGACGAGGGCCCCAAGGCCGTGAAGACCCAGATCACGGGCGACGAGGTGCGCGTGACGAGCAAGTCGCGCGACGACCTCCAGACCGTCATCGCGCTGCTCAAGGGCGCCGACCTCGACGTCGCGCTGCAGTTCACGAACTACCGGTAGCCCACCGTGACCCTGCCCGACGGCGGCCCGCGCCCGGTCGCGCCGGGCCGTCCCGCCGCGTCGTCGAGCGGGCTCCCGCGCGTCGTCGCGACCGACCTCGACGGCACGCTCCTGCGCTCCGACGGCACCGTCTCGGAGCGCACCCGCTCCGCCCTGCGCGCGGCCGAGCACGCGGGCGTCGAGGTGGTGTTCGTCACCGCCCGGCCGCCGCGCTGGCTCGGCGCGCTGGCCGACGTCGTGGGCGGGCACGGGCACGTCATCTGCCTCGGCGGGGCCGCCGTCTGGGACCTCGCGACCGCGAGCCCGCTCGACGTGTGCGGCTTCACGGACAGCGAGGCCTCGACGCTCGTCGAAGACCTGCGGGCCGCCGTCCCGGGCGTCGCCCTCGCGTTCGAGCGCGTCGACGGCCCGACGTTCGACCCGGGCTTCCGCTCCACGCCGGACGACGACGCCGACGTCGTCGCCGTGGTCGAGACGACGCTCGGCCACGACGACGCGCCGGGCGACGCGGGACGGCAGCCCGTCGGCAAGATCCTCGCGCGCGACCCCGCCGTGCCCGTCGAGGACGCCCCCGCGACGCAGCCGGTCGTCGTCGCGGACGGGCAGACGACGGCGCAGGAGACGTTCTTCGCGCGCGTGCGCGACGCCGTCGGGGACCGCGCCCACCTCGCCTACTCCGGCGCGGCAGGGCTCGCCGAGCTGCTCGCCCCGACGGTCACCAAGGACGCCGCGCTCGCGCGCTGGTGCGCGCGCCTCGGTGTCGAGCCACGCGACGTCTGGGCGTTCGGCGACATGCCCAACGACCTGCCCATGCTGCGCTGGGCAGGGCGCTCGTTCGCGGTCGCGAACGCGCACCCCGACGTGCTCGCGGCGGCGACCGACCGCACGGTCTCGAACGACGACGACGGCGTCGCGCGCGTCCTGCTCGACGCCGTCGAGGCCCTGCGCGGCGCGCCGAGGAGGACGACGGCCCGCTGAGCGCGGCCACCGCGCTCCAGGCCCTGCACTCCGGTGCGGGCCGGTCAGTGGTACGTGATGCCGCCGTAGCCCGGGCCGTGGCCGGCCATCGCCTCGAGGCGCTTGATGCGCTCCGCCATCGGCGGGTGGGTCGCGAACATCTTGCCGACGCCCGCGCCGCGGAACGGGTTGGCGATCATGAGGTGCGAGACGTCGACGAGGTCGCGGTTCTGCGGCAGCGGGGCGCGCTGCGTCCCGGCGTCGAGCTTGCGCAGCGCGGACGCGAGCGCGAGGGGGTCCCCGGTGAGCTTCGCGCCGTCCTCGTCCGCGTCGTACTCGCGCGTGCGCGAGATCGCGAGCTGCACGAGCATCGCCGCGATCGGCGCGAGGACCACCATGGCGATCGCCGCGAGCGGGTTGCCGCCGCGGTCGCGGTCGCCGCCGAAGATCAGCAGGAACTGCGCGAGCGACGTGATGACCCCGGCGAGCGCGCCGGCGACCGACGACGTGAGGATGTCGCGGTTGTACACGTGCATGAGCTCGTGCCCGAGGACGCCGCGCAGCTCGCGCTCGTCGAGCAGGCGCAGGATGCCCTCGGTGCAGCACACGGCGGCGTTCTTCGGGTTGCGACCCGTCGCGAACGCGTTGGGCGCCTGGGTGGGCGAGACGTACAGGCGCGGCATCGGCTGGCGCGCCTCGGTCGAGAGCTCGCGCACGATCCGGTACATGGCGGGCTGCTCGAGCTCGCTCACCGGGCGCGCGTGCATCGCGCGGATCGCGATCTTGTCGGAGTTCCAGTAGCCGTAGAACGTCGTGACGAGGCCGATGCCGACGAACACCCACAGCAGGTTCGCGCGCGCGCCGAACAGGGCCCACAGGCCCAGGACGATGGCCCACATGACGCCGAACAGGCCCGCCGTCTTGAGACCGTTGAAGTGCTGACGCCCCACGCTGTGCTCCCTTCCGCGCCCCGGGCCCGCCCGCGCGGTGTGCCGGGCGCCCGACGGGCGCCGACCCTGCCGACGCCCACCTGGATGAACGCCCGAGGCGACCGTCCCGTTCCCGGGCGGGGCGACGGCGTCGGGCACCCGCGACGAGGGAGGTCCCGGACCACGCCCGGGACGACGACGGCGCCCCACCCGGGTGCGGGTGGGGCGCCGTCGGGCGTGCGGCCGGGGCCGGGTCAGCCGGCCTGCGACTGGCCGCGCGCGACGCGGATCATGTCCTCGCGCGGCACGACCTTGATGCGCTCGCGCCCGTGCGGCTCGCCGAGCGAGCGCTCGTACGCGTCCAGGAGCTCCCAGCCCGACCACTCGATCGGGTCGACGCCGCGCTCGCGCAGGAAGTCCAGGACGGCCTCGGGCTCGCCGAGCGGCGCGACGCGGCCCGCCGTGAGGTCGGCCGCCGCGACGTCGCCGCCGTCGCCCGCGCCCGTGACGTCCTCGACGAGGTGCCGGACGGTCTCGGACGCGTCGGACTTCGTGTGCCCGATGAGGCCCACGGGACCGCGCTTGATCCAGCCCGTCGCGTAGACGCCGGGGAGGTGCTCGCCGTCGATGTCGACGACGCGGCCCTCGCGGTTGGGGATGACGCCCTTGAGCTCGTCGAAGGGGATCTCCGGGAGCGGCGAGCCGAAGTAGCCGACCGCGCGGTACACGGCCTGGACGGGCCACTCGTGGAACTCGCCCGTCCCGGACACCGTGCCGTCGCCGTTGAGACGCGTGCGCTCGGTCCGCAGCGCCTCGACCTTGCCGTCGCCGAGGACGGCCGACGGCGCGTGGAGGAAGTGCAGGTGCAGGCGGCGCGACGCCGTGTTCTCGCTCGGGTCCTTGAGCGTCCAGTCGGTGAGGGTCTTGACGACCTGCTTCGTCTGGTTCGAGGAGCTGATGGCGGCCATCGAGCCCTCGTCGAACTCGAAGTCCTCCGGGTAGACGATGACGTCGACGTCCGGGACGTGGCCCAGCTCGCGCAGCTCGAGCGGCGAGAACTTGGCCTGCGCCGGGCCGCGGCGCGCGAAGACGTGCACGTCGGTGACCGGCGACGCCTTGAGCGCCTCGTAGACGTTCTGCGGGACCTCGGTCGGCAGCAGGTCGTCCGCGTGCTTGGCGAGCACGCGCGCGACGTCGAGCGCGACGTTGCCGGCACCGAGGACCGCGACCTGCTGGGCCTCGAGCGGCCACGTGCGCGGGACGTCGGGGTGGCCGTCGTACCAGGACACGAAGTCCGCCGCGCCGTAGGAGCCCGGGAGGTCGATGCCCTCGATCGGGAGCGCCGCGTCACGGATCGAGCCGGTCGAGAAGATCACCGCGTCGTAGTACTGGCGCAGGTCGTCCAGCTTGAGGTCGACGCCGTAGTCCACGTTCGCGAGCAGGCGGATGTCGCCGCGGCTCAGCACCTTGTGGAGCGCGACGATGATCTGCTTGATGCGCGGGTGGTCCGGCGCGACGCCGTAGCGCACGAGCCCGAACGGCGCGGGCAGGCGCTCGAACAGGTCGATGCTCACGTCGAGGTCGGTCTTGGACAGGATGTCCGCGGCGTAGATCCCGGCGGGACCAGCGCCGACGATCGCGACGCGCAGTGGACGGATGCTGCTCACAGGACAGGGCGCCTTCCGGTCGAGGACGGGGGTCTCTCCCGCGCGGCCGACGGGCCGTTCCGCGTCGACCGGTGGGTACCGGCCGCAGGAGACCTCTCGATTGTACGACTGGGGTGAGGGTTGCCTCACTCGGACCCTCTCCTCCGTGACCAGCCTGACACCGGTCTCGCCTGCTGGATACCCCGTCTTGCGGTCCGGGCGAATGTAACGCCGGGGGTCAGCGGTCGACGCAGAGGCTCTCCTGGACCGCGCGGATCTCCGCCGCGGCCCACGGGTGCTGCGTCAGCGTGCACGTCCCCGTCGTCTGCACGAGGTCGGCCACGGGGCCGCGCGGGACCACGACGGTGCGCACCGCCTGCACGAGGACCGTGCCCCCGCCCCCCTTGAACGACGCCTCCAGCCAGCGCCCCGGCAGGCCGTCGACGTCCACCTCGCCGCCGTCGAGCTCGCGCAGGCGCGGCATCGGCCGGAGCTTGCGGAGCACCTCGGCGTGCGCGTCCTCGAGCGTCTGCTCCGCCCGGATCCGCGACACCGTGACGATGACGTTCGGGTTGAACTCCCCCGGCTCGACCTCGCGGCCGAGCGCGAGCGGCAGGCCCACGTGCGGGAGCGGGACCCACCTCTCCGGCGCGACCACGCGCACCCCCACGGGCGCGGGGAAGTCGTCGCTCGGGTAGCGCAGCTCGGTCATGCGTCAGGTCCTCTCGTCGGGGGTGGGCGCCACGGGGCGCGTCAGCAGTCTCGCACCCGACGCCGGGCGTGCGTACGCCGAGGGCGCGGGACCCTCTCGGGGTCCCGCGCCCTCGGCGGAGCTCAGCCGGATCAGCTGTTCGAAGCCTGCTCCTGCTGCTGCGCGTTCTGCGTGGCCTTCTGGCCCGCGTCCGTCAGCGTCTGCGCGACGTTGTTCAGCTGCGTCTGCGCGGCCGGCCAGTCGCTGCCCTTGAACTGCTGGGCGTCGGGGCCCTCCCACGGCACGCTCTGGATCTGGGAGTTCAGGTTCTGCATCGTCGTCCGGATCTCGTCCGCCTTCTGCTGCAGCGTCTGACCGAGCCCACGGAGCTCCTCGACGTTCGCGCCCCACATGCCACCAGCCATGGTGTTCTCCTTCTGTGTCTCGACCCCCACCCTGCGTGGACGTCGTCCCGTTGTCGATGGCAGTACTCAACCATCGGCCCACGAGCGCCGTCGATGGGGAGGTGTCCCCATGAGGTGCCCGTGGTCGTCACGTCGCTACCGCGGGAGCGCGACGTGCAGCTTGCGCGCCCTGCCCGAGACCACGAGGAAGCCGCGTCCCGGCGGGAAGTCCGCGCGGCGGATGCGGCCCAGCCCCGTCCCGAGCAGCGTGTCGCCGTCGAGGTCGCCGGGCGTCAGGAGCAGGCCGGTGCGGCCCGCCTTGAACGGCTGCGCGATCGCCCACGCCTGGCCCCACGTCGAGGACTCCGCCTCGCCCACGACGAGCTGCTCGGCCCGCGTGGCGGCCCGCACGAACGCGACGAGCGGCTGCTCGGCCGGGGTGCCGGTGAACTCGGTCACCGACTCGACCAGCACCGTGAGCGTGCCCGGGCGCAGCGACCCGCCCTCGATCGCCTGGGTGAGCGTCTCGAGGAGCGTCACGACCTCCTCGGGCGACGTCGCGACGGTGTCCCACGCGTCGAGCGCCGAGATGCTCGTGCGGCGCGGCGAGAGGTACACGACCCGGCCCGCGCGCGCCCGGCGCACGGCCTGCGCGATGGTGACGAGCGCCGTCGTGCGGCCGCCCCCGGGAGGGCCGGAGAGCATGAACGTGCCGCGCGCGGGGAGCCCCACGGGCGCGATGTCGAGGTCGTCGAGGCCGATCGTGGGGCGCCCGCCCGTGACCTCGGGCAGCGACTCGAGCGCGAAGCCGTCCGGCAGCCGCTCGACGCCCGGCGCCTGCGGGATGCCGAGCCGCGTCATCGCGTCGCGGAGCTTGCCGAGCTCGCGCGCCTGGAGCGCGACGTTCGGGTCGCCACCGAGCACCGCGACCTGGACCTCGTTCTCGTCGAGGACGCCGCGCCCGGGCGGGGACGTCAGCGACAGCACGTCCTTCGGGACGCCGAGCGTCAGGTAGTCGTCCTCGCTCGCGAGGCGCAGCACGAGCCGCTTCTGGATCGTCGAGCCGAGCGACGTCGGGACCGACGCCGCGCGGTCGCCCGCGACGACGACGTGGACGCCGACCTGGCGCCCGTCGGTCGCGACGGCCGTGAACGCGCCCCACACGGGGAACGCGTGCGCGGGCCGGAACTCGTACGACTCGCGGAACGCGCCGATGCCGTCGACCAGGAGCAGGATGCGCGGCTCGTCGGGCGCGCCGGCGAGCCGGCGGTACTCGTCGAGGCTGCCCGCGCGGACGGCGGCGTAGCGGGCGGACCGCTCGTCCACGAGGTCGCGCAGGGTGCGCAGCAGGCGCTGGACGCGCTCCTCGTCGTCGCCCGAGATGACGGCGCCGACGTGCGGCAGGTCCTCGAGCATCCGCAGGCCGCTCGCGCCCGCGTCGATCGCGTACACCTGGACGGGGCCGCCGCGCGCGGTGATGGCGGCCGAGACCGCGATCGTCCGCAGCGTCGCGCTCTTGCCCGAGCCTCCCGTGCCGTAGATCGCCATGTTGCCGTCGCGGTCGGGCTCGTAGAACACCGTCGGCTGGGCCTGCGACTTCGGGTCGTCCTCCACGCCGAGCAGCAGCATCGTGTCCGTGCGCGGGTTGGGCAGGCGCGCGAGGTCGTACGTCGGCGCGAGCTCGGCGAGCCACGGCTTGCGCGGCATCGGGACGGCGGCCTCGGTCGCGGCCCGCGAGATCGTCGCGACGACGCGCGCGATGTCGTTGGGGCCTGGGTCCGTGACCTCCTCGACCTCGGGCTCCGGGAGCTCCCAGCGCACCCCGGTGCCGAACGACATCTCCTGCACGTCGATCCGGGGACGCTCGGGGCGCGACGTCGTCCATCCGCCGGCGTAGCCGGTCTGGAACGGCGTGATCCGGCCGGGGCCGGTCTTCACGGCGCCGCGGCCCGGGATCGACGGGTCGAAGTGCGCGGCCATGGGGATGCCGAGGATGTCCGTCGAGTCGTCCTCGTCGGCCATGCGCAGCGCGACGCGCAGGTTCGTGTTGGCGCGCAGGTTGTCCTTGATGACGCCCGCGGGACGCTGCGTGGCGAGGATGAGGTGCAGCCCGAGGGACCGGCCGCGCTGGGCGACGTCCACGACGCCGTCCACGAACTCGGGGACCTCGTTGACCAGGGCCGCGAACTCGTCGACGACGATGAGCAGGCTCGGCGGCGCGTCCGGGTCGCCCGTGCGCTCGAGGGACGCGAGGTCCTTGGCCTTCTTCCGGTTGAGCAGGTGCTCGCGGTAGCGCAGCTCGGCCCGCAGCGACGTGAGCGCGCGGCGCACGAGGTGGGGCGAGAGGTCCGTGACGAGCCCGACGGTGTGCGGCAGGTTCACGCAGTCCGCGAACGCGGCGCCGCCCTTGTAGTCGACGAACAGGAACGTCACGCGGTCCGGGCTGTGCGCGGCGGCCATGCCGAGCACCCAGGACTGGAGGAACTCGGACTTGCCCGCACCCGTCGTCCCGCCCACGAGCGCGTGCGGGCCCTGCGTGCGCAGGTCGAGGTACAGGGGCTCCGTGCCGGAGTGGCCGACGAGCCCGCGCAGGTTGGTCGGCGCCGAGCGCCGTACCGGCGGGGAGCCGTCGCGCGGCGTGAGCGACCCGTTCTCGCGCCACGCGTCGATGAGCCGGCTCGGGTCCTCCGCGAGCGCCGTGCCCGCGAGCGCGAGGTAGGAGACCGAGCGCGGGAGGTCCGAGTCGTCGTCGACGGGCGCGCCGACGTCGACCACCGGGGCCAGGATGCGCGCGACCTCGTGCGCCGTCGCGAGGTCCACCGTCTCGCACGCGACGGGGAAGGTCAGGCGCCCGACGCGGACCTCGCCGCTCGTCGCGCCGGCGGAGCCGCCCGGGGTGTCGGCGGTGTCGACGGTGTCCACGAGCACGAACGTGCGGCACGCGGCCGGGAGCTGCTCGACGGACGGCGCGACCCACACGACGTGCACGCCCGCGTCCGCGCCGCGCTCGACGAGGCGCGTGAGACGCGAGCGGTCGACCGGGGCGTCGTCCTCGACGAGCACCACGACGGTCGGCAGGACCGGCTTGGGGGTGTCCTCCCCCTCCTCGGGGTCGATCGGCCCGCGCAGCTCGGCGTGCGTGCCGAGGTCGGCGCCGCGCAGCTCGACGAGGTCCTCGAGCCGGGACAGGAGCGACTGCGCGGCCCCCGGGTTGTCGGCGAGGTGCTCGCCGCCCAGCGGGCTGTGGGCCGACCCGGTGTGCGGGAGCCACTCGAGCCACTCCCAGTCCGCGCGCGAGCGCTGCGACGTCACGGCCGCGAGCACGAGCTCCGACGGCGAGTGCAGGCCCGCGAGCTGGACCAGCACGCCGCGCGCGACGGCGTCGACCGCGGCGCCCGCCCCCGCGACCCCGAGCGCGCCGTCGGTCCGCAGCCGCGCGACGACCGGGACGCCGGAGATCGTGGCGCACTGCGCGTGCAGCTTCTCGAGCTCGTTCCAGTACTCCGGCAGCGTGTTGTTCTCGTTCGGCTGCTCGAGCTGCGTGCGCGCGGGCGCGGAGCCCAGACCGATCCGGACGGAGAGGAACGCGTCGTGCTCCGGGCGGTGCGTCCACAGCAGGCCGCCGAGGCGCCGCACCGCGTCGACCGTGTCGGCCACCGAGGGCGCCTCGGAGAGCCGCACCGCGCGCTCGACCGCGTGCGTGCGGTCGATCGTGTCGCGCATCGCGACGACGGCGGCCTCGAACTGCTCGCGCTGCGCCTTGAGCTTGCGCCGCGCCTGCACCTTCTGGTCGAGGTAGTTGCCGAGCATGAGGATCGGGCTGAGCCCGATGAAGACGATCGACAGGACGTTGCGCGTGACGGAGTAGAGGATCACGCCCATGAGGAGCGGCGCGACCATCGCGAGGTAGGGGAACCGCTGCGGCTCGGGCGGCTGCGGCGGCTTGGGCGCGCGCAGCTTGCGCTCGCCGAAGCGGGCCACGACGCGCGGGGACCGGTTGAACTCCACGACCGGGCTCGTCGGCGCGAGGCTCGTCGTGCGGTGCAGCGCGACGACCGAGACCACGGTCGAGCCGATCGTCACGGTGTCCGCGGACGTGAGCGTCGAGCGCAGCATCCGCTGGCCGCCCATGACCAGGCCGTTCGCGGAGTTCGTGTCCGTGATCTCGATCGTCTCGCCGACCGTGATGCGCGCGTGCCGCTTCGACACCTGCGGGTCGCTCAGGCGGATGTCCATGTTGCGGTCGCGCCCGAGGTAGCTCGTGCCGACGGGCAGCGAGAACTCGCGCCCCGCGTCCGGGCCCTCGAGCACGCGCAGCACGGCGACGGCGGCCCCGCGGTCCTGGCCCGGCGAGTCGAACTGCTCGGACACCCGCACGATCGAGACGGTCGAGCCGGACCGCAGGCCCGCCTCGACGAGGTCGCTCGTCGGCGACAGCACGCGGCCCTGGCCGCTGCCCGACGGCGACGTACCGACCTGCAGCGTGAGCCGGTCCGGCACGGCGGTGCCCGCGCGCGTCGGGTCGCCCGCGAACAGCGCCTCGGCGACGTCGCGCACCGACGCCGTCGCGTCGGCCGTGACGGCGACGTTCGTCGTGCTGGCGTCGGGGCGGTGCAGCGTGAGCTTGATTCGCACGGGAGTTCCTCGTTCGGGTCCGGGTGGTCAGCGGCGGACGGCGAGCGGTCGACGGGCGCGACCGACCGGAACGCGCGGCGCGCGCTCGCAGGAGCGGGTCGGCTCAGCCGTCGTCGGTCAGGTCGAGCAGGGGCAGGTCGGCCGCCGTCACGAGGCGCGACGCCACGGCGTACTCGACGAGGCGCGCCCGACGGTTCGTCGCGAGCGCGCCGGGCCCGCCGCGCAGGCCCTTGACGCCGATCCGGTCGAGCTTGTCGCACACGTTGTCGAGCTTGCGGTTGAAGCGCGTCGTCGCCCAGCCGAGCCGGGCCGCCGCCGCGGCGGACGACGGGATCTCCGACAGGCCCGTGCCGTCGCGCCGCAGCATCGGCTCGGCGAGCGCCACGATGAGCTGCTTCTGGCTCGTCGTGAACGTGATCATGCCGATCGTCGTCGCGCCGCCCGCCTCCGGGTCCTCCGAGCGGATCTCCTGGTAGGGCGCGCCGCGCAGCTGCGCGGTGATCTCGTACGTCGTCGGCCCCGCGGTGAACACGATCGACGTCGTCGGGAAGACGATCGGCAGGCGGTTGCCCGGGGAGAGCCACGACTGGACGCCGCCGCCGGAGTCGCACACCGTCGCGGAGATGAGCGACCCCACGTTGGCGAGCCACCAGATGCCGCCCTCGTGCGCGATGCGCAGGAAGCGCCGGTGCAGGTACGGGTTGTCCTCGATCGCGAGGTCCCCGTCGCGCCCGATGTCGAACGGGTCGCCGTCGGTGGACGGGCGGAACCACTCGCCGCAGAACTCGACCGCCAGCTCGCTCATGCCGCCTCCCCCGTGACGCACGCCTTCTGCGGCGAGGCCGAGACCTTGCCGTCCCGGTCGACGATGACCTCGACGCAGACCTGCTCGCCGGGCTTGGCCCGGAGCTCGACCGACGTCTTGTCGAAGTTCTCCTTGAACGGCGTCTCCTCGATCGGGTCGATCTTGCGCCACCAGAAGGAGTCGTCCTCGAGCGCCTTGTCCGAGTCGTAGGCCCACGTGAACGTCGCGACCTCGCGCGCCGGGTCGTAGGTGCCGACGAGGTCGTTCACCGGGGGCACGAGGTCGCCGAGGTTGTCGGACGGGACGAAGTCGTCGTCGGGCGCGGCCGAGCTCTCGCCGCCCGCGGTGGTCTCCGTGTCGTCCGGCGTCGCGTCGGGCCGCAGGAGGAAGAAGCCCCCGACGGCGACCGCGACGCCGACGACGCCCGCGACCGTCGCCCAGAGCGCGCCGCGGCCGGAGCGCTGCTCCTGCGGGGACGCGTCGTCGGGCGCCTGGTCCGGCCCGGCGGTCCGGTGCACGGTGTCCTCGACGGGCGGGGTCCCCCAGCCACCGGGACGCCGCGGGCCGGGGTACAGCCGCGAGGGGTCCGTGAGCTCCGCGACGGGCGCGCCGCCCTGCCCGACGGCGGTCGTCGGCACCGTGCCGGACGTGCCCGCGGCCGGCCCCTGGTCCCACGCGGCGGGCGCGTACGGCACCTGGGGGCGGTACGGCGCCGCCTGCCCGGGCGCGGTGCCCGGGGCGACGGTCTGTCCCGGCCACGCACCGGGCGGGGCGGTGTGCAGCGGGGTCGTCGGCTGCGTCGGGCGGCCGGGCGCCACGGGCCCCGCGGACGTCCCGGTCCCGGACGGGTCGATCGAGACGACCTGGCGCAGGCGCGTCCCGGCGTCGTCGTCCGGCTCCTCCTCCTGGACGTGGCCCGAGTCGTCGAGCAGGTCGATCGGCGTCACCGCGTACGACAGCTCGTTCTGGACCTGCTGGAGGGCGCGCGCGAACGCGAGGACCGTCGGGTAGCGCGACGCCGGGTTCTTCGCCATCGCCGTCGCGAGCACGCGCTCGAGCGAGGCCGGGACGTCGGTGCGGCCCGTGGGCGGCAGGGGCGAGCCCTCGATGCGCGAGATGAGGTTCGCGCTCGAGTTCGACCCGCCGGGCACCTCGAACGGCGTGCGCCCGGCGAGCAGCGTGTACGTCGTCGCGGCGAGCGCCCAGACGTCCGTCGCGATGCCGCTGCGCGGGGGCTCCGCGAACGACTCCGGCGGGGACCACGGGATCGACATGCCCTCGGCGCGTGCCGCGTCGTCGACCGTGGACGAGATGCCGAAGTCCGTGAGCGCGGGGTGCCCGTACTCGGTGACGAGGATGTTCGCGGGCTTGATGTCGCGGTGCAGGATCCCGGCGCGGTGCGCCGTCTCGACGGCACCGGCGATCTGGACGGCCGTGCGCAGCGCCTCCGCGACGGGGAGCCGCTCGGTGCGGTAGCGCGCGCCGAGGTTGGGCCGCGAGCAGTACTCCATCGCGAGGTACGGGCGGCCGTCGTCCGCGATGTCCGCCTCGTACATCGTGACGATCGACGGGTGCGTCGAGAGCGTCGCCATGAGGTCGGCCTCGGCGTCGAACGCCGCGCGCTGCGAGTGGCTCGACCACTCGTGCAGCAGCACCTTCACCGCGACGCGGCGGCGCGGGCGCTGCTGCTGGTACAGGAAGACGTCCGAGAACCCGCCCGAGCCGATGAGCGAGACGTACTCGAAACCGCGGATCTCCGGCGGTGGGGACGGTGCGCGCTTGCTGCTCACCGGATCCCCTCGAACCGCAGGGTCACGCCGTCGCCCAGGTCGGCGACGTCGCCGTCGACGACGAGGACCGGCTCGGAGGGGTGCAGGCGCCGCGGCGGCTGGCCGCCCCGCAGGAGCGTGGTCCCGTTCGTCGTCGCCATGTCGCTGACGAGCACGTGCCAGCCCTCGAGCGTGATCTCCAGGTGCGAGCGCGAGATGTCCTGCTGCGGGCTCGGCACCGTGACGAGGCGCGGGAGCTCCGCGGCCTGCGTGCGCGGCGAGCGCGGGCGACGGCCCACGACGACGGGCCGGTCGAGCTCGAGCGTCTGACCCGTGGAGACCACGACCCGGCCCAGCGGCGGGCGCACGGCGAGCTCGGCGTCGCCGTCGAGCGGCGCGTCGCACACGGCGCACGTGTCGCGCGACGGCGGGTTCGCGTGCCCCTCGGGGCACGTGCGCGCGAGGATCTGCTGCTGCCCCGGTGCGGGCGGCGGGCTGAAGGACGGGACCGGGGGCGGCACGGGCGCATCCTCGACCGCGGGCTCCTGGGCCGCCGCGCGCAGGTCGGCGATCGCCGACGAGAGCACGGTGTGGCCGTCGTGGTCGAGCCCGGCGACGGGCGCGGGCTCGTCGTCGGGCGTGACGGTCGCCGCCCGGTGCGCGGCGGCGGGCGTGGCGCCCGTCCACTCGCGCGGGACGCCCGCGATGAGGCCGTCCGGCGCGGGCGGCGGGGCGGGCACGGGCGCCTCGTCCGCCGGCGGGGCGGGGACGGCCGGGACGGGCGGCACCGTGGCCGACGGCGCGGGCTCGTCGGCCTCGTCCGTCTCCTCGTCCTCCGCGGACCGGACCGCGGCGTCCTCGACCGTCCGCAGGATGGTGGAGCCCCACAGGTGGGCGTAGTCGTCGTCCTCCTCCGGGGGCGCCTCGGAGACCGGCGCGACCGGCTCCACGACGGGCGACGGCTCGACGGCGTCGGGCTGCGGCGCGATCGTCTCCTCCGGGAGCCGGAGCGTCGCCCCGAGACCGCCGAGGACCGTCGTCGCCGACGGCACCGCGGGCGCCTCGGCGAGCGTCGCGGTCTCCGCGGCGGCGTGGCGCGCACCCGGACCGGGCTGCGACGCTCCGTCCTCGGGGACGCTCGCCTCCGAGGCGGCGAGCCGGTCGTCGTCCGGCCCGGGGTCGGAGCCGAGGTCCTCGCCGCCCGACGCGACGGGCTGCTCGGGGCGCTCGACGAGCGGCCACGCGACCGCGGAGGCGAGCACCACGCCCGACTCCAGCGGCACGGAGAGCGCGTCCCCGAGGAGCGGTCCGCCGGGCGGTGCGGGCTCGACGGGCACCGCGCCCGCGTCCGCCTGGACGAGCAGCTCGACGACGTCGTCCAGCACCCGCTCCGACCAGGTGGTGACGCCCTCGCCCTCGACCTGGACGCGCTCGCCGCCGTCGAGCTCGAGCGTGACGGAGAGGCGGCCGCGCGCGGCCACGTGGACGCGGCGGCCGGTGACGACCGCGACGACGAACGGCGGCACGGTGCGCAGGCTCGAGCCGAACGCACCCGTGAGGACCTGGAGGACCTCGACGACGCCCGCGTCCGTGCCGAGCTGGTCCCACACCTGCTCGACGAGCGAGGGCTCCACCGGTGCGGGCAGCACGACGACCGCGCCGCCGCGCACCACGGTGCGTGCCGTTCCGGTGACGTAGCGCAGCGTCACGTCAGACCCCCGATCTGCAGACGAACATCCCTGGGCAGCGTGTCCTCGTCGACGACCGGACCCGGCGCCGCCACCTGGTCCCGCGGCGTCGTGCTCCCGCCGCTCGTGTCGTCGGACACGCCCGTCGCGTCGACGACGACGACTGTGATGTTATCCCGGCCACCGGCGGCGATGGCCTCGTGGACCAGCCGCTCGGCCGCGGCCTGCGGGTCCGGCGTGGCGAGCAGGACCTCCGCGATCCGCTCGTCGGACAGCTCGCCGGTGAGGCCGTCGGAGCAGACGAGCACGCGGTCGTGCCGCTCGATGGGCAGGTACCAGAAGTCGGCCTGCGGAGCGTTGCGCGAGCCGAGCGCACGCGTGACGACGTGGCGCCGCGGGTGCGTGAGCGCCTCGGTCGGGGTGAGGAGACCGGCGTCGACCATCTCCTGCACCTCGGAGTGGTCGACGCTCACCTGCTCCAGGCGGCCCCCCGCCAGGTGGTAGGTGCGCGAGTCGCCGACGTTCACGACGAGCCAGTACGGGTTGCCGTCCTGCTCGGAGACGACGACGCCCGTGACGGTCGTGCCGGCGCCGCGGCCCGGCTCGGTGACGATCGCCTGCACGTTCTCCTGCGCGACCGCGATCCGGGTCCGCACCTCCTCGGGCGTGACCACCTCGAGGTCGGAGAGCGGGCGCAGGGCCTCGACGGCCGTCGCGCTCGCGACCTCGCCCGCCTCGTGCCCGCCCATGCCGTCGGCGACGAAGAAGACGGAGCGCGCGGCGAGGAAGCGGTCCTCGTTGAGGAGGCGGCGGGCGCCGCGGTGCGACGCCGCGCCCCAGGCCAGGTGCACCTCGGCGGGCTGGTCGGTGGTCACGAGACTCCCGGGTGGACGACGAGGCGACGGTCGCCCACGTGGATGGTCGCGCCGACGGGGACGCGCACGCGCGTCCCCGGCTCGGCGACGCGGGGCGGGGCTCCGGGCACCGACACGACGGTGCCGTTCGTCGAGCCGCGGTCGGTGAGCCACAGGCCGCTCGGGTCGACGCGCAGCTCGGCGTGCGTCTTGGAGACGGAGCGCGTCGGGTCGTCGAGGGCGACGAGGGTCCAGGGTCCGTCGTCGGGCGCCTGGGGGTTGCGGCCCACGAGGGTCGGGCGGTCGACGGTGCGCCGCTCCCCCGACTCGAGCTCGATGACGACGGCCACGTCGGGCGCGGGCTCCATCGCGCGCACGTCGCGCGCGGACATCCGGGTGCTGTCCCACTCGGGCTCGGCGGCCTCGGGGCCTGCCGGCGGGGCGGCGGACCGCGCAGCAGCCGCAGGGGCGGGTGTCGGCACGGGCGCGGGCGCGGGCACCGCGGCCGGCGGGGGCGCGGCGGGCGGCGGGGCGGACGCTCCGCTCCCGACGCCGGGGACGCCCGTGATGAGACCGCCCTCGGTGGGCGCGGGCGTGGACGGGAAGGCCCAGGGGTCCGGCACGGGCGCGGCCGGCACCGCCCCGGACGCCTCGCCCGGGCGGGCCGACGAGGCGGGAGACGGCGGCGGCGCGAACGACGCGGCGGGGGTCGCGGCCGACGGCGCGGGCGGGCGCCCGACGTCGGGCGCCGGGTACGACGCCGGGTGGCCGCCCGGGGCGGCGGAGTACGCGCCGGGGGCGGCCGGGGCGCCGTACGCCCCGGCGGGGCCGCCCGCCACGAGCGAGGCGACGCCGTCGTACCCCGAGGACGTGGGGGCGACGCCGCGCACGTCGAGCACGAGCGACCGGCCCGCCTTGTCGTGCCAGCCCTGCGACCGGCCGGTGGAGTCGAAGCGCGGGCTGAGCAGCACGACGAGGATCCCGCCCAGCGGCACGACGCCCACGATGATCCAGCGCAGCGCCGCGCGCCCGAACCCGACCGGCCCGCGCGTGCCCGCGTCCACCGTGCGGATGCCGGTCGCGAGGTTGCCGAGCGTCTTGCCCGTCGACCCCTCCCAGAACCAGACGCCGACCCACCACGCGAGCGCGAGCACCGCGGCCACGACGTAGACCACGAGGATCTTGCCGAGCAGCGCGGCGGCCTCCTCCTGGGTCACCGTCTGCACGCTGCCGAGCGGCGCGCCCACGACCGCGAGACCCGCCACGAGGACGACGAGAGCGACGACGGCCGGCACCGCCGCGTCCACGAGGTACGCGAGGAAGCGGCGGCCGGTCCCGGCGAAGGGCGCGGCGGCGAGGGACGACGGCGACGCCCCGGCCGAGACCGGGACGAAGGCCTTCTGCGTCGCCGCGTAGACCTCGGGCTCGGTCGTCGTGTCCGGCGCCGAGTGCGCCACGGCGGCGTACGGCAGGTCCGGCCCACCGCGGCCCGCGACGGCCTGGACGCCGCCGACCGGCCCCGCCGACGGCGCGGCGACGGGCCGGCCCGTCCGCGGGAACGGCTGACCGCACACCGCGCAGAACGCGGCCCCCGGGGACTGCGCGGACCCGCAGGCGGGGCACGTCACGTCGCTCATGACTCGTCTCCCTGTCGTCTCGACGGCCCCGACGACGACCCTGCCGCCGGGGGCACCGCGCCACCCCGCGCGCCGGCGCGGCGGCCGGGCAGCCACCGGCGCAGGCCCGCGGAACCGCCGCCCGCGCGCACGGACCGCAGCGAGAGCGCGGCACGCACCCGGGCGCGACGGTTCACGGAGGAGCGTAGCCCTCCGACGACGGAGTCGACGTCCGCCCAGAACGCCTCGATCTCCTGCTCCGTCGGCTCCCCGGTGCCGAAGACGGTCGCGTCCGCGCGGTGCGCGAGCGGGATCGTCGCCGTCGCGCCGTACGCCTGCGCGAGCACCCCCGCGCCCTCGCGGCGGGTCGAGCCGGCGGGGACAGGCGTCCCGAGGTCGGTCGCGGTGTCGAGCACCTCGCGCCAGCCGCCGCTCACGCGGTCGACGGGCCGTTCCGCGGTGCGGCGCCGGGCCCGGCGTCGCGCCTTGTAGGCGAGCACGAGCACGACCGGGAGCGCGAGCAGCGCGAGCGGCACGACCACGGCGACGCCGATGAGGACGGCCTGCCCCCAGTCGAACCCGTCGCTGTCGGCCTTCTCCTTCTCCTCGTCGTCGATCTTCCCGGCCTCGGCCTCGGCGGGCTCCTCCGGCGGCTCCGGGTCCTCGAGGATCGGGGGCTTGGGCACCTGGAGGCTCTTCGGCTCCGGCTGGATCTTGTTGTCCTCGTCCGGGATCGCCGTGATCGGCACCCAGCCGTGGCCGACGAACGGCACCTCGGCCCACGCGTGCACGTCGGTCCCGGTCGCCGTGTACGGCTCGCCCGGCTCGAGCGGGTTCTTGTCCAGGTCGGGGTAGAAGCCCATCACGACGCGAGCCGGGATGCCGGCCTGGTTGGCCATGAGCGCGAGCGCGACGGCGAACTGCTCGTCGTCGCCCACCATCTCCTCGTCGGCGAGCAGCGTGTCGATGCGCTCCGCCGAGTGGCCCGGCCGCGACGGCGGCTGCGTGTCCAGCCCGCTCGAGAAGATGCCGCTCGCGACGAGGCCGTCACGCAGCGCGTAGAGCTGGTCGACGGGCTCGGTCTCCTCGCCCATGAACTGCGCGGCCTTGCCCGCGAGCGACGCGGGCAGCACGCCCTTCGGCGGTGTGGGGACCTGCACCGACTGGTCGATCGCCCCCGCGCGGAGGTCGTCCTCGGTGGGCTCGGCCGTGACGAGCGCGTCGAGCGTGTAGGTGTCGCCCGGGCGCAGCCCGGCGGTCGACAGCGCCGTGCCGGTCGTGCCGTTGTAGTACGTCGTGTCGGCGAGCTCGCGCGCCCGCTCGCCGGTGTAGGTGATGCCCGCGAGCCGGCCGACGTCGGGCACCCACACCCCGGTGTAGTCGCCGACCTGGACGTCGAGGCGCGTCGGCGTGCCGGGCGCGACCGTCGCGATCTCCTGGCCCGCGCGCGTGTAGACGCCCGAGCCGGGCAGCCCGCTCGAGACGTCGTAGACGACGCCGTTGTAGGTGTCGAGCGCGGCGAGGCGGACCTTCGCGCCCGGGGGCAGGCCCCGCACGGTGAACAGCTCGTCCTCGCGCATGTCCTTCGCGTACTTGCGGAACGCCGTGAGCGGGCTGACGTACTGGTGCAGGTCGAGCGGCGGGACGACCGTCTCGCGCAGGACGGTGCGCGGGTCGTCGGGCAGGAGCGCGGGGGCCGCGAACGCCGCCGCGACGCCCCCGACGACGAGCATCGCCGCGCCCGTGCGCACGCGGTGCCACCACAGGCGCCGCGTCGCGGCGCGGCTCGCCTCCGTCGTGATCTGGTGCGCGCCGAGCCGCGCGGCGGTGACGCGCCACCCCGCCCAGAGCAGGCCGACGCCGCCGAGCACGAGGCCTTGCGCCACCGGGTACGCCGCGATGACCGTCCCGAGCAGGATGACCGCCACGAACGCGACGGCCACCGGCACGAGCGCCCACGCGGCACGGCGCGCGCGCCACGCGATCGTGCCCGCGAGGAGCCCCGTGACGAGCATGAGGAGGTACGGGACGACGGCGAGGTGCGGGAACGAGTGCAGCGGCGGGACGGTCGTGACGAACTCCTTCCAGCCCGTCACCGCCCCGCGCGCGAGGTCGGCGATCGTCGCGAGCGACGGGAGCGCGCCGCCGATCGCGTCGGCGGGCAGGGCGAGCAGACCGCCCAGGAGGAGGTAGGCGAGGACCGCGACCGGGAGCACGGTGTAGGCCGCCCAGCGCCGCCAGGCCCCGAGCCACGCGACCGCGAGGCCGACGACGGCGCCCCCCGCGGCGGGGAGCAGGTAGCCCGAGGAGCCCCAGACGGGGCCGAACCCGACGACCGTGGCGCCGAGGACGAGGACGAGCGCGAGCGCGTCGACGGCGCCGAGCGCCGTGAGGGCCCGCGGGGTGTCGGCGCCCCGCAGCCGGGTCGTGTTCCGCTGCGACGTGCCGGACGAGGGCGCCGGCGTGCCGACCGGCGTGGCGCGGCGCGAGCCGCGCGTCGTGGTGCTGGGAGCGCTCATCAGTCGTTCAGCCTCCGCAGGGCGAGGGGGAGCTCGCCGAGCTCGCCGATGGTGAGGACGACGAGCTCCGCGATCGCGTGCCGGCTGAGGGACGCGCCGGGCACGCACTGGATCGCCATGACGCGCACGTCCTGCGGCAGGCGCGCCGACGCCGCACGGAGCTCCGTCGGGGTGACCCGGCTCCCGACGATGAACGCCACCACCGACGCGTCGGTGATCGTCAGGCCCGCGACGCGCGCGACGTCGACGAGCGACGTGCGCTGCGACTGCGTCTCCACGCGCGCGAGGTCGTCGAGGAGGCGCGTGCGGTGGTCGCCGCGCAGGTTGCCGTCGTTGACGAGGACCGTGACGCCGCGGTCCTCCTTGATCGCCTGGAGCCCGAGCGACCCGCACGCGCTCACGGCGAGCTCGAACTCGTCGTCGTGCGCGTAGTCCTCGGCCCGCGTCGAGAGCAGCACCGCGAGGTGCGAGCGCCGCGTCTCCTCGAACTGGCGCACCATGAGCTGGCCCGTGCGGGCCGTCGTCTTCCAGTGGATGTGGCGCCGGTCGTCGCCGGGCACGTAGTCGCGCAGCGCGTGGAACGACACGTCGGAGTTCGAGATGTCGGTGGTCACGCGGCCCTCGAGGTCCTTGAGGAACCCGGTCGACGAGCCGGACAGGTTCTTGACGCGCGGGTGGACGAAGAGCTCCTCGGGCTCGGTCCACACGACCTCGCGCCGCAGGAGCCCGAGCGGGTCGGCCCGCACGGAGCGCACCGGGCCGACGGAGATGACCGACCGCCGGTGGGTCGGCACGGTGAAGATCTCCTCGTGGCTCCCCTGCGGGCGCAGGCGCGGCACGGGGAACGTCGCCATGCCCTGCCCCACGGGCAGCTCCATGACCGACGGGAGCAGCGGACGGGCGGAGTCGTTGCGGACGTCGAGCCGGCCCACCGCACGGTCCCCCACCGTCACGCGCTGCTGCGCGAGGTCGAGCACGACGGCGTACCGGAAGCGCCCGAGCACGAACGCGACGGCCGCGAGCAGCGCGACCGTGAGCAGGACCGCCACGACGAGCAGCTCGAGCCACGACAGCGCGAGCCCGGCCCACCAGGCCGCGACCGTGACGACGAGCGCAGCCCAGCCGAACGGGCTGACGGCGGACGTCACGGGCCGGACCGTCCGCGCGGCGGGCGCGAGCGCGCGCCCGACCGGCGCGGTGACCCGCGCGAGGGGTGCGGCCAGGGGGCGGAGCAGCCCGGCGAGGGCGGACCCCGCGCGGGGTGCGCCCGGGCGGCCGCCGCTGGCGGTGCGGCCGGAGCGGGCGCTGGGGCGCCCGCTCGTCGGGCCGGAGGTGGCGTTCATGGCATGAGCTCTCGGTCGGTGCGGGCCGTCGGTCTGCCGGCGGCGGGACGGCGTGCGGCCGGCGTGCGGGACGCCGGTCGCGTCAGGCGCTGCGGCGCTCCTGCGGCGCCGCGACGTCGGCGAGCAGGCGGCCGAGCACGGCCTCGTTCGTCGCGCCCGCGAACTCCGCCTCGGGGTCGAGCACGAGGCGGTGCGCCCACGCCGGCTGCGCCAGCTCCTTGACGTCGTCCGGCAGGACGTAGTTGCGCCCGTGCGCGGCGGCCCACACCTTCGCGCAGCGCACGAGGGCGAGCGCACCACGGACGGAGACGCCGACGCGCACCTCGGGCGCGTTGCGCGTCTCCTCGGCGAGCCGGGAGACGTACTCGAGCACCGCGCCGTCGACGTGCACGCGCGCGCCGAGCTCGGCCATCTCCGTGACGGCCTGCGTCGTGATGAGCGGCTGGAGCGTCTTGCTCCGGTCGCGGACGGACGCGCCCGAGAGGATCTCGACCGTCGAGGCGTGGTCCGGGTAGCCGATCGACGCCTTCATGAGGAAGCGGTCGAGCTGCGCCTCGGGCAGGCGGTACGTCCCGGCCTGCTCGATGGGGTTCTGCGTCGCGATGACCATGAACGGGCGGCCGACCTCGTGACCGACGCCGTCGACCGTGACCCGGCCCTCCTCCATGACCTCGAGGAGCGCGGACTGCGTCTTGGGCGAGGCGCGGTTGATCTCGTCCGCGAGGACGATGGACGCGAAGATCGGACCCGGGTGGAACTCGAACTTCCCCGTCTTCTGGTCGTAGATCGTCACGCCCGTGACGTCGGACGGCAGGAGGTCCGGGGTGAACTGGATGCGGTTGTTCGTGCCCTGGACGCTCGCGGCGAGCGCGCGCGCGAGCGAGGTCTTGCCGGTGCCGGGCGCGTCCTCGAGGAGGATGTGCCCCTCGGAGAGCATGCACGTCAGGGTCAGGCGCACGACGTGCGCCTTGCCCAGGACGGCCTGGCCCACGTTGCCGACGAGGCGGTCGAAGGTCTGAGCGAACCAGGTGGCCTGCTCGGGGGTCATGGTGGTCATTCGTCGCTTCCGTTCGCTGTGCTGTCCGAGGTGGGGCGCGGGCCGCGCTAGTACCACGTCATGGTGTTCGTGCTCCCGATGGTCGTCTCGATCCGCGCCGAGCCGCCCGGCTGGCCGTAGACGCACTGCTGGCCGCCGGAGTAGTTCCCGTTCCCGTCCGTCTGCAGGGCGCGGCCCTGGGCGTCGCGGCTGTAGTTGCCGGACCCGATCTGCGAACCGCCGCCATAGCACGTCACCCGGAACGAGGTGTTGGCCGGGCCGTCCTTGATGGTGAGGTAGAGCTCGGCGCACGACGAGTGCCCGCACTCGCCCGGCCACTTCCCGTCGGGGAGCTTGTGGTTGCTCCCCTTGCTCACCGTGAGGACGGGCTCGGGCTTCTTGTCGGACGTCGCCGACCTGCACGTCTCCTTCGGGGCGCCCTCCGTCGGGGTGACCCGGACGCAGATCTCGCGCGTCTCGGAGTAGCCGACCGAGAGGCTCCCGGAGCCTTCCTTCTGGGTGGACTGGACCGCGCCGCGCACCTGCACGGAGTACCCGCGCCCGTTGCCCGCGGTCGACCAGCTGTACGTGATCGAGCGGTCGCCGCCGTTCATCGAGACGACCGGCGCCGGGATGGGCCCGTAGGGCGACTCCTCGTTCGCCGTCGCCGCAGCGCCAGGCTCGCGCGCGCCGTCGACCCCCGCGACGGCGCGCACCGCGATCCGGTACGGCTTGCCGTTCGACAGCCCGTCGACGACCTTGTTCGCGCCGAGCGTCTGCCAGCCGCCGCCGGCGTCGTACTGGTAGGAGATCTCGTCGGCCCGCACGCCGTTGCCCGACGCGGCGCCGAACGACAGCTGGATCTGGCCGTCCGTGCCGTTCGCGTCGGCGCTGAGGTTCGACACCGCGCCCGGCTTCGCGAACGCGCGCACCGGGTCCGACGCCGGCGAGAACTCGGCGTCGCCGAGCTTGTCCGTCGCCTTGTTGTGCGCGCGCACCCGGAACGCGTAGCCCGTCGTGTCCGCCGGGACGCCGACCGTCGCGGACGTCGCGCCGCCGGCGGCGGTCGAGGTCTGCACGACGCTCCCGCCCCGCAGCGCCTCGATCGTGTACCGCGTGATCGGGGCGCCGTTGCCGTCCGGGGCGCCCCAGGAGACCTGCATCTGCGACGTGTCGCCGATCGACGTGCGCCGCACCGCCGGCTTGGCGGGAGCCGCCGGCTTGCCCGCCGGCGTCTCGGCGGCCGAGTAGTCGCCCCAGTCCGAGGGGTCAGGGGCGAGGTTCACGGCCTGGGCGCGCACCTTGTACGCGACGCCGTTCTGCAGGCCGTCCCACGTCACCGACGTCCCGGTCAGGGCCGTCTTCTGCACGGCGCCGCCCGGCGGCGCGGGCGAGATCTCGAGGTTGACGGCCTGGATCGGCGAGCGGTCGGTGTAGGTCTTGTTGGTCCAGGTGACGGTGAGGGACTTGTCGCCGAACTCGAGGCGGGGTGCGGCGGGCGGGTCGGGCTTCTCGTCGGGTCGGGCGACGGCGGAGGCCGGGGAGGCGGGGCCGTCGCCGACGGCGTTGGTCGCGTAGACGGTGAAGGTGTACTCGACGTTGTTGGTCAGCCCGTCGAGGGTGCAGGTGGTGGTGCCGCACTCCTTGGTGTAGCCGTTCTGGGAGCGCACGGTGTAGCCGGTGATGTCGGCGCCGTTGTTGTTCGGCGGGTCCCAGGTGAGCACGACCGTCTTGGAGCGGACCTCGACGACCTGCGGGGTCGCGGGCGCCTCGGGCTTGCCCAGGACCTTGAGCTGGACGCGGCCCTCGACCTCGCGGTCGGGGTCCTTCGTCGCGTCCTGGATCCGGTACCGGACGACCATGACCCCGACGAAGTCGTCGCGCGGGGTGACCGAGACCTGGTCGCCCGAGACGGAGGCGGTGCCCTGCCCCGTCTCCACCACGGCGTCGACGAGGGTCAGCGGCCGGTCGGGGAACGGGTTGGAGTCGTTGGCGAGGACGGGCACGGTGGTGACCTTGCCCTGGTGGGCGTCGTCGACGGTGTCGGGGTTGGCGCGGGCCAAGGGCCGGGTGGAGGCCACGACGGTCAGGGTCGCGGTGCCCTCGACCGGGGGGTGCTCGCCGTCGGTGACGGTGATCGGGACCTGCACGACCGAGCCCTTGGGCACGTCCGGGGTCGCCTGGGCGCGCAGCGTGGTGCCCTCGACGGACACGGTCACGCCCTGCGCCTGGCCGGTGGCCTTGAAGGTCAGGGGGTCGCCGTCGGGGTCGGTCGCGAAGCGCGCGAGGTCGATCGAGGCCTCCTCGCCCGCCGCGACGTCGAGCGTCGGGGTCGACAGCTCGGGCGGCAAATTCTCCGGCGGGAGCACCTGGACGGGGATCGTCAGGACGTTCGTCCGGCCCTCCGGGTCGTCCGGGCCCGACCCGTCCGTCACCTCGAACGACACCGACGCCGGGCCGGTGTAGTCCGCGTCGGGCGTGTAGACGATCTCGGTCACGGACGGGACCTGCCGGTCCCCCTCGGTGACCTTGACCTTGTCCTCGGTGGTCAGGCGCGGGGAGCGGCCCTCCACGACGAGCACGTGCTCGGTGAGGTCGATCGGGAGCGACTCCCCCGCCAGCACCTCGAGCTGCGTGCCCGGCCGCAGCGTGGGCTTCTGGTCGGTGAGGCCGGGGACCTTGACGAAGGCCTTGGCGGTCAGGCCGTCGATGTCGGTCGCCGTGTAGGTGATGACCTGGCGACCCTCGGTGAGGGTGACGGTGAGCTCGCCGTCGGGGGTGACGCTCGCGGTGCTCGCGTCGGTGGTGACGGTGAGCTCGCTCGCGGCGCCGTCGGGGTCCTCGTCGTTGTCCAGGACGGGGACGGTGACCTCGGTCTTGCCCAGGATGTCCTCCACGGGCACGGTGTCGTCGCGCGCGACCGGGGGCAGCAGGGGCGCGTTGGCCGAGACGTTCACGGTGACCGCGCCGGTCGCGCGGGCGCCGTAGGTGTCCTGGATCTGGTAGTAGAACGTGTACGAGCCGTCCTGGTCGGGCGAGGTCAGCACGATGCGGTCGGCCACGACCTCGGCGTCCAGGTCGTGGGTGTCCTCGATCCCGCCCGGGACCAGCCCGACCTGGTCCCCGTCGGGGTCGGTGTCGTTGGCCAGCGCCGCGACCGAGACCGTGCGCCCCGGGCGCACCGTCACCTCGTCGTCCACCGCGACCGGCGACTGGTTGCTCTCGCCCGGCCGCGCGATCCCCACCCGCACGGTCCCGGTCGCCGTCGCCCCGCGGGCGTCCAGGACCGTGTACGTGAAGGTGTCGAGGCCCGTCGCGTTCTTGGAGGCCGCGTACTCGAGGAAGCCCTCGACGACGCTCGCCGAGCCCTTCGCGGGCGGCGCCGCCACCCCCGTCACCTGGACGGAGTCGCCGTCGGGGTCGATGCCGTCCAGCGGCACCGCGATGCGCACGCTGGAACCGGACAGCACCCGGGCCTCGATCTCGCGCGGCTGCGGCGGGGCGTTGTCCTCGCCGTCACGGATCCGGATCGTGACCTGGGCCGAGTCCTCCTGCCCGTTGACGTCCCGCACCCGGTAGATCGCGTACGCCGTGCCCGCCTCCGAGCCCGCCTTGAACCGCAGCGTGTCCTCCGACACGAACGCCTCCCCCAGCGCCGGGTCCACGTCCTGCTCCAGCTCGGGCTGCAGGAACAGCTCCAACCCGTCCGGGTGCGTGTCGTTCTTCAGCACCGGGACCGTCACCACGTCCCCCGCATGCACGGTCACCTCGTCCGCGACCGCGTTCGGCGGCTGCAGCCGCGTCGGCGCCGGCACCGGCACCACCCGCACCTCGCCCACGGCCGACTCCGTGCCGTTCGACACCGTGTAGGCGATGCTGACGGGGCCGTCGAGCCGCCGCAGCTCCGTGACGCGGAGCATCTGGTGCCCCAGGACGGCCACGGAGACGCCCGCGTCCGCCGGGACCGAGACCGACTGGACCACCAGGACGCCGCCCGCCGGGTCGGTGTCGTTGGCGAGCACGTCGACCAGGGTCGAGCCGCCGGTGGGCAGCAGGGCCGTGTCGGTGACGACGATCGGGGCGCCCTCGGCCGCGGAGGGCGGCAGGACGTCGACCCGGACGAGGCCCGTGGTCGCGTTCGGGCCGTCGGTCACCTGGTACGTCAGGTCGTAGGAGCGCGGCTCCATCGAGAGGAACGTGAACGTGCCCGCGTCGTAGTTCGGCGTGATCTGCGCCGGGGCCGACTCCGAGACCGACGCCAGGCGCAGCTCGTCCCCGTTCGGGTCGGTGTCGTTGCGCAGCGGCTCCACCGTCACCGGCTGCCCCGCCGGCACCACCACGTGGTCGCTCACCGCGACCGGCGGCTGCGGACCGGGCACCACGTCGACCAGCAGCTTGCCCTCGAACACGCCGCCCTGACCGTCCGCCACGGTGACCCCGACGATCTTGCGGCCCGTCGAGCCGCCGCCGTCGCGCAGCTCGACCGTGCCGTCGGGGCGCGAGCGCACGTCGTCGCCCGCGACCGTCGCGGCCGCCGACGCGAGGTACAGGTCGTCGCCGTCCGGGTCCTTGAAGTACGGCAGCACCTTGATCGACGCCGTCCCGCCCTGCTCCACCCGGACCACGGGGTCGCCCGTCTGCTCCGGCGGGGCGTTCTCCCCCCACGGCGAGACGCGCAGCGACACCGAGGCCTCCGCGGTCCCCCCGCGGCCGTCGGACACGGAGTACCGGAAGGAGCCGGTGCCCTCGGCGTCCTCGGGGACCACGGCCTGCAGCGCGGCGCCGCCCATGATGGTCTGCACGGTCGCGTTCGACGGCGAGTCCCCGACGA